>AP025573.1:0-47500 GCA_022845895.1 Lachnospiraceae bacterium
CATGAATAATCGTTGCTTAAATAGTGATTTTGATGTAAAATGTAAAGAACGGGTTTATGCTTAAAACCCTTTTAAATGGAAAGATTAGGAGTTTACCGGAATGAACATTGTGAAGGAAAAATGGCAGGAGATTATAGAGCATCTTAGAATCGAGCATGGGTTGTCCAACGTATCTTTCTCTACATGGATCCAGCCTTTAAAGGTTTATGACGTTATAGAAACCACGGTATTCATACTTGTCAATATGAATGCAAGTGTGGAATATATCGAAAAGAAGTATCTGCTCCCTCTTAAAGTCTGTATTGCAGAGATTACGGGAACGGAATATGAGGTTATATTCTTATCTGAAGATGATGAAAGAATCGATGAGATTCAGAATATGGCCATTGAAGCGAGCCAGAAGAAAAAGTCGAAGTCCGCAGCCGAGAAGGCCGGGCTTAATCCAAAGTACACTTTCGATACGTTTGTCGTAGGCGGCAACAACAACTTTGCCCATGCGGCTTCCCTGGCGGTAGCGGAATCACCGGGAGAAGTATACAATCCTCTTTTCCTATACGGAGGCGTAGGATTGGGAAAGACCCATCTCATGCATTCAATCGCACATTTTATATTGGAAAATAGTCCAAAGAAGAAGGTCCTGTATGTAACGAGCGAAACGTTTACAAATGAGCTGATTGACGCACTGAAGAATGGTAAGACGGCCGGCAATGAGTCGGCCATGTCAAAGTTCCGCGACAAGTATAGAAATAATGATGTTCTTCTGATAGACGACATACAATTTATAATAGGAAAAGAAAGTACCCAGGAAGAATTTTTCCACACGTTCAACCATCTCCATACTTCTGGAAAACAGATTATCATTTCAAGTGATAAGCCTCCCAAGGATATCGAGACATTGGAGGCACGGCTACGCACCCGGTTCGAGTGGGGGCTTATCGCGGATATCTCGGCTCCGAATTATGAGACAAGGATGGCAATCCTTCAGAAGAAGATCGAACTCGACAAACTGGAAAAATATAATATACCTCAGGATGTCATCGAATATATCGCTACTAATATAAAGACAAACATCCGGGAGCTGGAAGGTTCCCTGAATAAGCTGATAGCGCTGTACAAGCTGAATAACAATGCCACTGAGATAGATATCACCCTAGCTTCTGAAGCTCTGAAAGATATCATATCCTCCAAAAACAACAGGGAAGTGACGCCCGAACTCATACTTGATATCGTTTCCGAGCATTTCGGCGTATCCATCGTCGATTTGAAAAGCAATAAACGAAATGCAGACATATCCAACCCACGGCAGATTGCGATGTATCTTATCCGCTCCATGACAGACACGCCATTGAAATCAATCGGCATCTTCCTGGGAGGGAAAGACCATTCCACAGTAAAGCATGGAGTTGACAAGATAACAAAAGAAGTCACGACTGATGAAACGTTATCGAATACGGTAAGCATCATAAAGAAGAAAATTAATCCGGCTTAATGTTAATAAAATTGTGGACAACCTATGGATATCTCTTGTTGCAGAAATAAAATAGTGAATTACGAAAAAGTTATCCAAACAGCATCCACATATAACCCCGTCACATTCCACACAGTTATGAGATGCCAAAACAATGGCAGCCAGAGGGCTCAGGATGGTTATCCTCTTTTCCACAGCCCCTAATAAGAAGAATACGGAAATCTTTTATATATTTATATATTAGCGCCGCACGAAAGGAGTTATACACATGAAGATTATATGCAGCAAATCAAACCTTGTAAAAGGAGTCAGCATCGTATCCAAAGCTGTCCCTTCTAAGACGACAATGCCAATACTGGAGTGTATCCTTATTGATGCTACTACTGACATTATCAAATTGACAGCAAATGATATGGAACTGGGAATACAGACAGAGATAGAGGGAGAGATTGCAGAACGTGGGATGATTGCTATCGATGCAAAAATCTTTTCAGAAATCGTAAGAAAACTTCCGGACAATGATATCGTAATCGAAACGGATGCAAATCTTCAGACAGTCATTACCTGTGAAAAGGCAAAGTTCGATCTGTCAGGAAAGCCAGGAGAAGAGTTCTCATACCTGCCAATTATAGAGAAAGAGGAGTCGATAGAAATATCACAGTTTACTTTGAAAGAAGTAATCCGGCAGACTATCTTTTCAATTGCCGATACAGAGAGCAACAAATTAATGACTGGTGAACTGTTCGAGATAAAAGACAGTATCTTAAGAGTCGTATCTCTTGATGGACACAGAATATCTATCCGCAAGATAGAATTGAGAAATGAAGTCGCAGACAAGAAGCTAGTCGTACCAGGCAAGACCCTTACGGAAGTGAGCAAGATACTTTCCGGAGAGGCAGAAAGCATGGTGAATATCTCATACACGAATAACCATATTGTATTTGAGTTTGACCAGACAATCGTAGTCTCAAGGCTCATAGAAGGCGAATACTTCAAGATTGACCAGATGCTTTCCAGCGATTATGAGACAAAAGTGAGAATCAACAAGAGAGAGCTGCTCAGTTGTATCGACAGGGCGACGCTTCTCGTAAAAGAAGGAGATAAGAAGCCGATTATCATCAATATTGGCGACGAGATCATGGAGCTGAAGATCAAGTCGCAGATCGGCTCTATGAACGAGGAGATAGTGATTGAAAAAGAAGGGAAGGATCTTCTTATCGGATTTAATCCGAAGTTTCTTATCGATGCGCTTCGTGTCATCGATGATGAAGAAGTCACACTTTATCTCATGAATGCAAAAGCTCCATGTTTCATAAAAGACGACGGGGAGAACTATATCTATCTGATTCTGCCGGTAAATTTTAATGCAGCATAATCAATAAGCACAACATTGCAAGTAAGGAAAATAATATGCAGAGTATAAAATTGAGAGAAGAATTCATCAAGCTTGGACAGGCGCTCAAGGCTGCAGGCCTGGTGGATTCCGGCGTTGAGGCCAAAGAAGCGATCCAGGACGGTCTCGTCCGGGTCAATGGAGAGACAGATACCCGCCGTGGAAGAAAGCTCCATGCCGGCGATGTGGTAACATTTGACGGGGAAGAAATAAAAATTGAAGATTAAATCTTTAAAGTTAAAGAATTTTAGAAATTATGATCTTTTAAAACTAGAGTTTGATGATGCTACAAATATCTTTTATGGGGACAATGCACAGGGAAAAACCAATATCCTGGAATCTATATATCTATCAGGTACGACCAAATCCCACAGAGGAACAAAAGACAGGGATCTGGTTCAATTTGGGCAGGAAGAGTCACATATAGAGGCAGTTGTGGAAAAAAACGGTATTACGTATCAGATCGACATGCATCTGAAGAAAAACAGTCCGAAGGGAATTGCAATCAATAAGATTCCCATACGTAAGGCAAGCGAACTGTTCGGAATCATCAATATCGTATTTTTCTCTCCCGAAGACCTGAACATCATAAAAAACGGGCCATCGGAGAGAAGAAGATTCATAGATCTTGAATTATCACAGCTTGATAAGGTATATCTTAATAATTTATCTAATTATAATCGTATCGTAAATCAGAGAAATCATTTGTTAAAAGATATCACCCAACAGAGAAATCTAATGGAAACGTTGGATGTATGGGAAATCCAACTCATCCAATACGGTAACAAGATTATGGATAGAAGAAAACAGTTCGTAAATGAAATAAACAAAATAATTTCTAATATACACAAAAAATTGACAGGACAAAGAGAAGAGATTCATTTGATTTATGAGCCGAGCATCGGGAACCTTACGCTTGAGCAGGCTCTGTCCAAAAATAGGGAACGGGACATGAAGATAAAAAGCACTTCAGTAGGGCCCCACAGGGATGACATATGCTTTATGGCCGGGAACCTTGATATCCGCAGGTTCGGTTCCCAGGGACAGCAGCGGACTGCCGCGCTGTCGCTCAAGCTATCAGAGATCGAGCTGGTCAGACAGTCGATACATGATACCCCTGTGCTATTACTTGACGATGTATTGTCTGAACTTGACAAACACAGGCAAAACTATTTATTAGATAGTATTCATGATATACAGACGTTAATCACGTGTACCGGTGTGGATGAGTTTGTGAATCATCGTTTTTCTATAAACAAAGTATTTCATGTCCAGGACGGACAAGTAGCAAAAGAGAACTAGGAGGATTAGAATGAGTACAGAAAAGGTGCAGCACGAATATGGCGCGGACGAAATTCAGATATTAGAAGGTCTGGAAGCTGTCAGAAAACGGCCCGGTATGTATATCGGCAGTACATCAGCACGTGGACTCCATCATCTTGTCTATGAGATTGTGGACAATGCAGTTGATGAAGCCCTGGCAGGATTCTGCGATACCATATACGTAATGATAAATCAAGATAATTCTGTAACGGTTGTGGATAACGGCCGCGGTATTCCTGTGGGAATCAACAGCAAGGCAGGATTGCCCGCTGTTGAAGTCGTATTCACCATACTACATGCAGGCGGCAAATTCGGCGGCGGAGGATACAAAGTATCCGGAGGCCTCCACGGTGTAGGTGCTTCTGTTGTAAATGCTCTGTCAGACTGGCTGGAAGTTGAAATCTATAGTGAAGGTAAAGTATATATGCAGCGCTATGAACGCGGCAAAGTTGCAAAGAAGCTGGCAGTCATAGGTGAATGTGGACCAGATAAGACAGGTACGAAGGTAACGTTCCTTCCGGATGATACTATCTTTGAGGAGACCATATTTGATTATGATGTACTAAAACAGAGGTTCAGAGAGATGGCCTTCCTCACAAAAGGATTAAAGATCGTCCTGCGCGACGACAGGCCGGAGGACGAGCCTGTGGAGAAGGTATTCCACTATGAAGGCGGTATCAAGCAGTTTGTCGAATATCTGAACCGGAGCAGGACGCCGCTCTACGAAAATATCATCTACTGTGAAGGGCTCGTAAATAATGTGGCTGTAGAAGTGGCAATGCAGCACAACGATTCTTACAGTGACAACACATATGGATTTGTCAACAATATAACCACCCCGGAAGGCGGCACCCATATCGTCGGTTTCCGTAATGCGCTGACAAAGACGTTTAATGATTATGCCAGAAAAAATAAGCTGCTGAAAGACAGTGAACCAAACCTGTCAGGTGAAGATATACGAGAAGGGCTCACTGCAATCATCAGCGTAAAGATAGAAGATCCGCAGTTTGAGGGACAGACGAAACAGAAGCTTGGCAACAGTGAGGCAAGAGGCGCTGTGGACAGTGTCGTCAGCAGCCAGCTGGAAGTATTCCTTGAGCAGAATCCGTCCGTGGCGAAGATGACGGTTGAAAAATCAGTCATGGCACAGCGGGCAAGGGAAGCAGCAAGAAAGGCAAGGGATCTGACGAGAAGAAAATCTGCCCTTGACAGCATGTCGCTGCCAGGGAAGCTTGCAGACTGTTCTGACAAAGACCCGAAAAACTGTGAAATCTACATCGTAGAGGGTGATTCCGCGGGCGGATCTGCAAAGACGGCACGTGACAGAGGAACACAGGCCATACTTCCCCTGCGCGGAAAGATACTGAATGTAGAAAAGGCGAGACTAGATAAGATATATGCCAATGCGGAAATCAAAGCCATGATCACTGCATTCGGTACAGGAATACACGATGACTTTGATATATCAAAACTACGTTATCATAAAATTATCATCATGACAGATGCCGACGTAGACGGTGCACATATCAGTACCTTATTGTTGACATTCCTCTACCGTTTTATGCCTGATCTGATCAAAGAAGGTTACGTATATCTTGCACAGCCGCCGCTCTATAAGCTGGAGAAGAACAAGAAGGTATGGTATGCATACAGCGATGAAGAACTGGACGGAATACTAAAAGAAGTAGGCCGAGACGGGAGCAACAAGATACAGCGTTATAAAGGACTTGGAGAAATGGATGCAGAACAGCTCTGGGAGACGACCATGGATCCTGAACACCGCATATTGCTCCGTGTGACGATGGATGATGAGACCACTTCTGAGCTCGACCTTACATTTACAACTCTTATGGGTGATAAAGTAGAACCTAGACGCGAGTTTATAGAAGAAAATGCAAAATATGTACAGAATCTGGACGTGTAGGAGGTAAACGATGGAAGATAATATATTTGATAAAGTCCATGAAGTGGATTTGAAAAAGACGATGGAGACCTCCTATATCGACTATGCCATGAGCGTAATCGCATCACGTGCACTGCCGGATGTAAGAGATGGCATGAAGCCGGTACAGAGAAGGATTCTCTATTCCATGATTGAATTGAACAACGGCCCGGATAAGCCGCACAGGAAATGTGCCCGTATCGTGGGTGATACGATGGGTAAATACCATCCACACGGCGACAGTTCCATCTACGGAGCGCTTGTCAATATGGCCCAGGAATGGACTACAAGATATCCGCTCGTGGACGGACACGGCAACTTTGGTTCGGTGGACGGTGACGGCGCAGCTGCCATGCGTTATACGGAGGCAAGGCTGAGCAAGATATCGATGGAACTGACTGCAGATATCAACAAAGACACGGTAGACTTTATACCGAATTTTGACGAGACAGAAAAGGAACCGGCGGTACTTCCTGCCAGATTCCCCAATCTGCTCGTCAACGGTACATCCGGTATCGCGGTCGGAATGGCCACGAATATACCGCCACACAATCTGGCTGAAGTTATCAATGCAGTTGTCAAAATCATCGATGACGAGATAGAAGATAATGAAGCGACGACGATTGAGGATATACTTAAGGTGATAAAAGGTCCCGATTTCCCGACCGGAGGAATGATACTCGGCACAAGAGGCATAGAGGAAGCATACCGGACCGGCCGTGGAAAAGTCCGCGTCCGCGCGGTGACCGACATCGAGACGATGCCAAACGGAAAGAGCCGTATTATCGTGACAGAACTTCCATACATGGTCAATAAAGCCCGTCTCATTGAAAAGATTGCAGAACTGGTACGTGATAAGAAGATTGATGGAATTACCGATCTGAGCGACCAGTCAAACAGGGAAGGTATGCGTGTTTGTATCGAACTGAGGCGGGATGCCAATGCAAATGTTATACTGAACCAGCTGTATAAGCATACGCAGCTGCAGGATACGTTCGGCGTAATCATGCTTGCCCTTGTCAACAACGAGCCGAGAGTCATGAATGTTCTTGATATGCTGAATTATTATCTGCAGCATCAGGAAGAAGTCGTGACACGGCGTACAAAATATGAGCTAAACAAAGCAGAAGAACGTGCACATATCCTGGAAGGATTGCTGATAGCTCTTGATAATATTGATGAGGTTATCAGAATCATCAGAGGTTCAGACAATGTCCAGGCCGCAAAAGCTGAATTGATGGAACGCTTCGGCTTATCCGACGTACAGTCACAGGCCATCGTGGACATGCGTCTGCGTGCCCTGACAGGTTTGGAAAGGGAGAAGCTTGAAAATGAGTATAAAGAACTCATGAAAAAGATAGGAGAACTGAAAGCAATCCTTGCAGACAGAAAGCTGCTGCTTGGCGTCATAAGAGAAGAGATTATCGTAATCCGGGATAAATACGGAGATGAAAGAAAGACATCTATCGGCTTTGATGAATTTGACATCTCTATGGAAGATTTGATACCGAGACAGGATGTAGTCATTACAATGACAAAGCTTGGCTATATCAAACGTATGTCTAATGACACGTTCAAGGCACAGCACAGGGGCGGCAAAGGCATCAAGGGTATGCAGACACTGGAAGAGGACTATGTAGAAGAACTTTTTATGACGAATACGCACCATTATATCATGTTCTTCACCAATACAGGCCGTGTATACCGTCTCAAGGCATATGAGATTCCCGAAGCAGGCAGGACCTCAAGAGGGACCGCAATCATCAATCTTCTGCAGCTTATGCCGGAAGAGAAAATTACGGCAGTGATTCCGATTGAAGAATATAAAGAGGGCGAATATCTCTTCATGTCTACAAAGAAGGGACTCGTCAAGAAGACTCCGATAAAAGATTATGCCAATGTGCGCAAGACCGGACTTGCAGCAATCACGCTCAGGGAAGAGGATGAGCTCATAGAGGTCAAGTATACGAACAATGAACGTGATATTATCCTTGTGACCAAATATGGTCAGTGCATCCGTTTTAATGAGAGAGATGTACGTTCCACAGGCAGGACATCTATGGGAGTACGGGGAATGAACCTGGCAGACCGTGATGAGGTCATCGGCATGCAGCTGGATTCTCAGGGAACGCACTTGCTTATCGTATCTGAAAAAGGTATGGGAAAACGTACGGAGATGGAAGAGTTCACAAGCCAGAACCGTGGCGGAAAAGGTGTAAAATGCTATAAGATTACGGAAAAGACAGGTAACGTCGTCGGTGTAAAAGCAGTAGATTTAGATGATGAGATTATGATCATCAACACAGGCGGCATCATCATCCGCATGAAATGTGATAACATATCCTCTCTTGGCCGTGTGACATCAGGAGTACGGCTTATCAACCTGCCTGACGGGGATACGGTTGCAAGCATTGCAAAGGTCCGTAAAGGGGACGATGAAGATACGGAAGAAGAACAGGAAGAAAACACAAAAGAGCAGTAAGTAGTAAAAGGTGGAACCAGTAGTTCAGGTTCCCCCTTTTTCGTATATTATGTTATTTTACTTCTGCCCGCCTTACGACAGCGAAGCTTGCCGCAGATAATAGTATAAAAGTAATGATAAAGGACAGGTAAGTAAGAATTAGATTATTGGAGTTAATTCCCATAACGGTTAAAAGAATATCTACAAATGTATTCCAGGCTGATGGGAATAACCCGCAGATTAATGGCAGTATGATAAATAACGTTACCGGCAGGCAGATTGCAAAGGGTGTCTTGAAGTGCTTAGGAAGCCGGTAAAAGATGCCTGCCACAAGATAGCCAAGCAGAAAAAGGCATCCTGTCATGAGAGCAGTCAGCAGCATGTTCATCAAGAATCCCGCTGTCCCGTCCAGCTTCTCATGGAGAGAAGGGAAAATCATCTGGATGGAAGTATTAACCTTTATATTTTTATAGGATAGTGCCGCAATCTGAATCAACTTAGTCATAAGCCCCTCTGCAATGGCAAAAACGACGCTGAATATGCCTATCGTACAAAGGCTGCTTTTAAAATATATGTTCCTGCTGAAACCATTTTGTATCAGCATGAGGAAGTGCTCGCTGAACATGCTGATGCCTGTTATCAGGCATACGAATGCGCCACTCATTCCTATAGATACAGATCCACTTCCAATATTAATCTTTACGAGACTTAGACCGATGAAGCCTGCTGCAAAAATGAATAATAAGATGGCAAAATAACAGATAAACACAAGTTTTAAGTCTGATAACTGATATCTCAGTGCTTTTTTCATTCTAATTCCCTCCTTATACGCCTGTCAGCTGAATAAATAATTTCTGCAGATCCATGGACGATATCTCCAGTCCGTCAGGGAGTACATCATCCGGCCTACCTAGAAGATATACGGTTTTCAGGCCCCCAATCGTATCTTCCCCAATCGTTTCCCTGCCTGATATATATGCATTGACCATCGTAGCCGGACCGGATACACAATAGCCGCCGTTCAGAATATCATCTCTTGATTCATTTTTGATAATCTGTCCGTTTTTTATAATAACGACATGTTCCACAATATTAGTCACCTCTTCAATCAGATGGGTTGAAATTACCACGGTAAATGGGTTTTGGGCATACTTCTCGATAAGAAGCCTGTAAAACAGATCTCTGTGGTATGCATCCAGTCCAAGGACAGGTTCGTCTAAAAATACATATGGAACATTGACGGAAAGAGCCATGATATTCTTAAATATAGACTGATAGCCGGTAGATAAGTTTTTGATTTTCCTTTTTTTAGGTAGCTCGAATACTTTGCACAGCTTATTTGCATATTCCATATCGAAATCAGGATAGAATTCTTTGCCCCAGAAGAAGGCTTCTTTCACTTTCATTCCCTCTGGATACAGATTATTTTCATTCACCAGAAAAAAGCGGGATAGCACCTGCTCATTCTCTTTCACAGGCTCGCCGTCTAGCGTCACGGTTCCCTCATCTTGGAATATCCGGTTATTGATGATATTCAGAAGCGTAGATTTGCCTGCCCCGTTTCTCCCTAAAAGACCGTAGATCTTACCCTCTTCTAGTTGAATATTTACGTCAGCCAAAGCTTTTGTGTCTTTAAAAGTCTTGGAAATGCCTTTAATCTCTATTCCTTTCATTTTACAAATCCCCTTTCGATCATCGCGATAATGTCTTCACTTGTAATACCTAGCCTTTTGGCTTCCTCTATCAGCTTACAGATATAGCTGTCATAAAACTGACTCTGCCTCTTATCCTTTAATCTCTGTACGGCCCCATTTGATACAAACATTCCCACACCCCGCTTTTTAAATAAGATTGATTCGTCTACTAGTAGATTAATTCCTTTTAGTGCTGTCGCCGGATTAATTTTATAATTAACGGAGAATTCCGTAATGGAAGGAATCTGTTCCTCTTCGTGGAAAGCCCCGGTCAATATGCCATCTTCTATGGTTTCTGCAATCTGTATGAAGATGGGCTTTTCCTGGTCTAGTTCCTGCTTCATATTATCCCTCCTATCTTATTTGGTTAATTACTTGACTAATTAACTACATATGTATTAAAACACAGATTTACATTTATGTCAACATAATAATTTTCATAAGAAAGCTGCCCCTATAAAGGGGCAGCTTTTATATTGCTTCATTATTATGAAATTCTTTTTTCTGTCTGTACATGGCGGCATCCGCCCGTTTGAACAGATCCATTAGATTTTTATCTTTTTCAGGATGGAACAGTTCATAGCCAATGGAAAGCGTCAGGGGGATTTCCAGTGCAAGTTCTGCCGAAAGCTCTGCCAGCCTGCTGTTGACATTTTCTACGAAGCTTTTCATCTCTCCTGCATCCGTATCCCAGAAGAGGATGACAAATTCATCGCCCCCAAGCCGGTAGGCTGTACTGTTTTTTGTAATCGCAGACTGTATGGCCCTGGCAGCTGTCAGTATAAACACATCGCCGGTGCTGTGGCCTAACCGGTCGTTGACGAGCTTCAGTCTGTTGAGGTCAGCGATGACGATGCCTATCCCGTCTTTTTTTATCCTGGCATCCAGATTGTTCAAGTCCGTTTCAAAGGCATTGCGATTCTTAAGCTCTGTCAGATGGTCCGTATTGGCCAAGTCCTTATAGGCCGGATTTGATACTCTCCGGAAGACGAGGACTGCCGCGGCTGTTCCGACTATACAGGTAATGAGGATGATAAACGGCAGAAACAGCTTCATCTTGTGGAAGGTGTCATACTGATGAGCCGCTTCAAACTCGATGCCAAGCACGCCGACAACCTCATTTTTATCGTGTATGGGGAAATATGTAATAAATATGTTCCCCCAGTCTGTCTGTTTAATATCATCAGGCAATACGATTTCTCCATTCAGTGCGCGTTCCATGTCTTCATATATCTCATGCTCTATCGTATCTCCAGGATAACGAAAATCTGCGGCTTTATAATCCAGTCCGTCTATGACATAGATAAAATTTCCGCTGTTGTCTTTCTTGGCTGTATATAGATAGCGGACATTTGTTGACATCTTGACGTCTTCCAGCACCTTCTTCATGGAGATATAGGAAAGCTTGTCCATGTCTTCCTTCGTATTGATATCACGGAAGGTATTTTTGTCCAGGCTGTCTTCAAGATAGTCGTGAATAGCAGTGACTCTCTCCTCAAGATTCCGTATCATGTCCCTGTATGCCAGAATATATCCTATGTGGAATATGATAGAGGAACAGAATATAGTTGTAATAATAATCAAGATAGACACCTGGACATCTACCCGCCTTATCTTTTTTCTTAAGTTCTTACCGGTTTTCACTCCCTGTTCCTTTCTATGGCGGTATTGTTAAAGGAGACTATAACTCTCGGATTATAATCTCAGCAACTTTCTTGACCGTGTCGGCTACAAACTGCGTACACTGAGCCTTCCTCTCAGGAGAATTCCGCTCCATCCCCCGTGTCAGGACACGGCAGCATGTACCGCCGCAGGTCGACTTAAAGTAGTCGTGCAGCTCATTAGTCAGCTCAAAGCAACGGTTAATCTTTTCATCGCCTGGTGTGGTCCGTCCAAAGAAATATCCGATACACATCGTACCTCCGGCAAGCGCGCCGCAGATACATCCGCCGCCTCCGAGCCCCCAGGGGAAACCGGAGCTCATCGCTATAGCGTCATCAGACATATCGAGTTCAAAGTGCTTTTTGATTGCATAGATGATAGATTCCGAACAGGCGAACCCGGAATGAAAGATATCCACAGCGTCCTTTTGCAGCAGCTCCATGTTGATATCAGTAGTCATGTTATAACCCTCCCATTTCATATATGTAAAATTTTCTAAATCTCTTGGTCATATTATAGCGTTACTTGTGGAAAAGTTCAATCGGGGACAGGGCAAAATCGGGTTGGGGACGGGGGAAATTTCAATTTCCCCCGTCCCCAACCCGATTTTGCCCTGTCCCCGATTTTGACATGTGGCGTTAAAACCTTTATACTATAACAAGTGAAAACGATCCAATTTTAAACCGGGAGGTAAATCATGCGTACAATTGACGTAGGTATTATTATTGATAATATCAAAGAGATGTGTATAGAAGCGAACCATTTTCTGTCGAAGGATATGGATATAGCGATGAAAGAGGCGGCTGAGAGCGAGGAGGCCCCGCTTGGGAAGCAGATTCTGGAGCAGCTGCAGGAGAATCTGAAGGTTGCGGCGGATGACATGATTCCTATCTGCCAGGATACTGGTATGGCGGTCGTATTCATAGAAGCAGGACAGGACGTCCATTTTACGGGCGGAAGCCTTGAGGAGGCGGTAAACGAAGGGGTGCGAAGGGGTTATATGGAAGGATTCCTCCGCAAATCCGTGGTAGGCGACCCTGTCATCAGAGAGAATACGAAGGACAATACCCCGGCAGTCATCCACTACAGTATCGTGCCTGGGGATAAGGTTACTGTGAAGGTTGCTCCGAAAGGATTTGGCAGCGAGAATATGAGCCGCGTCTTTATGCTGAAGCCGGCGGACGGATTAGACGGGGTGAGAGATGCGGTCTTGACTGCTGTCAGAGACGCAGGACCGAACGCCTGCCCCCCGATGGTAGTCGGAGTCGGCATAGGAGGCACTTTCGAGAAATGTGCACTTCTGTCCAAAGAGGCACTAACGAGGGAGGTCGGCTCACACGCAGACATTCCTTGGGTGTCGGAACTGGAGGAAGAGCTGCTGCATAGGATTAATGGCCTTGGCATCGGGCCCGGCGGCCTTGGAGGCACGACGACAGCACTTGCGGTCCATGTAAATACTTACCCGACCCACATCGCGGGCCTGCCTGTGGCGGTCAATATATGTTGCCATGTGAACAGACATGTAATCAGGGAATTATAAGCTAATACAAAGTACGTGAAAGGAAATATATTATGATGGAAAAGCATATTAAAGCGCCGATAACAAGAGAGGCTGCCCGAACACTTCGCGCGGGGGAATATATCTATCTGTCCGGGACAATATATACAGCAAGGGACGCTGCCCATAAGAGGATGGATGAGGCATTATCCGCTGGCGAAGAACTTCCTGTTGATGTCAGAGGCCAAGTCATATACTATATGGGACCGTCGCCTGCGCGAGAAGGACGAACCATCGGTTCAGCCGGACCTACGACTGCCAGCCGTATGGACAGATATACCCCAAGGCTTCTTGACATGGGGCTCGGTGCCATGATTGGAAAGGGAAAAAGGAGCAAAGAGGTACTGGATGCTATCGTAAGAAACAAAAGTGTTTACCTTGCGGCGGTGGGCGGTGCCGGGGCACTGCTTTCCAAATGTATCAAAAAGTCTGAAGTCGTAGCATACGATGATCTGGGGACGGAAGCCATACGTAAGCTGACCGTGGAGAACTTTCCGGTTATCGTCGTAGCGGACTGTGAAGGTAATAATCTGTACGAAACTGCTATTAAGGAGTATGAAAGATAATGAAGAGAATATTGCTTATGGTATGCAGGAATATCTTCCTCGTACCATTTATGTGGGTCAAGTTATGTTATTATGCCTCCCATGTGGACAAGTATTCGGAAGAAAAACGATTTGAAATGCTGAAATTCATAACGACCCGCGCAAACAAAGGCGGAAATGTTACGATTGAAGTACACGGAAAAGAAAACATACCGGAAAAAGATGGATTTATGTTCTTTCCCAACCATCAGGGATTATATGATGTACTGGCAATCATACAGGCCTGCCCGCGCCCATTTTCTGTCGTGGCGAAAAAAGAAGTTGCCAATATCCAGTTCCTGAAGCAGGTATTCGCGTGTATGAAGGCATATATGATTGACCGGGACGATGTCCGACAGGCAATGCAGGTTATCATCGACGTTGCCGATGAGGTAAAGAACGGAAGGAACTATCTTATTTTTGCGGAAGGCACCCGCTCCAGAAATGGTAATGAAGTGCAGACGTTCAAGGGAGGCAGCTTCAAGGCAGCCACAAAGGCAAGATGTCCGATTGTTCCGGTTGCCCTTATCGATTCGTTCGTCCCGTTCGACTCTAGTACGACGAAGCCGGTGACCGTCCAGGTCCATTTTTTAAAACCGCTCTGCTATGACGAGTATAAGGATATGAAGACGACCGAGATAGCCGAACAGGTCAAGGATGCTATCCAGAAGACGATACAGGAACAAGATCCTAAACTCAGCTGCCTTCTGTAAGGCATGGCGAGGAAAACCGATAGACAGTCGTATGGTCATACAGTTCCCCTGCTTTTAAGAAAGGCTGTGCCCATTCCGGATGATTCACACTGTCAGGCGCATACTGTGTCTCGGTGAAGAGGGCGCAGTGCCTCTTATACGTAACGCCATATTTGCCTGTCTCGCTGCCGTTGAGAGAGTTGGCAGTATAGACATGGACACAGGGCATGGTAGTGAAGCACTCTAACGTACGCCCGCTGCCCGGATGGGTGAGCAAGAGGCAGGGCTTCAGGTGGGTGCCGCCGTCCAGGAACCAGTTATGGTCATAGCCGCCGAAAGTCTCTGTAAATGCGGAAGGCATATCAATCTGCGTACCTATGGGCTGTTCCGTCCCCAGGTCCATGTTCGTATGACTGGTGGATAGCACCTGGCCCGTTGGAATGCCATCATCGCCGGCAGGTGCAAAGGAGCTGCCATATATCTTCAGCCGGTGGTCCAGACAGGTGGAGGAACGGCACGCATCCAGATTCAGTGCCATATGGTTTGAAAGGCTGCATACCGTATCTCTGTCACTGACCGCCAGAAAGCGAATGGAAAGCTCGTTCTGTTTATTTAAGGCAAAATGGACAGAGACCGACAGGTTGCCGGGGAAGCCTTCTTCACCGTCCGGGCTCAGACGTTCCAGCCGGACATATTCCTGTCCGCTGTCATCCATACATACAGAAGGATTCCACATGTAACGGTGGAATCCTTTTTTTCCGCCGTGAAGATGATGAAAGCCGTCGTTTCGGGCAACCTGGATCTCCTTACCGCCTATTAAGAACCTCCCGTTCTTTATCCGGTTGGCATATCTGCCCACAATCCCGCAAGGGGCAAAGGTAGTACGTTCATAATCATCCAGATTGTCAAATCCAAGGGCGATGTCACCACAGGTCCCATTCCGGTCCGGCACCTGTAAGGAGGTTATATACCCTCCATAGGAACAGATGCTCACACATATCTTCCCGTTATCCATCGTATAGACCGGCGCCCTCCTTTTTCTATCTTTGCTTTCTAAATAACCATTCATACGGATGCTCATCCAATTACCTCCTATCATTATGAGAAATAGTAACAGATGTCTCTGTCTGAGCCCCATATTATAGAGCTGCCCGGCACATGTCAACCGGTCGGCTTAAAATGGACGGCTCACAAAGACGATACTGTGATATGTGATAAAAATAAAAAAGTAAATTATGTGCTTTCGCCAATAGCAAATGAACATGTCCAACATTAGAATTAAAGTTGTAAATGAACCGGTTCATACTTACAGCAGATAAGACCAATAATTACCAATATCATTTCGGATATCTGTATAGGATAATCAAATTGTACTAGTTCAAGTGAAACAGCAGGGGTGACGTATGAGCAAGAATAATCCAACACTGCGGGATGTGGCAAAATTAGCCGGCGTGGCAGTCGGCACCATCTCTAATTATCTGAATAATCCGGAAGGGGTGAAGCCGAAGAACAAAGAGCGGATTGAGGATGCTATAAAGATCCTGCACTTTACTCCCAATACGATGGCGCAGCGGCTGGCGAGCGGAAGGACGAATACGATTCTGCTATACATACTGTCAGAACGAGAAATCGGAGATTCTACATGGCTGCATCAGCTGCCTCTCATACAGGCCGTCAACGACCGTCTGCATATGACAAGATATAATCTGCAGATCAAGATTGGCCAGGTAGGGGAGGAAGATTATACGCTGGGGTATATGAAAGACTGCATACAGGGCCGTATCATCGACGGCGCGGCAATCTTGTCGGCGTGGGAAGTGTCAAAGAATCTGCTGAAGCTTTTCCTCAAAGAAGATTTTCCGTATGTCCTGCTGGAAAACGGGAGCGATTTTACGAACCACGCATGTATATTGTTTGACAATGAAGAGATGACGGTCGGTATGGTGGATTATCTGGCGGCACTCGGGCACGAGAAGATCGCGTTCGTGGATGTAAAGAGTGATCAGCAGCACATCCGCCTGAGATACCGGGGATATATCAAGGCTATCACCAAGTATGAGTTCCAAATGAATAAAGAATATGTAAGGGACGGGGATTTTACAATAGAAAGCGGACGGCGCTGCGCGAAGGAGCTGCTGGCATTGCCGGAGCCCCCCACCGCTGTTATCTGCGGCAATGACAATATGGCGGTCGGCATGATAGAGCAGATTCAGGGGAGCGGGTACCGGGTACCAGAGGATATCTCCGTGATGGGCGTCGATAACAGCATCGTGTCAAAGGCTGTCGTACCGAATCTGACGACGATGGAGATGCCGCTTAAGAAGATGGGAGAGCTGGCAATCGAGGAGCTGCTGGCTAAGATAAGCAATCCGGATCACCAGATAGAAAATACCGTATTCAAATGTAGGCGGGTAGAGCGGAAATCAACAGGAAAAGCTTATGATTCCATATTCTTTTGCAAGTAGAGACGGCCATATAAGAGCATATACACTTCACGACACTAAAAATAAAACGTTTAATAGTCAACATGCAGGAGGAGAACGACATGAGCAGAGTAGTAAGGATAAAAACCCCAGAAGGGATTCTAAATGAAGAACAGGTAAAGCCTGTACGTCTGGAGGACAGCGTATATCAGAAAAGAAAGGATTTTCTTACAAGACGGATCCAGGAGAAGAATCTGGACTTTGCAGTACTATATGGAGACAGGGAACATTTTGCAAATATAGAATATTTCACCAGGTATGACTGCCGGTTCGAAGAGACGCTCCTCATCGTCAGGAAGGACGGGAAGACTTGGATTCTGGTAGGTAATGAAGGCATGGCTTACAGCTACATCATCCCATACGAAGTGGAGCGGCTGTATTATGGCAACTTCAGCCTGCAGGGCCAGCCGCGCAACAACAGCAGCACCCTGTCACAGATGATGGAGGCAATCGGCATACGCAGAGGATGCCAGATAGGTCTTGCCGGTTACAAATATTATGAGAAAGCAATCGAGGACAAAGAAGCATACACGTTCGATGTCCCTTATTATATCGTCCGCTCCCTTCATAAGGCTGCGGGGGAAGATCAGGTAACTGACTTTACAAGAGAGCTGACGGGACTTCCGGACGGGCTGCGCATGACAGTGCGGGACGCCAACGAGATTGCGTTTATCGAGTACCAGTCTGTAACTGCTGCCAACCGTGTTCGAAAAATGCTGAGAAGTGCAAGGGCAGGAATGAGCGAGATGGAAATCTCACGCCAGTCAGGAGCAGACCTCCGGGAGAGCATGACCTTTGCTAATATACTGGCCGGCAGACGTTCGGTAAGCCTTGGACTTAAGAGTCCAGATGACTTCTCGGTGCTTGAGGATGGCAGTCCGATGACCATCTCTTATTCCACAAGGGGATCTATGTGCGCCAGATCCGGAATGGGGGCATCCGGGTATGATAAGCTCGGAGAAGAAGAGAGAAAAGAGTTTGACGGATTTTATGAAAATTACTGGCATGCGATTGCCGCATGGTATAGCGCAGTGACAGAAGGAGCGACAGGCGGAGAGATATTTGAAACTGTGCACCGGTACGTAGGGTCGGAAAAGTTTGGAGTCGGCCTGAATCCCGGGCACTGTATCGGTATGGATGAGTGGAGCAATTCTCCGGTAAGTGAAAAGTCACAGCTTAAGCTGGGCAGCGGACTCCACTTCCAGTGCGATATCGTAGCCTGTATGAACCAGCCTGTGATGACGGCCATCTGCGAGGATACGGTCGTAATTGCGGATGAATTGCTCAGAAGCGAGCTGAAGTCCCGATACCCGGAAGTATATGCAAGAATAATGGAACGTCAGCAGTTCATGAGAGAGACACTTGGCATCACACTCCATGAGGATGTGCTTCCTATGAGCGGCTATAACGCAGTGATGTTCCCGTTCCTGCTGGACAGGAAAGAGATGTTCGCGCTGGAAGCATAATGACGTGCCATAGAGGAAAGGGAGTGAAGCAATGGCGGATAAAATTGCAGTTCAATTAGAACATATCAGCAAGACATTTCCCGGTGTAAAGGCATTAAATGATGTAAACCTGGAATTAAAAGAAGGAGAAGTACACGCCCTTGTCGGTGAAAATGGAGCCGGAAAATCTACATTGATAAAAATACTTGCCGGGGTGTACCACCCGGATGAAGGCGGGAAGATCAGGCTTGGCTGGACCAAAGAGACCATCACAGATCCGTATTCTGCTATCCGGCAGGGAATATCTATCATCTATCAGGATATCAGCCTGTACCCGAATCTTTCCATAGCAGAGAACATCTGCATGGGAAAGGATAATAAAAGGCTCATCAGCCACAGACGCCAGGAAAAGGTGGCGAGGGAGGCCATGAAGCTTCTGGATATTGAGATAGATACGAGGAAGAGGCTGGAAGATGTAAGCATCGGCGTACAGCAGATGGTGGCGATAGTAAGAGCAGTATACTTTGAGTCCAGGGTCATAGTCATGGACGAGCCGACCGCGTCACTGTCAAGCGGTGAGGTAGATAAGCTTTATGATATTATTGAAATGCTGAGAAAAAAGAACATTTCCATCTTGTATATCAGCCACAAATTTGAAGAGGTATTCCGTGTATCTGACCGGATCAGCATTCTCCGGGACGGAAACTATATCGGGACCTTCCGGACGGAAGAGATGTCTGAGGACAAGCTGGTCGTCCATATGGTAGGCAGAAAAATCGATGAGATAGAGGAAAAGAAGCCAGTGGACCGCCATGATAAGCTCATGGAACTGAAAGGGTATTCCAAAGAAGGAAACTTTGCGGACATAGATTTTACACTTTACAAAGGGGAAGTAGTGGGACTTACCGGTCTTGTAGGTGCCGGAAGGAGCGAGCTGTTTCAAAGCGTGTTTGGCATTACGAGACCTGATACAGGAGAATTGTTCTTGAACGGGGTGAAGACGGAGATCGGCAATCCTCAGAGTGCCATAAAGAAAGGGCTCGCATATCTTCCGGAGAACCGTCTGACCCAGGGCATAATCGTTAAGCAGAGCGTGAGGGCCAACCTGACTGCCACGGTTCTGGATAAGATAACCGGTAAGATGAGCCTTCTTGACAAGAAGAAGGAAGACGAGCTTGTAGATGAGAATATGGAGAAGCTGGACATCCGGCCAAGGCTGCCGGAGATGAATATCGAAAACCTGTCTGGGGGAAACGCACAGAAGGTAGTAGTCGGAAAATGGCTGTCCACGGACCCGAAGATATTTATCGTAGATGAACCGACGGCCGGTGTCGATATCGGAGCTAAGACAGAGATCCACAGGCTTCTGAGGAATCTGGCCGGAAGAGGGATGGGTGTCGTTGTCATATCTTCCGAACTTCCTGAGATTCTAAAAGTATCTGACCGAATCGTCGTCATGAAGAAGGGCAGAATCGTCGGTGAAATGAAGGCGGAAGAGGCTACGCAGGAAAAGATTCTGGAGAAAGCGCTCTGATGTGCGGAAAGGGGTTTGAGATGAAGAAATTATTTGCAAAGCGGGAGACGACGCTCCTGATAGCAATTCTGATAGTCGCAGCGATTACAACGGTGATCAATCCTCAGTTCCTGACACCGTTCAACCTTATCAATATCATATCCACCAATGCGGCTAATGCCATCATGGCAGTGGGGATGACGGCAGTCCTCATCGTAGGCGGCATCGATATATCCGTGTCTGCTCAGCTTGTCACGGTCGGCGTGCTGGCGGGGAAGCTTATGCAGATGCAGGTCTTGAACGTATTCACGATGTTTCTGGCATTTCTCATAATTGGGAGCCTGCTCGGAGGTGTCAATGGAACGCTTGTTGCCAGGACGAATCTGCCTCCCATCATCGTCTCGCTGGCTATGATGAATATCTTCCGTGGATTCATACTGGACTGGACACGGGGAAGTTGGCTGATGGGTCTGCCCAAATACTTCCTGACCATTGGTACTGGTAAATGGCTTGGGATTCCCATCAGCATCTACATACTTGCTGTGGCGGCGCTATCGATGCATCTCATACTCCGGTATACGAAGATGGGGCGCCAGATCTATGCGGTAGGGGGCAATAAAACGGCTGCCGTCCGGATGGGGGTCAGTCTGAGTAAAGTATATATCTTCGTATTCGCCTCTCTGGGCGCGCTCACCGGTATAGCTGCAATCGTCTATTTCTCACCAAGCGGCGCCATCCTTCCGACGGCGGCAAACGGGCTGGAGATGACGATCGTCGCCAGTGTCGTGCTTGGAGGTACAAGCATCAACGGAGGAAAGGGAAATGTGCTGAGCACGCTGCTTGGTGTCCTGCTTCTGGGGCTCATACAGAATGCACTTGTACTGGCCCACGTACAGGCCTACTGGCAGAACATACTGAACGGAATATGCATCGTCTTACCGGTCATCATAGATGCGGTCAACACGAAAAGAGAACGGGGGGAATACAGATGAAGAAAATAGCAAAAACATTCGATGGAAATGACAGACTGCTTCTGATCGTATTTCTGGGCCTGACCATATTTCTTAGTGTGACGACACCGGAATTCCTGGCATTTGGCAACTTAATGAGGATTCTTCAGCAGATGTGCGAACTTGGCATCGTATCCCTTGGCATCATGCTCGTCATATTGACCGGAGGATTCGACATGTCCAGCTCTGCGATGATTGGCATGACGTCGGTCATGGTAGGCGTATTGTTCAAGGGCGGCCTTAATATCTGGACATCGGTGCTGCTAAGCCTGATGGCGGCCCTTCTTGCTGGCCTCTTTAACGGCTGGCTCGTAGGAGAGCTTAAGATAGCGCCCATGCTGGCGACGCTTGGAACGATGACACTCTATCAGGGCATCGCGCTTGCACTGTCCAAGGGGGACGCGATTTCAGGATTCCCGGAAGGATTTCTGATGCTTGGGCAAGGGTACCTGGCAGGGATTCCACTCCAGCTCTTTCTATTGGCAGGCCTGGTCATCCTTATGTCTGTCGTGATGAACAAGGGCCGGTTCGGACGGAAGGTGTACCTGATCGGATCAGGGCCGGTCGGTTCCCGGTTCGCCGGTATCAACGTTAAGATGACGATAATCCTCTGCTACGCATCTGCAGCGCTTCTGGCCGGGCTCTCGGGCGTCGTCGTGACCTCCCGGCTTGCGACGGCGAGAGCCGACGCGGGGGCCAGCTATATGTTCGAAGGCGTGGCGGCTGTCATGCTTGGAGGGACCGACCTGGCAGGAGGAAGCGGCAAAGTCTCCGGCACGATTATCGGTGTGCTCGTCTTCGCAATATTGGGAAACGGGCTTAACCTGAATAAGATATCTTCTCTGAAACGGCAGATGCTCATAGGGATTGTCCTGCTTGCCGTCCTGCTCATCCGGCAGTTTTCCGGAAAACTGAAGGAGAGACGGATGATAAGCGGTCAAAATAAACAACAAACCAACTCAATGTAAGGAGGAAGAACTATGAAAAAAGTAAAACAGTTGACGGCAGTCATTCTGGCATTCGCTCTCGTATTCGGGCTTGCCGGATGTACAAGAGGCGGAGCGGGCGATAAGGACAGCAAGTCCGGTTCCGCAGAGACAAAGAAGGCAGAGGACCTTAAGGTAGTCATGATGCCAAAGGTCATGGGTATGCCTATCTTCGAATCCTATTATAACGCGGCCAAAGAACAGGCAGACGAACTGGGCATCACGCTGGATTATATCGGACCGTCAGAGCTTGATGCGTCCAAGCAGGTGAACCTGGTACAGGACCTCATCAGCGGAGGAGACACGGACGCGCTGCTCATATGCCCGGCAGACGGAGAGGCACTCGTTCCGGTGCTGAAAGAGGCTATGGATGCAGGAATCCGTGTATATACATGGGATGATGACGTGGTAGACGAAACAGCCCGCGAGTATTTCATCAACATGTGCGGAGACAAGATATACGGGGAACAGATGGGCAAGACCATCGGTGATATGCTGGAAGGAAAAGGCAAGGTCGGTGTCGTAAACGGTAATATGACCGCGACTTCCCTCACGCTTAAGGAAGAGGCCCTTCAGGATGTCCTGAAGAACGAATTCCCTGATATCCAGGTGATGCCTACGGTGTATCACGGCGGCGACCAGCAGAAAGCGTACGCGCTCTGCCAGGATCTGCTGACGGCCAACCCAGATCTGGACCTCATCGCCGTCATCGCTACACCGGGACTTCTGGGTGCTGCACAGGCAGTGGACGCATCCGGCAGAAGCGAAGTGATCGTATATGGCGCAGAGCAGCCGAACAATATCAAAGAATATATGAAGAAAGACAATCTGAATGTAGTAGGGTGCCTGTGGGATGTAATGACCCTTGGAAAAGAAGCGGTCAATATCGTATACAGCTGTCTGGCGGACGGAAAAGAATATAAAGAAGGGGATACTGTGGAAGGATATCCGGACTCATCTGTAATCGGAACGAACATTACGTTCAATGCAGTGCTGGAATTCGATAAGGATACCGTAGACGATTACAATTTCTAGTGGAACGAAGATCAATAAGTATCAGCAAAGGAGGCATGAAGGATGATTATTGATGCTCATATGCATTTGATCAGAAAAGAAAACTTTGATAAGGAAAGATACCAGTGGCTTGATAACTGGCGCATCCCTGAGAACATGGATCTGGATGAGCTGGTTAAGATGTGGAAGGACATGGGAATAGAGAAGGTAGTTGCCATGGGTCAGGCCATGTACCGGATCTGGAATACAGATATGGGTGAAAACTACATTCAGGAAGCCTATGGCAGATATCCAGACTTTATCATTCCATTTGGGAGCGTGGAGCCGATTGACAAAATAAACCGCTTCAACCAGGCAGCTTTTGATAAGTTTGAGGATGATGTCTTAAACGGCAGGATCCGTGGCGTGCTGCTCACGCCTCCGTGCGGGCATTACAATGCCAATGACAAGACTGTCTATCCATTCTATCAGCTGGCACAGAAGCATGGCATTGTCGTCCAGTACCATCACTCGGCAATGAGCGAATGTCCTCCTTACTTTGCCCCGATGAAATATTACAGGCCGGAACATCTAAATGACGTGATGATGGACTTTCCGAAGATGAAGATAGTAGTCGAACATATGGGGTATCCGCACACGGAGCAGTTGTTCATCCTGATGGCCAACTCAGACCGGATGTATACAGACCTATCCATGGCCTACGACAGAGAGATGACGATTGCGTGGAACCTCGTACAGGCCAGGGAATACGGTGTACTCGATAAGATTATGTTCGCCACTGATTTTGTGGCGCCGGACAATTATCCGTTTTCTGCAGATCCTTCGGTCGAGATACGAGGCCACATCCAAAAAGTCCGCACCGGATTCAACGAGATAAACAGACGCTGCGGATGGCCGTTGCTGACGGAGGAAGAGATAGAGGACATCATGTACCGCAACGCCGCACGGCTGTATGAACTGGAGGACTGACACTGTTATAAAAAGACCTCTGAGGGAAGAAAACTTGAACGGTTTCCCCTCAGAGGCCTTTTGTTTGCAATGTTCTTAGCGTCAGTTTACAAGGGCACACACGGTTTTGAACTGGCATTTTGTGATTCTGCCATGTTATCCTCAATCAGCGTGCAGCCAGCCTAATTTTTAAAATACCCGGTTATCACCGCTTTGACATGTTCTTTTGTCAGCCCGTAGGCTTCTTTCAGGTACGGAATGCTTCCCACTTGCCCGAACTGGTCGTTTACCCCGATTTTTCTTAAGGGAATACCTGCCCCTGCCTCGGACAACACATCGGATACGGCAGACCCGAGCCCGTTGATGACACTGTGGTTTTCAAAGGTGACGACAAGATGCTTTCCACGGGATTCCCGCTGTATCAGTTCCGTGTCCAGAGGCTTGACCGTGAACATGTCGACGACCTCTACAGAGATGCCGTCCTGGGCAAGCTCCCGTGCCGCCTTCAGAGCATCGCCGAGCACTTCGCCCATAGCGATGAGCAGGACAGAAGTGCCTTCCTTTAATATGTTTCCTTTTCCGATTTCAAAAGTGGAACCTTCCTCATATATCCGGTCCGCAGACTTCCGGCTTGTGCGGATATAGTGCACGCCCTTATGGGAGGCCAGCTTACGTACGAGCCATCGAAGCTGTACATCGTCAGCCGGGTCGAAGACAAGTGCTTCCGGCAGGGCCCGCATGAAAGCCAGGTCCTCGAACGAAGTGTGGGTTCCCCCGTTAGTGGCCGCGCAGACGCCGGGGTCGGAAGCGTAGATATTCATTGTATTTCCGGCATAGGCACCGGAAAGGAAGATTTGATCTTCTACTCTGCGGGAGGCGAACGGTGCAAAGGTATGCACGTATGGGATATAACCGAGCATAGACAGCCCTGCGGCTACGCCGATCATATTGGCCTCCGCAATGCCCACGTCGAGAAACTGTGCGGGATGCGACTGCCTGATGTCCAGAAATCCGGACGCTCCGCCCAGATCTGCTTCCAAAGCCAGAATCTTATCGTTTTCGGATATCATCTCCTTAAGCGTCTCAGTGAATATCTGCCGCAGCTCCCTGCTCTTTTCTTCCGTCTCCTTACATAATCTCCACATTATAATTCCTCCAATCCATAATCCGCAGCGAGGCTGGTTAGTGCGGCATCCACCTCCAGACAGTCCTGCTCATTGAATTTCACCGAATGGTTGGATTCCATCTCTTCAAAATACGTGACCCCCTGTCCCTTGATCGTATCCAGGACAATGCAGACCGCCGAGCCTTCTACCGCTTTTGCACGGTCGATGGCATGTGAGATGGCTTCTTCATCATTTCCGCGCACCGTCTCGGTATAGAAGCCAAATGCCTTCATCTTATCCTCGATAGAATATGGGTTAAGGATATCAGCCGTGTATCCGTCAAGCTGCCGTTTATTATTGTCGATGAGCACAATGACATTGTTAAGCTTATGATGCGCGATAAACTGGAAAGCCTCCCAGCACTGCCCTTCGTTCAGTTCTCCATCTCCTGTGATAAGATATACATAGCGGTCGGATCCTTGAAGCTTCAGTCCGTAGCCGAGGCCGGCCGCGACAGATGTCCCCTGCCCGAGCGAACCGGTCGTCGCATCCACGCCCGGTGTCTTCGCCCTGTCCGGATGGGATGGAAAGCAGGTGCCTCCGTCATTCAGGGAGTATAGCTTTCGTTCCTTAAAGAAGCCTGCTGTGCAGAGGGCGGCATAGAGCCCAGGTCCCGCGTGGCCTTTGGACAGGACGAGAAGATCCCTCTCTTCCCATCCCGGATCCCGGGGATTATACTTCATCTGCCTGCCATACAATACACAGAGCACTTCTACGATGGACATGGATCCGCCGAGATGGCCGCCGTTTTTCGCTTTCAAAAGCTTTAGAAGTACCGTACGGATTCTTGCAGAGTATTGTTTCAGATTTTGTTCCATGATGTCGCCTCCTTAAGCAAGTGAGCTGATAATTTCAATTCCCGCGCTGGCACCGAGGCGGGTAGCGCCTGCTGCCAGCATATTCTGTGCGTCTTCCAGGGTGCGGATACCGCCGGATGCCTTTACGCCTGTGTCCGGTCCGACAGTCCTTCGCATCAGCGCCACGTCCGAGGCAAGCGCCCCGCCCTTTGAGAAGCCGGTAGAAGTCTTGACGTAGTCTGCTCCGGCCTGTCTGGCAATCTTACAGATCTTCACCTTTTCGTCCTCTGTCAGGAGGCAGGTCTCGATGATTACTTTGACAAGCGCATGACGCTTTACGTCTGTCACAGCCCGGATGTCTCTTTCCGCCAGTTCCCAGTCGCCGGATTTGACCGCACCGATATTGATGACCATATCCACTTCATCCGCACCCTGGCCGATGACATAGGAAGCTTCCATCGCTTTCATCTCAGGCGTCTCGCTTCCAAGCGGAAAGCTGATGACAGAGCATGTTTTTACCCCTGTCCCTTTCAATTGCTTTGATACAAGCGGAATCCATGACGGATTGACACATACGGATGCAAAGCGGTACTTCACTGCCTCCCGGCAGATCTGTAAGATATCGTCCCTCGATGCATCGGGCTTTAAAAGCGTATGATCAATATAAGATGCCATTTCCTGCTGTGTGTAAGTCTTCGTATCCATGTTCCTTCCTCCCTTTCTTCCTCCTTTAGAGCTCAATGATAACTTTCTGTGCCGTTGCCCTGTTGTTTTCTACATATTGGAAAGCCTCTGCATACTGTTCAAACGGGTACGTCTTTGTAATCAGTGTCTTTAAATCCGCTTTCTGTTCCCCTGCGAGGCGGATGGCATCGACATAATCTTCATGGGTATACATGAGGGTGCCAAGCAGCGCATACTCCCGGTCCTGTACGGCTGCCATGTCAACCTTCGGCATGTCCTCAAATACTCCGACGATAACGATACTGATGCCTTTCGGTGCGATATCTATTGCATCGTTTAATACAGACTCCACGGCAGAGCACTCCAGGATAAGGTCGAGCTGCTCCCCGCCTAGAATCCTGTCCACCGATTCACGGAGATTAGCGTCTTTTACATTGACGGAGTTGGAGATGCCGCATGTTCGTGCAAGGTCCAGCTTATATTCCGAGATATCAGTGATGATGACATTTCGGGCACCAAGGCCCCGGGCCGCCTGGGCCACTACATTGCCGATTGTTCCGGCACCGCAGACGAGTATATTCTTGCCCGCCGGATCCCCGGCCCGCTTTACCGCGTGGACACCGACGGCCAGAGGCTCCAGTACCGTTCCCTCAGCGAAGGAGAGCGTGTCTGGTATCTTATATAGAATAGAATGCTCCACAGCAAAATATTCGGAAGAGCCTCCGGTACTCAGACATCCGAGCACGTTCAGGCTTTCACAGATATTGTAGCGCCCTTCTCTGCAGGGACGGCATCTGCCGCACGTACGCTGAGGACGTATGACCACGCGGTCTCCCTCTTTCAGGCCGTCATGTGCCCCCGGGCCGAAGGATACGATCTCGCCGCTCGCTTCATGTCCAAGGACGATAGGGGTATGTACAAATGGATGCTTTCCAAAATAAGTATGGATATCTGACCCGCAGATTCCGATGGCCTTCATCTTGAGCAGTGCCTGCCCTTCGCCTGGTACAGGCATTTCCACATTCTGAAAAGCAAATGATTTCGTTTCATGTAAAACAACTTGCTTCATGCTACGACTCATAAATATAAACCTCCTTTAAGGGAATGATAAATTTTGAGCTTATTTTATCATGTTATGATTGATAAGTCAATAAAATGAATAAATAACAATCAAAAAAGAGAAAAATAATTGACAATAATACAAAAGTGTGGTAATTTAAATTAAAATAAATGATTGAAAACGATTGAAAATGATTCCCATATAATTTCCTTGCAATCGTGTTCGATCAAAAACAAATCATCTCATCTAAAGAAGGAGGAACAAGTATGAAAAAGAGATTATTGAGTGTGCTTCTCTGTGTGGCAATGACAGCGGCTATGGTAATCGGATGTGGAGCAAAGGAGGAGAAGAAAGACGATTCTGCGAATGCCAAGAGCGGCAGCGAGGACAAGGATGGAAAGATATATCTTCTGCACAAGGGACTTGACTACTATGCATGGGCGGCCATGCAGGAAGCCTTTGACAAATATGCAGGCGACCTTGACTGTGACTATGAGATCTTGAATGCGGAGAACGACGTCTCCAAACAGGTGGAGCAGTTTAAGACTGTCCTCACCCAGAACCCTAAGGCAATCATCGTCACGGCAATCGACTCAGAGAGCCTGATTGACTGCGTGAAGGAGGCAAATGACGCGGACATCCCGATTGGCGTATATGATACGCCGATTACCGGAGGAGATATCGATATCACAGTGGACTGTGACAACCTTATGGCAGGACAGCAGGCAGCAGAAATCATCGTCGACAAGCTGAAAGAGAAAAACGGGGAAGAAAAAGGTAAAGTCCTGAATGTATTCGGAGATCTGGCAAGCCAGGTCATGCAGGAAAGAAAACAGGGCTTCGACGATGTGATGGAAAAATATCCGAATATTGAAGTCATCGAGGCAAGCGGCAAGGGAGACCGCCTCTTATCTCAGGACGCGGCTTCCAACGCGCTGGCGGCAAACGAGGATATCGATGCGGTACATGCTCCATGTGACAATGCTTTCTACGGTGTATATGAGGCGGTAGAAGCGGCCGGGAAGCTTAAGAAAGTCGGAGAGGACGGACATATCATCATGGTATCGCTGGACGGGGAACCGGCAGCTCTGGACCGTATCTCAGAAGGTTATATGGATGGTACAGTCAACCTTGACTGGCACGCAGTTGCAGCAATCTGTCTGGAAATGATGGATAAGTATATCTTTGAAGGCAAAGACCTGCCGGATACATATGAAGCTAAGGATTCCTACTTCAAGTTCTCCTGGGACAGCACCGAGATTAAAGATGCGACAGAATGGAAAGGCCCATGGATCAGCCTTCCAACTCACAAGATAGACAAAGACAATGCACAGGATCCGAACAATTCCGGCCGTTATTCAGCGGATGTTCTCGGTATCGAGTATTAATCCCGATGGGTCATGCTGGAAGCCAAGTAGGTAATTAACACAGTTTGGATGAGCATGTGGCAGATTGTCATATGCTCATTCCATTCATAAGGAGATGAAGACATTGTTGCTGGAAGCGAAAAATATATGTAAAAGTTTTCATACCAAGCAAGTCCTGAACGGAATTGATTTTCAGGTTGAGGAAGGTGAAATCCACGGGCTTGTCGGTAAGAACGGGGCGGGAAAAAGTACATTTGTAAATATCATCACCGGTCTGATTGAAGATTATCAGGGGGAAGTCATCTTTGAAGGAAGGAATATCGATAAGGAGTCTGTCCTGCACAGGCAGAAGTCGGGCCTCTTCCTCGTACCGCAGCATTCATCAATTGTTACGGAATTCTCGGTAGCAGAGAACATATTCATCGGTGTGTGGCCTAAGAAAAAGAATGGCACGGTAGACAAGAGGAAGATGAACGATATGGCAGAAGAAGTGCTGGACGTATACGGCCTTAGCGTATCCCCGCAGACGAAGGCAGGAAAGCTGAGTCTCGTGGAACAGCGGAAATTAAATATCATAAGGGCTTTGTTCAGTGAAGCGAAGCTGATTATACTCGATGAACCTACCACATCGCTTACTAAGGAAGAACGCAATAATCTGTTCCAGTTCATTGAAGAGATGAGCGCAAAAGGGGTCAGCTTCATATTCATATCCCATTATCTGGATGAAGTGTTGAAAATCTGCAGCAATATCACTGTATTTAAAGACGGATATGCAGGTTCCATCAGCCTAAAAGAGGGGAAGACGGAATTGGAACTGTCTAAGATGATTATCGGGGAAAGCGTAGACCTGTTCTGCAGGAAGAAGAACCTGAAGCAGCCCCAAGGCCCCTGTACGATCGAGTGCCGGGAACTCGTGGCAGACTGTGTGGACCATGTCTCGATGAAGATGTACCCGGGCAAGGTTGTAGGCTTCGTAGGGTTCCCCGAGTCAGGGGCTCGTGAAATGCTGAGGGTGCTCGGCGGACTGACGCCGCTGCGTTTTGGCTCGCTTAAAGACGGCAGCGGAAGGGACATACAGGTGAAGGACACGAGAAGCGCTATCCGGCATGGAATCATGTATGTGCCTTTTGACAGGCACGCGGAAGGGCTCGTACAGGACATGTCTATCCTGCACAATATCAGTATCTGCGTCATGAAGGACAAGCTGAGCCGGATGGGGTATATCCGGGATAAGCTGGAACTGAAAAATACGATGAAATACTATAACCGTCTGGAAATCAAGGCACAGAATGCCAAAGAGCCTACCAGGACGCTGAGCGGGGGGAACCAGCAGAAAGTAGTCCTGGCAAAAGCCCTCTGTACGGAACCGAGGCTTTTGCTTCTCGATGAGCCTACCATCGGCATCGATATCGGGAGCAGGGAAGAGATTCTGAGCCTGGTAGATGAACTGGCGGCAGAAGGGATATCCATCGTATATCATACAAGTGATTATTCAGAAATGCTGCGGATCTGCGACGAGATTTGCTTTTTCCATAAGGGCAGGTTTGTCAGACAGATTGCAAATGAGAATCTCACCGTGGAAGAGATTACAGATATCCGGGATTCGCTGAAAGGAGCGTCAGACAGATGAAACATAAAAACTACAAAGGAAATATGATAGAGCTGCTGAGCAATAATATCGTATGGTTCCTGCTTGTCATATCACTGATCGTGATGGGAATCTACCAGCCGGCGTTCTTTACCGTGACCATTATCAAGAATATTATGATACAGGCATCGGCTCTCGGCATTATGACCGTCGGGCTTGCCCATGTGCTGCTGCTTGGCGAGATAGACCTCTCTATCGTGGGAAGCATGGCATTTTCAGCAGGGCTTGGCACGTATCTGATGAAGAACAATATCCTTCCGTGGTGGCTTGCCGTCATTTTTATATTAATCTTCGGATGCCTTATCGGATTGGTCAACGGCCTTATTATCACAAAACTCAAGGCCGCCTCTCTCATCGAGACGATTGCTATGAACCTGATTCTCATGGGAGGTCTGCTCGCGCTTACAGCGGGCCGTACATTTACCAATTTCCCGCAGGAATACAACTATGTAGGCAAAGGAAACATCGCAGGCATACCGCTTATGTCTGTTCTGCTCGTCTTCGTATTCCTGTGCATCGGCTTTCTCTGGAACAAGACTACATTTGGACGGAGCCTCTTTGCCGTGGGCGGCAATATCAGCTGTGCGAAGGCGAGCGGCATCAATGTGGACTGGGTCAAAATCATGGCTTTTGTCATCTCTTCCGGGCTATGCGCCCTCGCCGGATGGATGTATTCCGCTTACATGGGGGCGGTGCCCGCTTCGTTCGGTGACAATATGCAGATGTATGCCCTGGCCTCGGCGGTCATCGGAGGTGTCAGCCTGACGGGCGGTGTCGGTAAGGTGAATGGGGTCCTGGGCGGAGTGTTGCTCATCACATTATTCCAGGTAGGACTTAATATCCTTGGCATCAACCCGTATCTAATCAATACGGCGGGCGGTTCGATGATTATGATTGCAGTCATCATCGATGCGCTGAAGAATAAGTACAAGGCAAACCACTAAGGAGGTAATTCTGATATGAAGCATAAATATGGAATCCACTACGCCGTATGGGGAAATGAGTGGGATGTGGATATGAAAGAGAGAATCCGTCTGGCAGCGGAGGCCGGTTTCGACAATCTGGAGGTCACTCCGCCCGACTATGTTCCGGCTATGGATATCGAGAAGATGAACGAATTGAAGAAATGTGCAGAAGCGTATGGTGTCGAGATGAGCTGGTGTATCGGATTCCCTAAGGAATACGACATGGCCAGCGAAGATTCTGCAGTCAGAAGAAAGGGCATTGAATATACGAAGCACATGCTGGAGGCCATCCATATGCTGGACGGGAAGATTTTAAGCGGAATACTCTACTCAAGCTGGCCTTATGATTTCAGCAATCTTCCTGACAAGGAGCGCACATGGGAACTGGCGCTTGCGTCTGTAAGGGAATGTGTGAAGACGGCAGAAGACTATGGAATCGTATACGCCATCGAAATGGTCAACCGCTTTGAACAGTTTGTACTGAACAGTGTAGAGGAAGGGCTCAGGTTCATCGGGCAGGTGGATTCCTCAAACTGCCGGCTGCTCCTCGATATGTTCCACATGGGTATCGAGGAGACGAGTACGCCGGATGCAATCCGTAAGGCGGGAAAGAGCCTGGCACATCTGCATGTCTGCCAGAACAACAGAGAGATTCCCGCACCTTGTGACAACGTTCCGTGGGATGCAGTCGGACAGGCGGTAAAGGATATCGGTTATGAAGGACGGATTGTCATGGAACCGTTTGTCATAAAAGGCGGACCGGTGGGCCGGGATGTGAATATATGGAGAAATCTTATGGCTGATGTGTCACAAGAGCACATCAGTGCAGAATTGAAGAAGGGGCTTCATTATATCCAGGATATCTTTGGATAGAGGCAAGAAAAGAATGGGGGCGCTGTCCGTATCACAAGACAGCGTTTTCTGTCTGAGATCAGGAGGAAATATCATGGCTTGTATATTAGGAATAGACCTTGGTACATCAAGTGTCAAATCTATGCTGCTGGAAGAAGAGGAAGGGCCGGTCCATACTGCGGCATGTGCTTATGCCGTGAATATCCCGCAGCCGGGGTATGCCCAGCAGTCTCCGATAGTCTGGTGGGATGCTGTGAAGCATACGATACAGGAATTAAAGGCAAAATGCCCGTCCATGTTCCAGAACATCCGGGCCGTAGGATTTTCCGGACAGATGCATGGTCTCGTTCTGACTGGAAAAGACGGGGAAGTGCTCAGGCCGGCAATCATCTGGCTGGATCAGCGGTCGGACCTTATGGCCAAGCAGATGCATGAAAATCTTGGAATGGGTCAGATGGGGGAAATCTTCCACAACCGGGCATTCTCCGGCTTTGCATTTCCCTCTCTTCTATGGGTGAAAGAACGAGAACCCGAGGTATTTGCTAAAATTAATAGCATTCTTATGCCGAAAGACTATATCCGCTTCCGTATGACAGGAGAGCTTGGGGCGGACGCATCCGATGCTTCTTCCTCCTGCATTCTGGATACGGGGAAGAGGGAATGGGCTTATGACATAATCGAACGATACGGCATACCGAAGGGCATATTTCCGCCTGTCCATGAAGCAGAAGAGACCGCAGGATATATCACCAGGCGATGTGCCAAAGAGACAGGGCTGCCGGAGGGCATACCGGTAGTGTACGGCAGCGGGGACCAGCCGGCCCAGAGCATTGGAAACGGAGCGGTTAAGGAAGGGCTCATCATCAGCAACATAGGTACAGGAGGGCAGATTTCTGCCTACTCGGCAACAGACATCTACGATCCAAAGCTGCGCATCCATACATTCTGCCATGCCTTGAACCGGGCATATACCATATTCGGCGCTACACTTTGCAGCGGCATGTCCATGAACTGGCTGAAAGACAAGATTCTTGAAGCAAAAAGCTATCAGGAACTGGGCGATGCGGCAGCCGAGACCGAACCTGGCGCCGGAGGGCTTCTCTACCTTCCCTATCTGACAGGAGAGAGGACACCACATATGGATGCGGGAGCCAGCGGCATGTTTTTCGGTATGCGGCTGATACATGACAGGAGGCATTTTGTGCGGAGCGTGATGGAAGGGGTCGTATATTCCCTCAAGGATTCTCTGCAGATATTTGAACAGATGGGCCTTCGGGCAGACCGTATCATCGCATCCGGCGGCGGTGCGGCGAGTCCTATCTGGCTGCAGATTCAGGCGGATATTCTGGAAAAGGAGATCTGCGTGAGCGCAGTGAAGGAGCAGGCATGTCTTGGCGCGTGCATCCTGGCGGGTGCCGGAACGGGGATGCTTGAGAGTACGGAAGAAGGAGTAAAGCGATATGTCAGCTTTCGTGGCGACACATATGAGCCGAGAGAACGCCTGAAGGATATGTACCGAGAACAGCACAGGAAATATCAGCAGCTGTACCAGGCTGCAAAGGGGCTGATGAGGTAAGGGAGGTCCGGGATATTGCATATAAAAGAAAAACGGTGTCTTCGGCTAGGCATACTCGGCTGCGGCATGATCTGCCAGGCAGGCGCTCCTGGCAGGAAAGCATGTCTTCGTAGAGAAGCCCATGGGCGTTACGGTAGAAGAATGCCAGGAGATTTATACGGGAGGCAAGGCTTGTGCACAGGGAAGACATGTATTCCTGGATTATACTGGCGGAATTAGCAGGCATATATATAAAATGGGAGAACTACCGATTATTGAATAAGAAGGCGCCTGAAGTGGCCAGATTATTGCTGAAGTTGATCGGCTGTAAGACCTTGGTCATCGCGGCAGCAAAAGACCCGATACACAGATTGCAGTTTCCATCTCTACGCTATTCATCGTCTACACAAAATATTCTGAAAAAAACATTCCCAAAAGGGCGGTACTCATAAAACAGCATAGGATTGTTTTCGGGAAACGGCGTAGCTTCGGCTATGCCGTTTCTCCGTTTTGCAGGTCATAGAGTAAGGAAACGGGGAGTATACCCACAAGGTCATAGGAAATGTCAATCTGCTGTTCCCTATGCCCGCTTGACTTGTCAGGAGCGTGAACATATACCGCCTTTACCATATCGTTCAGAATGGCGGGCGTCAGCTCGTCCAAATCGAGATACTTCCGTACCTTACCGATAAACCTGTCAATGTTTTCTGCCTGTTCTTCCTGCTGTGTAATTTCTTCATTCAGTTGCAACAGCTTTTCCCGCAATTCTTCCTGCTCCTGCTCGTAATCGTCAGAGAGCATTTGAAATCTGCTGTCGGAAAGTTTTCCGTTGGCGTTATCTTCATAAATACGCTTAAATAGCCTGTCCAATTCTTCAATGCGCCGTTCCGCTTGTGTAAGCTGTCTTTTCTTCGCCGCAAGTTCCCTTTTTGCTTCGGCTTTCTGTTTCGCCCCCATAGCTTTTCTAAACCGTTCCTCATGGGTAGACACACAGGCAATCACAAGGCGCATATGAGCAAGTACGCCTTGTTCCAATACAACGGCGCGGATAAAGTGCGTCGGGCAAACTTCTTTCCCTTTGAGCCTTGAAGTAGAGCAAACAAAATGGTCTTGCCCGTCCTCGTCGGGCGGCGTTTATTCTTCCGCAATTCCTGCACCCGTTCCCATGTATCAGCGTCTATGATTGCTTCATGGGTATTCTCAAACACAAGCTGCTTTTCTTTGGGATTGTAACAGGTCTTTTTGCTCTTGTACGACTGCTTGTAGGTCTTGAAGTTTACCGTATGCCCTTGATACTCTGGACGCTCTAAAATGTCGGCTATGGTGTCACCCGTCCAGTTATACAGATTGTCCGGCGGCGTGTTTCTCGTTGCTCTGCCTGTCCGCTGAAAGTGAACAGTCGGCGTGATTATCCTGTCTGTTTTCAGAATACGGGCAATCTGCGACGGCCCGTACCCCTCTAAGCAGAGAGCAAATATCCGCTTAACTACCTCGGCGGCGGCTTCGTCCACAATCCATTGTTTGGGATTGTCAGCGTCTTTCATGTAACCGTAGGGCGGGTTGGTACAAAGATGTTCACCTGCTTCCCCTTTGGACTTCATCACAGCGCGGATTTTCTTGCTTGTGTCTTTTGCATACCACTCGTTAATGATGTTCAAAAAAGGGGTAAAGTCGCTGTCCTGTTGGTTCGCACTGTCGATACCGTTATTGATAGCGATAAACCGAACGCCCTTTTCCACAAACAGGACTTCGGTATAAAAGCCCACTTTTAGATAATCACGACCAAGCCGCGACATATCTTTGACTATCAAGGCTGATACTTCGCCGTTCTCGACCTTTTCAATAAGTTCCGTCCACGAGGGGCGTTCAAAGTTCGTACCCGAATATCCGTCGTCCACGAAAAACAAGGTGTTTTTGAAGCCGTTTTCCTTTGCGTATTTACTTAAAATCGCCTTTTGATTTACAATGCTGTTGCTGTCGCCCTGTAATTCGTCATCGCGTGATAAACGGCAATAGAGGGCGGTAATTTTGTCAGACTGCCTTAACATAGAATGTTCCTCCTTTATCGGCGGGCAGTCTGCCAATACAGGATTGCATATTCTCATTTTATCGGCTCCCGTCTTTTTTATCAATATCTTTCTGTAAATTATCCTGCCCCATAAGCCGTAAAACCTTGCTCGGCAACGCCCTTTGTCCGTCATAGCTGCCCGTAAAACGGTAGAGCGTCCTGCCCGACTTTATCACGACTTCACGCTTTGGTAGTTCATAGGCAAGCGGATTTTTTACCACGATATGCCCGTTTTTCATAATTCGTTTCCGTTCCATTCCTTTCCGTCCTTTCTTTTGAAATCGGGGTTTGCAGTTTCGTAGCAAGCATAGGAACCGGATAGCCGTTCCCGTAAAATGCCCGTCTGTCGCCGCTGCATTTTGCTTGTTGGGAAGTATCCCAAACCCTCATTTTGTAAGCCCCTTGAATTGCAGAAGCAGCCGACGCTCCAATCTCTAAACTTCATCCATGAGCCGCTTTATCTCGTCCATGTCGTCGGCGTAAATACGCCCTGTTTCGTTGATACGCCTTGCAATCTGGTTGGCATTCACGCCGATTTTCTGAAGCTGCGCCGTATGTGCTTTAACCTCTTGCAAATCTAAAACAATAATGTACCCGTCAATGAGCATTTTACGGGAATAAGCAGATAGGTTTATCGTCGGTATCTGCTTCATTTTTTCCTCAATCAACGCCCGTTCGTCCCCTGTTACCCGTACAATGATTTGCACGTTCCGTTTTCTGTTTTCCATGCGTTGCCCCCTTTCGCTAATAAGACGTTTACATACGGCATTTCTGCCAGCTTTTTGGAAAAAACCCTTTTACTACCTACAACACCACAGGGGTCGATTTTGCCAAAGTTTCAGAGAAAATTTTTCAAAAAGTTTTCTCACTTCTTAGTACAAGAAAAATCGAAAAATGCCAATTCTATAATGCAAAAAATTTTAAACTATTGACAAAGCACCCTCTTTGCTGTATCATATAACAGTGTTATATAGCACTGTTATATGCGAGGAGTGAGTTAATGAATGAAGTAGAGCAGACGACATTACACCAGATATTTTTAGCCGCTATGCAAGAATTTCTTGAAAAAGGCTTTAAGTCCGCTTCTTTGCGGAATATTGTCAAGACGGCGGGCGTGACAACTGGGGCGTTTTATGGCTACTATGACAGCAAGGAAAAATTATTTGAAGCGTTGGTCGGCGAACATTACAACTTTCTGTTAGATTGCTTTCGCAAGGCGCAAAAAGAATTTGCAGAAATCCCGCCGGAGGAACAGCCCGACAATCTTACCTCTACTTCCGGTGAATGTATGTATGAAATGCTTTTGTACGCTTATGAACACTTGAATGAATTTAAGCTCATTCTTTGTTGTTCCGAGGGAACGCGCTTTTCAAAGTTGATTGACGAAATGGTGGAAATAGAAACAAACGCAACACATGATTATTTCAAGGTGCTTGAAAGGTTGGGCAGGCCGGTTTCCTCGATTGATAAACGGTTAGAGCATATCTTGATTACAGGAATGTTCAACACTTTTTTTGAATTGATTATACATGAAATGCCGCTTGAAGAAGCAAAGCATTATCTAAAAGAAATGCGAGCCTTTTACACCGCCGGGTGGATGAAAATTATGGGGCAATAAGCCCTATAATTTTTACACATGAGTTAGTTAACGCTAACTATCAAATTGGATATTTGCGGTTTATCATAAGCCCTTTTATCATACACAAAAAAATTAAGGAGGTTTTTTTCAATGAAAAAACAGTCTAACTTATCACGATTGATGGGTTATGCCGGAGGGCATAAGATATTGACCTATCTTTCATGGATACTGTCAGTCATGAGTGCGCTGTTGGCTCTTGTGCCATTTTGGTACATATGGCGTATTGTTCACGACATACTGGAAGTTTCCCCGGACTTCTCACGGGCGGGGAATATTGCAAGCTACGGTTGGTCTGCGGTATTGTTTGCGGTACTCTCTATTGTTGTCTATATCGCCGGTCTGATGTGTTCGCACATGAGCGCGTTCCGGGTTGCCGCCAATATCCGAAAAGAGCTTATGCGGCACATTACAGCCCTGCCGCTGGGGGTAACGGAAAAGTACGGAAGCGGCAATCTGCGAAGGATTGTCAACACCTCAAGCGCCGCAACGGAAACCTATCTCGCACACAGGCTCCCCGACAAAGCGGGAGCGATTGTTACCCCCATAGGGCTGCTCTTTCTACTGCTTGCTTTCGATTGGCGGTTAGGGCTTTTGAGCCTTGTTCCCGTTGTGCTTGGCTTTTTGATTATGATGAAAATGACCGGAAAAGACATGGCGCAGAGAATGGAACAATACCAAAATTCACTTTCCGATATGTCAAATGAGGCCGTTGAATATGTACGGGGTGTACCCGTAGTAAAGACGTTCGGGCAGACAATCTTTTCTTTCAAACGCTTCAAAGATGCGATAGACAATTACGAAACATGGGTAATTGCGTACACAAAGGGGTTGCGTCTGCCCATGATGTTCTATACAACGGCAATCAACGGCGTATTCGCGTTTCTGATTGCTGGAGGTATTCTCTTTACAAGGGGCGGCGTAACAAATGAACTGCTCCTAAACCTTATCTTCTATATTGTGATTACTCCTGTCATTGGTACAACACTCACAAAAATTATGTTTATGAGTGAGGACTCAATGATTGTAGGGGACGCGTTAGGCAGAATTGATGAAGTGCTAAACGAAAAGCCATTGTCTAAAAGCAGCGTGAATAATATCCCTAAAGACAATGGAATTACATTAGAACACGTTAGTTACAGCTACAAGGTGAATGACTCCGAAGGAGGCAGAGAGGGTGGCCTGGGCCATGACGGAGAAAAAAACGCGCTGAATGATGTATCGCTTCGGGTTGCGCCGGGACAGGTGATTGCATTGGTAGGTGCGTCTGGCGGAGGCAAGACGACACTTGCAAATATTGTAACAAGATTTTTTGACCCGCAAAAAGGGCGCATACTGATTGGCAATATCGACATACGCGATATTCCAAAGGAAACATTGATGAATAAGGTATCCTTTGTTTTTCAGAATAGCCGCCTTATCAAAGCGTCCATAGTGGAAAATGTGCGTATGGCAAAGCCTGACGCTACACGCGAAGAAATCACCCATGCGTTGAAAGCTGCACAATGCTTGGATATTATCGAAAAATTACCGAATGGCATTGATACGGTTGTGGGTACAAACGGCGTGTACCTGTCCGGCGGTGAACAGCAAAGAATAGCGATTGCCCGCGCAATTTTGAAAAATGCGCCTATCCTAATTCTTGATGAAGCGACCGCGTTTGCAGACCCCGACAATGAGGTGCGCGTACAACAGGCTTTGTCTGCCCTTTCAAAAGGAAAAACGGTTATCATGATTGCACACAGGCTGTCGTCAATCACAGGTGCAGATTGTATTTATGTTATGCAAGACGGTGAGATTGTCGAGAGTGGCACACATAATGAGCTGTTGGAGAGAAACGGCGTATTTACAAGAATGTGGAGGAATTATTCCGAAGCGGCAGAATGGAAAATTGCAAAGGAGGTAACAGCATGATTAAGACATTGCAAAGACGGTTTGCGTTATCAAGACAAGGAGCTGTCGATTTAATAAAAGGCTGTATTGCTTGCGTTTTGCAGGACATATCCTTTATGCTTCCGGTGGGGCTGCTCTATAATTTTGTCATTGACACCATGAACGGGGGCGTAAATGGAAGCCGCATTGCTTTCTATGGGGTTGGCGCTTTGGTTTGCTTATGCCTTATCTTTGTTGTAACTTGGTTTCAATATAACGCCACCTATTTAGCGACTTATGTGGAAAGCGGAGTAAGACGCATTTCGTTAGCAGAGCAGCTCCGCAAAATCCCTTTATCCTTTTTTGGAAAAAAAGACCTTGCCGATTTAACAAACTCCATTATGGGCGATTGTGCCACACTTGAACAGGCATTTTCCCATTATGTACCCGCTTTGGCAGGCTCCCTTATTTCAACAACGCTGATTGCGATTTGTCTGTTTGCTATAGACTTTCGTATGGCTCTTGCGGCTGTTTGGGTTTTGCCGATAGCATTTACAATTACATTCTTTTCAGCCCGCATACAGGAATACTTTAACCGTAAATCCGTAGCGGCAAATGTCGCGCTTGAAAGCGGCGTACAGGAGTGTATCGAGAGTTTGCAGGACTTAAAGGCGAACAATGCGGAAGAAAGTTATCTGAAAGGGCTGGATAAGAAAATTGATAATGTGGAAAAGCGGCATATTATAACAGAGCTTGGGACTGCCCTTTTCGTTGTTTCCTCTACGTTGATATTAAAGTTCGGGATTGCTACGGTTGCGCTTGTAGGCTCAGCTCTACTTATTCGTGGGGAGATTGATATTCCGCTGTTCTTTATGTTTTTACTTGTAGCTTCAAGGCTGTATGCCCCGCTTGAGGGCGCATTACAAAATCTTGCTGCGGTAATCTCCACCAAAACGAACATAAACCGTATGAACGAAATCCTTGACCAGCCCATTCAAACAGGCAGCAAACATGTAACAAATAAAGGCTATGACATTGTATTCGACCATGTAGGATTTGCTTATAACACTGGGGAAACCGTTTTGAAAGACGTGTCCTTTACGGCAAAACAGGGAGAAGTTACCGCATTGGTCGGCCCGTCAGGCGGCGGTAAAACTACGGTATCACGCCTTGCCGCGCGGTTTTGGGATATAAGCAAAGGCAAAATTACTGTCGGCGGTATGGATATATCAAAAATAGAGCCGGAAACATTGCTGTCGCTGTACTCTATCGTGTTTCAGGATGTGACGCTGTTTAACAATACAATCATGGAGAATATCAGAATTGGTAGAAAAGACGCCACAGATGAAGAAGTGATTGCAGCGGCAAGATTGGCAAATTGTGAGGAGTTTGCGGCAAAGCTCCCGGACGGTTATCACAGTATGATTGGTGAAAACGGCTGCGAACTGTCCGGCGGTGAAAGGCAGCGTATTTCAATCGCCCGCGCTTTCCTCAAAAATTCTCCTATCATCTTACTTGACGAAGCAACGGCAAGCCTTGATGTAGAAAATGAAACATTGATACAGGCTGCCTTGTCAAGGCTGATAAAGGATAAGACCGTACTTGTTATCGCCCACCGTATGCGTACCGTAAGCGGCGCGAATAAAGTAGTTGTGCTTTCAGACGGTTCTGCTGCCGAACAGGGAACGCCGGGGGACCTGATGAACACAGGTAAGATTTATCCCCACATGGTAAAGCTGCAAATGATTAGTCAAGATTGGGGCATTTAGCATGAATACTGAATGGATAAAATGCCCCATATGTCAGAGCAAAACAAGGTTGAGAATACGGGGCGATACCGAACTGAAAAACTTTCCCCTATACTGCCCGAAATGCAAACAGGAAACTCTTATTAACGTACAGCAAATGAATATATTAGTTATCAAAGAGCCAGACGCACAGACGCAGAGCCGATAACACGCAGATTTGAAATGCGGTTATCGGCTCTTTCTTTTTTTGACAACCTATGCGATTGCTGACAGATTGCAACTTAGGCGACAGTTTTATGAAGATAAAGCCGCCGTTTTCCTTTTGTAAAATTGGATTTGCGGGGGGTGTGATAAAGTCGCCCATTTTTGAGGATATGGCGGTATCAAGGAGGTATCGACATGTCCTTTTGTATTTTCTCTATACCGCCTAACGGTTGCCAATTAAAAAAAGCCCATTCCTGCCTACGGGATATTGCGGCTATCAAGAGGAACTCACACATCATCATAAATGCTCTATCACATCATATAGCATAGCCGTCTGTTCAGTTTTGCGCTGCACAGGCGGTTTTTGTTATAGCCCTCATTCCAAACGGAAAGGGGGTGAACATGATGTCATCCACTGAATACAGGGAAAGTATTGAACGCCGGTTTCACGCATTTTGCAAAGCCGTATTGCACAATGAAGCCTGTAATTATTACAGGGGGCGGAAACGCAAGGCAAAGCATGAAATTTCTTATGAATACTTGCAAGAGAACACTTCTTTTGCGCCGCACAGCGTAGATGAATACTTTGTCTTGCAGGACAAGCCGACTGCCTTTGCAGTCAACGGGCAGACGGTTATTGTTGACAGCGAGAAGTTAGCAAAAGCCTTGTTGTGCCTATCGGGGCGTCGGCGGAAAATTATCCTTATGCGCTATTATCTGCAATTAAGAGATAAGCAGATTGGGGCGTTATTGGGAAAGCCGCGCACAACCGTCAACTATCAGAAAAACGCAGCATTGAAACAGTTGCGGACAGAAATGGAGAAGATGAATGATGAAGAATAGCAAATACAACCTTGTTCCCTACGAAGTGATTGAAAGAGCAATCGCAGGAGATACCGCCGCGCTCCTTGCGGTACAGGAACGACACAAAGCCTACATAGGTAGGCTAAGCGGAGGGAATGTCGATATGAAAGAACGGTTAAACGCAAAGCTGCTTATGGCTGTTTTGAAGTTCCGATTAGAGTATCAGCCGCCGAGCAAATAGCAAAGCCAGAAACAACCGTCAAGGATAAACTACGCGCTTCGCGTCCTTGACGGCTGTTTCCGTCTTTGCTAAAGGGTAATCAAGAGGGCGCAAACGGAAAGACCGCTTGCGCCCTCTCTAAATTATGGGGTTCTCTGTCACGCAATAGGGGTTGAAAAATCCTGTATTCATGCGGCTTTGCAAAGGCAAAATGAGGGGCGGTAAGGGTTTTATACTCATACCCCTCAAAATGGCGTTCTACTGCGTAACAAAACGGACATATCGCCGTTTAGACGATACGCCCGTTTTGCTTTGCACCCTGTATGGCAGCTACCCTGTTTCAGTTTGTTGTGATACTGTTTTATGAGTAGCTACCAAACCGCCACAATTTTTTCATCCTTCCAACATTGCCAGATAATTATCCAACCTTATATTCACATACCCTGCAAATAATTTCTCCATCGCCCCCAAATTGTGTTTCACATGGTATTCATCAAAGGCGTTGTAATACGCAATCCTATCTGTAAACTTAATATCAATCGGCGGATATCCTGCCTTCATCAATTCCAGATTTACAAGCAGCCGTCCCGTTCGGCCATTGCCGTCGATGAAGGGATGAATGCCTTCAAATTCGATGTGAAACCGTGCAAGCCGTGGAATGATATGCTCTGTGCTGTTTCTATACGCTTCCAGCAGTTGCTCCATTTGGGGCTGGATTAGATACGGCTGTACAGGATTATGCTTTGCCCCCATAATTCTTACCGGGACTTTTCTATAAACACCTCTATCCTCTCTCTTATCAGCCAACACCAGATAATGAATCTGCTTAATAACACTCTCCGAAAGCGGTGTCTGCTCTTTCACTAAGTCCCGTACAAAATCAAAAGCTTCCTTATGCCCGACCGCCTCCATGTGATCCTTCAGGGGCTTCTGATCAATAGTCAGGCCGCGCAGCACCATATCGGTTTCACGTAACGTCAGCGTATTTCCCTCGATGGCGTTGGAATTATAGGTATATTCCACCACAAATTCCTCTGTCAGCCGTTCCACTTCTCCCTCCGTCAAGGGACGTCTGGAATCCAATTCCGTTTTCTTCCTGTCAATGCTCTCAAGAAGATTTTCTGCGGACTTATAGCGTCCATCTTCCGGTTTCCCAGCCTCTGCTGGAATCCTCCAACTACGTCCCTCACGGATAACACCTGAAATTTTACCTTCCGAGCACAGGATGCGTACTCGTCTATCTGAAATGCCCCATTTCTCTGCTGCCTGTTTTACGGATATATACATCATTCTGCACCTCACTTTAAGTAATAGTATACCCTGTTTCCGGAACAATAGCAATGCCATAGGAATAATGTTTTTCACCTATCGGAATAATGCAAAAAAAATCTGGAGGATATGTTTTTCTCCTCCAGACAAGCATTTTACACTTCTCTATTTTAAGTCTCTCAATCGTAGTAAAACCGTAGTCCCCCGCTACTCCTATTGCACCGATTTGCTCCCATTTATCTTACGAACTGCCGCCATGCACTTTGACAGCTTACTCCAACCGCGGTATTGCGCTTTGCCTGCCGGGCATGAATAACTGCGTCATGTGTCGGGACGGAAGTCTGACTATACTGTAAACACACCGATTTCATGCTCTTTATAATAGGAGATATATTTTTGGTCGGTAGAGGCGTTTGTTATAATATTCGGTATCTCATCCAAGTTGCACAGATGGGTAAAGGTACGCTTGTTGAACTTGCCTTCATCGGCAAGAAGATAGATGAGCTTTGAATTTGAAATCAGATGGTTATAAAGCGGCAGCTGTGCTCTGCTGATGATAGAATAACCATTGTTAAGCTCTATGCCGTCCACCGTAAAAAATACCTTGTCAAAGTAGAGCTTGTCCAGTGCCTGGACTGTATACTCGTCCAGCGTCTCGATATGGTTCGTTCCAATATGCACATTTCCCCCCAGAAGCAGTATAGAGATGTTCGGATTGGATACGAACTGCATAACAGCAGTCAAATTTGTCGTCACAACAGTGATATTTTCCTTTTCATTAATATATTTACTCAGCAGATTACATGTCATGCCGGCCCCGATAAATATAATGTCTCCTGTGGAGATAAACTCGGCCGCTTTTTTCGCTATCTGCTCTTTTGATTTCAAAAATGGGTCATAATCTAATGATGGGCTCGGGTATCCGTGATAAGACCTGGGAGAGATGCTCTGTGCCCCCCCATGTGTCTTTTTCAATAACCCACGCTGGTCCATCTGGTTCAAGTCCCTTCTTATAGTGGCAATAGATGCACCTGTCAACTCACAAAGAAATCTCGTCGTAGCTATTTCATTGGAGTTCAAATACTCCAATATCATTTTTTCTCGTTCTGATGCTAACATATAAATTCTCCAGACTAAATGTATTTTTTTAATTATAAGGTTAGGGTGTCAAAACACCCTAACCACAGATTAACGGATTACTACGTGCTTCGCACTCCCACAATTCGTATTCTCATGGGGGCATCCGCCCCACTTCATACTCATTGTGAGGCGTGTCAAAAAGACTTTTGACACTGTAATCATTATAATCTAAAAAATGAAAAGGGGTCAATAGAAAATTTCAAAAAAGAGCATAAAAGAACAAAAAGAAGCAAAAAGTTTATAAAAAGTATAAATGTATTGTAATTCCATCATTTTATTGTATTATAGTAATGGTGGTATATAATATAAGATTATCACAGAAGAGGAAAAACGTGGGTCAGCCAAACGATTTATGAAAATGAAATAAAAAGGTAATGATAAGATTATAAAGAGAGGATGCTCATCCTCTCTTTTTAATACAGTCGACGTATCAATTTATACTTATTGAACTACTAATGTTCAATATGGTATGCAATTTCAAAATCAGTGGGGTGAAGGAATGAACAAGACATATGGATATGTACGAGTATCGACGAGAGAACAGAACGAAGACAGGCAGATGATTGCGCTGCATCATTTTCCCGTGTTGCCTGAAAACATATATATGGACAAGTTAAGTGGAAAAGATTTCAACCGTCCTGAATATCAGAAGCTGCTGAGAAGGCTGAAAAAGAAGGATATCCTGGTTATCAAATCAATAGACCGTCTAGGCAGGAATTATAAAGAAATACTGGACCAGTGGAGGTATCTGACCAAATCAAAGGAAATATATATCGTAGTGCTGGATATGCCGCTTCTTGATACGAGAAAGAGCAATGACCTGATTGGTACGCTTATTGCCGATATCGTACTACAGCTGTTATCCTATGTTGCCGAGACGGAGCGCGAAAACATAAAGCAGAGGCAGGCGGAAGGGATTGCCGCTGCAAAAGCAAGAGGTGTAAAGTTTGGAAGGCCGAACAAGAAAGTGCCCCATAATTTCTATAAAGTATACAGCCGGTGGAGATATGGCAAAATAAGCGGCAGGGAGGCAGCCAGGCAGCTCGGCGTATCTTATACCACCTTTATGAAATGGTCCGGCTATGCGGAGAGAAGTTCTGACAGAATAAAAAAGTAGACTTTATTGGACGCTTCATATATAATAAAATTATCGGTAAAAAAAAGAGAATTTTGTAGAGAAACAGAAGAATCGCGAATACATATACAATAAAATGAATTTACGCTTTTTGTTCAAAAAAGTCTACTTTTATAAACAGTATTCTTCACATATAAAGGAGGGACAGATGTGGAAAAGAGAAGTTTTCTTGAATATCTAGCTCAGGAAGCCGGATGTGATTGTCTGTCGGATCTGCGGCTCAGACAGGAGCAATGGTCGCCCCGAATCATTGAAATACTGGAAAGCATCGATATGGATGAATATGTATTCAGTGATTGGAAAGAAGTCACTTCATATCTTACAGATACAGAATTAAGTGTATTAAATGGAATAAAGACAAAGAAAGAAGCAAAAGAATATATTATTAACTGGATGAATTCAAAAAAGCATTGACAATGCAGGTTTCCTTTAGTATAATAATCCGTGCTGGAGAAATACTCAAGAGGCTGAAGAGGCGCCCCTGCTAAGGGTGTAGGTCGGGTAACCGGCGCGAGGGTTCAAATCCCTCTTTCTCCGTTAGTCATGAATGGCTGTCTGGGACTAAAGTTTCAGACAGTTTTTTATGGCCATTGTGCAGGCGGTATCTTAACTATTATATATAGTAGAAACTGCTTTGCATTGTACAAGGTATAGTATCTGTTAAGAGCTTGTTTAAAAAAAGTTAAAAAAAGATAAAAAAGCACTTGACATTTATAGCCAAAAAATGATACTATATCTGAGCTGACCCAAACGGGGACGCAAAAGCACCTTGATAATTAAACAATAGACAACGACCCTGAAGATTTCTTGAAAAGAGAAAAATTCAGAACGGACATCGAATGAGATGTCAACCTAAAAACAGTAATAACGGGATAGGATTAGCTAGTAGTTAATCCTGACCGCGATTGAACGAAGGAAGCTTCCGCGATGCTAGGCTCGGTGAGAACCTCGCCAAGCCATCGGGAAGCGTCTCAACGCTAAGGCCTGTGAGAGACCAGGCCAAAGCTTTTAAGACGAGAGTTTGATCCTGGCTCAGGATGAACGCTGGCGGCGTGCTTAACACATGCAAGTCGAGCGAAGCACTTCGTACGGACTTCTTCGGAATGAAGGACTTAGTGACTGAGCGGCGGACGG
>AP025573.1:50000-587500 GCA_022845895.1 Lachnospiraceae bacterium
CGGAAGGAGGCACACCCGTACCTCCCGAGGCGAGCTGGTCATGCTAGAAAGAGCATATGGTGGATGCCTTGGCACTAAGAGCCGATGAAAGACGTGATAAGCTGCGAAAAGCTTCGGGGAGGGGCAAATACCCGTCGATCCGGAGATATCTGAATGGGGAAACCCGGCTGAGAAACCCTCAGCCAGCATATGGTGAATACATAGCCATATGCGGGGAACCCGGCGAACTGAAACATCTAAGTAGCCGGAGGAAGAGAAAACAACAAGTGATTCCGTAAGTAGCGGCGAGCGAAAGCGGAAGAGCCCAAACCAGGGTGCGTGCACCCTGGGGTTCGGACCGCGCAAGTGATTCGGAAGGACTAGCAGAACGGCTTTGGGAAAGCCGGCCGGAGAGGGTGAAAGCCCCGTAAGCGAAAGTCCGACAGACACGGCGGTATCCAGAGTACCACGAGACACGAGAAACCTTGTGGGAACACGCGGGGACCACCCCGTAAGGCTAAATACTCCTTAGTGACCGATAGCGCATAGTACTGTGAAGGAAAGGTGAAAAGGACCCCGGGAGGGGAGTGAAAGAGAACCTGAAACCATATGTTTACAAGCTGTGGAACCACTTTACATGTGGAACCGCGTACTTTTTGTAGAACGGTCCGGCGAGTTACGCCGGCTGGCAAGGTTAAGCGCTATAGGTGCGGAGCCGAAGGGAAACCGAGTCTTAAGAGGGCGAAGGAGTCAGCCGGAGTAGACCCGAAACCGGGTGACCTATCCATGTCCAGGTTGAAGCTGCCGTAAAAGGCAATGGAGGACCGAACCCACATCCGTTGAAAAGGGTGGGGATGAGGTGTGGATAGGGGAGAAATTCCAATCGAACCCGGAGATAGCTGGTTCTCCTCGAAATAGCTTTAGGGCTAGCCTCATACGAGTCTTGCGGAGGTAGAGCACTGAATTTCCTAGGGGGCGTCAAAGCTTACCGAAGAATATCAAACTCCGAATGCCGCGTAGATGATGTATGGGAGTCAGACTGCACGAGATAAGTTGGGCAGTCGAAAGGGAAAGAGCCCAGACCTGCGGCTAAGGCCCCGAAATGTGTGTTAAGTGGAAAAGGATGTGGGATTTCGAAGACAACTAGGATGTTGGCTCAGAAGCAGCCATACATTCAAAGAGTGCGTAATAGCTCACTAGTCGAGAGGTCCTGCGCCGAAAATGTCCGGGGCTGAAACACACTGCCGAAGCCCAGGGATTGACGAACGTCAATCGGTAGAGGAGCATTGGATGCACGAGGAAGCGGCACCGTGAGGAGCCGTGGAGCGCATCGAAGAGAGAATGCCGGAATGAGTAGCGAGAGGAAGGTGGGAATCCTTCCGGCCGAATATCCAAGGTTTCCAGAGTAAAGCTGATCTGCTCTGGGTAAGTCGGGGCCTAAGGCGAGGGCGGGAGCCGTAGCCGATGGACAACAGGTTGAGATTCCTGTACTGCGATATGACAGAACTGTGGGGACACGTGTGGAGAGCACAAGCCGGGAACGGAAAGCCCGGCGCAAGCGGGGTAGGAGCGCTATAGGCAAATCCGTAGCGCAATCCGAAGACGTGACGCGTACCGAACTTAAAGTAGGGAAGTGTGTGAGCCATGCGTCAAGAAAAGCCGCTATCGTTCATATCGTACCCGTACCGTAAACCGACACAGGTAGATGAGGAGAGAATCCTAAGGCCGACGGGAGAAGCATTGTCAAGGAACTCGGCAAAATGACTCCGTAACTTCGGGAGAAGGAGTGCCAGGGAGGCCTGGCCGCAGAGAATTGGCCCAAGCAACTGTTTAGCAAAAACACAGGTCTATGCAAAACCGCAAGGTGAAGTATATGGGCTGACGCCTGCCCGGTGCTGGAAGGTTAAGGGGAGAGGTTAGCGCAAGCGAAGCTTCGAACTTAAGCCCCAGTAAACGGCGGCCGTAACTATAACGGTCCTAAGGTAGCGAAATTCCTTGTCGGGTAAGTTCCGACCCGCACGAAAGGCGTAATGATTTGGGCACTGTCTCGACAATGCACCCGGTGAAATTGAAATACCAGTGAAGATGCTGGTTACCTGCGCCAGGACGGAAAGACCCCATGGAGCTTTACTCCAGCTTGATACTGGGATCCGGTATTGCATGTACAGGATAGGTGGGAGGCTATGAGATCATGACGCCAGTCGTGATGGAGCCGCTGTTGGGATACCACCCTTGCAGTGCTGGGTTTCTAACCAGAGGCCGTGAACCGGCCTGGGGACAATGTCAGGTGGGGAGTTTGACTGGGGCGGTCGCCTCCGAAAGGGTATCGGAGGCGCTCAAAGGTCCTCTCAGGATGGTCGGAAACCATCCGCAGAGTGCAAAGGCATAAGAGGGCTTGACTGCGACACCGACGGGTGGAGCAGGTACGAAAGTAGGACTTAGTGATCCGGTGGTATAAAGTGGGATTGCCATCGCTCAACGGATAAAAGCTACCCTGGGGATAACAGGCTTATCACTCCCAAGAGTTCACATCGACGGAGTGGTTTGGCACCTCGATGTCGGCTCATCGCATCCTGGGGCTGAAGTAGGTCCCAAGGGTTGGGCTGTTCGCCCATTAAAGCGGTACGCGAGCTGGGTTCAGAACGTCGTGAGACAGTTCGGTCCCTATCCGGCGTGGGCGTAGGATATTTGAGAGGAGCTGTCCTCAGTACGAGAGGACCGGGATGGACCGGCCGCTGGTGTACCTGTTGTTCTGCCAAGAGCATGGCAGGGTAGCCAAGCCGGGACGGGATAAACGCTGAAGGCATCTAAGCGTGAAGCCCCCCTCGAGATGAGATATCCCTAACGCGAGTTAGTAAGACCCCTTGAAGACGACGAGGTAGATAGGGCAGAGGTGGAAGTGCAGCAATGCATGGAGCTGACTGCTACTAATCGGTCGAGGGCATGACCAGAATGATGGTGGATAGGTAATGGATGGAAGTATTTCTTGTATGCAGTTTTGAAGGTACATATCTTCAGTTAGCGAGGCCCAGTGGCTCAGTTGGTTAGAGCGCCGCCCTGTCACGGCGGAGGTCGAGAGTTCGAGTCTCTTCTGGGTCGCTGTATGGGATCTTAGCTCAGCTGGGAGAGCATCTGCCTTACAAGCAGAGGGTCATAGGTTCGAGCCCTATAGGTCCCATATGAAAATGGATGGATTCCCGAGTGGCCAAAGGGGGCAGACTGTAAATCTGTTGGCAACGCCTTCGAAGGTTCGAATCCTTCTCCATCCACTGGAAAAGAGTCAACTGTTTGCTAGAGCAAAATGGTTACAATCTTTTCATTCGTTATCAGACTTGCCGTTGTGGCTCAATTGGCAGAGCAGCTGATTTGTAATCAGCAGGTTACCGGTTCAAGTCCGGTCAACGGCTTCAATATCATATATTAGTTAATAGCGCGGGGTGGAGCAGTCTGGAAGCTCGTCGGGCTCATAACCCGAAGGTCGTAGGTTCAAATCCTGCCCCCGCAATTTGCACGTTGTAGTTCAGAGCGTGCACAGATGCAAAATAATAATTGAGTCAAGCTTGCTTGAGTGAAAGTATTATTTTGTAGATGTATAGGCGGTAACGCCGTGACTGAGAAAACATAGTTTTGAAGTCGTACGCGAAAGTTTCACATAATAATGCCCATTTGCCCAGATAGCTCAGTCGGTAGAGCAGAGGACTGAAAATCCTCGTGTCGCTGGTTCGATTCCGGCTCTGGGCATTTTCTTTACTGTCATAATTGTATAAGGGCGTGTAGCTCAGGTGGTAGAGCACTTGACTTTTAATCAAGTTGTCCGGGGTTCGAATCCCCGCACGCTCATGGGAATGAGAGGAAAGCAGTGTCTTTTATTGGATACTGCTTTTTTTGTTCAGTAAAATCAGGTGGCTTCTATAAAAATATTAATAAAAGTGACGAAATTTGAAAGAAGATATAATTTTATTGACCTTTAATAGTAATATAATGTCTCCTAATTACTTTTGCCTTTGTGAAAACATGAGTTATTATCATTCAGCACACAAAGATAATAACAAGAAGACGGTTTATTCAAAATCTGGATTAGATTCGAATGACATAAAAACAGTAATTGAAGAGAGGCTGTCAGAAAATGAGAGTCAGCCTTTGAAGTTAACAGACGAGCAGAAAAATTATCTAAAGGAGAAATATGATTTGGAGGAAATGACTTTTCCAATCAATTATACTTCATCATCAGTGACCGACAGTTTTATGAAAGACTTGTACGAGAGGTGAGAATATAAGAGATGCCTTTGAGATTTTGGCAGTCCAGCAATAAAGGTATTCGGAGATTGTATTGGGCGAGAACAGCAAGAATATGTACTTGGAAAATGCAAATATGTATAATAAACTGTTGGATATCTTAGATGAGATATATGGATAGAATTGTGTCTATATGCATGACCTCTTGACTCGGTTATCATATTATAGGCTTAAGGGGCTATCGGCTGATACTGATTTTAACCCCAGATATTTAAGAAGGAAAAACCCCTGTAGAATTCAGGCTTTTTCAAAGCCTTGAACCTCTACAGGGGTTTTTTACTCCTTTCCCCCCATATTTCTCAATCTCTTGATGAAGGAACCGGTGATATTTATCCATATTTCGTCCTATCGCATACAACATGAACTTTTTGTATACTTATTATGTCCTATTATGTTATTTGCTATAATTTATAATTTTTAGCGAAACTTAAGATTATCTTTCAGAAATGGATAGATACTATATATATTTACTAATGATTCAAGCAAAAGTAATCAGACATTAAGAAGGAGGTATTTTATGGTCAATATACAGAAAACTGCAATCATCGGGTGTGGATTTGTCGGTTCTACAATTGCGTATACATTATTGCAGAGAGGGACATTTTCAGAGATGGTACTGATTGACACAGATAAGAGAAAGGCCGAAGGAGAAGCGATGGATATTAATCATGGTCTCCCCTTTGTCCATGCTATGGATATCTACGCGGGAGATTATGATGATATAAAAGATGCAGCGCTCGTTATCATAACCGCGGGCGCCAATCAGAAACCGGGAGAGACAAGGCTGGATCTTGTACAGAAAAATACAAAGATTATGCGTTCGATTATCCATGATATCAAGGCTGCCAAGTGCGAGGGCATCCTCTTAATCGTATCGAATCCTGTCGATATACTCACGTGCGTAGCACTAAAAGAATCAGGCTTTCCAAAAGAAAGGGTCATAGGGTCTGGAACGGTCCTTGATACGGCAAGGCTTAAATATCTGCTTGGCGAGCATCTGAAGGTTGACAGCAGAAGCGTGCATGCATTTATCATCGGTGAACACGGTGACAGTGAGCTTGCGGTCTGGAGTACGGCGAATATATCCGGCATAGATATAGAACACTTTAGCGAGCTGCGTGGGCGTAATTCAGAGGAACACGTATGGGAAACCATATATCAGGATGTACGTGACAGTGCCTATGAGATTATAGAGAGGAAAGGGGCTACGTATTATGGCATAGGAATTGCCGTAGCCAGGATTGCAGAGTGCATCATCCGCGACAGCCATGCGGTGCTGCCGATATCTGTATTCCTGTCAGGGCAGTATGGATTACAGGGGCTGTGCCTCAGTATTCCTACAGTCGTAGGCCAGAAGGGGGCAGAGCAGGTACTGGAGATTGAACTGGATGCAAGGGAGCGGCAGAAGCTGATACAATCAGCAGAAGAGATAAGTAAAACACTCAGCCAGATAGTATAACGTGAGCTGATTAAAAGCAATCTTTATCTAAACTTAAGATTTTCTTTCGGAAATCGATAGATACTATATCTATAATTACTATTGAACCAAGCAAAAGCAATCAGTCATTAAGAAGGAGGTTTTATAATGTACGGAGATAAGAAACCTGCGGTCAGCGTGGTTGTCCCTTGTTATAATGAGCAGGATGTACTGCCTCTTTATGTACAGGCCATGCAGGAAGTAATAAAGAAGATGGAGCCTGCAGCCGTGGAGATCATATTTGTAGATGATGGTTCTACAGACGATACGCTTAAGCTTTTAAAGGGATATCATGAGCAGGATAAAGATTACCGATACCTATCCTTTTCCAGAAATTTTGGAAAGGAGTCCGCCCTTTATGCGGGCCTCAAAGCAGCAGGGGGCGAATATGTCGTCGTAATGGACGCAGATCTGCAGGATCCACCTGACTATATACCGGAAATGCTCGGTATATTACAGCAAGGCGAGTATGATTGCGTAGCGACGAGAAGAGGAGACCGTGAGGGCGAAGCCAGGATACGGTCATTCCTGTCGGCATCTTTCTATAAATGTATTAATAAGCTCTCTGAGGTCCAGATAGTGGAGGGTGCCAGGGATTTCCGCATGATGAATAGGAAGATGGCCGATGCCATACTCTCGCTGAGCGAATGCAACCGATTTTCCAAGGGCCTGTTCGGATGGGTCGGTTTCAGGACGAAATGGCTGGAATACCACAATGTGGAACGTGCGGCAGGGGATACGAAGTGGTCTCTTTGGAAGCTGTTCAAATACTCCATCGACGGGATCCTCGGCTTTTCGACAGTACCTCTGTCAATGGCTTCTTATGGAGGGATATTGTTCTGTGGGGCAGCATTCTGCATGATCGTATTTCTCGTCGTCAAGAACCTGTTCTGGCATGACCCCGTAGCAGGCTGGCCGGCCATGATGTGCGTCATCTTCCTGATAGGCGGGATTCAGCTGCTCTGCATTGGAATCTCGGGACAGTATCTTGCAAGGGCTTACACGGAGATCAAAAACAGGCCAATCTATTTATTGAGGGAATCAAGTGATGAAGAGGATGCAAAAACTGATGGCAAAGGCAACAAAAAACAGGGAAGATATTTTATATCTCTCGATTCTTATAATCATTCCGCTCATCCTGTATATCCTGAAGACAAGAAACGGATATCTGGCAGGCTCTGAGATAGACTGGCTCGGGCAGCATATCGTATTCCCGGACTATTTCCGCAAGCTGTTTTATGAGACAGGGACCTTGTTCCCACAGTTTGCGGCAGAGCTTGGAGGAGGGCAGAACATCTATAACTTTGCATACTACGGGCTCTTTAATCCGCTATATCTTCTGTCATACATGCTGCCTTTTATAAAGATGACCACATATATTCAGGCGTTAGCGCTCCTGGAACATATAGCGGACGGGATCCTGTGCTATTGCTGGCTTGGGAGAGGCCATTTCAGAAGGCGGGAAAGCTTCTATGCTTCCGTTATGCTTGCGCTGGCTGCTTCTGTTACCTATCATTCATCGATGCAGCTGATGTTTGTGAATTATATGCCGTTTCTTCTGCTGGCGCTGATCGGTTACGACCGGTATTGCGAGAATGGGAAATATGGCCTGTTGACGGTATCTGTATTATGTATGATACTGACAAGCTTTTACTTTGCCGTGGGAGGGCTGGCAGCTCTGTTCATCTATGGAGCGTGTGGATACAGGCACGAGAAAGGGGCATCAGTGTGGGGCATGATCAAGTGGTTCTGGTACAGGTATTACCCGGCCCTTCTTGGCTGCCTTCTTTCTCTGTTCTATCTTGTGCCTGTATATTTTGCGATGTCGGCAGGGCGGACCGGACACGCGGCCCAGTCTTTGAAGGAGCTGCTTGTTCCTGATATACGGCTTCATAAGCTCCTATACAGCGGTTATGGGATGGGTCTCTCTGTCGCTGCACTCATCCTATTATGTGCGAGTATCTTTTACAGAAGATGCAGAGAGAAGTATATGGCAGCCACGTTGTTTCTCTTGCTGCTGTTCCCGGTGTTTGACTGGCTTCTGAACGGAACGCTCTATCTGAGAGACAAAGCATTCATACCGTTTCTGCCGCTTATGTGCTGGCTCGCCGCCTCGTTCTTTTACAGAATCGGCAGCCGCCTGCTCAGGGCGCGTGAGGCTGTGGGAGGCTGCGTGCTGGCAGGTGTGCTGCTTACGGTCTCCCTGCTGACCAATACTTATGTACGGCAGGAGCAGTATTTTATCTATATCGACTTCGCAGTTTGTGCGGCAGCAATCGCCATCAGCATGTATTGCTGGAAAAAGGCCGTATCCACAGTCATGCTTGCGGTGATGGCTCTGCTGTGCGTAGGTCAGGTGACGCTGCTGAAAGAGGAGCTGGTCACAAAGGCGGAGATGGAAAGAATTGAAAGCCCGGCTATCGGGAAAGCTGTCGAATCTGTGCAGGGTGGCGGTTCATACCGCACTGAGACACGGGACGGATACAGTGCGAACAAGGCGAACCAGAATAAGGTGTGGGTGTGTGGGCAGAACCTGACCACCGTATATTCTTCTATCAGCAATCCTTACTACAGCAGCTTCCGCAGCAAAGTCCTGCATCTGAGCAAGCCAAGCAGGAACAGCCTGATGGCCGATACGGTAGATAGTCCGGTATTCCTGAAGATTATGGGCGTCCGGTATATTGTGGGCAGCCGGGCACCGGACGGCTACAAGAAGATAAATCGGTACGGGGACGTCAATATATATGAAAATAATGAAGTGGCGCCCTCCGTTTATGTGACAGACCAGATTATGACGGAAGAGGATTTCTTAACCTTATCCTGGCCGGAAAGACAGCTTGCTATGCTCCGTACCGCAGTGGCGGATACAAAAGAGGCGGCGGTTGAGAGTAAAGAACGCGCTGCAGAGGTGGATGTACATATGAGTGCATCCAGAATCAAGGGAAGTGCATCGTCCGGTATATTGACTGTTGATAATGACAGGGAAGAAGATGCTTATCTGTTTCTGGAATTTGATGTAAAGAACAATAAGGCTGCCAGAGATGTAACGGTTACGGTAAACGGGGAGCAGAACAAGCTGAGTGCAGATAATGCGGCGTATTATAATGCCAATACGACGTTCCACTATACTTCATTACTTTCTGCCGGTGAGAATGAGGTTCCGGTTGAATATGGCGAAGGAGATTACGAGATCAGCAATGTCCATGCATGGATTGGAAGAGCAGACGAGAAGGAGACGCGCAACCTGTACAGCAGCCCCGTCAGCCTGAATGTTACAGGAGCGGGAAATGTGCTGGAAGGGACGGCCAGGTCCGGCAATGGAGGGTGGCTGGTCACATCCATTCCTTACGACGAGAATTTTAAGCTCTATGTGGATGGCAGGCAGGAGAAGATACACAAAATCAATACCGCTTTTATCGGTGCGCCCCTTAAAGAAGGTGTTCACCAGGTCAGGCTCGTGTACGAGGCCAAAGGCAGAACAGCAGGTATAGCAGCAACGCTGGCAGCCCTTGGCATACTTGGAGCAGACCTTATAAGAAGGAAGAGGAGACTGCATGGTAAAATATAAATATAAAAGAATTACAGCTTACATGATATTTGGGATACTGACTACAGTCGTCAATGTGGCGGCGTATTATGTCTGCTACCAGATACTGAAGGTTCCAAACGTGTACAGCACAATAGCCGCGTGGTGTATAGCGGTCGTATTTGCGTTTCTTACCAACAAGCCTTTCGTGTTCGAAAGCAGGGACTGGAAAGGATTGACAGTCATATCGGAGGCAGCCCGTTTCTTTGGGTGCAGGGCGCTGACCGGCGTGCTGGAGGTGGTACTCATGTATCTGCTTGTGGATATGCTGTCGCTGCAGGGCACGGTTATGAAGATACTGACCAATATTGCAGTCATCATATTGAATTATATCGCAGGCAGATATTTTGTATTTGACAGATGATAATAAATGGCAAATAGTATTGACTTTTATGATTTTATTCGGTATATTATGAAATAATAAAAGGGAGTAACTGGCGCCGGCAGAAGCCCGCGTTTACGATGTCGTCAGTACGATGAGCAATCATCCGTATCGTAATGAAATGGTGAGACTTTTATTGCATATTAAATTATGCAATAGAGGTCTCTTTTTTATTTAGGTGGAAATAATAGAAAAGAGAGTCTCATTGCAGGAAAGAGAGGAAAACATATGCTGACAAGTGAACAGGCAAAAATAAACCAGGAGAAATACGGCTATAATGAGCTGGCGGAAGGCAAGAGGAAGAGCACGGCGAGGATATTTCTGGAACAGTTTGAGGACTTTCTCGTCATTATACTTATAATTGCAGCCATCGTTTCAGGCTTTTTAGGCGATGCGGAAAGTGCTGTGGTCATCTTCGTAGTGATAACAATCAATGCCATACTGGGGACGGTGCAGACGGTGAAGGCAGAACAGTCTCTGAAGAGCCTGAAGCAGCTGTCCGCGCCCGAGGCGAAGGTCATAAGGGACGGGGTGATGGTCCAGATACCATCCAGGGAGGTCACGGTTGGAGATGAAGTGATACTGGAAGCCGGGGACTGTGTTCCTGCTGACGGCCAGCTTCTTGACGTAGCCAGCCTCAAGGCAGATGAAAGCGCCCTTACCGGAGAGAGCCTGTCTGTGGAGAAATCACTGGAAGAAGCTCCGGCCGGGGCAGCGCTCGGCGACCAGACGAACCGGGTCTTTTCCGGAAGCTTCGTAACTTATGGGAGGGGTACCTTTGAGGTCACCTCGATTGGGATGGAAACGGAGGTCGGCAAGATTGCCAGGCTATTGAAGACGACATCGGAGAAGAAGACGCCGCTTCAGATGAATCTGGATGACTTTGGAAAGAAGCTTTCAATCATCATCCTCGTATTCTGCGGTATATTATTTGCAGTAAATGTGGTGCGGGGCGGTTCTGTTGCGGACGCGTTCCTGTTCGCGGTGGCGCTTGCAGTCGCGGCAATTCCGGAGGCACTGAGTTCCATCGTTACGATCGTGCTGTCTTTCGGTACCCAGAAGATGGCCAGGGAACATGCCATTATCCGCAAGCTCCAGGCGGTAGAGGGACTCGGGAGCGTGTCTGTCATATGCTCGGACAAGACAGGAACGCTGACGCAGAATAAGATGACGGTGGAAGATTATTATGTGGACGGCAGGCGGATACCGGCGGGGGATATAGATCTGTCTGTCTGTAACGAGGAGAAGCTGCTTATATTCAGCATGCTCTGCAATGATTCCGTGAATGCGGAGGGTCAGGAAATCGGGGATCCGACGGAGACCGCGCTCATCAATGTGGGCAGCAGGCTTGGCGCTGACGCGTCTGAGATAAGGAAGAGGTTCCCACGTAAGTCAGAGATACCGTTCGACAGCGACCGGAAGCTGATGTCTACGCAGCACCGGATAGACGGAGCAGAGATTATCGTCGTCAAAGGGGCCGTCGATGTTCTGCTTGGACGTATGAGCAGTATAAGGACGGGGGAGGCAGTACGGGATATTACAGAGGACGACAGGCTGGAAATCGAGAGACAGAACATGGAGTTCTCAAGGGATGGCCTGCGGGTGCTGGCATTTGCATATAAGGAGATAGAAAGTGCCCGTGCCCTAACGCTGGAGGATGAAGACGGCCTTATCTTCCTCGGACTCATATCGATGATGGATCCGCCGAGGGAGGAGTCGAAAGCCGCCGTATCGGAGTGCAAGGCAGCGGGCATCAAACCGGTTATGATTACGGGAGACCACAAGGTTACGGCAGCGGCGATTGCAAGGAAGATCGGTATCCTGGAAGATGATTCCGAGGCCTGCGAAGGCGCGGTTATTGAAGACATGTCCGACGAAGAGCTTCAGGACTTCGTGGAAAAAATCTCTGTGTATGCGAGAGTTTCCCCGGAACATAAGATAAGGATTGTCCGTGCATGGCAGGATAAGGGCAATATAGTCGCTATGACGGGAGATGGCGTGAATGACGCTCCTGCGCTCAAACAGGCAGATATCGGGGTGGCCATGGGTATCACCGGTTCGGAGGTGTCCAAGGATGCGGCGTCTATGGTACTCACGGATGACAACTTCGCCACCATTATCAAAGCAGTAGAAAATGGCAGAAACATCTACCAGAACATCAAGAACTCCATACAGTTCCTCCTGTCAGGGAATTTCGGCGCTATTCTGGCTGTACTGTATGCTTCTGTGGCGGGACTGCCGGTGCCGTTTGCTCCGGTCCATCTCCTGTTCATCAATCTGCTGACAGACAGCCTTCCGGCTATCGCGCTCGGCCTTGAACCGCACACGCAGAACGTGATGCAGGAGAAGCCCCGCCCGATGGATGAATCTATACTGACGGGAAAGTATCTGCTCAGTATCGGAACGGAAGGGCTGTGCATCGGCGTCATGACGATGGCCGCTTTTTATATCGGCTATGTAAGCGGGGGCAGTGCGCTTGCAAGTACGATGGCTTTTGGTACACTCTGTACGGGCAGGCTTGTTCACGGTTTCAACTGTAAGTCGAAGGGCCCGGTACTGTTCACGAACAGGTTCTTCAACAATATATACCTCATAGGTGCATTTGTCATCGGCCTGCTGCTTATTACGGGTGTACTGATGATACCGGGGCTTCACGGCATCTTCAAAGTGGTTACGCTTGATCTGGGACAGCTGCTTACCGTATATGGGCTGGCGCTTCTGAACCTTCCTGTGATACAATTGATGAAAAAGATAAGGAGTTAAGATGGAATTTGACAGAGAGAGTGTAAAAAAGATAAGAGGGCTCATCATATTTACAGCTATCGTCGTGCTATGCCTCTGGGAATACAACAAAGTATTCGATATTCTCGGATTCGTGTTCCATATCATGTTCCCGTTTATTCTTGGCGGAGCGATAGCATTTGTGCTGAATGTGCCGATGAACTTTGTGGAACGCCATCTGTTCGGCAGTGAAAGGGCACAGAAGAGCAGAGCGTGTGCCAAAGCGGCGCGTCCGGTCAGCATGCTCATCGTGCTGCTGCTGGTCTTTGGAGTCATAGCCGTCGTAATGTTCATATTGATACCGCAGCTTGGAAGGACCTTTGCAAATCTGGGTGACAGCATTCAGGCATTTATCCCGAGGGTGCAGGTGTGGGCTAATGACCTCTTCCACAACAATAAGGAAGTGATGGCCTGGGTGAACAATCTGAAATTCGACTGGAACAAGATTATGGACGCGGGGATTGATTTCTTCCGGAACGGCGCAGGAAGCGTCCTCGACTCGACCATCACGGCGGCCAAGAGCATCGTGAGCGGAATCACGACGTTCTTCATCGCATTTGTATTTGCCTGCTATGTGCTGCTGCAGAAGGAAAAGCTGAGCGTTCAGGCGAAGAAGGTACTGTTCGCCTTTGTAAGAAGAGGAAGGGCAGAGGCGGCTCTGGAAGTGTTCTCGCTGACCTACAGTACATTTTCCAGCTTTCTGACCGGACAGTGCGTGGAAGCGATCATACTTGGAAGCATGTTCGTCGTATCCATGGGGCTGTTCCGCCTTCCCTATGCGCTGCTGGTCGGTATTGTGATAGCCTTTACGGCGCTGATACCTATCTTCGGCGCTTTCATCGGGTGTGCGGTAGGCGCGTTCCTCATCTTCATGGTCGATCCGGTCAAGGCGCTTGTATTCGTCGTCCTTTTCCTCGTGCTGCAGCAGATTGAAGGGAACCTCATCTATCCTCATGTAGTCGGTAACTCGGTGGGACTGCCGTCCATATGGGTGCTGGCAGCAGTCAGCATAGGAGGAAGCCTGATGGGAATCGTGGGCATGCTCATATTCATCCCTATCGTATCTGTCGTATACGCCTTGTTCCGTGAAATCGTGTATCTGAAGCTGAGGCAGAAAAAAGTGGACCCGGGTTCCATAAAGTAGCAGAAAGGCACAGCCGCATCGGCTGTGCCTTTCGTGATTATATCTGTTATTTAATGACCTCTCGAATAAGACGATGCCAGTTCTTATAGGAGATCTTTTCAATCTCCTCACTATGGAATCCGGCACGTTTCATTTCCTCAATGACATTTGGAACCTTGGAGGCGTCCTCCAGACCGATCGTATAGGGATTCTCCTGGCTGCTGAACGAGCTCAGCGTGTCTCCGCATATAAATTCAGAGAAATCGAAGCCGAAGCCGACGTGGTCGATCCCCATCAGTTCCACCATACGGACGAGATGCTTCACAAGGTTCTCTACCGTCTGTTCTGATTCCACATCATGTACGAACTCATTGAAGGAATTCAGGCCGACGATACCTCCTGTCTTAGCCAGCTCCTTTAACTGTTCATCGGTGAGGTTCCGGCGCTGGTTACACAGAGCCCTGCAGTTGGAATGCGTGGCTACGACAGGTCCTCCCGCCGCATCAAGCAGATCCCAGAAGGATGCATCATTTAGATGCGATACGTCCAGTATCATCCCAAGCTCCTGGATTTTCCTCACTGCCCTCCGGCCCACATCTGTCAGTCCGCGTTCAGGATTCCCCAGCGCTCCCGTTGCCAGCGGATTTTCTTCGTTCCATGTAAGGCCGGCGTGTCTGGCCCCGAACCGATAGAATTCATCAATCAGATCCAGGTCTTCACCGATACTTTTTAATCCTTCCAGCCCGATGAAGGCATACATCCTGCCTTCCTCCCGGGCTTTCATCATATCATCGTAAGAACGTGCCACCTTTAATATATCCGCACAGTCAGGCTCTTCGTGGGCAATCGCCTCCATCATCTGGCGTGTGCGCTTCAGCGGCTCCTTATCGAAAGGTGGATCATTCCAGATTACAAATATTCCGCCCTCAATCTGTCCTTTTTTAAGACGTTCATAGTGGTATTTGCGGAAAATGTCAGATTCCCCGTCAAGATAATGGTGTGTCACGTCGGTCCAGATATCAGAATGTGCATCAAAATTCATATCTTATAATCCCCTTTCTTTCTAGTTGTGTTTGGCTCTTATAAGCCGAGTATGCTTCCTACTACAAGGCCGAAGTATGTACCAAGGACATAACCTAATGTACCGATAAGTACAATCGGTCCGACGAGCTTCGTCCAGCCTTTGGATACTGCCATGGCGACCGCTGTCGTAGGTCCGCCGATGTTGGCGTTGGAGGCAAGTATGATATCCTCCAGGTTGAACTTCAGCAGCTTACCTGCCACAAGGCTGAATGTCATATTGACCGCAACGACGATGGCAGCGAATACGAGCAGCAGCGGAGAGTTCCGGATGATAAGCGGTACAGATGCCGGAACACCGATTACGAAGAAGAACAGGTAGATCAGGAAGGTTCCAAGCTCCTGCGTGCCTTTGATATTGCCGAAGAACCCCGGTGCGAATGTAGCACAGAGCATGGCAATCGTCGTAATCCACAGATACATGTTGCCGAACAGCGTGTTGAGGATCTTCAGGAACGCGTTGGATGTCGGGATGACGCTTCCAAGTCCGGTTGCGATGATATTGGACAATGCAACGATTACAAACGCGGTTGCAGCTGCAAGGGCGATATCCTTCAGGGAGATTTCTTTTCTTCCCCAGAATGCAGATGCGTTCGTCTCGTTTTCTTTCAAGTTGCTACCTGCAGCCTCAACTTCATCCACGTATGGGTGCTTGAAGTTCTTGCGGAAGAAACCGATGGACGGCATCGCAATCAACAGGAAGAAATATAATACCATCAGCAGGTTGTCTGCTACCGTGGCAGCGGAAATCATCTCACCTGATACGTCAAACGCCGCGCCAAGTGCCGCGAAGTTCACCGTGCCGCCGATGTACGTTCCGGTGAAGACTCCTGCAAGCCCTGCCAGCTCCGGAATAAATTTGTTGAGCGCCGTATAGGCAAGCAGTGAACCACACGCCGTACCTACGGAGCCTATGAGGAAGATTATCAGGATACGCCCGGAATCCTTACCTATCTTTCTCATATCGCACTGCAGAAGCAGCAACGGGATGGACAGCGGTACCACATACCCCCACACGATGTCCCATACAGGAGCGCTCATAGGAATGATACCGAAATTGGATAAAACGATTGCAAAGATAAGAGCGATGATGGCTCCCGTCATTTTTGCCGCCCATTTATACCTCTGTTCCAGATAAATGGCAGCAGCGGCGCCTGTGGCACAGATAGCCCAGAGCACCCATGTGTTTTCCTCTCCTATAAGAGGATTGCTCAGATCGAAAATATGTCCCCACATACTCTCTTCCTCCTTTCATTTTTGCAAGTTTTTTGAAGAAATTTCGTCAATTGTTGTTAATTGAACTAAACTAAGTATATATAATCTGTCTAAAAAAGTCAATAATTGTACCAAAAAGGACAAAAAAAGAAAAGACAAAATTGAAATTGTGAGAAATTTTTCACAAAAAAAGAATGGTATGTGTCAGAAGAGCGATGAACTGTGCGTTCGTCGGCCTGACGTCGCAGTAACAGTTGGTCAGTTCCTGATAAGTTATCTTGGCATGTGAATGCCATAGTATGTCGATGGAGTTGCGGATAGCCCGCTCCACGGCGGAGGGGCTTGTGCTGTACGCGGCAGCGAGAGAAGGATATAGATTTTTCGTGATTCCTGAAAGATAACTTGTATCATTGATGCAGAGTGACAAAGCGCTTCTCAGATATAGATATCCTTTCAGCTTGGGAGAAATCTCAAGCCGGTTCAGCAGAAGCGTCAGCCGGCGGTTAAGCTGGATATCTACCGGTGTAGAAGTGTAAATATTGTTAGTCATGGCGTTTACCTCTCTTTTTTGAACATTATGCTTAAAAAAATAATAACAATAAGTCTGATTATAGGAAATATGCTATAATAAATCAATATCGGCATAGGGTAGAAAGTTTCCAAAAATGGAAAGGTGGAGAATTTTGAAAAACGAAAGAATAAAGTATATCATGCAAAAAAGAGGACTTACATTTGAAGATCTGGCATGGCTGAGCGGGGTTCCCTACAGTACGTTGACGAAGATTGGAAGCGGCGTGACGGAGAATCCCGGATTTTCCGCCATGGAGAAGATAGCAAGGGTGCTGGACTGTTCCCTGGACGAGTTTACGGACAGGGAGCCGAATGTGCCATACGACTTTTCGGATTATGTATATCGGTTTAAAAAGCTGCCGGACCCTATGAAAGAATATATAAAATACACGATAGACACCGAATACGACCAGATGATTCACAGCACTTCCCATGAAAAGATAAAAATGAAATGTTTTGAATTTACGAACATAGTACAGGGCCTGGCGCAGTATGACAGCAGGATAGAAAGAGATATAATGGTGAGCGATAATGAGATAAGCCGGCACTGTACCTTCTGTGTATATGTGAGCACACCAGTGCTTACTCCGAAGTTTCCGGAAGGCAGCCTGCTCGGGTTCCGTTATGATGATGATTATGATCCAAAGAACGGAGAGATATGGATTATAATGCGGGGAGGCTATCTGTATATGGGGAGAGTATATAAGAGGCACGATGACATATATATTAAGGCGTTAAATGGTACGATAGATGACTGGCATATCAATTCTCATACGCAGTATAAGAGGATAGGCAGGCTGGTCGGCGTCCTGAGGGAAGGCCATGTGGATGTAGGTGCAAACGGCCCGGTAAGGCAGGACAGGAAGAAGAGCCAGATAAGGAGAGCCAGACGATGACAGGACGTCTGGCTCTCCTTCGTGTACGTATCTGCCGGATGCCGATGTGTCTCGTCCAGAACATATAATATCCCGGTCCGGCATAGGATGTAGAGATATTACATAAATGGAATGATTACATGCTGAATTATCTGTGGGCAGGAATGATACTTGTGGGCATCATATTTGCCGCCTGTACGGGAAAGATGCCAGACGTGACGAATGCAGCCATAGACTCGTCCAAGGAGGCAATTACGCTATGCATCACCATGATGGGGGTCATGTCCTTCTGGGTGGGACTTATGGAAATTGCGACAAAAGCAGGAATTATCAAGAGCGTATCGAAGAAAATGCGGCCCATTATCCGGTTTCTCTTTCCGAGGCTTCCGGCTGACCATCCGGCTGCGGAGCACATTACGACCAATATGATAGCCAATATCCTCGGACTTGGATGGGCGGCCACCCCTGCGGGGTTAAAGGCCATGGATGGCCTGGCGGAACTGGAACGGGAGCGGGGCAACCCAGAATACCAGGATAAGAAGAGGCTGCTTGGAGGCGTGTCGAAAGGCCGTACCGCAAGCAATGAGATGTGTACCTTCCTGATTATCAATATCTCGTCCCTGCAGCTTATCCCGGTCAATATCATCGCTTACCGGAGCCAGTATGGGAGCGTGAATCCCGCCGCTATCGTAGGGGCGGCTATCGTTGCGACAAGCATAAGCACGCTGGCAGGAATCATCTATGCGAAGCTGATGGACAGAAAGTGAGTAGTCTATGACGATGACGGAATATATCAAACAGGTCAACGATGTTCTTCGTGACTTTATCTGGGGCCGGGGCATGCTCATCATCTTTCTTGCGGTCGGCCTTCTTTTTACGGTGCGTACCGGCTTCTTCCAGTTCAGGAAGTGGCGTGTCTGGCTCGGCATGACGCTTGGCCAGCTCTTTCGAAACAGGAAGGTAAGGCGTACGGATGACGAACAGTCCATGTCCCAGTTCCAGGCATTCTGTACGGCTCTGGCAGCCACGCTCGGCACGGGCAACATAACCGGAGTCGCTACAGCGCTCATCGCGGGTGGTCCCGGTGCCATATTCTGGATGTGGATATCTGCGGTGCTGGGAATGATGACCATGTATGCAGAAAATGTCCTGGGCATCCTCTACCGCTATAAGAACAGAAGCGGCAGATGGGTGGGAGGCGCAATGGTCTATATGGAGCGGGGGCTCGGCTGCAAGTGGCTGGCCGTCCTGTTCGCCGTGTTCTGCATCCTTGCCTCGCTCGGCATGGGCAATATGACACAGGCCAATGCGATGGCCGGAGGGCTGAAGGAAGCCTTCTATGTCCCCACTTTTGTCACCGGTCTGGCGGCCATGGTGCTGGTAGGCATGGTATTGTTCGGCGGCGTCCGCCGTATAGCGACCGTGACAGAACGGCTCATACCGCTCATCTCTCTCTTTTATATTGCAGGGGGAGTGATTGTGCTGGCGGCCAATGCGTCTGAGATTCCAAAGGCATTCCAGCTCATTTTTACAGAGGCCTTTAAAGTGCAGAGCGTGGGCGGAGGGGTGCTCGGCTACGGGATGCGGCAGGCAATGAAGACGGGAATCTCCAGAGGGGTATTTTCCAATGAGGCGGGGCTTGGCTCCTCTGTCATGGCCCACGCCGCATCGGATATAGACTCTGCCCCGGTACAGGGGATGTGGGCAATTGTGGAGGTGTTCATCGATACCATCGTATTCTGTACGGTGACGGCGCTTGTCATCCTTACTTCCGGAGTATACGACCAGCAGGGCTTCCTTGCCAATATAGCAAGAGGAGCAGAGAATGTAGACGGCACGACGCTGTGCGGAAGAGCGTTTGCCACGGTCATACCGGGCGGAGACAAGTTTATGGCGCTGTCCATGATATTCTTCGCTTTTGCTACGATCATAGGGTGGGCTTACTTTGGAGAAAGGACTTTTGCGTATCTGTTCGGTGAAAAATCTGCGACTCTATATAAGGTGATATATATTGTGGTGCTGCTTCCAGGATGCGTGATTGCCCCGGGACTTGTGTGGGAGATTGCCGATACGTTCAACGGATTCATGGCAGTACCGAACCTGACCGCCCTTATACTGCTGAGCGGCCAGGTGGTTAGAGTGACGAAGGAATATATGAGGAATTAAGTCCTGGCGGCGATGCTGCCGATGATACGCCGCTGCCTGGACGTCCTTTCTTTTGCAAAGAGGTAGCCGATAAGACCGCATATGGCAGCGGGAAGCATCCACTGGAATCCATATTCATATAGTGGAAGGCCGGCGATATGGATCGGAACCGGCAGATATTCCGATAGAGCTGACAAGGTGCTTACGACGATGGTTCCTGACGCGGCAGACCGATAGACGGCGGCGTCCGGGAGCCATTTTTCCATCAATCCCATGAAGACCAGAAGAACCAGCACTGGATATAAAATATTAAGTATCGGGGAAGCCAGTGCCAGTATCCTGGCTATACCAAAATTAGAGATTACATAGCTGATGCCTGCAAATCCAAACACAAACGCACGGTAGCTTACTCTCCCCTTTGTCTGCTTCTCGAAGAAGGAAGCGGAGGAGGATAAGAGCCCGATAGCAGGTGTCAGGCAGGCGGCGCATACAAGTACGCCGAGCAGTACCATCCCGCCCTCGCCGAGCAACGCCTTGACGATGGCGATGAGCAGTGCCACCCGGTCAATATCGGCAGAAAACTGCCCGCTAACCGTCGCCCCGAGATAGGCGAGGCCGCCGTACACGGCAAAGAGGATGAGCGTAGCGAGAAGGCCGGCGGCGGAGATGACCTTGAACTGGGATTTCGTATCATTGTAGCCTTTCTGCTTTATGGTCAGCAGTATGGAAGCGGAGAATATCATGGCTGCCATTACGTCCATCGTCTGGTAGCCGGCATTGATTCCGCCGCGGACAGCCGAAGAGGCGGCAGACTGAGTCTCCATAACGCCAAGTGGCGACACGATGCCTTTTAAGATGAGGAATAAAAGGGCAGCGAGAATCAAAGGCGCAAAGACGGTTCCGATGATATCGATGACTTTGGACTGCTTAAGACAGAACAGTACCACAGCGAGGAAAAAGAAGAGTGAAAATATCTTTGTGTCAAGCTTTGGAAAGAACGGAGCAATAGAAAATTCATACGCAGTGGCAGCAGTTCTTGGAATGGCAATGAGAGGTCCAAGGCATACCGCGTTCAGTGATAATATTAATATAGAAGGAAGCTTTCCGAGCTTCTCCGTAATGCCCTCTGTCCCCTTGCCCGTTCGCGTCACGACAAGCAGTGCCAGCAGGCTGAGTCCGATATCCATGATGATGAAGCAGAGGAAGCTTAAGAACCAGCTTCTTCCGTTTTGCAAGCCGAGGTAGGGAGGAAAAATCAGGTTCCCTGCCCCAAAGAACATGGCAAATATTGCAAATCCTATGATAGATATATTCTTTGTGTCTGTTCTGTTCATTCATTACACCTTCTGGCTTTCCATCTGTATTGACTTTATTCTATCGTTAATTATTAAACGAGACAAATTGGATGGGGTGTCTTGACAGGAAACTTTTAATGTGTTTATCTATTTATGGTAAACTTAAATTATAAATCATTGGGAAATACATATGAGTATTATCCTATCGGTTATTATTCATGGAAAAGGTGATTTATAGGAAACGGAGGCATTATGGCTATTGATGAGCATGTGGGGAAGAACATCAAGAAGTACCGGCTTGCATATAAACTGACGCTTGAAGAGCTGGCGAAGAAGATACATAAAAGCAAGTCGACCATGTCTAAGTATGAGAAGGGCCTTATATCTATTGATGTGTCAACGCTTAAGGAGATTGCGGACGTATTCCAGATATCGCCCGCGTATCTGCTGGCGGTACAGGATGAGGAGCTGCACGCCAGGCTGGAGCCGGGGGAATTTCTGGACAGGCAGTATATGTATTCCTACGATGGAAGGAGCAGGCGCATTCTGAAAAGTGTTATGGAGAGATACCAGATTCCGGGCTCGGAGCAGATAGGGATACAGCTGTTTTATGACGTCCAGGATGAGGAAAGCTGCGGAAACTGCAAGACATTCTACACCGGCTACAGCCGAAGGTATGAATTCGTGGAAAATTATAACCTGCAGAACCAGAACAACCCTACGGAGCAGGCGTGGATATGCTGCATCAACAGTCTGAACCGGACAAGCCGGAGGACAGGAATGCTGACAGGCCTGTCATACAAAACTATGATGCCCGTGGCGATTAAGGTGATGCTCTCTTCGGCAATACTAAAGGAAGACGATGGGCTGGTATCTTCCCTTCTGCTTACGAAGGAGGATATCAAGATATCCAGAAAATTCAATTTATTTACGATTGACCAGTTTATGGAATGAGGAGGAACAGAGTTTGGATACGAAAAAGGAAAAGAAAAAGGTCTCGCTGACGGTCTGGATTCTGGCAGCGCTTGTACTTGGCGTCATTGCGGGGCTGCTGCTGCAGACGAACAGTGATATAGCGGAGACATATATCAAACCGCTTGGAACGATATTCTTAAATCTTGTAAAGATGGTAGTGGTACCGGTCGTGCTGTTTTCTATCATGCAGGGGGTGATATCTCTCCAGGACATCAGGAAGGTAGGCTCTATCGGTGGCAAGACGGTCCTGTTCTATATGTGCACGACAGCGTTCGCGGTAACGCTAGGACTTGTGATCGCCAATGTGCTCAGTGTAGGCAGCGGGTATAAGCTGTCTTCGGAATCGCTGGAGGCATTCGAGGGAGTCACGGAGACGCCGTCATTTATAGATACGATAGTGAACATATTCCCGTCCAATGCCATCCAGCCTCTGGCTGAGGCTACCATGCTGCAGATAATCGTGATTGCCCTGTTCTTTGGATTTGGTATCATACTTGCGGGAGAGAAGGGCAAGCTGGCCGGAGCGGTTGTGGAGAGCTTTTCGGAAGTCTGCATCAAAGTGATGGGCGTCATCATCAAACTGTCCCCTATCGGAGTGTTCGGCCTGATTACTCCGGTCATAGCGACAAACGGCATGTCTATCCTTCTGCCGCTGATGAAACTGATAGGGGTCGTGTATCTTGTCTGTGCCGTGCATATGGTATGTGTCTATTCCAGCCTTGTCAGGGCGATGGCTAAGATGAGCCCGCTTACTTTCTTCAAGGGTATGGGCGAGGCTATGATATTTGCATTTTCCAGTGCAAGCAGTGTTGGGACGCTGCCTTTTAACATGGAATGTACACAGAAGCTCGGCGCCAGAAAGGAAGTTTCAAGCTTCGTACTGCCCCTCGGTGCTACGATTAATATGGATGGAACTGCAATCTACCAGGGGGTCAGCGTTATATTTATCGCGCAGATATTTGGCATGAACCTCACCATTTCGCAGCAGATTACGATTATACTGACCGCTACGCTGGCGTCCATCGGCACTGCGGGTGTCCCGGGTTCCGGCGTCATCATGCTTGCCATGGTACTGCAGAGCGTGGGGCTTCCGCTGGAAGGGATTGCCCTTGTGGCCGGCGTGGACCGTATACTCGATATGGCAAGGACTACGGTCAATATCACGGGGGATGCGGCATGCACCATCTGTGTGGATGCCTCCGAGAAAAAGAGGGAGCTGAAAAGGCCCCACAGCATGGAGGCGGACGGATAGCGGATGGTAACGAGATGGTAATGTGTGAGCATTGCATTTTCACCATGTTTCCATTATACTTTAAATGATATATGTAAAACAGGAGGCAGTCTTATCTGAGATTGTTGAATCGACAGTAGTGATAACCAGGAGGATATGATGACAAACTGGGATTGGGAAAGATTTGGGGAAGATATCCGCAGGACGGTGCAGGACGCGGTGGATACGAGGAATTTTGATAGATTGAACCAGACGATCAATGATACGATATACCATGCGGTGGATGGTATTGGAAAAGGGGTGCGCAGTGCAGGCGACGCGGTGGACAAGGGTATGCAGGACATGGCGCGCCAAGGCAGGCAGGCGCGGGAGAGAAGGACATACCGGAACCGTCCTTACCCCGGACAGTACCATGGCCGGAGCGGGTATGGGTACGAGGCTGGCGAAAGGCAGATGCCTGAACTGTATGCCAGGACAGGAAGCGCAAAGGCCGGCGGTGTCATCATGGCGGCTGCAGGATATATGCTGGGCGGAATTCTTCTGATTGGGCTGCCTGTCTATATGATAAGAGAGCTTGCAATCGGCAGCTTTGATTTTTTGTTCCAGCTTTTGTTCGGATCTGGTGTCATACTGCTCGGAGCCGGAGCGGTGCTGGCGGGAGCAGGCCATCACGTTCTCGGTAAAGTCAAGCGCTTCAACGCCTACATAAAAGGGATGGAAGGCAGAGAATACGGGGAGGTCAAGGTACTGGCGGAACGTGTGAAGAAACCGCCCAAGTTCGTCGTGAAGGACCTGGAGAAGATGATTGAGAAAGGATGGTTCAGACAAGGACACCTGGACAGACAGAGGACATGCCTTATGGTGACGCACCATGCATACCGCCAATACGAAGAGCTGATGGAACATACGGAGGCGCAGAAGCGGCAGGAGCAGGAAAGAAAAGCGCAGCAGGAAGAGACGGCTGAGAGCATGGATCCCCAGGTGCGGGACATTATACGAACCGGCGATGCATATATCAAGAAGATTCACGAATGCAACGACGCCATTCCGGGGGTAGAGATATCTGCCAAGATATCCCGTATGGAGACGCTCGTGGACCGGATATTCGACCGTGTGGAGCAGAATCCCGGCTGCGTGCCGGAGATACGCAGGCTCATGGAATACTATCTGCCGACTACGGTAAAGCTTCTGGAGGCATATGAGGAGCTGGACGCACAGCCGGTACAGGGGGAGAATATACTGTCTTCCAAGCAGGAGATTGAAAAGACGCTTGATACGCTGAACGCTGCGTTTGAAAAGCTGCTGGACAGCCTGTTCCAGGATACGGCGTGGGATGTGTCGTCCGACATATCTGTACTGAAGACGATGCTGGCACAGGAGGGCCTTACCAAAGACGACTTTTAGGCGAGAGAATATATGAGACCGGCACGGCCGGGCGGAGGATATCATTATGGAGAAAGAATTTGAACAGTTTCAGACGACCCCCACTTTGACATTGGATCCATTCCAGGAAGAGCGGCGTAGCGCCCCTCCTGCCAGGCAGGAAGAGGCTCAGGTATTTGATGAAAGCATCCTGACGGAAGAAGAGAGGAAAGCGGTGGATGCATTTGCAGATCAGATTGATTTGACGAACTCTTCTGTAATCCTCCAGTACGGCGTAGGGACGCAGAAGAAGATGGCGGATTTTTCAGAAAATGCCCTTGAAAATGTGAAAACGAAGGACCTGGGTGAAGTAGGTGAACTGCTCTCCGGTGTGGTGAAGGAACTCAAAAGCTTCGATGAGGAAGAGGATAAGGGATTCTTTGGCAATATATTTAAGAAGACGTCCAATAAGATAACGGCGATGAAGGCGAAGTATGCCAAGGCCGAGGACAATGTGAACCAGATATGCAAGGTGCTGGAAAATCATCAGGTGCAGCTGCTAAAAGATGTTGCTATCCTGGATAAGATGTATGACGTGAATCTTACGTATTTTAAAGAGCTATCCATGTATATTCTGGCGGGGAAGAAGAAGCTTATGGAAATACGGGGCAGCAGGCTTCCGGAACTGATGGAGAAGGCTCAAAGGAGCGGCTTACCCGAAGATGCCCAGGCGGCAAAGGATCTGGACGCTATGTGCAACCGGTTTGAGAAGAAGATACATGATCTGGAGCTGACGAGGATGATTTCTATCCAGACGGCGCCGCAGATTCGTCTCGTACAGGGCAATGATACGCTGATGGTGGAGAAGATTCAGTCCACTATCGTGAACACGGTACCGCTCTGGAAGAGCCAGATGGTGCTTGCCCTCGGTGTGGAGCATTCCGCGCAGGCCGCGGCGGCGCAGCGGGAAGTGACGGATATGACGAACGAACTGCTGAGAAAGAATGCCCAGAAGCTTAAGATGGCTACCGTGGAGACGGCGAAGGAATCGGAGCGTGGCATCGTGGATATGGAAACGCTTAAGATGACGAACGAATCGCTTATCTCCACTCTTGATGAAGTGATGCAGATTCAGCAGACCGGCCGCCAGAAACGCCGGGAGGCGGAGCAGGAGATGATGCGGCTGGAAGGTGAGCTGAAGGCGAAGCTCCTGCAGATGGGGTAATTGAAGACGGCACAATAATGTTAAGAAGGCAGGCTCACGTGTGGAGCCTGCCTTCTGATGTACTCTGATATATATGTCGGAGTGTACCAAGTGCCGGGGCGTACTCAGGGCTGGAAAGGAACCCCGGCTGGCAGCGGCAGTCAGATTACTCTGGGCGCCTTCGAAGGGCAGGCCAGACGGTCAGCATCATGGTAACAAAACAGGCGGTCCCTCCGATGAAGTTGGACACCGGTTCAGCCAGAAATACGCCGTCTGTACCTAAGCCGCATATGGCAGGCAGCCACAGTGTCAGTGGAATGACGATGACGACTTTTCGGAACAGGGAGAAGAATACCGCCTGTCTGGATTTGCCCAGGGCCACGAATACCGACTGTCCCGCAAACTGCAGCGCCATCATGAAGATGCCGAAGAAATAGATGCGCATTGCGGGTACCCCTTCCTTCATCAGACTGGTTTCGCTGCTGAACAAGTGGAGGAAGAAGTTGGGGAAAAAGAAAATTGTGGCCCATGCGGCTGTGGAGAATAAGATGGCCCATATGGTGGAAAAGCGGATAGCCGAGCGGACACGGTCATATTTTTCTGCACCGTAATTAAAGCTCATAACCGGCTGTGCACCGCTTGTCAGGCCGTTGACCGGCATGGTGACGATTTCCCGGACGGAGTTGATTACTGTCATGATGCCGACATAGAGGTCGCCGCCATAGCGCTGTAGTGTTGCGTTGCACATAATCTGTACGGAACCGTTCGTGACTGCCATCACAAAGCCTGACAGCCCGAGTCCTGTGATTTCCTTTACGAGTGCCGCTTCCGGACGCATATATGTTCCTGCTATACGCAGTATCGCTTTTGGGCCGGTGAGAAAACGGAACACCCAGACGGCAGAGACGAACTGGGAGAGGACGGTAGCCGATGCCGCGCCCCTCACACCCATGTGGAAGACGAAGATGAAAATCGGATCCAGTATCAGATTCAGCACTGCCCCGATGGAAACGGTCAGCATGCCGATGATGCCGAACCCCTGCGCGTTGATGAAATTGTTCATCCCAAGGCTTGTCATCACGAACAACGTGCCGCACAGGTAGAGTGTCAGGTATGCGTCCGCGTAAGGGAAGGTGGCATCGCTGGCTCCGAAAAGATAAAGAAGGGGCCGTTTGAACAGATAGCAGAGGATGGCGAGAAGCAGACCGGAGATAATAAGCATGGAGAACGAGTTGGCCATAATCTTCCTGGCGCGCTCTGTGTCCCCGCGTCCCCGCGCCATAGAGAACAGCGGAGCACCTCCCATGCCGAACAGATTGGCGAATGCGGTGATAATCGTAATGACAGGGAGCGTAAGCCCGATACCGGTGAGGGCCTGAGTTGAAGCGTGCGGGATATGTCCGATATATATCCGGTCTACTACATTGTATAGTACATTTATGAGCTGGGCCAGAGTCATGGGGATAGCGAGGCGCATAATGTTCCCCGCCACGCTGCCCTGCCCGAAATCATGTCTGCTGTCCATCTTACCACCGTCCTGTTGTAAATCTCTTACTGCATATAAGTATATTCTTTTTTTATCTGCCTTTCAATGGAGGAAATTAACCATAAAGCCGCGCGGTATGGCATATATTGATAATAAGCATCTATTATAAGGAAATGGTTTATGCGGTTATTCATGTATGTATCAGACTTCATCGTGCCACTCGTAATCTTTGGCATCGTGAGCTATGGGGTGCTGATGAAAGTAAATGTCTATGATACGTTTGTAAAGGGGGCGAAGAGCGGCTTCTTTACCGTCATCAAGATTATGCCTACCCTGATAGGCCTCATGGTGGCGGTGGGGATACTGCGGGCCTCGGGCTTTCTCGGCTTCATGTCCGGGCTTATTGGAAAGGCCACCGAATACATAGGTTTTCCCGGAGAGCTCGTGCCGCTCACCGTAGTCAAGATGTTCTCATCCTCCGCGGCCACTGGCCTGCTGCTGGATGCGTTCAAAGAATACGGGACAGATTCCTATATCGGCCTGATTGCCTCCATCAGCATGTCGTGCACAGAGACGATATTCTACACGATGAGCGTCTACTTTATGACAGCCAAGGTGACAAAGACCAGATATACGCTGTCCGGCGCCATGTTCGCCACCTTTGCCGGCCTCGTGGCGAGCGTGGTACTGGCAGGGATGATGGCATAGGGACAGGGGAAAACGAGATGGGGACGGAGGTTTTTTAAAAAACCTCCGTCCCCATCTCGTTTTCCCCTGTCCCTAATTTGTTTTATGGTGTCCCCATGTAATAAAAAGCCGCCGCAGTTAATTTGCGGCGGCCTTACTCTGGCCCGGTACTTTTGCAGAATGATTTTGGGGATATATTATTGGAAAATGTATGTACGGAGTATGTCGAAAGAGGCCGGGCCAGCGGTAAGCACTTTCTTGTGGAAATTTTCCTGGGTGAAGGTATCGCCCCATTTGTCGATGGCTTCTTTTTTCAGCTCCATAAATTCAACATAACCGATGTAGTACTTCAGGTAGTTTGCGGGGTCCGATATAATCAGGTCGTATATGTTTTCTATCGTATTGGCATCCTCGATGCCGTACTGCCGGAAGAAGGATACCGTATCCATCAGCTTCCAGCCATCGTAGTGGATTCCCATATCGGCCAGGGCGTACAGCCCTAATATCACGGAAGTATTACGCTGCAGCAGGGCGGCCTGCTCCTTGGGTATCGGTGCATAATAATAGCTGAGCATCTCGGTATAAGTGGCCCAACCTTCCGTGTAGCCCCCAAAATTTAGCAGATTGCGTATCGGATCAGGCTTCAGGTTCTGGAAGTATACGGTCTGGTACAGGTGGCCCGGATATCCTTCATGCGCTAGCGTAGTAAACAACGACAAGTCATCCGGCATATGCCCCTGGTTGATGTAGATGACATTATCCGTAGTGCTGTCGATGGCCGGAACCATGAAGAAGGCGGGGCTTAAATATTTTTCCATGGACTTCTGTACATATTTGATTTCAGTAGATACGTCAGGCGGGTCAGGAAAACTTCCTTTTAGCTTTGCCTTAAGGCCTGACAGGATGGAGACAGGATCCGTATCGGAAAGTGCAGGTGCCGCATTGGAAAATGTCTCCTTTGATGAGGAAGTGAGTATCTGCTGCATGGCGGTAAGGTCTTCCAATATCTGCGTCTGTGTGAGCTCCTTTAGCTCATTGACCGAACGACTTGAACCGGTCTCCCGTTTTACAACCAGTTCATAGTATTTACGTCCGTCCGGAAGATAGCACAGGCCGTTGTCGTTCTTACCTGTCGTACGCAGGGCCTGCAAAGCTTCTGCCAGTTTTTTATAAGAAGGGAAAATGTAGTCTTTTACATTTTCGTTGTTGCGTTTTACATAATCATCATAATCTGCCTGGTCGAGCTTCATGGCGTCCAGACGCTCAGTGAAGGAGGAGTAGAGGTAGTTGTCGTTCCCCATATTGATGAATGCATTGCATTCATCGATAATGTCATCCGCGGAATAAGATGCCATGAACAGCCCCTTGTCAGATTTGGCCTGCTCGAAGGCTATGATAGATTCAAAATATTCCGGCAGCTTTGTCATAAGCGTCAGGTATGTATCAATATCTTCTGCATTCTTAAACTGATATTCTGAGAGAAGTACCGGGAGCTGTGCCTGCGTACCCGTCAGCGGGGCCAGAGGCTCATCATACAATGCATATTTCGCCTCATCAAGGGAAATACCGAGATAATCATCCAGCACGTCGTAGGTCAGCTTATTTTTATCTGATAGCTGTGCACGGTTATGGGCGTGGAGCGATGCCAGGGCATTTTCCGCAGAGGCACTGATGGAGGCTGTGTCAGTAGTGCAGCTGCCAAAGGAGACAGGGGCCTCTTTAATTCCGTAATCGGATGGATTTTCTAATGTATAGTGAAGAGAAATCGTGTTGGAGGAAACTTCCTGGCAGAATAAGCTGTTCGTGTAAGCTTCAAATTTTGCGTCTGCACTGCCGCTGCCTCTGGAGCAGGATGCCAGAGCGGCAAGCGCGAAGAGGAGCGTGACGGTCAGGAAAAGCGATATTTTTTTTCGCATGTGGGCTCCTTGGATGTTTTATCTATAAATATGCAGGAACAGGCCATCGTATGAATGTTCCGCAGTTTCCACGGCTTGACAATTGATTTTCCTTATGTTACGATTTTTACCATATTAATAAAGCGTTGAAATAAAATCTAATAAGATGAAACGCGATGACGAAGAGAGTACGTCTTTTGACATTTTACAGAGATATCCTGAACCTTGGCGGCCGGTTGATGATGCAGGGCCGCATGGGGATGCTGAGAGGGATGAATGAAGACTGACGGAAGATGGCTTCTGAGTGGTGTACCGAACAGGGGGCATACGGTGGCGGTTAACGCCTGCGTGTGTTCCATGCAAGGCTGCAATGGGTCCGCCCTTTACTGCGGGAGAGTGCCGGGAGGCACTTGCTGAGGTCCCTGCCGTGAGGCAGAGATAAATAGAAGTGGTATCGCGGGTGAGCTCGTCTTCTCTGATTGAAGGATTAGGGAAGACTTTTTTTATTTCAACGGCAGGAGGATAAGAGATGGAAAAACAAAAGTATTATATTACGACAGCCATTGCCTATACATCAGGAAAGCCCCATATAGGGAATACGTATGAAATCGTGCTGGCAGATGCGATAGCCAGATATAAGAGGAGCCAGGGATATGATGTGTTCTTCCAGACCGGCACGGATGAGCACGGACAGAAGATAGAGCTTAAGGCGGAAGAAGCCGGCGTTACGCCAAAAGAGTTTGTGGACGGCGTTGCAGCAGATATCCAGGGCATCTGGAATCTGATGAACACTTCGTATGATAAATTCATCCGTACGACAGATGAGTATCATGAGAGGCAGGTACAGAAGATATTTAAAAAGTTGTACGACCAGGGAGACATATATAAGGGGCATTATGAGGGGATGTACTGCACGCCATGCGAATCCTTTTTTACAGAATCTCAGCTCGCGGACGGAAAATGTCCCGACTGCGGACGAGAGGTGCAGCCGGCAAAGGAAGAGGCTTATTTCTTCAAGATGAGCAAGTATGCAGACCGTCTGATTGAGCATATCAATACGCATCCGGAGTTTATACAGCCGGTATCCCGTAAAAATGAAATGATGAACAATTTTCTGCTGCCTGGGCTTCAGGACTTGTGTGTCTCCAGGACTTCATTCAAGTGGGGGATACCGGTGGATTTTGATCCGAGCCATGTTGTGTACGTATGGCTGGATGCACTAACCAATTATATTACCGGAATCGGCTATGACTGCGGGGGCGATAATACGGAACAGTTCAAAAGAGACTGGCCGGCGGACCTGCACCTCATAGGCAAGGATATTATCCGTTTTCATACGATATACTGGCCGATTTTCCTTATGGCGCTGGATCTGCCTCTTCCAAAGCAGATATTTGGACATCCGTGGCTGCTGCAGGGAGACGGCAAGATGAGCAAGTCAAAAGGGAATGTGCTGTATGCGGACGAACTGGTAGATTTCTTCGGTGTGGATGCGGTGCGTTATTTTGTTCTGCATGAGATGCCGTTTGAAAATGACGGAGTCATCTCATGGGAGCTGATGGTAGAGCGCATGAATTCAGACCTAGCTAATACGCTGGGCAATCTGGTGAACCGTACTATCTCTATGACGAACAAATACTTTGGAGGCGCGGTTACGGACAAAGATGTGACAGAGGATGTGGATCTGGACTTGAAGGCAGTCGTGGAAGCTACCCCGAAGGCAGTGGAAGCCAAGATGGAAGAACTGCGGGTTGCGGACGCAATCACGGAGATATTTAACTTGTTCAAGCGCTGCAACAAGTATATAGATGAGACGATGCCGTGGGCACTTGCAAAGGATGAAGAGAAAAAGGACCGGCTCGAGACGGTACTTTGCAACCTGCTGGAAAGCATCAAGGCCGGTGCGGTAATGCTGGAACCTTTCATGCCAGAGACATCCGCGAAGATTCTCAGCCAGCTCGGTAGCGGCAAAGTGACTGAGAAGCCGGAGATACTCTTTGCAAGGCTGGATTTAGAAGAAGTGCTGAAACAGGTAGAGGAACTGCACCCTCCGGTAACAGAAGTTCCGGAAGATGTCATAGACATCGAGGCCAGGCCGGAGATAACATTTGAAGACTTCGGAAAGATGCAGTTCCAGGTAGGCGAGATACTCGAGTGTGAAGAAGTACCAAAGTCCAAGAAGCTCCTCTGCTCCAAAGTAAGGGTCGGAAGCGAGATAAAACAGATTGTGTCAGGTATAAAAGCACACTATAAACCAGAAGAAATGGTCGGCAAAAAAGTAATGGTGCTGGTGAACCTGAAACCAGCCAAGCTCGCAGGAGTCCTTTCAGAAGGAATGCTGCTGTGCGCAGAAGATGCAGAAGGCCGCCTGGCACTCATGACACCAGAAAAAGAAATGCCCGCAGGCGCAGAAATCTGCTAAAGGGACACGTTAAATTTAATTGGGGACGGAGGAAAATGAGAAATACCCCGTCCCTAATTCAGAAAGGGACGGGGGAAATTGAGAAAACCTCCGTCCCCAATTGAGAGGAGATGGATTTGATTATGGATAAGATTAGAATTGGTATTGTTGGTTATGGCAACATTGGAAAAGGGGTTGAACTTGCGGTGGCCCGTAATGACGATATGGAGCTTAAAGCTGTATTCACCCGAAGGAACCCATCCGATATCAGCATTGCTACGGAGACTGTGGCGGTGAAGCATATTGATGACATGGCTTCTATGAGAGAGGATATTGATGTCATGGTACTCTGTGGGGGCTCCGCTACGGATTTGCCGGTCATGGGACCTGAAATAGTAAAGAACTTCAATACGATTGACAGTTTTGATACACATGCTAGAATTCCGGAATATTTTGAAAATGTGGATAAAGCGGCAAAAAGCGGTGGAAAAGTGGGGATTATTTCTGTAGGATGGGATCCGGGAATGTTCTCTCTTAACCGATTATATGCGGAATCCATTCTTGTGCAGGGAAGTACATACACATTCTGGGGAAAAGGCGTCAGCCAAGGGCATTCTGACGCAATCCGCCGTGTGGAAGGTGTAAAAAATGGAATTCAGTACACAGTACCTGTGGAAAAAGCTGTGGAAAGAGTCAGAAGTGGAGAAGAGCCGCAACTCACTATAAAAGAAAAGCACCTGCGGGAGTGCTATGTAGTCCCGGAGGATGGTGCTGACCTTAAGGCGATCGAACAGACTATCAAGACGATGCCAAACTATTTTGACGATTATGAAACGACCGTTACCTTTATCACAGAGGAAGAGCTGAAAGAAAATCACAGCAAGATGCCCCACGGAGGCTTTGTAATCCGCAGCGGTGAGACCGGAACAGTGGGAAGCAAGCACATTATCGAGTATTCACTTAAGCTGGATTCAAACCCAGAATTTACGGCCAGCGTACTCGTATGCTATGCAAGAGCGGCATACCGGCTCTCAAAGAGTGGAGAGGCCGGGGCCAAAACAGTATTCGATATTCCGCCGGCATTACTTTCCAACAAAACACCAGAGCAGTTAAGGGCCGAACTCTTATAGGGGACAGGGCAAAAATAAAAAGGGACACGTTAAAATGAATTAGGGACGGAGGAAATTTAAAAAACCTCCGTCCCCAACTACTTTTGGATTTGTGGAGGATTTTATGATTTTTGATACGCATGCGCACTATGATGATGAGCAGTTTGATGCAGACCGGGAGGGGTTGTTGAATTCTATGCAGGAAGGCGGTGTCGGTACTATCGTGAATATCAGCGCCTCGTATGACTCCTGCCGGAATGTTGTGGAGCTGGCTGGCAGGTATCCATTCATGTATGCGGCCGTAGGGATTCATCCAGACCATGTGGGCAGCCTGGACGAAAAGGTTTTTGACGAGATGGAAGGGCTGATGGACAACGAGAAAGTAGTAGCCGTGGGGGAGATAGGTCTTGATTACTACTGGGACAATGAATCCCACGATTTGCAGAGAAAGTGGTTCATCCGCCAGCTTGAGCTGGCCCGCCGGCATAATCTGCCGGTAGTGATACACAGCAGAGATGCAGCGGAAGATACGCTGGAGGTTATAAAGGAACATGCACAGGGGCTCAAAGGTGTAATTCACTGCTTCTCGTATTCCAGAGAGCTGGCCAGGGAGTATATCAAGATGGGCTTTTACATCGGCGTCGGCGGCGTCGTTACATTCAAGAATGCGAAGAAGCTCAAAGAAGTGGTAGAAGAAACACCCCTTACATCTATTGTTCTGGAGACAGACTGCCCTTATCTCGCACCGGAGCCATACAGAGGAAAGAGGAATAATTCTCTGTATATCCGGTACGTGGCAGAGGCAATTGCACGTATTAAAAATGTAGATTACGACACGGTCGTAGGACAGACAGAAGCCAATGCGATAGAATTGTATGGAATTTCAGACAATTTTGTTGTATAATAAAAATTAGCACATTATTCAGGAGTTAAGTAATATATGATGAGACCTACGCTCGGAAACCCGCAGAATACCATAGAGATACTGCAAAGATACGATTTTTCATTTCAGAAAAAGTTTGGCCAGAACTTCTTGATAGACACTCATGTCTTGGATAAGATTATCCTGGCCGCAGGCATCACAAAGGATGATATGGTATTGGAGATCGGTCCCGGAATCGGAACCATGACCCAGTATCTGGCAGGGGCCGCCGGAAAAGTTGTCGCCGTTGAGATTGACAAGAATCTCATACCGATTCTTTCGGACACGCTGAAAGATTATGACAATGTAACAGTCATCAACGAGGATGTGCTGAAGCTGGATATAAAGAAGCTGGCCGGTGAGGAACATGCCGGCCGGCCGATTAAAGTGGTGGCAAATCTGCCGTATTATATAACGACGCCCATAATAATGGGCTTATTCGAGCATGATGTACCGGTGGAGAGTATAACGGTAATGGTCCAGAAGGAAGTGGCAGACAGGATGCAGACAGGGCCCGGCAGCAAAGATTATGGAGCACTGTCGCTGGCCGTGCAGTATTACGCAGAGCCTTATATAGTAGCAAATGTACCGCCGAACTGCTTCATGCCAAGGCCGAAGGTCGGATCTGCCGTCATACGACTCACAAGACACGAGAAGCCTCCCGTTGAAGTAAAAGACGAGAGACTGCTGTTTGATATCATAAGGGCATCTTTTAACCAGAGGCGTAAGACGCTCGCAAACGGGCTGAACAATTCCGGCACGCTGGATCTGCCGAAGGAAGAGATTATCAAGGCGATAGAGAAGCTTGGGAAGGGTCCGGGTGTGCGTGGAGAGTCGCTCACGCTGGAGGAGTTCGCGCGGCTAAGCAACTACCTGTATCCCCTGATGGCTGCCGCCCCGTAAGCCGCACTTGCCGAATCCCCTGATAGATAACCGGATATGTCCGTAAGGACTTGAGAATGTGATATTTCGTCCGCCCTGGGCGGATTGACAATATGAATAAGGACAGAAAGGATGATGACTATGACTAAAAATGTGGAACATGCATTATTCGAAATCACGCCGGAGATACAGCAGCTGGCACAACTATGTGAGGACAACAATGCGATTGAAAAGGAACTGTATACCAAATACGAAGTTAAACGGGGCCTCCGCGATGTTAATGGCAAAGGTGTACTTGCCGGTCTGACAAATATATCTGACGTATGTGCCAAGAAAATTGTTGATGGCGAAGAAGTACCCTGTGCAGGCAATCTGTATTACAGGGGTTACAATATCAAAGAATTAGTCAAAGGGTTCCTGGAAGCGAAGCATTATGGATTTGAGGAGATATCCTATCTATTGCTTTTTGGGGAGCTTCCGACAGACGAGCAGCTCGCAGCATACCATGAGACTCTTGTCGAGAGAAGGACGCTTCCGCCGAACTTCGTAAGAGATGTCATCATGAAGGCTCCAAGCCGGGACATGATGAACAGCCTGTCCAGATCTATCTTGAGCCTGTACTCCTATGATGCAAAGGCAGACGACACATCTATACCAAATGTCCTCCGCCAGTGCCTGAACCTGATCAGCCAGTTCCCTATGCTTATGGTATATGGATACCATGCATATAACTATCGGCTCGGAGAGGACTTATTTATCTATGCTCCGTCACCTGAGCTGTCCACGGCGGAAAACATACTTATGATGCTCAGAGAAGACAGGAAATACACGAAGCTGGAGGCCAAGATACTGGATATGGCACTCGTGCTCCATATGGACCACGGCGGCGGTAACAACTCGACCTTTACGACCCATGTCGTTACATCATCCGGTACAGATACATATTCGACAATCGTAGCCGCCATGGCTTCACTGAAGGGGCCGAAACACGGCGGAGCCAACATCAAGGTAACCCAGATGTTTGAGGATATGAAGAAGAAGCTCACAGACTGGAAAGACGAAGATGCGGTTAGACAGTACCTGTGCGATCTCCTGGATAAGAAGGCCTTTGACCAGAAGGGCCTGATATATGGTATGGGACATGCGATTTATTCCGTATCCGACCCAAGAGCGGATATCTTCAAGAAGTTTGTAAAGCAGCTGGCAAAGGAAAAGGGCTTTGAGGAAGAATATGCCCTCTATGAGATGGTAGAACATATGGCTCCGGACGTTATCGGAGAGAAACGCAAGATATACAAAGGCGTCAATGCCAATGTAGACTTCTACAGTGGACTCGTGTACAGCATGCTGGATCTGCCTGCATCACTCTACACACCGATATTTGCCGCTGCCCGTATCGTGGGATGGAGCGCTCACAGACTGGAAGAGCTCAAGAATGTAGATAAGATAATCCGGCCGGCATATAAGCCTCTGGCACCGCACCGGGATTATATTAAGATGGATGACCGCTGATACAGCGGTCTTTTCCATAATCAGGTTCCATAATCAAAATGTTCCGGGAGGACGCATGCCAGCGTTTCTGGCCATTTAATCCGCCTGCAATAAACGTTAAAGGCGCAATCTATGAATGACAGGAGATGTACGAATGAAAAAAGATTTTTATTATCCGTCCAACGACGGCCTGACCCAGATTCACGCGGCAGAATGGATACCGGATCAGGAGATAAAAGCTGTCGTCCAGATATGCCATGGTATGGTGGAATATATCGAAAGATATAGCGAATTTGCCGATTATCTGACAGAACAGGGGATATATGTAACAGGACACGATCATCTCGGCCACGGGCAGTCCGTCAATAAAGAAGAGGAGCACGGTTATTTTGATGCGGCCAAGGGAAATGAATTTATCATCGGAGATATCCACAAGCTGAGGGAGATGACGCAGGAAAAGCACCCGGATGTGCCATATATCCTGCTCGGCCACAGTATGGGGTCTTTCCTGCTTAGGCAGTATCTGACTGTATACAGCCAGGGTCTCGCCGGTGCGGTTATCATGGGAACCGGATGGAAGGGGAAGGCCCTGCTCACCATGGGGCAGACGCTATGCAGGATTATCGCCGCATTCAAGGGATGGAAGCACCGAAGCCCCCTGGTGGACAACCTCAGCTTCGGAAGCTACAATAAGCGGTTTGAGCCGGGTAATACGCCGAAGGACTGGATAACCTCAGACAAGAAGAAATGTGCCGAATATGTCAGCGATCCGCTCTGCAGCTTCGTATTTACCGTCAGTGCGTATTACCAGATGTTTGAGGGTATGAAAGTTCTGACAAAGAAGGAGAGCACGGAAAACATCAAAAAAGACCTTCCCGTCTTAATCATTTCAGGAGCGGAAGACCCGGTGGGGGACTTCGGCAAAGGGGTGCAAAAGGTGTATGAACAGTTCCGGGGGGCAGGCATACAGGATGTAACAATGAAGCTCTATGAGGGAGACAGGCATGAAATCCTGAACGAGACAGACCGTGAACTCGTATATGAAGATATTTATCAGTGGATTTTCGAAAAAATTCGTGTATCATAAGAATAGAATCAAAAAAAATTCGGAATCAAAACTGATTTATTGACATTGAGGAACGAAGAGAATAGAATAAAACAAAATTTTAAAATAGGTACACAGACAAAGGTGTCGAAACTTTGTTTGTGTACTTTTTTTATGCATTTTTTTAACTGAGGACAGCAGATGTCCATAATTACGAATGGGCCGCGCCCGGGAATGGAGGAAAAAGGATGAAAACATTAGGGTATTACAATGGTAGATTCGGGGAGCTTGATGAGATGACGGTACCGATGAATGACCGCGTATCTTGGTTTGGAGACGGGGTATATGATGCGGGGCCTTCAAGGAATTACAAGATATTTGCACTGGATGAACATATAGACCGGTTTTTCAACAGCGCGGGCTTGCTTAGGATTCAGATGCCGGTGACAAAGAGCAGGCTGAAGGAGCTGCTGAAGGGGCTGGTGGAGAAGATGGATACCGGAAACCTGTTCGTCTATTATCAGGTGACAAGAGGAACAGGTATCCGTGACCACACATTTACAGATGGCCCGGGCAACCTGTGGATCATGTTAAAACCAGCGGAAATATCTGACGGAAAGGAACCTGTCCGGCTCATTACGATGGAGGACACGCGCTATCTTCACTGCAATATCAAGACACTGAACCTGATACCTTCAGTAATGGCAGCACAGAAAGCCAAGGAGGCCGGCTGTCAGGAGACGGTATTCTACCGGGCAGGAGGACGCGTGACCGAGTGTGCACACAGCAATATCCATATTATCAGGGACGGCGTCCTTGTGACGGCGCCTGCGGATAACCTCATACTTCCCGGCATAGCAAGAGCCCATCTCATCAACATATGCAGGCAGCTATGCATACCGGTGAGTAAGACGCCATATACGCTGGATGATCTGTATGGCGCTGAGGAGATTATCGTTACAAGCTCCAGCAGCCTCTGCCTCCACGCAAATGAAATAGATGGAAAGACAGCCGGGGGAAGGAACCCTGATTTGCTGGAAAGAATCAGGGCAGCGCTGCTGCAGGAGTTCTATGACGCGACTCCGGCAGAAAATGCCGGGAGATAGACGGGAGGATGTGGCATGAATGCAATCAGATTTCTGCCCGGAGGAGACCGGGCCATGACTGTGGAGTTCGGGAGCCGAATCGACACTAAGACCAATGACCGGGTACACGCTCTTGCGGCAAAGCTGGAAAAGGAAGGGCTGACTGGAATTATAGAGCTCGTGCCCACCTACCGGTCGCTGACAATATATTATGAGCCAGGAGAGATATCTTTCGGCACTCTGAAAGAGAGGATTCTCTCTTATGGAGATATTGCAATGAATCCCATTCACATGAAAAAGAAGATATGGAAGATACCGTGCTGCTATGGGGCAAGGTTCGGATGTGACCTTGCGGATATGGAGACATATACCGGGCTGGGACGGGATGAGATTATCGCAGTCCACAGCGCGGTGGATTACAAGATATATATGATGGGCTTCCTTCCAGGCTTCGTCTACCTTGGAGGGCTTGACAAGAGGCTTGAAGTGCCTAGGCTTGAGACGCCGAGGTTAAAGATACTTCCAGGCGCTGTAGGTATCGGAGGCGGCCAGACAGGCGTGTACCCGGTAGCATCGCCCGGAGGGTGGCGGCTGATAGGGGCAACGCCAGTGGAGTTCTATTACCCTGGCAGGAAGGAGCCTGTCTTCTGTAGGGCCGGCGAATATATCCGTTTTGTTCCGATAACAATCAGCGACTACTACGACATACGCAGGCTGGTGTCAAGAGGCGAGTATGAGGTAGAAGTGCAGGAGTGCGAGGAAATGGAAGAGGAAGAAGTGGAAGAGGTAGAAATGGAAGCGGAGGTGAAAGCATGGCGGTAAAGATTACCATGCCGGGAGCATTTACGACAGTACAGGATGCAGGGAGGTACGGCTATCAGTGCTATGGGATAGGACCATCAGGTGTCATGGATGAAAAGGCATATGCGGATGCCAATTATCTGGTAGGAAATGAAAACAAAGAGGCAGTATTAGAGACAGCCCTGTACGGAGGCGAGATGGAAATTACAGAAGATACGGTATTGGCTGTGACAGGTGCGGATATGGAGCCGAAGCGCAATGGAGAGCTGGTTCCCATGAACGAACCTGTCAGGATGAAAGCCGGAGATACCCTTTCTCTTGGCGCGGCCAGGGAAGGCTGCCGTACATACATCGCGTTTGCGGGAGGAATAGACGTCCCGGTGGTGATGGGCAGCCGTTCTACCAGTATCAGATATAAGCTTGGCGGATATGAGGGGCGTGCATTGAAAGCAGGAGACGAACTTCCGTTTGGAAAAGGAAGAAGCTTCGAGGAAGTGAAAGGCAGGAAGACAGAAGGGCGTGAATTCCCTTCTGAACTATGCATAAGGGTGATTCCAGGCCCCCAGGATGATTATTTTACCGAGAAGGGAAAAGCCACATTCTATAGTGCCATATACACGGTCTCGGAGCAGAGCGACCGTATGGGCTGCCGACTGGACGGCCCTGGAATCGAGAGCAGGGAAGGAACAGATATCGTGTCTGACGCCATCCCATGTGGTTCTGTCCAGGTTCCCGCAGACGGCCGTCCGATTGTACTGATGGCTGACCGCCAGACGACAGGGGGATATGCCAAGATTGCGACAGTATGTGCTTTTGACATTCCAAAGCTTGCACAGGGAATGCCCGGAGACAGGGTGAGATTTACCGCTGTATCAAGGGCAGAGGCGGATAGAATCAACAGAAAGCAGGTGAGGAAATGACAGAATATTACAACATGAGTCCCCGAAAGGTGAGAAAACTTGTGCGGAACGGTATGATTACCGGTCCTACTTCCGGAATGTGCGCCGGATATGCACAGGCCAATCTCGTCGTACTGCCGAGAGAGCTGGCTTATGATTTTCTGCTGTTTACACAGAGAAATCCGAAGTCGTGCCCGTTGCTGGAAGTAAGCGATACAGGAAGCAGAAAACTGCCTCATATTGCCCGGGATGCCGACATAGCCAGAGATTTCCCTAAGTACCGCGTCTACAAAAGAGGGACACTTATCGGCGAATATACAGATGTGGAACGATTCTGGAGAGATGATTTTGTAAGCTTTCTTATCGGGTGCAGCTTTTCTTTCGAATCCGCCCTGCTGGAAGCAGGAGTAACGGTAAGGCACATAGAGGAAAGCTGCAATGTACCTATGTATAAGACGAACATAGCCTGCACCCCTGCGGGGATGTTCTACGGCAATCTGGTAGTGAGCATGCGTCCCCTTCCGCAGGATCAGGTTGCAAAGGCGGTCCTTGTGACGGGGGAGATGGCGAAGGTACATGGAGCGCCGGTCCAGATTGGAGAACCGGAGGCAATCGGCATCAAGGACATACATACGCCGGATTTTGGTGACAGGGTTACCATCCGCCGGGGGGAGGTGCCGGTGTTCTGGCCGTGTGGCGTGACGCCTCAGAATGTTGTGATGAAGGTAAAGCCGGAGATTGCCATTACGCATTCGCCCGGACACATGTTTATCACGGATGTCAAAAATGTGGAGTTGAAATATTAGCGCAATGGAAGGAGGAAGAACTATGCATACGGTAGATTTGAATTGCGACCTGGGTGAAAGCTTTGGCAATTATAAATGCGGGCTGGATGAAGAAGTGATACGCTACATATCTTCTGCCAATGTAGCATGCGGGTTTCACGCTTCCGATCCTGCCGTGATGACAAGGACTGTAGCACTAGCCAGAGAGAACGGCGTGAGCGTAGGGGCCCACCCCGGCTATCCCGATCTGCAGGGATTCGGGAGGAGAGACATGGATGCATCACCGGCGGAAGTCAAGGCGATGGTACAGTATCAGATCGGCGCACTGGAGGCGTTCTGTACGGCGCAGGGCATAAGCCTTGCACACGTTAAGCCCCACGGGGCGATGTACAATATGGCAGGCAGGGATGAAACGCTGGCAGAAGCAATCTGTGAGGGGATATATGAGGTGGATCCCGGTCTCGTACTTCTGGGGCTGTCAGGCAGCAGAATGCTTGAGGCTGCGAAGAGGACTGGACTTAAATGTGCAAAAGAAGTGTTTGCAGACCGGGCCTATGAAGAAGACGGCACACTCGTGGCAAGAAATGTCCCAGGGGCCTTGATTACAGATGAAGATGAAGCGGTAGAGAGAGTACTGCGGATAGTAAAAGACGGCGTGGTGACGGCAATCACGGGCAGAGACATCGAAGTGGCGGCAGACTCGGTGTGCATACACGGAGACGGGCCAAAAGCACTTGCTTTTGCCGCAAAGATAAGAAAAGCGCTGGAAAGAGAAGCTGTCCGGATCGTGCCGCTTGGAAAGTCTGCCGGTTAGGAGGGATGTGTGATGGATACTGTGGCAAAGAAGAAAACAGAGACAGTGGAGGATATCGTACTGCGCTATTCCAGAAGAGGTATGCATATCCTGCGTGAACATCTGGATGAAAACTTCTGCAGACTGGCAGCAGAGAGGATGCTTACGCTGAAGAAAGGGAACATCCTGCTGACAACAGGATTTTATGTGGATGGCCATGCGGAGACAGACGGCCCTCTCGGGACGATGACGCTGGCCAACGCTCTTCGGAAGGTAGGCTATCACCCTATTATCATTACAGACATGTTCTGCAGGGGCTTTTTTGAGATGGAAGGACTGGATGTCACATACATGGATATTAAGGACGGATGGAAAGAGTATGGATCACTGATTAGAGAATATGACCCCGTAGGCATGATTTCTATTGAACGCTGCGGACGGAATACAGAAAGCGATTATGTCAACATGCGTGGTGACAGCATCAAATCCAGGACCGCCAGAATCGATCTTCTGTTTGAACTGGCCATGGAGCATAAAATACCGACATTCGGCATTGGAGACGGAGGAAACGAGATAGGCATGGGCAACCTGAAAGAAGTGATACAGGAGGAACTGTCGCTCGCTCCATGTGAGGTGACGGTAGATACGCTCGTGATATCCACCGTGTCAAACTGGGGCGCCTATGCCGTGGAGGCTTACATGCAGCAGATGAAGAAAGTAAGGCTGCTCCCTTCATACAAAGAGATAAAAAGATATCTTGAGACAATTGTGAATATGGGAAGCGTGGACGGTGTGACAGGCCGGCAGTCTGCCAGCGTGGATGGATTTCCACTGGAGGTAGAAAGAGAAATCTTAGAATCCCTTGACGTTGCAGCATCAGCGGCAGATGCAGGAGAAGCAAGAAAAGCAGGATAATTCCTGCTTTTAAACATCGTCCTCCTTCGCGGGCAGGGAGGAATGTATATTCTTAATCGTGCTCAGCACGTAGTGGGTTCTTGTCTGGCGGACACCTGTCTGGCTTTTAACCCACTTGTGTATCTCTTCCAGATGTTCCGACGACTTGCAGGTGACTTTCAGCAGAAAGTCAAATTCACCGGTAAGGTAATAACATGCTATCACATACGGGTTGACTGTCACATTTTCAATAAATGTGTCATTGAACTGCGGGTGCTCCATACTCACTTCTATAAGCACGGTCACATCATTCCCCACCTTGGCGTCATCCGTTATGATCGTATATGATTTGATGATGCCGGCCGCTTCCATCTTATGGATGCGGTCGATGACCGTGGAGACAGAAAGGTGGACTTCACGGCTGATTTCAGAGGCACGCTGCCTTGCATTGCTCTTTAGTTTTTCGAGAATCTGGTAATCAAGAGAATCCATGGAACAGCCTCCTTCAGATTAGTGCGGCAATCAAATATATTCTATCACAGGTTCTGGAAAAAAGAAAGGAGACAGTGCGCTGCAAATTGTTCTGCTGAAAATTCCCCCAAAGTCTGATATAATACTCATTGAGACTTAAATCCCTTAGACAGAGTGGGATTACGGAGGTAGTACCAATGAACAGAGAGAGAGAAAAGACAGGCCTGAAAGAAGAGATAAAGGCTGCTGCATGGGAACTGTTTTATGAAAAGGGATATGAAGAGACGACGATAAATGACATTATAAAAAAGGCAAATACATCGAAGGGCGGTTTTTATTATTACTTTAAGGCCAAGGACGAGCTTCTGCATTCGTTGTATTCGTTCTTTGACAGGGAATATGAGAAATTTTACGAGAATATGGACAAGGGTCTGGACAGCCTCGTACAGCTGAAGCAGCTGAGCCAGTATGTCTCATACTTTATAGAGGGCAATGTCTCCGCAGAGCTTCTGGCAGCGCTGTACCAGTCGCAGCTCGTAAAAAAGAAGCAGGACTGTTTTCTCAATCCCGACCGTTACTATAACCGGCTTGTACGTAAGATAATAGAGGAGGGCCAGGAGAAAGGTGAGATACGACGGGATATGGCAGTAGAAGAGCTGGCACATCATGTGCTGCTGCTCGAGCGTGGGATTATCATGGACTGGTGTGTACAGAACGGGGGCTTTTCGCTCGGGTATTATGGAACGAGAAATTTTGATCTGTATATAGAATTTATGAGACCGGACAGATAAGAAAGTGCACTGGAGGGCACTTTTTTTGCCCAAATACAAACTGCGGTCTGCAACTGGTCGGGGCGAATACGCTAAAAATAACGCTAATAAAGACTGTAAATAAAGCATAATTCAAATTTATAATCTGATAAATAAAACATTAATAATTGATAATTAAGATAATTATGTTGACAATCGCAATAATATATTGTTATTATTATAACTATAACAAACCGCGGTTTCTAAAAATGTGTTCTTTAGAGTGATTGGAGGAAGGAATATGCTTTACACAGAGATCTGTAATGCAGTCTGGATGTTTTTATGGGTAGGCGTCCTGCTGCTGGCTGTCATACTTCAGTGCCTTATCTTTATGAAGAGGGCATGGAAGCATGCACTCGAACTGGGACTTCAGCCAGCTCAGATAAAAAAGGGGCTGACGACTGGGATATCCATCAGTATCATGCCTACGCTGCCGGTGCTGCTTGTGCTGCTGTCACTGATGCCGCTGCTTGGCACGCCACTTCCGTGGCTGAGGCTGTCTATCATAGGTTCTGCTTATTATGAGACGTATGCCGCTTCAACGGCGCTTGAATGCGTGGGAGAGACGCTCCAGATAAACGGGTACAGCGTAGACGGATGGGTTGCCGCGGCCTGGGTCATGACAATCGGAGGAAGCGCCTGCGTACTCTGGTCATCGCTGGCGATCAAGCCGATATCGATGATATATGAGAAAGCGGAAAAGGTTGATATGAAGCTGGTCCTGTCCATAGGGAGCGGATGCCTTGCCGGAGTCATGGCTTATGTATCCGTATCATATGGGTTCAGTGCGATGTCTACGAAAGGGGTCGTATTCTGTATCAGCTTTGCAGTCGGTGCATTGCTCGTATATATACATAACAAGAGGCCGAAATCTAAGTGGCTGTCCGATTACCTGATGACAATCAGCATGCTCGTCGCTATGGCGGCGGCCTGCTTTATATTTTAGAAAGGAAGTGTTTGTCCATGAAGCAGAAAGGTGGTTACCACAGTTGGGTACATCGGTTCGGAATCGCGTCAAGCCTGTTTTTATTTGTGGCTATGACGGCATTTCCCATAGCAGTCAGCGCGGTGTATGGCTTATGGCCTGATTTTAAGCTGCTCTGGCCGGGGTTCATAGCGGTGATACTTTTTATGGCACCATACTGGCCTGCGGAGACGATAGGCTATATGTCTGTCATGGGTCCTGGAGCGCTTTATATGTCATATATTACAGGAAATGTGACGAACCTGAGGATGCCGGCCACGATTGGTACGATCAATTCATTGGGCATTAAGCCCAATACCGATGAATGCCACACGATGGCGGTCATTGCCTGCGGAGCTTCTATTATTACTACGGTAGTCATAGTGGCTCTTGGGGTAGTGATAGCGGCCCCGCTCGCGCCGGTTCTCAGTTCGCCGGTGATCCAGCCGGCATTTGATTACGTTGTCCCGGCGCTGTTCGGCGGGCTTGTAGCGCAGACGATACTGAAAGGGAAGAAGCAGTTTCTGTATTTTCTCGCCCCTCTCGCCGTCTGCCTGTTCTTCTGTTATTTTACGGCGGTAAACAGTGCATATTACATGCTGATTGCCATTGCCATATCAGTTCTCATCTATGTGACGGACTACAAAAGCGGTAAGAATAAGGAAAAGAAAGAGGCTTAGAAGCCATCTGTAAGAGAGGAGAAGACTATGGATAGACTTACATATATTATTTGTGGAAAGCTGTACGACGGTTTGGAAGATGAGTTCAAAGAAGGATATAAGATTCTTGTTAAGAATAATAAGATCGAGGAGGTAGGCCCGGCCATCGTATGCCCGGAATCGGCGGAGGTTGTGGATCTGTCCGACGCTACGGTTACCCCCGGCATGATAGATGCACATATGCACATGGATTATATCGACTGGCATACGATACGGGAAGAGGTATATACCACGTCCGAAGAAGCCAAGACTATCGCAATCGTCCGTACTGCACAGAAGACATTGTCCCGCGGATTCACGACAATCCGCCATACGGGCGGCATCACATCCAACGGCTTCGGGGTATTGGACGTCAAAAGGGCAATCGAAAAAGGCTACATCACCGGTTCACGTATCGTGGCTGCACCAAGATTCCTGTGTGGCGCCGGGAGTCATGGGGACCTGTCCCAGGGCTTTGCCAGGAATCCGGAGCTGTCCATGATGCTGCAGAACCTGCGTCCTACGCTTGGTGCCGGCAAGGACTTCTTCGTCAATGCTGTCCGTGAAGAGATCAAGTACGGAGCGGATTTTATTAAGATTATGGCGACCGGCGGGTTCTTTACCCCCTACGATAATCCGTCTCAGCTGCAGATGAATGACGAGGAGCTGCAGGCGGTCATGAACACGGCCCATGAATGGGGCAAGACGGTGACGGCCCACGTCTACAGCGTAGACCATATGAAGAAGCTGGTAGGCTTTGGCATCGACGGTATGGAACATTGTTCTCTGATGGATGAAGAGACGGCACAGCTTATCATCGATAATGACGTCTATGTCGTGCCTACATTCTGCCCATATGAAGAGGCGGTCCACTACGATCCGGTGCTCATACAGACCAAGCAGGAGGAGTACAGAATTAAGCTGGAATATTATAAAGATGCGCTTCAGGCCGGACGTGAGGTTATCAGGAACTGCAAATGCAAGCTCGGATATGGAACCGATATGGTGGCCACCCACCAGAACTATGACAGCGGATATGAATTCAAAGCATGGATGGAAAGCGGCATGGGGACGTTCCGAACACTGCACGCGGCTACGAAGGTCAATTCGGAAATCCTGCAGCTTGAGGATAAGATTGGAACGCTGCAGCCTGGCAAGTATGCGGATATTGCCGCCTGGAAACGAGATCTGATGACAGATCCGTACGCCCTGCTCGATTGTGCTTTTGTCATGAAAGAAGGAATAATCTACCCGACGGAACGATGCGAGGAAATATAACAGATGAAAAGGCGGAACCCGTTAGCCATATGGTTAACGGGTTCCGTTGTTGTTATAGTTATTTAAAGGAATGAGAGTAAAGTACGACACCGGGGAAATGATATTCCCCGGTGCGTTTACTTTATGAGGGGGGAGATAGTTGTGTGTTGTTCAACTATCTGACTCTTAGTATAAAGTAAAATTGTGTCCAAAATATGTTTAAAATATAAAAGAAAGCGAAAAATTCTTAAGCGATTATTAATTTAGAATCTGTTGGTGGTCATATGGTTAAGGAAATGAAACGGGCCGTCTACAGCGAGAAATCAATCTTCCCGATCATCAGGTTCGGGATAAACATTATATAATAGCCGTCAGCGATAGTGCCGGTGCCATATTTGCCGCAGTAGTAATCCAGCGCCTCCTGCAGGAATTCTTCCGTAACCTCCAGATAACGGGCGGTCTCATGCCGGTCGGTGCATCTGTGCTCATAGGCACGGATAAGACCCTCGAGACCGATTTGCTTATTGTATGCCCATACCCGTGCCTGCCGCTCCTGCTTCCGGTTGCCGGATGACGTAAGGTCCACGATGTTGCCGATGGACGTGTGATGATGCCCAAGTTCCTCGGCGAGGACGCAGGCTTTTTCTTCTGTCGTGTTCAGGCTTGACGAGAGTGCAATATTATTATCTACATACAGGCCACAAGTCTTCCCGCTAAAAGGATAGTTCTCATCTATGGATATCCCCTCGGCTGCAGCTTCGCCTAATAATTCTTCGTATCTGTTCATTTGATCAACTCCTGTTACCAGTATAAGCTGCCTGTTGTGTCATAAACAGGACTTTTCTTACGTTCGGTTTCTTTTGGCTCTGATAAATTCGATATAATTTTCTACGTCTTTTTTTTCTTCCTCTGTCAGGTCATCTGTGTCAAAATGGGCGGCAACCGTATCCGGGTATGCAATATGGGCCGTATTGGTTCTGCCGAGCAGATAATCGGTGTCTACATTGAAAAAATCAGCAATCAATTCCAAAGTTTCAAAATTAGGCTGACGCTCCCCTCGTTCATACATATTGACAGCACTCTTAGATATACCGAGCAACCGGGCAAGTTCCTGCTGTGATATCCCTCTTTCATTTCTTAACAGACGTAATACATTCCCAAAATCAGCCATCGGTCCACTTCCTTTCTTGATATAACTGTATTATACACGAAACGTGCTTAAAAGTAAACAAAAAGTTCACAAAATGTGCTTGACAAACGAGCACAAAACGTGTACTTTATAAGTGAGCACAAAACGTGCACGGAAGAAACAGAATCAAAAAGCCAGAGCGTTCAGCTCTGGCAGAAGGAAAAGTTATGAAAAAGAAAATCTATATGAAAAGCGCTGCCGCTTGTTTGCTTACTAATATAAAGCTGAAATGTGACAGAATTGTGATGCCAAGATGAAGTATCTATAAAGATTTTAAAAATAAAAAATGAACCGGGAATGGAGAAGAGCCTGCTAAGCAGGCCCTCCTTCCCTGGTTAAATAGTTGTAGAGGATGTCGATGAATTCCCCGTTTGCCGGTTTGTGCTTAAGCTCGTACCCAGTGATTCTGTTGAGCAGATTCCGGTTGCCCTTATACCAGCAGCTGGAAACGGCAGTGCGGATACAGTGCCCTACATTGTCCCTGGTAGTACCGAACTTTATAGCCACATCAACATACAGGTCTTTGTAGACAGATAGAAGATAGTCTTCATTTTGCAAGCAGAGCTTTAAGGCATACAACAGGAAATGAAAACCTCTTAACGTAGAGCGTATCCCCAAGTCCAGTAAAAGAGCTCTCGTTCTATCCATAAATGCCTCCTGTTCTACCCGACCCTACTACCCAATTGTAAACAAAAGAAAGCAGATTGAAAATCAAAAAAAGAGGAGATGATAAATTGAACAGACAAAGAAGAACCAGAACTGTATGCAGGATGGATAAAGAGGACCGTCTCAGGGCGCTGTCCGCCGGACGTCCTGACGCGGCAGCTGCCAGACAGTTCGTACATAAGGCTTATGAAAGCTATACGGTTGACGGATATATGAAAAGCAAGGAGATGAGTGATATTGGACAACTACCTTCTGAATGAATATGCGGCCATGAAAGCAGAGGTAAGGGATCTGCGCCGCAGAATAAGCAGCTTAAAGCACGAGATGAAAAAAGCATCCGCGGCATGCGATGATGGTAAAGGGGTGAAAGGTTGGAAAGGACGCGGCAGCGTAAGGGTAACCGGGTATCCTCCATCACTGTTTCATAAGAAGCAGGAGAAGATGATGGAGCTGGTGCTGTTACTAGAATGCCGTGAAGTAGAGTTCCTGGATAGGACGCTGGAAGTTGAAAGATTTATAGAAGCCATCGCAAAGAGTGAGATGCGTATTATGTTCAGACTTTATTATATAGAAGATTTTTCTTATATAAAGGTTGCGGATGAGATGAACCAGATGTTCCCGAGAAGGAGCATTGCCTATACGGATGAAAATGTAAAGAAAAGAATACAAAGATTTCTGGCAGCCTGCTGACATGAAAAGATTTAACGGCCAGAGAGAACGTACAAAAGCGATGGCAGAACCGGCAATAAAAAACGCAGCAGAAGGGATTCGAACCCCCGGAGCCTTTCGGCTCTTCAGCTTTCGAAACTGACGCCTTCGACCACTCGGCCACTGCTGCATTCCTATTATAGCACAGGCAGGTGTGGTTTTAAAGAGTGATATTCAAGTAAGTTGAAAAAAAAGTGCGCCTGTGATAATCTGTGAGAAATAGTTTGAAAAGAAGGGGAGATTATCATGGGTACGCAGATACGGGGAAAGAGATTGAAGAATGTAAGGAACATCGGGCTGATACTCTGCCTGGCCCTGCTGCTGTCGGGCTGCCAGGCAGTATCCTTCCTGTTTCAACCGGCTGCAGGCACGGGAACTTCTGACAGGGACGTGCAAGATGTGGCGGGGGAGATGAAAGTCACTTTTCTGGACGTAGGCCAGGGCGACTGTACGATTATCCAGGAATCTGGGCACAGTATGGTGATTGATGCCGGCAATAACGGGCAGGGAAGCAAGGTGGCCGCATATCTGGAAGAGCAGGGAATCGAAAGGCTGGATTATCTGATGCTTACACATCCCGACGCAGACCATATAGGCGGGGCAGACGGCGTGATGGAGCGTGTGGAGGTCAGGCAGGTCATCATGCCGGATATCACAAATGACACGAAGACGTACGAAGAGGTGGAGGACGATATCGAGGCCATGGATATCGGGGTCATCTACCCGGAAGTCGGGCAGACCTATGAGCTAGGAGAGGCTTCCTTTGAGATATTATGCCCTGAGGACGTAAAGGAGAATGATATGAATGCGTCATCGGTAGGAATCAAGCTGACACATGGACAAAAATCGTTCGTCATGTGCGGAGACGCGGAGATACCTTCCGAAGAAGCTATGATTGAGTCTTTTGGCAGCAGCCTGGAGTGTGATGTGCTCAAATGCGGACATCATGGGAGCAGTACGGCGACATCGGAAGCTTTTCTGGAAGATACAGATCCGACATGGGCAGTCATAAGCTGTGGAAGGAACAATCGATACGGACATCCGCACGCGGAAGTGATAAGCAGGCTGGAGGATGCCGATGTACAGATATACAGGACGGATCAGCTTGGTACGGTCACTGCCGTCAGCGATGGGGAGAACATAAGCTGGAAAAGTGAAAAATAGCCGGGAATTAAGAGAAATCAGTATTGACATTAGATAAGTATGGTTTTACAATATACTTAGCAATACTAAATGCATAGGAATGGTGAGGGATATGTCGGAAAAGTTTGTACAGCAGATGAAGAAAGGCGTTCTTGACATGACGGTACTAAAGCTGATTGTCGAGAAAGACACATATGGTTACGAGATACTTCAGGAGTTGGAGCACAGAGGAGGTGAATTCTTCCGTTTGAAAGAAGGGACGCTGTATCCCGTGCTTTACCGGCTGGAAGACGGGGGTCATATCTGTTCCGCGTGGCAGGACGGGGAAGGGAGAAGCGCACCGAAAAAATATTATACGGTCACTGATAAAGGCCGTAGAACCTATGCACAATACTGGAGCCAGTGGAATGAGTTTATAGATTGCGTGAAATGCATATGCAGGGAGGAAAAGTGATGGGCAATCAGGCAGAAGAGAAGATTGAACAGTATATCCGGGAAATCAGCAGGCATCTGGTAATTCCCCATGATATGAAAAAAAGAGTAGAAAGCGATTTGCGTACAGACTTTTATCTGCGGATAGAAGCAGGCAAGGATGTGGATGAGGTGATAAAAGAGATGGGGGATCCCGGCGAGACGGCAGCGTCTTTTAATGAGGAGCTGGAGGGCGGCAAGGCAGCCACGCCATGGAGATTCCATAAGATATTCCTTGTGGCGGCAGCACTGGCCTTGCTGGCGTTCGTCATTGAGTTTATCTGTACATGCAGCATGATGCGGAAATTAGACAACGGAATTGCTATAATCGGAAATGCAGACGGCAATACCTCCGTATTTCTGGCAGGTAGGATTATAAATCCTTTTGCGGATATTCTTTGGGGGCTGGCGGCTGTACTGGGGCTGCTTGCCCTGTATTATCTTACTTCCAGGTCAGTTTCATATGGCAGGAACAGAGGAGCGCTTCTATGCTCTCTTGCCGGAACGCTCTGCCTCATATCAGGTTTTGCCGCACACATTCCGATTGGTATGGCTGAGGGACAGGGGCCGTACGGGTATATTGAAATGATGTTAAACGGGAAAAATATTCTCCTCATCCTGCTTGCGCTCATTCCACTGATTACACTGGCGCTCAGCATACGCAGAAAGAAATAGAACTGGTGTGGACAGCGAAAACCCGCTGGCCTTGCGGCCCGCGGGTTTCGTTGTCGTTATAGTTATCTAAAGGAATGAGAGTAAAGTGCGGCTCCAGTAAGCCTGGCGCGTTACTTTATGAGGGGGGAGATAGTTGTGTGTTGTTCAACTATCTGACTCTTAGTATAAATGGTAATTATGTCTAAAGTATGATAGATTCCTAAAAGAAATGGAAAGTTTCTTAAGCGCTTCTTAATAATGTCTTTACTTTTCAGGAATGTGGATTTGTGTTATAATCAAGACATACCAAATCTACTACGAAAGGCGAGGGTGCACATTGCGGGTACACCAAACAAAGTTATATGAAAAATTAAAAGAGTCATTGGGAGCTGTATTGCCGATTATCGGAATCGTGCTTTTCTTGTGCTTTACGATTGCGCCGATTCCTACCAGCATCCTGATGGCTTTTATTATTGGGGCCGTGCTTCTGATATTAGGGATGATGTTCTTTACGCTCGGTGCGGAGATGGCCATGACACCGATGGGGGAGCGCATTGGCACGAGGATGACCCAGACGAAGAAGGTGGGGATCGTGGTACTGCTCTGCTTTATCCTTGGGTTTATCATTACGGTGTCTGAACCGGACCTCCAGGTGCTTGCGGAGCAGGTACCGTCCATACCGAACTATACGCTTATCGTGGCGGTAGCAGCAGGCGTCGGCATCTTCCTGGTCGTGGCGGTGCTGAGGATGCTGTTTGGGATTCCGCTGTCATATATGCTCATCGTGCTGTATCCTGCGGTATTCGTACTGGCATATTTTGTGCCGGATGACTTCCTGGCAGTCGCGTTTGACTCCGGCGGGGTCACGACGGGGCCCATGACCGTACCGTTCATTATGGCGCTTGGTATCGGTTTTTCGGCGGTACGTAGTGACAAGCACGCGGAAAATGACAGCTTTGGCCTCGTTGCGCTCTGCTCCGTAGGTCCCATCCTGGCAGTCCTTATTCTCGGCATGATATATAATCCGACCGGTAATTCATATACGCAGACCTCGATTCCTGATGCCGACAATTCCGTGGAGATGTGGCGCCTGTTTTCATCCGGGCTTCCACATTACATGAAAGAGATGCTGGTTTCACTGCTGCCTATCGTCCTGTTTTTTGTGTTTTTCCAGATTATTTCTCTTCATCTTAAGAAAAAGACGCTGTTGAAGATATCAATAGGAATCGTCTTTACGTATATCGGGCTCTTCCTGTTTCTCACAGGAGTCAATATAGGATTTATGCCCGCCGGCAATTATCTCGGTCAGATCATAGCAGGCCTGCCATACCGATGGATCATCATCCCGATAGGAATGGTGATCGGATACTTTATCGTCAAGGCCGAGCCCGCTGTCTATGTGCTGATGGAGCAGGTAGAGGAGCTGACATCGGGCGCCATATCCGGCCGGGCGATGGGATACAGCCTGTCCATAGGAGTGGCCGTATCACTGGGGCTTGCCATGGTCAGGGTGCTGACAGGGATATCGATACTCTGGTTCCTGATACCGGGATATGTGGTGGCTATCGTATTGTCATTTTTCGTTCCGAAGATATTTACAGCCATTGCGTTTGACTCTGGCGGGGTAGCATCCGGGCCGATGACCGCCACCTTTCTGCTGCCATTTGCAGTGGGAGCGTGTGAGGCCGCAGGAGGGGATATCGTGACAGACGCATTTGGCGTCGTTGCCATGGTTGCCATGACGCCCCTGATTACGATCCAGATCCTCGGCTTCGTCTATCAGCTGCAGGAGAAGAGAACCGCAGCTGCAGATACTGCGGAAGAGACGATACCTGTTATCCCTTTGGAGGCGTTTGATGACAGCGACATAATTGAGCTGTAAAGGAGGACACGATGAGTAAGCTTTATATGATGGTTGCGATAACGAACCGCGCCATGAAACATAAATTCCAGGAGTTTTATAAGGAGAATGACCATATGGTCGTCTTCGGCACGCTCGGCAGGGGGACTGCAAACAGTGCCGTTCTGGACTATTTCGGCCTGGAGGCATCTGAGAAGATGATTTCTTTTTCTATAGTCACGGAAGAGATGTGGAGAAAGCTGAAACGAGGCCTGATCATCAATATGCAGATCGACGTGCCGGGAACGGGGATTGCATTTATCATTCCGCTCAGCAGCGTCGGCGGCAAAAAGGTGCTTCAATATTTGATTCAGAACCATGAGTATGAAAAAGAGGAGGAGACGATATTGAGAGAAACGGATTATGAACTGCTGGTGATTATCGCGAACCAGGGATGCATTGATACCGTCATGGATGCGGCGCGAAGCGCGAATGCCGGCGGGGGTACGGTAATCCACGCAAAAGGGACCGGCATGGATAGTGCGGAAAAGTTTTTGGGCGTGTCTCTGGCAGCGGAGAAAGAAATCATATTGATTGTCACGAAGACAAAAGATAAGAATCAGATTATGAAGGCGGTTATGGAGAAGGCAGGACTTGAAAGCAAAGAGAAGGCGATTGTATTTTCTCTTCCGGTTACAAGTACGGCAGGGCTCCGGATGAGAGAAGACGAGATTGGGGATTAGCGATGCTGACACAGAATGGAACGAGTGTATCTTTTGAAAATATAATTGCACAGCGAAAACCCGTTAACCATATGGCTAACGGGTTTCGTTATTTTTATAGTTATCTAAAGGAATGAGGGACTATCGAACTGGTTTATGTCGTATTATAATATGCTACAAAGCCCGGAAATCCGGGCTCTTATGAATTCAATCAACACATAAGCTATTATATTTATTTCTCCTGATTTGACCAAAATTTGACCGGAACAAAAAAGGAATGGCAATATGTATGAATTTTGATTAGCTTATACATCACATAATTTTAGGATAAGGCTTTTTTTCATTTGTAATGCCTACTAAATAATCAATGCTTACATTATATAATTCTGACAGCTTAATTAGAAAATCAACAGGAATTTGCCTTGTGCCTTTTTCATAACGTCTGTATACTTCACGTTGGCATCCAAGATATATCGCAATTTCAGCTTGAGTTAAATCATTATCTATTCTTAAGTTTTCTAATCGAAAAAATTTCATTGTCTCACCTCAAAAAAATACTACCATTCAGTTGCATTCAAAAGATGAAAATGCTACTATATAGTTACACAATAAAAGAGGAGGAAGCACTATGAAAAAAAAGAGAGTATATATTTCAGCCGTGATAATCTTATTTACAGGTTTGATGATAGCGATTTCGGGGTGCAATACTAAAAAAGCGGGAAATGAGTTTAGTGCAAAAGACAAAGGAAGTATTACTGAAAGTAGAAAAAAGGGGAGCAATAATAATAAGGAAAAATCAGAAATAAAAGTTTCAGAGTTATTCAATAAAAGTGAAAAGCGACTCTGGTATTATACTCATGAAATGGCATATAATGAAGATGTAGAGGCTATTTATATTGTAGAAGAAGGTAATGTGACAACATATAGATTTTATTATGGTGATGGAAAGGCACATTGGCAACCTACTTTTGAAGAACTTGATAAAATGACAGATGACGAAATTATTAAATATGTGGCAGAGAAGGTAGAACCTATAAATGAAAAGGTAGATATTGAGTATCGTAGAGACTCTACTGGTAATAAAATTCAAGAAGAAATTATTCGAATTGGAGAGGGAACACTTAGTAATCGTTTTAATATTGGGAGGATAATAGAGGGAGAAACAATTTTGTCTAATCAATTTTGCGGATTTGAAAATGTTAGAGGTGAGTCTTATTTAATTACTAAGAATAATTTTGCAGATAATACTCAAATTATATTAAATGAAATAGATGATGAGGGACTGATAGAAAAATAAAGTTTGATTTTTTAAAAATATGAGGTGTTTTCCTAATGAGATAAAGAAATAAGGCGAAGCCGAGATGCCGTAGGGCATTCCTTTACGGAACGGACGCAACCAGTACCACCATGATGTATAAGAGGACTTGAAAGGTCACAGCCTTGCAAGTCCTCTTGTTTATACTTTTAAATATCAAACACCGAAAACGAAGAATAGTATACGAAAAATTCTGATGCAGGATAGTGTATACAAAGCGTTGAAGCGTCAGCGTATCCAGTTAAAAAAAATGCAGTTATCAAGCCTTGAATGGAAACCTCTTGAGGGGTTCAAGAATCTTGTTTTTGCTGGAAAAAATGGTAAACCCATTACAGAACGCTCTTTTCAAGCGATGCTGGATTGAAAAAGCAATCAACAAGGAACGTCAGAAACGAGCAGAAAAAAGCAAGACTGAGTTTGAACCAATAGAGCATTTCTATCCGCATGCATTGGGACATACCTTTGCAACAAGATGTTTTGAAGCAGGAATTGACGCTAAAGTGGTGCAGGGGTTTCTAGGACATTATTCAATTGCCATTACGTTAGACTTGTATACACATGTGACAAACGACAAGGCAAAGTCTAAAATGGACAAACTACAGACCTTATATAAAGAGATTATTTAGAGAAACTAAGAGAGTGCAAATTTCTTTAGAACCATTTGACCGGAATTTGACCGAAGAGGAAATTCATCAAAGGTCTGAACAGCGAAAACCCGTTAGCCATATGGTTAACGGGTTTCGTTATTTTTATAGTTATCTAAAGGAATGAGAGTAAAGTGCGGCACCAGATTGTCTGGTGCGTTACTTTATGAGGGGGGAGATAGTTGTGTGTTGTTCAACTATCTGACTTTAAGTATAATGGATAAATATGTCTAAAGTATGTTAAATATCTAAAAGAAATCGAAAATTCCTTAAGCCCATCTTAAGAAGTCAGAAAGAAAGAGTGAATACGGCATCATTGGGTAAAAGGCAGGCTGGCAAAGACATACCTTCGTCTTTTTCCAGCCCGTCAGTGAGGGTAAAGGAAAGTTATGTCAGGCTGTTATGTTATTTTGTATCCGAACTGTTCTGCCTCAGATGGTCGACCAGTATATCCAGGAATACGCTGGACGTCGGCCTGGCAGATAATGGGCGCAAGGATATCTCCTCCAGGAGCTGCCGGTTCCCTTTCTCCCAACAGACGTTGATGACAGTACGGATATCCCGTTCCACACTGCTGCTTGTAGCCTGATACTCTTTGGCTATCTGAGGATAGAGCAGCTTGCTGACGGACAGAAGATAATTTTCATCTTGCATACACAGTTGAATACCATAGTTAAGATACCGGTATCCCCGGTAAGTTGCACCTATACCAAGCGTGCGGACCAATCGTTGGATTTTTTGTTCTTTCATGGTAACTTTCCCCCATACAGACATACCTCACATTGAAAAACTTCTGATGTGAATGAACACACCAGCTATATCATAACTCATAGGATTTTAAGTTTCGACACATTATTCAAAATGAAGCATAAAATAATAAAAAAGTATTGAGGTAAATAATATGAGCATTCATGGTATAGACGTAAGTGAATTTCAGGGCAGTATCAACTGGGCGGATGTGAAAGGCTCCGGGACTCAGTTTGTAATGATACGTGCCGGATATGGACAGGGCAATCTTGACCCGGAATTTAGAAGGAATGCAAAGGAATGCAACAGGCAGGGCATTCCGTTTGGCGTATATTGGTTTTCTTATGCATATACAGAAGATATGGCGCGGAAAGAGGCGGATTACTGTATACAGGCGATAGAAGATTATGAAGTACAGTATCCGGTCTGCTTTGACTTCGAAAGCGCATCGGTAAATTATGCGGCAGGTCAGGGAGTGACGGTAACACGGCAGCTTGCAACCAGCCTGGTAACCGCTTTCTGCAGCAGGGTGGAGCAGCTTGGGTTCTTTGCCATGTACTACAGCAACCTGGACTTTTTAAACCGCATGTTTGACGCATCACTGAGGGAGAAATATGCATTGTGGTATGCACAGTATGCGTCGGCACCATCTATCCGGGGCATGGCAATATGGCAGTACAGCGATGCGGGCCGCATCAGCGGCATCTCGGGCAATGTGGATCAGAATATTGCGTATTATGATCTGGCTAATGTCATCTCCCGGGCCGGTCTTAACAAAATGAACAGGGAAGTCACCACACCTGTGCCGCCGGCTGCCTCCCCGACAGATGTAATCATATATACGGTCAAGCCGGGAGACAACCTGAGCAGTATCGCGGCAAGGTATGGAACGTCCTACGAGACGCTTGCTTCCTATAATAATATAGAGAATCCCAACCTGATATTTCCGGGACAGGAGATAAGGATACCGGTTGGGTATCAGGAAACATCCGCGAGATATTACACGATAAAGCCCGGCGATACGCTCAGCGGCATAGCGCTGCGCTTTGGCACCACCGTGGCGGAGCTACAGAGGCTGAACGGTATCTCGAATCCAAATCTTATATATGCGGGGACGACAATCAAAGTATAAATCATTAAAATATTATTATATGACATAAAAATATTGTTAAGTAGATAAAAGCACGTTATTATATAGAAAGATAATGCTGGCTCATTCGGGGATATAAATATCGGCTCGGGAGATCTGGGTATCTGGTGAGGGCAGCGGGAAAAATGATTAGTCCGGGGACATGGCTGTGCATTAAGGCCAAATGGCTGGTTTTGTTATTTGATTTTGGAATCTGGTGATGCTATGGGATGAAACTGGGAATGTGTCCATATCCAGGACGTGGTTCATCTGCGGGTTGAGAAATAGTAATAGCGCGGGTGCCGGTGGCTGTCTGTGACGTAGCCCTGTAAGCACATGCGGCGGGATCCGGTGTTTACGTCTATTTGTCTCCAGGTATGGAGCCGCATTATCTTGTCTGTCCGGACCATTGCTGTCCGGCGGGTATCAAGGCCTGAATCCTTCGGGGATTCGGGCCTTTTTCATACAATCTTAAGAAATTTCTGTTGAAGCTCTTAAAAATTCTCTGTTAATCTTGTATAGTATAAGGGAGGTGATGAAAATGTCTAAAATATTAGTATGTGATGATGACAGAGAGATTGTGGAAGCAATCGATATATATTTGACACAGGAAGGCTATGAGGTATTAAAAGCATATGATGGGGAAGAGGCACTGAAAGTGCTGCAGTCAGCGAAGGTAGACCTTCTGATTATCGATGTCATGATGCCGAGGCTTGATGGTATCAGAGCCACCCTTAAGATGCGGGAACAAAACAATATGCCTATTATTATCCTGTCTGCCAAGTCGGAAGATGCGGATAAGATACTTGGGCTTAATGTGGGAGCGGATGATTACGTGACGAAACCATTCAACCCGCTGGAGCTTGTGGCAAGAGTCAAATCTCAACTGCGCAGATATACGCAGCTTGGCAGTACGGTAAGTGGTGAGAGCCAGGCGGTATATGAGGTTGGAGGCTTGTCTATCAATGACGACCTAAAAGAGGTCACGGTTGACGGTGAACAGGTAAAGCTTACCCCGATCGAATACAACATTTTATTATTGCTTGTTAAAAATCAGGGAAAAGTGTTCTCCATTGACCAGATATATGAGAATATCTGGAATGAAGACGCCATAGGAGTAGATAACACGGTAGCGGTACATATCAGACATATAAGGGAGAAGATAGAAATCAATCCGAAGGAGCCGCGTTACCTGAAAGTGGTCTGGGGAGTCGGGTATAAGGTGGAGAAGCTTTAGAAGGGAGTTAATATGAATCAATGGTATAAGGCCAACCTGACGAAAGGGATACTGATCGTAGCAGAGCATGTCCTGGCAGTGGTGACGGTGGCCAGCCTGGTCTGGGTCCTGACGTACCCTGCTTTGATGGGGGATCTGTTTTCGGGGCATGCGGCCAGGAGATTTGAGGATTCTACAGCTTTCAGCGGGCAGCTGCAGTCAGCGACGTCTGAGATACTGGAAGGCATCGGTACACGGGGGCTGTTTGAGACAGAAGGGAAATTTGACCCCGAACGTGTGGTGGACCTAAAAGAATTCTATGATAATAACAAGATCAGCAATGAAAACAGCAGCGGCCTGGCCTATAAGCTGGGGGACTTGGAAAAGTGGGCGGAAGGATCGGCGTACTCAGACGGGCGTGTCATGAACGAGAACGATAACCTAGAGCCGATAATCGTGTGCAAGAGGTCGGATGGGACATTTCGCTACTATTATTTTACACAGTTAGAGCAGCTGATCAATGACGGGGAGCTGAGCTTTGTCATTGCCAGCAACAGTAACGGCGAGGAGATCACTTCTGACCAGATTCTGTATGAACTGCGCAACGGGGGACGGAGCGAGGTTATGTACAGCACCGAGACGGAATCCAGATTCAAAGGGCTCCAGAACCGGGAGGGCAAGATTGAGTTCATAGACTGCTGGAACTATGACGGGTATCAGATTGATGAAAAGTATGCACCTATCGGTGCCGCGAATCTGCTTGAGATTGCCAATGATAATGCAAACTGGAACGGCAAGCTCAATGACATCTTCCAGATGCTGGAGAGCAGCATCTATACAGTCTATGACTATACCCAGACATATGAGACTTGGGAAAGCAACTGGAGGGAAGGAGACACGAACCTTGTCTACCTGTATGCGGATACAGCAGGCAGGAAAGTCTATACGAATAAAGAAGAATTAAGAGACTTTAACAAGCTAGAAGAAAGTTTGAAGATAATATCTAAAAGTGGAAAATATCTCATCGTGAAGCCAAAGCTGTCTGATTTTAACTCTAACATCGACAACGAAGACGCGTCTACCTGGAAAGACCTGATACAGTACAGCGGGCCTGCGGAAGAGAATTTTGTGTATGCGGTCGGCGTGGATACATCCTACCCGATTCAGGACAGCTTCTATTCGCAGAATCAGATATATGAAAAGTATGGCTCCCGCATGCAGGGCATAGCGATACTTGGGCTGGCGGCGGCGATTTTGTTTCTGACAGGAATCGTATGGCTGACTATCATTGCAGGCAGAAATATCAAGGATGAGGAACTGCACTTGAACTGGTTTGACCGGTGGAAGACGGAACTGGCGGCTGCATTCGTCATCTTGCTGTGGATAGGGCCTGTGCTGCTGGTGGGAAGTGGCATCTCTGATTACTTTATCGGTCAGGTTCCTGATTACAGCGATACGTATGCACTGGCCGTGTACAGCTATAACGCAATGCCCGGCGTCGTGCGCAGCGGTATCGTCGCAGCCTACACATGCGGCCTGTTCCTGATTGGATATATGAGCCTTGTCCGCAGAATCAAGGCGCGAACGGTGTGGAACAACAGCATCGTAAGGGGCCTGCTCAGCTTTATCAGACAGTTGTTTGTCAACATGCACTTCGTGTGGAAGACGGTTATACTGTTCTTCCTGTTTGGCTTCGTACACTGGCTTGCCGTGCTGAGCGGTGCAATCGTAAACTGGTTCTGGTTCCTGGTAATGCTGGCCGTAGAGGCGGCGGCATTTATCTATCTGGTACAGATGTCCATTACCAGACAGAAGATCCGGTCCGGTATCGAACATATATCTGCGGGAGAAGTCAATTATAAGATACCGCTTGACGGTCTGAAAGGCGAGCAGCTGATGCTGGCGGAACGGGTCAACTCAATCGGGGAAGGTCTGGATGCCGCGCTGGAAGAAAGCATGAAGAGTGAGCGGCTGAAGACGGATTTGATAACGAACGTCTCCCATGACATCAAGACACCTCTTGCTTCCATCATCAACTATATTGACCTGCTTAAGATGGAACACCTGGAAGACCCGAAGATACAGAGATATCTGGAAGTTCTGGAGGCCAAGGCACAGCGGCTGAAGACATTGACGGAAGATGTCGTCGAAGCCTCGAAGGTAAGCTCCGGGAATATAACGCTTGACCTGATGAATATCAACCTTGTGGAAATGATACAGCAGACGAGTGGAGAATTTGAAGAGAAGTTCACCGAGAGAAATCTAAACGAAGTCCTGAACCTGCCGGAAGAGGAGGCTATCATACATGCCGATGGACGCCGCATGTGGCGCGTACTTGAAAACATATACAACAACGCGGCAAAATATGCGATGGAACGCACCCGAATCTATGCGGACCTGAGTGTGACGGAGATGACCGTAATCTTCAGCCTGAAGAACATATCGGACCAGCCGCTTAACTTTACTGCTGATGAGCTGACGGAACGATTCCTGCGCGGTGACGTGTCAAGAAGCACAGAAGGCAGCGGGCTCGGACTGTCCATTGCGAAAAGCCTGACAACGATGCAGGGCGGCACCTTTGACCTGTATCTGGACGGAGACTTGTTCAAAGTGACCATAACCTTCCCTCGAGTTGCAAAAGCAGCCGAAAACGAAGAGGGACAGGGTGAAACGAATTAGGGACACCATGATTCCAAGTTGGGGACGGGGGTTTTTTAAAAAAACCCCGTCCCCAACTTGCTTATATGTGGAAAAAACAGTACAATATACTATTATGGAAGAGATAAGAAGACTATTAGCGGAAAACTTAAATGATATGTTTATACATGCTGTGCTGAGCAATCCCAGAACGCGGGAAGGATGGTCCAAAGTGAAGGTACGTCCGGTCCTGATCAAGGGTGAACGGATGATTCAGCTTGAGATGTTCAGGGGAAACCAGGCGTTCCATCAGAATGTGGACATGGAAGAAGCCGGGGAGGTCATAGCCGGACAGATGGAGTCTATGAAACAGATGCAGCTTGAGACTACGGAAGCGCTGTATACTGTGCTCATAAGCAAAAAGGGGAAAGTCACTGTCAAGAGAAAGACTCAGAAAAAGGAATCTATATCTGCGGATATAAGCCATAACAGGAAAAAACAGTATATCCTCAGGGAAGGGGTGCCGGTTCCATTCCTGACGGATTTGGGAGTCATGACAGAGGAAGGGAAGGTTATAAGCTCCAGATTTGACAAATTCCGGCAGATTAATCGGTTTCTAGAGTTTATCGAAGATATACTCCCTCAGCTCGAAAGGGAAAGAGAGGTTACGATTCTTGACTTCGGCTGTGGAAAGTCTTACCTGACCTTTGCAATATATTACTATCTGCATGAGCTGAAAGGGTATGATGTCAGGATTATCGGGCTTGACTTAAAAAGCGATGTAATCCGCCGCTGCAATGAGTTAAGTGAAAAATATGGATACAGCAAGCTTCGTTTCTTAGAGGGAGACATTGCAGATTATACAGGGGTGGAGAAGGTAGATATGGTCGTCACCCTCCACGCGTGCGACACGGCGACAGATTTTGCACTGGCGAAGGCCGTCCGGTGGGATGCAAAGGTTATCCTGTCTGTTCCGTGCTGCCAGCATGAACTGAACGCGCAGGTGAAGAATGACGTGCTTGGGCCGGTTATGAAGTACGGACTTCTGAAAGAACGGTTTGCAGCGCTCGTCACTGACGGGCTGCGCGCGCAGTATCTGGAACGGGAAGGTTACGATACCCAGATTCTGGAATTTATAGACATGGAGCATACGCCGAAAAATATATTGATTCGTGCAGTAAAGACAGGAAGAAAAGGGGAGAATCAGGATACAATAGATATATGTGAAGAATTTCTTCATGTATCACCAGCCTTGGGCAGGTTGTTAGATGAAAAAGGGGAACTGTGATGAACATAAAAAACCGATTGATAAACGCGGGTATATTATTGGCAGTCTTTATTGCGGCTGTACTTATATTCAGTTATTTTACGAACCGGGGAAACGATAATATGACAGCGGATATGGGAGCCACGACCTATCCGCAGGTATCTTTTTCCTGCAATGGATTTAATGTGAACCTACTGTCGGGTTATGCCAGGAAAATGGACATCCCGGCCATGAGAGATACGATTACCCCGGTGGACGGCCAGACGCTGGATCTGAATATTGAAGCATATGACAATAAGATCAACAGACTTAAGTATACAGTGTATACTTTGGATGGTAAGGACAAGCTGCTGGAGAAGAAGGTGAAAAAGGCGGGGAAAAGTGCCAGCCTGGAACTGGCCGGAGAGAACCTTCTCTCCGAAGAGAGGGTATTGGAGATTGTGCTTAGCCTGGATGGCGATAAGTCGGTATATTTTTATACCCGTATCGTTGACTCCTCCAATGATTATGTTGCCGAATGTCTCAACTATATCAGCGATTTTCATGAAAATGCATTGGCCAAGGCGGAAGGGACGGGTATCGGAACGGCAATCGAACCAAATGAAGAAGGAGATAATACCACATTTCAGCATGTGACCATCCATTCTGACTATAACCAGGTGACATGGGGGAGCCTGGAGCCCTCCGTGGAAGGAGGGGAACGCTGGTATATCAAGGAGACCAACAGCACGTATACTTCCGTACAGCTGGAATATAAAGTGCGCTGCAACGGAGAGGAGAATGAGGAAGATGTGTATAAGGCAAAGGAATTCTTCCGTGTCCGGCACATTGCAGATGCTCAGAAAACCTATCTGCTCGATTATGACAGGACAATGGAGCAGATTTTCGATCCGACGAAGAAGGTGCTCAGTGAGAAGGGAGTCCTGCTCGGGATTACGCCACATGACGTACAGTATATGGTGAGCGACGACGGCAGCATCGTTTCCTTCGTGCAGGCGGACGAGCTGTGGAATTATAACAAAGATACAGATGAGCTTTCCCTCGTGTTCAGCTTTTCCGATGCGGAGAATTCGGATATAAGGAGCCTGACGGCGAAGCATGAGGTAAAGCTGCTGGCGTCGGACGACGACGGGAATGTGACATTCGCAGTATATGGCTATATGAACAGGGGAGAGCATGAAGGTGAAGTCGGGGCTGCCATCTACTATTATAATATAGACCAGAATTCCGTGGAAGAGAAGGCATTTATCGCAAGCGACAAATCATACGGGACAGCGGCTTATGAGCTTGGCAGATTCGTCTACTACAATGTCGAGAAGGATATGCTCTATGTCATGGTGGAGGGAAACCTCTATGAAGTTAATGTAGAAAAGAAAGGAAAAGAAAAGAAAGAGGTTATCGTGGAAGGTCTGAAGGAAGGGCAGTATGTGGTATCCGATGACGGACATATGATTGCATACCAATCCAACGGCAGTCTGACAGAAGCATCCGAAATACAGGTCATCAATTTTGCAAACGGCAAGAAACGTAAGGTGACATGTGAAGAGGGAGAAGTTGTACGTCCCCTTGGATTCGTTAATAATGATTTCGTGTACGGAGCTGCCAGAATGGCCGACACGGGAAAAACCGTTTCCGGTGAGACGGTGGTGCCTCTTTATAAGGTTGAAATACAAAACAGCAAGAGCAAAGTCGTTAAGACTTATGAGCAAAAGGATATATATGTGCTGGACGCACAGTTTGAAGAGAACATGATTACCCTTTCCAGAGTCAGGAAAGAGGGAGATGCGTATACAGGTACTACTGATGATTATATTACGAACAACGAGGAAAAAGAAGAAAGTAATATCTATCCGGAATCTTATGTGACAGAGCTGAAGGAGACGCAGTACAGGCTGACCTATGCGGACGGAATATCTGACAAAGAGCCGAAAGTGCTGAAGCCAAAGCAAGTGCTGTATGAAAATCCGACTACCATAACGTTCGACGATGACGGTGGGTCTGATAAGTGCTATGTATACGGATACGGCGAGCTGCGGGGCATATACGAAAAGGCAGGTGCTGCAATACAGAAAGCCAATCAATTTAATGGCGTCGTCGTGTCATCGCGGCAGTCTTATATATGGGAAAGGGGCAACAGAGACCTGCAGTATGCAATCAACGGAAAGGACAATGAGATTCAGACCATCCGTGACCGGCTGAGTAATGGAGAGGCGCCCATAGACGTCATGAATGATATATCAAAGGAGAAGGGGATGGACTATACCGGATGCTCAGCGGAAGAACTGCTCTATGTCATCAATCAGGACATACCGGTCATAGCGATGCTAAATGCATCCTCCTCCATAATACTCACGGGCTATACAGAAAGCACAATAAGCTATATAGATACGGCGAGCGGAGAGAAAAAGAATGCGTCATATGATAGTATTGATGCAATGACTCAAGGAAGCGGGCACGCGTATATCGGATATGTAAAATAGGGACACGTCAAAGCGAAAAGGGGACGGAGGTTTTTTGAAAAACCTCCGTCCCCTTTTCGCTTTGACGTGTCCCTATTTTAACAGCAGGGTTTAAAAACCATATTTTTGTATTTGTTCAATGCATAGTAGAGGACCATCCCCAGTACACCGCAGGAAGCAACCTCCCCAATACCGACTGTCAGCATCATAAGCGGAATCGGCAGGGCTACGCCGTAGCCGAAGCGCAGAACAAATGGTACGATGACAGTATTGGCCACGATAGGAGGTACTGGTGCCAGAATCTTGTTCTTGTTCCTCAGACGGTATGTGAATATGGCCCCAAGCAAGGTGGCAAGGCTTCCGAAGATGATGTCCGGGAGTATGGCGCCGCCGAGTATGTTCCCGATGAGACATCCTATAAACAGACCGGGGATTGCGGCTGGAGTGAATAGTGGCAGGATGGTAAGCGATTCTGCGATTCTTACCTGTACTTCTCCGAAAGAGAACGGTGCAAATACATAAGTGAGCACCACATAGATGGCAGCTATCATGGCCGCCTGTGTCATAGTTGAGATATTCTTGCTTTTCATTTTCTTTCTCCTTTAGTTTTGTTTTACGTGTGGAAGGTCTCGAACACACGGTAATTGGCAGCTGCCAGACCAGTGGATACGGTATGTACAGCGATTTGTAGTATAGCATGAAGGGGAGAGAAAATCAAGCCGTAAAATGGTGTTGAGGGATAGGATGAGTTGTGCTACACTCTGATTAGAACAACCGTATACAGGGCGGTAGCCTCCCGGACTTCATAGAAGAGGGGAGGTGGTGCAGATGGAGATATCGGACGCAATTTCTTTGATGTTGACATTCGGGATTTTCCTGATTGCGCTGCTTACCTACATAGATAGGAACAATAAGCGAAAATAAAAATGCCTACCCTGTTCGCAGCAGGATAGGCGGTTGCCGTAAGGCAATTACTTAACTCTTGAGGCTAACCACTTTGTGGGCGGTTGTTCTCTTTATGTCTATAATATACTACATTTATAGTAAAACATCAAGTATCATAATGTTATAAATGCAGTAAACGGCTATCACAGGCTCATTTCACGAAGGTACTATTAATTGTGTCACGCATATCTGGCAGCAGGAATTTAGTTTTTTTGTCGTTACTTGGCATTTAGTCACCTACTTTCTACAAATGGGTGTGGCAATACGGCGTGTATTCTAGGCTTAATGTAAATTTCAATTCACCCTCCTTGACGGATGTGTTATAATGACAACATGAATAATATAAAGGAGTAAATTGGTATGGATTTGATAACTATCAGAGAATTGTATAAAAACAGAGAAGAATACCTGGACAAGGACATTACAATCGGGGGATGGGTGCGCAGCCTGAGGGATTCCAAGGCATTTGGATTCATTGTTGTCAATGACGGAACCTTTTTCGAACCTCTGCAGGTAGTGTACCATGATACGATGGATAATTTTGATGAGATATCCCGCCTCAACGTAGGAGCCGCTGTCATCGTGACAGGCACGCTCGTAGCTACGCCACAGGCGAAGCAGCCATTTGAGATACAGGCAAAACAGGTCGAGATCGAGGGAGCATCTGCACCAGACTATCCGCTCCAGAAGAAACGCCACAGTTTTGAATATCTGCGTACGATAGCACATCTGCGGCCTAGGACGAACACATTCCAGGCAGTATTCCGTGTGCGTTCCCTTACGGCATATGCACTCCACAAGTTCTTTCAGGAGAGAGGCTTCGTCTACGTCCATACGCCGATTATAACAGGAAGCGACTGTGAAGGAGCCGGGGAGATGTTCCGTGTCACGACGCTTGATCTTGAGGATACGCCGAAGGACGAGAAGGGAAATGTAGACTATTCCAGGGACTTCTTCGGAAAAGAGACGAGCCTGACGGTCAGCGGACAGCTCAACGGTGAGACATATGCACAGGCATTCCGCAATATATATACGTTCGGGCCGACGTTCCGGGCGGAGAATTCCAACACGACGCGGCATGCCGCTGAATTCTGGATGATTGAGCCGGAGATGGCATTTGCAGATCTGGATGACAATATGATGCTGGCGGAGGCGATGCTCAAGTATGTAATCAATTACGTGCTGGAAAACGCGCCGGAAGAGATCAGTTTCTTTAATTCTTTTGTGGACAAGGGACTCCTTGACAGGCTGAAAAATGTCGTTTCTTCCGAATTTGCGAGGGTCACATACACGGAAGCGGTAGAGATTCTTGAGAAGAACAACGATAAGTTTGAATATAAGGTATCATGGGGAACAGACCTTCAGACGGAGCACGAACGCTATCTGACAGAAGAAGTATATAAGCGTCCGGTTTTTGTGACAGATTACCCGAAGGAGATCAAGGCATTCTATATGAAGCAGAATGATGACGGCAGGACGGTTGCGGCGGTCGACTGCCTAGTGCCGGGAATCGGGGAGATCATAGGAGGAAGCCAGAGAGAAGACGATTATGATAAGCTGCTTGCAAGGATGAAAGAGATGGATCTCAAGGAAGAGGATTATGAATTCTACCTCGACCTCAGAAGGTATGGTTCTACAAGACATTCCGGATACGGGCTCGGATTCGAACGGTGTATCATGTACCTGACGGGCATGGGCAATATCCGCGACGTCGTCCCATTTCCAAGAACAGTCAACAACTGCGAGCTGTAAGTTGCCTGGAGGGTAAGTATGAATATATTAGTAGTAGATGATGAAAAGGAAATCGCAGATGTAATAGAACTTTATCTGCAGAGTGACCAGTACGATGTACACAAATGCTATACCGGGCAGGAAGCGATCGATTACATCGGCAGCATGAAGATTGATTTGGCAATACTGGATATTATGCTTCCGGACATAGACGGATTCCAGATTCTGAAACAGATTCGTGAGAAGTATACATTTCCGGTCATCATGCTGACGGCTAAGACAGAATATATGGACAAGATTACGGGGCTCACGATGGGGGCGGACGACTATATTCCAAAGCCGTTCAACCCGCTGGAGCTCGTGGCCCGTGTGAAGGCACAGCTGAGGCGGTGTACACAATATAACGACGGAAGCAGGGAAGAGGGAGATATCCTGGACTTCGGAGGGCTCTTCCTGAACCGGACGTCGCATGAGTGCGTCTATAATGAAGTTCCGCTCACGCTTACTCCTATTGAATTTGATATACTCTGGCTGCTCTGCGAGAACAGAGGAAAGGTTATCAGTTCAGAAGAGCTGTTTGAAAAGGTGTGGAATGAACAATATTATAAGAACAGCAACAATACGGTGATGGTGCATATCAGGCATCTGAGGGAGAAGATGAGCGCGCCTACCGGAAAATCCGATTTCATCAAGACAGTATGGGGAGTAGGTTATAAGGTTGAAGAATAATTATCGGAAGTTAAAATTCAGTATCCTGCTGCAGACGGTGCTGGTCACGGCACTCACTGTTTTGGTGGGCGGATTTATACTGAATTATGTGATTGACGGTATCTATAACGACAGCTTTGCCAAGACATTCGTCAGTATCATGATGGATCTGAATATAAAAGAGCAGACGGCAATCGATTTATATTGGAGGCTGATTGGAAACAATAAGACCTTCTTTATGATAGTTGGTTTTCTGCTCTTATTTGCGTTATTCTTCTACGTGGCACTTTCGAAGATGACAAAATATCTGGACCAGGTTGGAGAGGGGATTGAGAACATACTGTCGGATTCCACGGAGCCAATCCACCTCATCACAGAGCTGAAGCCAATTGAAATCAGGCTGAATGAGATCAAAGCCACGCTGAAGCGGCAGGAGCTGGAAGCGGAAGAGGGGGAAAAGAAGAAGAATGACCTCGTCGTGTTCCTGGCCCACGACCTGAAAACGCCTCTTACCTCTATCGTGGCCTACCTGACGATGCTGGACAGCCACCCGGAGATGACGGAAGAAGAACGTGCAAAGTACATCCACGTATCACTGGAAAAGTCTATCCGTCTGGGCGAGCTTATCAATGAGTTTTTTGATATCACGAGGTATAACCTTCAGGATATAGAACTGGAACCGATTGAAATCAACCTGTCCATGATGCTCGAGCAGCTGGCAGACGAGCTCTACGGAGTGCTGCAGGAGAAGCGGCTGGCTTGTGAAGTGCAGGTAGAAGAGAATCTGGTAGTATATGGTGACCCGGATAAGCTGGCACGTGTATTTGACAATTTATTAAGAAATGCGATAGCATATTGCTATGAACATACGAAGATACAGATTAGCGCACAGATGAAGCGAGGAGATATCGAGATCATATTTACCAATGAAGGCGATAAGATTCCCGGGACGATGCTTCAGACCATATTTGAAAAATTCTACCGGGTGGACGGTTCCAGGTCGAGCGGCACCGGAGGCGCCGGCCTTGGCCTGGCTATAGCAAAGGAAATCGTCGAACTTCACGGAGGGTTGATCCGTGCGAAAAGTGATGATATAAAGACGCAGTTTATCGTGACGCTGCCGTCTAAGAACATAGAGGAAGAAGGAGCAGCAGATGAAGTTCATACACATCGCAGACGTACATTTAGGAGCAAGTCCGGACGCAGGAAACGCGTACAGCAAAAGCAGGACACAGGAGATATGGAATAGTTTTGCGGGCATAATTGAAAAGTGCAGGGCCGAAGAGGCGGACGTCCTTCTGATTGCGGGCGATCTGTTCCACCGGCAGCCGCTTCTCAGAGAATTAAAAGAAGTAAACTTTTTATTTGCCGGGATACCGGATACGGATATATGTATCATAGCTGGCAACCATGATTATCTGAAAAAGGACTCCTATTACAGGATATTTTCCTGGGCTGAGAACGTACATATGATTCAAAGCAGGGATATTACCTGTATAGAGATTCCGCGGCTAAGGCTGGCAGTCTACGGGCTGAGTTATGACCAGAGAGAATATGCTGCAAGAGCTTACGATAGTGCATATCCATTGAAAAAGCAGAAATATGAGATACTGCTGGCCCATGGGGGTGACGAGAAACATATCCCGTTCAAGACGGCGGATATAGCCTCCCTTGGATATGACTATGTAGCTTTCGGACATATCCATAAGCCCCAGGAACTTGTTCCGGACAGGGCATACTACAGCGGTGCGCTGGAACCGATAGATAAGAACGACACAGGTAAGCATGGATATATTATGGGAGAGATAACAGAAGATACATGCAAGGCGGCGTTCTTCCCCTGCGCCATGAGAGAGTATGTGCATCTGGACGTTCCTGTGACGGAGGATATGACGGGATATGGCGTGCGCGAGGCAATCCGGCATGCAGTGGAAGACAATGGGGTTCAGAACATGTATAGAATATCATTGACAGGGCAGCGGGATCCGGAGATATTATTCGATTTGACGAATATGGATTCCTACGGAAATATCATAGAGATTGCGGATAATACGAAACCTGCGTATGATTTCGATAAATTATATGAACAGAACAAGGGAAACCTACTTGGAAAGTTCATCCAGAATCTATATGACAAAGATAAGGAAAGTATCGAGTACCGTGCTCTGTGTGAGGGCGTGCAGGCATTGATGGAGACGAGAAGAGGCTTTAAATGAGAATTCGACAACTGATTATAAAGAATTTTGGGAAAATGAAAGACAAAGACGTGGAGCTTACCGGGGGCATCAATCTGTTCTACGGAAGGAATGAGTCAGGGAAGTCCACGATACATACATTTATTAAAAGCATGCTGTTCGGGCTTGAACGGGGGCGGGGAAGGGCCGCTGTAAATGACACGTTCAGCATGTACGAACCGTGGGAGAATCCCAACTATTATTCTGGAATGCTGAAGTTTGAAAGTGGAGGAAAGAGATTCTGCCTCAGCAGGAACTTTGACAAGTATCAAAGGAGTGCAGAGCTAATATGCGAAGATGATGGAGAAGAGCTGTCCGTAGCCGATGGAGATCTGGAGATGATTCTTGGCGGTCTTACCACGTCCGGCTATGAGAACACAGTGTCTATAGGCCAGCTCAGAGCAGAACCGGGGCAGCCCCTTGCGGCTGAGCTAAAAAACTATGCGTCGAATTACTACGCGACCGGCAACAGTGACATCAATCTGGAAAAAGCGACGGAAGCATTGAAGGGCAGGCTGAGGGAACAGGAGCGCAAGGCAAAGGAAGCGCTTCAAAGGAAGCACCGCAGCAGAGAGAAGATTGAGCTGGAGGCATCGTATGTGTGGCGAGACGTCCATCGCCTGGAGGGCGAGCAGGAGCGCATCAGCCAGGAACTGGAGAACAGAAGGGAAAAGGAGCACCAAAGGAAGGAAGAGCCGGAAAACAAGCGTGTGATCGATGAACTCCGCCCGAACAAATGGCGGATACATCCGGTTGAAATCGTGCTGTTCGCGGTCGCCGTCGTATTTGCCTTCGCGCTCATTCCAAAACCCTGGAACTATCTTGTGGCAATTATACTTTTTCTCTTATGCGGCATCTATGTATGGAACCGTATGAAGATTGACAAATGGGCGGTAAAGACAGAGCCTGAGATTATTCTGGAAGAGATAACGCCTGAGGAAGAGAAGATACCACTGGATAAGCTCAGGTGGGAGCTGAATCATGTAAGAGAAGAGCTGCAGGAGAGGCGGGTGCAGTATGATAACCTGAAGGAACAGCTTGAGGAACTGGACGAGGTAAGCGATCTGTCCAGAGAACAAGACAGAAATATCCAGGCGGTCAGACTTGCCATGGAGAGAATCAACGGACTTGCCGCGAAGATGCAGGAAGAGCTGGAACAGCGCCTGGACGACAAGGCGTCGGAGATTATAGATGCAATTACAGGCGGCAAGTATACGAGGCTTGTGGTTGAGGACAACTTACATATGAACCTCATCTCTGACGGTAAGAAGATACCCGTGGAACAGGTGAGCCGCGGAACGATCGAGCAGACATATTTTGCGCTCCGGATGGCGTCGGCAGAGCTCCTCTATGAGGAAGAGTACCCGGTTATCCTGGATGACACCTTCGTCTACTATGATGACGTGAGGCTTGAGAACACGCTGAAGTGGCTGGCAGAGAATAAAAGACAGGTGATTATATTTACCTGCCAGGAGCGGGAAGCGCGGATGCTGGACAAGATGGGCATCAGATTCTGTAAATGTTAATCATGATAGGCTTTTTTAGTTTAATAAAATTCATCAGGACACCAGATGCGTAAGTATCTGGTGTTCAGACTGTATACAAAGCCTCGGCTAACGCCGGGCTTTTTCTTCGCCCAGCTGTCCACAAAGGCACTACCTTTTGAAGAGGCTATCAAGAAAAAACATATCGGAAGAGGTGGATAAAAACAGAGGACAAATACAGTTCTTTGCTATGGATGATCTGGTTCCCCAGAATCACATGTTACGGCTTATCGATAAGGCGATTGATTGGAGCTTCATCTATGATTTTGTGGAGGATAAACATAGTCAGACAACGGGGAGGCCTAGTATGGATCCCGTTACCCTGATCAAGATTCCCCTTATTCAATATCTTTATGGTATCCCTAGCATGAGGAAGACCATTAAGGAGATCGAAGTGAACGTAGCATATCGCTGGTTCCATAAAGGAGAGCACATAAGTGTCTTTGCCTACAACGCACAGACGGCATGCTCTACACACAGATGATAGGAAAAGCCCGGATGCAGATGAAGGTCGGGCTTACTTACACCTGCATGAATCTAAAGAAGCTGGTAAGCATGCTTCAAAAGAGAGGCGGATTGGAAGCAATACATGCGTTGGAGCACTTTGACTTCAATCTGAGCATATAGTCAATAATTTTAATTGACTATATGCTTAGTGTACAAGTCGCAGCCTCGTACGCATCGGAGCAGATGCCACCCGGCTCCCTGTCCGCAGCCACTTCACTAAACTCCCATTATATGTCCTCACCACGGCCATATTTCTGGATTACATTCTGTATCCTTTCGTTCGGGTCGAGAATGCTGCTGATCGAGCCGTCATGATTCAGCGTATCTATCATCAGGGCAATGTATTTGCTCATATCGCAGCTGATATAATATGGCTTCTCCAGCAGTTGTGGTGTCTGGTAGATAAGGTTGGTCGTCAGGATAGCGTCGAAGAGGCCTTCTTCATAAGCTTTGTCAAACTTGTCCATCCCATTTGTAAAGAGACCGAAAGTGGCTGCGGCAAAGATCCTTTTTGCCTTTCTCTGCTTCAGCTGCCTTGCAACATCCAGGATACTGTCGCCGGAGGAAATCATATCGTCGAGGATGATTACATCTTTCCCCTCTACAGATGAGCCGAGGAACTCATGTGCCACGATTGGATTGCGGCCATTCACTATCTTTGTATAGTCGCGCCGTTTGTAGAACATGCCCATATCAAGGTTCAGGACATTGGCAAGATAGATGGCCCGCTCTGTCGCGCCTTCATCCGGGCTGATGGCCATCATGTGTTCACTGTCAATCTGAAGGTCTTTGAAATGGCGCAGCAGACCTTTGATAAACTGGTAGGTCGGACGGACGGTCTCAAACCCGCTTAATGGAATGGCGTTCTGTACTCTCGGGTCGTGGGCGTCAAAGGTTATGATATTGTCTACCCCCATCCTGACAAGCTCCTGGAGTGCCAGCGCACAGTCCAGTGATTCACGGCCGCTCCGTTTGTGCTGCCGGCTTTCATACAGGAACGGCATGATGACGTTGATGCGCCGTCCTTTGCCGCCGATTGCGGCTATGACCCTTTTCAGATTCTGATAATGGTCGTCCGGGGACATATGGTTCATGTGTCCGGTCAGTGAATAAGTGAGGCTGTAATTACATACATCAACCATGAGGTACAGGTCTCTTCCGCGGACGGATTCGCCGAGGATACCTTTGGCCTCGCCGGAACCAAAACGTGGTACTTTGGCATTAACAAGATAAGTGTCGCGCTCATAGCCATTGAATACGATGTCGTTTTTGTACTCAGGCCCGTCTTCCTGGCGCCATTTCACGATATAATCATCGACCCTTTTCCCCATTTCTTTGCAGCCGTCCAGGGCTATGATGCCGAGTGCCCCCACCGGTATATTTTCCAAATTACGATCGTTACGGCGTAACATCCTTTGTACCTCCTAGGTTTAATAATTTTTTTTGAATTCTTATATCGTCCCCGGTAAGCCGGAGCATAGTGAAATTGCTGCTCAGACGTGAAAATGTCCGCTCGGAATATATGGATTTCAGATCTTCGAGTGCGAGATTTGTCGAAATCATCGTCGATTTCTGACGCAGTATCCTTTCGTTCAGGCATACGAACAGCTGTGATGTTGTAAATGAGTTAGGCAGCTCTGTGCCGAGGTCGTCGATAATCAGCAGGTCACAACTGTAGATATGTTCGAAAGAGTCATCTTTTGCCTCTTCCCTTTTTCCGAACGTATTTCTGGCGAATACGTCAAATAACTGGGCCGCAGTAAAATATATAACAGAAAATGAGGTATCAATCAACTCTTTTGCTACACAATGCGTAAGAAATGTCTTGCCAACCCCTGTATCTCCATATAATAGTATGTTTCGGAACTCTGAGGAAAATGTATCCACAAATTCATGGCACGCCTTCAGGGCGGTGTCGATAGCTTCGCGGGAAGAACGTCCTTTTACGGGGTCTATGTGGTTATTTGAATAATAGTCGAGACAGAAAGTGGAAAAATTCTCTTTTTCCAGTATTTCCTGCAGATTAGACTGTGTGTATAGCAAGTCCACGATGGCCTTTTGAAAGCAGTGGCATTTTCGGCTGCCTATGTAGCCGGTATCTTTACAATCCGGACATGTGTATTGTAGTTCCAGATAGTTTTCCGGGTATCCGTTCTCCTTTAACAACTGCAGCTTTCTGGCGGAAAGCCGGGTTATATTATCCTTGAGGGAGGAGAGGGCCAGGTTGTCCCCTTCCAGCAGCTTACGGGCCTGTGAGACACTAAAAGCGGAGATAGAATGATCTATCTCCTCCAACTTTGGAATTCTGCGATATACATCTTCGTACCGCCTGCGCAGACGGCTTTCGTTATCCAGCTGTTTCTGCTCATATACACGCATTAAAAATTCGTACTGGGAATTCGAAAGAGCCATGTCAGCAGTCTCCTTTATCTTGTTTTTTTACTGGACAAGCTTGCGTTCCAGGTCGTTCATGTCATAATTGCGTCCTTCAAAATTGTTGAACTTATTGTTCTTGCCGGCGGATGGTGCGGCAGTCTTTGCATCCTTCTTCTTCCGCTCTTTTTCAAGCTGATATTCTGCATCGAGGGCTTCCACATCCTTTAAATGACGGACGCCTTTTGCGAGCCAGCTTTTCAATATGGATTCGGTGTAGTCGAAGCTTGGCTGGTGGATGGTATTCATCGTGCGGCTGCATGCCTCAAGTATGATATCGAGTGAAAAGCCATATTCTTCATTCCATCTGCGGATAAATGCAATCTCTGATGAGGCCGGCACGCGGCCTTTGATTCCGTAGGCATTCAGTACGGAATAGCAGTTTTTGTTATATAGTATAGTGCTGGCCTTGGCTTCGGTGACCGTGGCGATCTTCTGTTCAGCCCAGGACAGCGCTACCTTCTGTATGTAATGCATGCTCCTGTGTCCGTTTTCTACACAATATTCGATGAGATATTCGATCAGATCCGTAGACATGTGCAGCGTGTCGTAAAAATAAGTAATCGTATCAATGTCGGTTGCAGATAATGTCTTTCCAAGATACTGTTCAGCCACGAACAGAAGCTCCTTGAACTCCTCCCGTTCCTTGCGGTTGCGGTACGGCTGTATATTCTGGGCGGCTGACGATGTATCAGGCGCGGCAGCCCCTCCGGCCGGATCTGGGATATCAGGAACAGCATCTGGAGGCTTTACGGCAGCCTTCTCGGTGGAAGATGCAGCACCCAGTTCCCCGGTATCATAATCAAGCAGTCCCTGCTTTTTCCAATAGTTCAGCGCCCGGATGACATCTTTCTCCGTGTCATCAAGCATATCTGCAATCTGAGAAACGCTCAGGCAGCCTTCGGAATTATTCAGATGGCGCAGCAGAAGAAGATATACCTTCACATATTCTCCGTTCGCCTCGGCCATATAATGGTCGATGAATTCATTCTCCAGTACGGTTGTCTTCTCTTGTGCGTGATTGGTCAATGTCAGCTTCTTCATAACGTTACGCCAGTCCTCCCTCATGATTAAGTGTTACGTAGACATATTATAGCATTAGAAGGACAGGCAAAAAAGCAATTTCTAAGGCAAAAAAGGAGTTTTTTGTTGATAAAATTGTGTGGAAAGTGTGGATAACCTATTTCTTAAGTATGTTTTCCCCGATATTTACAACATCTCCTGCTCCCATAGTTATCAACAAATCCCCTTTATGACACTTATCCAGGCAAAAGTCTTCTATCTCTTCAAATGTAGAGAAATAGTAAGCATCACAATCATTTTCCTTTAGGGCATCTGCAATATCCCGGGATGAAATTCCGAGAGTGTCTGTCTCTCTGGCTGCGTATATATCTGCCAGTACAACGTGGTCTGCAAGTGTGAGCGCATCGATGAAATCGCGGAACAATGCCTTTGTCCTTGTGTAGGTGTGAGGCTGGAATACGCACCAGACCTCCTTGTGCGGATAGTGTGCCGCGGCAGTAAGAGAAGCCTTGATCTCTGTCGGATGATGGGCATAGTCGTCGATGACGGTAACGCCGTTCTTCTCCCCTTTGTGCTCAAACCTGCGTTTGGTGCCTGTGAACTCTTTCAGCCCCCGGCTTATATCGGACAGGGGAACGGACAGGGTGTCAGCGACGGCAATTGCTGCGAGGGCATTGGACACATTGTGGTCTCCATTGACAGAGAGCTGTATACGCTCCATGAATTCGCCGTCTTTCACGAGGTCAAAGGATGCCTCTCCTTTCGCGTCGTGGGTGATATTAGATGCGCTGTAGTTCACATCGTGTCCGGGACCATACGTAACGATACGGCATGGCAGGCCTGCCGTAATCTCCTCAAGCCGTTCGATCTCTCCGTTTATGACTAGCGTTCCGCCGGACGGAAGAAGCGCTGCAAAGCGGCGGAAGGAATTACGGATATCGTCCAGGTCTTTGAAGAAGTCGAGATGATCCTCGTCTATGTTCAGTATGACGCTTATCATAGGATGGAAATGAAGAAAGCTGTTCGTGTATTCGCAGGCTTCCGTCACAAACAGTCCTGATGTTCCGACCTTTATATTGCCGCCGATGGCTTTCAATATGCCGCCCACAGATATGGTCGGATCCAGTTCTCCTGCGAGAAGTATATGGGAAAGCATGGAAGTCGTGGTCGTCTTGCCGTGGGTACCGGAGATGGCGATTGGGACGTCATAATTGGTCATAAGCTGTCCGAGCAGTTCCGCGCGGCTGAGCATAGGAAGCCCCTTCTGCACGGCTGCCATATATTCTTCGTTATCTTCATGTATGGCGGCCGTATATACCGCCACGTCTATCCCGTCTATTATATTAGAAGCTTTCTGTCCGTAGAAGATGGTGGCGCCCAGGCTTTCGAGGTGGTCTGTCAGCGCGGACTCTTTATTGTCTGAGCCAGAGACTGTAAATCCTTCCTTGAGGAGGATTTCCGCAAGACCGCTCATGCTGATGCCGCCGATGCCGATAAAATGTACGTGTACCGGTTGTTCAAAATTGATTTTATACATAAGATACCTTCCTGTTTTTATAAAATTCTACATAAGGGCCAAAAATTGGAATAAAAGTTTATCCCTATTCATATTATTATAAACATATATGCAAAAAAAACCAAGCCGTATTTTTTTGTTATAAATTAATAAAAAGTTCACAAAAAATTCAATTTTTTTGTAAATGTTGTTCACTGAATATGAAAATTATGGTATAATGTGAGCAACGAATTACTGAGAAGGGGTGATGACATGATTAAGAAAGAGATGATAGCAATGTTGCTGGCAGGAGGACAAGGCAGCAGGTTGGGAGTCCTTACGGCAAAAGTGGCCAAGCCAGCCGTTGCTTTTGGAGGTAAATACAGGATTATTGACTTCCCACTCAGCAACTGCATTAACTCAGGAATCGATACTGTAGGAGTGCTAACGCAATATCAGCCGTTACGACTGAATACACATATCGGAATTGGTATTCCGTGGGATTTGGACCGTAATATCGGCGGTGTAACCATACTCCCGCCGTATGAGAAGAGCAATAGCAGCGAATGGTATACCGGTACGGCCAATGCCATTTACCAGAACCTGGATTATATGGACACGTTTAATCCGGATTACGTATTGATTCTGTCGGGTGACCACATCTATAAGATGGACTATGAGGTTATGCTCGATTACCACAAGGAGAATAAAGCAGACGTCACAATTGCTGCCATGCCGGTGCCGATGGAGGAGGCGAACCGTTTTGGAATTGTAATCACGGACGAGGAAGGCCGTATTACGGAATTCCAGGAGAAGCCCCCTGAGCCGAAGAGCAATCTGGCTTCCATGGGTATCTACATATTCAGCTGGCCGGTGCTGAAGGAGGCGCTCCTTGCACTTCAGGACGAGCCGGGGTGTGATTTTGGAAAGCATATCATACCATACTGCCATGACAGGGAGGATCGTCTTTTCGCATATGAGTACAACGGATACTGGAAGGATGTAGGTACGCTCGGCTCATATTGGGAAGCGAACATGGAGCTGATAGATATAATCCCTGAGTTTAATTTATATGAAGAATTCTGGAAAATATACACAAACAGTGATATTATCCCTCCGCAGTATGTATCAGGAGATGCGGTAATCGAGCGGAGCATCATCGGTGACGGTTCGGAGATATATGGAGAGATACATAACTGTGTAATTGGATCGGGAGTTACAATTGGCCAGGGAACGGTCGTGAGAGACTCGATTATTATGAAGGATGTCGCAATCGGAAGTGACTGTGTAATCGACAAGTCTATTATTGCAGAGAGCGTGAAGGTCGGCGACAATGTTACGCTTGGAATTGGATCGGAAGTGCCTAACAAGCTGAAGCCGGCGGTTTATTCATTTGGTCTTGTGACCATAGGAGAGAACTCGGAGATACCTGGAGGAGTCCAGATTGGAAAGAATACTGCCATAAGCGGTGTTACATCTAAGGAAGACTACCCGGACGGAATACTTGAGAGCGGAGAAACATTGATAAAGGCAGGTGAACGAGTATGAGAGCAGTAGGTCTTATTTTAGCAGGTGGCAACAGCAACAAGATGCGTGAACTTACCCATAAGCGTGCGGTGGCGGCGATGCCTGTCGCAGGCAGCTACAGGGCGATTGATTTTGCGCTCAGCAATATGTCCAATTCGCATATCCAGAAAGTGGCTGTATTGACTCAGTATAATGCCCGTTCGCTGAACGAGCATCTGAATTCTTCCAAATGGTGGGACTTTGGAAGGAAGCAGGGAGGGCTGTATGTATTTACACCAACGATAACCGCGGACAACGGGTACTGGTACAGAGGGACGGCAGACGCTATATACCAGAACCTGGATTTCCTTAAGAGATGTCATGAACCCTATGTGATTATTACTTCTGGCGATGCTGTATACAAGATGGATTACAACAAGGTGCTGGAATACCATATTGCAAAAAAGGCGGATATTACCGTGGTGTGCAAGGATCTGGAAGCAGGAGAGGACGCGAGCCGGTTCGGTACTATCAAGATGAATGAGTCTATGCGTATTGAAGAATTTGAAGAGAAGCCCATGGTGGCTAATTCAAATACGATATCAACCGGAATCTATGTAATCAGAAGACGACAGCTGATTGATCTGATTGAGCACTGCGCAGAGGAGGAGAGGCACGATTTTGTAACCGACATTCTTATCAGGTATAAGAATCTGAAAAAGATATACGGTTATAAGATAAAAGATTACTGGAGCAACATTTCCACAGTGGATGCTTATTACCGCACAAACATGGATTTCCTGAAGCCGGAAGTAAGAAATTACTTTTTCAAGGAACATCCCGATATTTTCTCCAAGGTCAGCGATTTGCCGCCCGCAAAATATAACCCGGGTTCAGTTGTTAAGAACAGCCTTGTAGCAAGCGGAAGTATCATCAACGGGACAGTGGAAAATTCCATCTTGTTCAAGAAGACATTTGTGGGGAACAATTGCGTGATTAAGAATTCTATAATTCTGAACGACGTATATCTCGGGGACAATACGTACATTGAAAACTGTATTGTAGAAAGTCGTGACACAATCAGAGCAAATACGCGCCACGTTGGTGAGAACGGTGTGAAGGTAGTCGTGGAAAAGAACGAGAGGTATGCACTATAGTGCACGGCTGACAGAAAGGGGCTTGAAAAAATGCAAATCACAGATGTACGCGTACGTAAAGTAGCAAAAGAGGGTAAGCTTAAAGCGGTAGTATCAATTACTATGGATGAGGAATTCGTAGTACACGACATTAAGGTCATCGAAGGAGAAAAAGGACTCTTTATTGCTATGCCCAGCAAAAAAGCATTAGACGGCGAATATCGGGATATTGCGCATCCAATCAACTCAGGTACAAGAGAGCGCATTCAAAGTATCATCCTTGAGAGGTACGAAGAAGCGCTGCAGGAAGAACCGGCTGCAGAGCCAGATGTGGTGGAAGCATAAGACCAGGTGGTCATTGGTTAAGATTTGAGAGACAGCAAAAGGACATCCTTGCGGGGATGTCCTTTTTAGGCGGGCAGAATTGGGGACGGGGGAAATTGAGATTTCCCCCGTCCCCAATTCGTTTCAGTGTGTCCCAATTTGAAATATCCCTGTCCCTATAGTAGGGAAAACGTCATCTTGCGGCCTGTCTTGGGATGCGGGAAACTTAATCTGTATGCACACAGATGTATATGTTGCAGTCCTACAGCGTCTAAAGCCTTCGGGTTATATTTCGTATCCCCGATGATAGGACAGCCTAGATTAGCCAGCTGAACACGTATTTGATGATGCCGTCCGGTATCTAGACGAATGTCCAGCTCGGTTGGGGACGGGGGAAATTGAGATTTCCCCCGTCCCCAACTCGTTTCAGTGTGTCCCGTTTTGAAATACCCCTGTCCCTCTTCTACAATTTTATAATGTAGCCTTGCAAGCTTTGCTCCCGGGGCTTCTCGTGCACAGATGGAAGAGGTGTTGGTACGCCCATCTTTCAGCATATAGTTTTCCAGCGTGCCTTCTTTGCCAGGGGGGATGCCGTCTACGAGTGCCCGGTAATATTTATCAAAACAATCGTTCTGCATCTGTCGGTTCAGCTCCCGGGCTGCAAGTGGTGTTTTGGCAAATACGAGAATCCCCTTCACCGGCTGATCCAGCCGGTGTATTATGGCGAGGTAGGGCTCGCCGTTCTGCGGCCTGTACGAGAAAATATGTGTTTTCAGCATGCTTTCCATATCCTGCACTGCCGTGCTTTTGCTCTGCGTGGCAACTCCGTGCGGTTTTACACATACGATTATATATTTATCTTCAAATAATATATCTAAATGATTTATTTTCATAAAGAAATCTCCTTGACTTTGCATGAATAGGCTCTTATCATTTAAACATAGCGCATAAGAATATGCAAATAGATTGAGCAAAAGAGGATAATTAAATGGAATATTTAATGCTTATAGTGGGCTTTTTATTATTGATAAAAGGAGCAGACCTGTTCGTTGACGGAAGTTCCAGCGTGGCAAAGATTCTAAAAATACCTACTATCATTATCGGCCTGACAGTTGTCGCCTTCGGGACAAGCATGCCGGAATTGTCTGTCAGCGCCACTGCAGCCATAAAAGGGAACAATGACCTTGCGGTGAGCAATGTTCTCGGGTCCAATATTTTTAACCTTCTTGTTGTCCTTGGGTGCTGTGCACTTGTACAGCCGGTGCGTGCAAAATGGTCTCTTCTTAGAAAAGAATTTCCGTTCTCAATCTTCATTACATTGATATTATTGCTTTTGAATTCGGATTTTTCGATAGCTAAAGTCTGGAAAGGGGACCAGATTTTTGTTCTGGGAAGGTGGAGCGGTATTCTATTACTAGCCCTTTTTGTGGTATTCCTTTTTGCCACCGTGGGTTCTGCGCTGAAGTCCAGGGATGAAATTACCGCATATGAGGAAGACTATAAGATGATGAGTCCGCTGAAAAGTGGAATTTATATTGTAATCGGCCTGGCCGGTATCATATGGGGAGGGGACCTTGTTGTAGACAGTGCGACCAGCATAGCCGTGGACTTCGGATTGAGCCAGACATTTATAGGCCTTACCATCGTCGCTTTAGGCACATCTCTCCCAGAGCTTGTGACATCTATGGTGGCGGCTGGAAAAGGGGAAAATGACCTTGCGGTTGGCAATGTAGTTGGTTCAAATATATTTAATATCCTGCTCATACTGGGCGTATCTTCCGTCATTACGCCTATAAAGCTCGATGTTACGGCGGTGTATGATACCCTCATACTCGTGGCAGCAAGCATAATCGTATATATAGCTGCAATCAGCAAACATGAAATCAAAAAGACGGAAGGAGCGTTGTTCCTGCTGGCATATCTCGCATTTTTCGTATACATTTTACTGAGGTAATGTATTTTTCTATGTTAAGTTTTGCTTGACAAAAGTTCAATGCTAAAGTACAATTACGTTTAACTAAACATTTGCTGGCAATGATTGTTGCATAAGGCAGAATTGGCTGTGAAAAGGAATAGTAGTTACAGGGATATTCCACAGAGAGAGAGTCCATAGTGCTGAAAGGCTCTTGTTTTGAAATGTGATGAACCTACCTTGGAGCCACTGTGCGAAAGCACAGCGTTTCATCAGCGTTAATGGTGATTAGAGAGAGCTGCGAAAGGGTCGCAGTTAACTAGGGTGGTACCGCCGAGCTTTTCGGTCCCTTTTTCAGGGGAGCGAAAGGCCCGGCGTTTTTTGTTTCCCGGCTAAAACTAAATAAGTGGGGCAAGGGCCCTGCGGAAAAAAGGAGAAGAGAAACATGGCAAACGAGAAGAAGTTAGTAGAGAATATCACACCACGTGATGAGGATTTTGCACAATGGTACACAGATGTCGTACGGGAGGCCGAGCTTTGCGATTATTCAAGCGTAAAGGGATGCCTTAACTACCTGCCAAATGGATATGCAATCTGGGAACTGATTCAGGCAGATCTTGATAAACGTTTTAAAGAGACGGGTGTAGAAAATGTATACCTTCCGACGTTGATTCCTGAGAACCTTCTGGAAAAAGAGGCTGACCATGTAGAGGGTTTTGCGCCTGAAGTTGCCTGGGTTACACACGGAGGAATGGAGCGGCTTCAGGAAAGGCTCTGTATCCGCCCGACATCTGAAACATTATTCTGTGATTTATGGTCTAAGACCGTTCAGTCATATAGGGATCTTCCGAAAGTATGGAACCAGTGGAACTCCGTGCTTCGGTGGGAGAAGACTACGAGGCCTTTCCTTCGGTCCAGAGAGTTCTTATGGCAGGAAGGGCATACGCTGCATGCAACTTATGAAGAGGCTGAAGAGCGTACGATTCAGATGTTCCACGTATATGAAGACTGCTATAAAGAGACACTTGCAATTCCTTTTGTATCAGGAAGAAAAGCAGAGCATGAAAAATTTGCAGGAGCGCAGGACACTTATACGATTGAAGCGCTTATGCATGACGGAAAAGCACTCCAGTCAGCAACCAGCCATTTCTTCGGAAGCGGCTTCCCTGACGCATTTGATATCAAATATGTAGATAAAAATAACCAGCTGCACAGCGCATATGAGACATCATGGGGATGGTCAACAAGAAGTATCGGTGCCATTATCATGGTCCATGGCGATGACAGCGGACTCGTCCTTCCGCCACATGTTGCTCCTGTAGAATGTAGAATCATTCCTATTGCACAGCACAAAGAAGGCGTGCTCGACAAAGCCCATGTACTTTTCGATGAGTTGAAAAAAGCCGGATACAGAGTGAAAATCGATGATTCCGATAAGAGTCCGGGATGGAAATTCTCCGAACAGGAGATGCTCGGTATACCTACAAGAATTGAAATAGGGCCAAAGGATATAGAGAAAAATCAGGTTGTCGTAGTACGACGCGATAACCGTGAAAAGATTATCGTTTCGCTGGATGAAATCGCAACAAAGCTACGTGACATCTTAGAGACAATACAGGAAGACATGTACAACAGAGCAGTTGACTTCCTGAACAGCCACATCGACACAGCTGTTTCCATGGATGAAATGGTTGAAAAGTTCAAAGCTAACCGTGGATTCGTTAAAGCATGCTGGTGTGGAGATCCTGAGTGCGAAGGCGAAGTAAAATACGCAACAGGCGGTGCCGCAACACGCTGCTTGATTGAGGATGAAGAAATGATATCCGATAAGTGCATCTGGTGTGGAAAACCTGCAAAACACATGGCATACTGGGGAAAATCATATTAATTTTAATTTTGGGACGGAGTTTTTTTAAAAAACCTCCGTCCCAAATTAAAATAGTCATGTCCCCGATTGATTTTACCCTGTCCCCTTAAAAGGAAAGGGAGGTAATTTTATGCCCAGAAGACCTAGACGAGAAAGTGTAACGGGTTTGTATCACATAATGGCGCGGGGTCTAAACCGCAGCGCAATATTTGAAGAAAAAAGAGAGAAAAGCAGATTTCTAAATCTGCTAAGGGATAACCTATCCCGGTTTGATGTGGCAATATATGCATACTGCATTATGCCTAATCATATTCATCTACTAGTCAAAACAGAAATTCAGGAACTTTCATCATTTATGGCTAAAGTCTTAGCCGCATATGCCCAGTATTATAATTTCAAGAATAACCGTATAGGATATGTTTTCCAGGACCGATTCAGGAGCCAGTGCATAGAAGAAGAGGAATATTTTTGGAACTGTCTGAGATATATACATCTTAACCCCTTGAACGATAGAGATTTGAGTAAATTGCTAAAGTATAAGTTTTGCAGCTTCTATGAGTATTATTATGGAAAAGATGATATTCTGTGTGAAAAAGCATTTGCTGCAAAAGAAAAAAGATTTCAGACCAAAAAAGCATTTCTGGCTTTTCATAAAATGGACAACAGGGATGTATTTGAAGATGTTTCAGAAGATACGCAGTGGAATAATCTAAGAATAGCCAGAGAAGTACTTTTTGATATGCAGTGGCAGCTGGGAGTACCGGAAGAGGAAATATTAGAATACATAGACACACGCAGGTTATTTGGGGAGGTACTTATGAAATCCCTTGGAATATCTAAAAAGGATGCGGACGAGATTCAGGCCTATCTTAGAAAAGAGATAAAAGGAACCGGATAAAGAAAAAGGGACATGGCTATTCTAATTTGGGACAGGGTAAAACGAATTGGGGACGGAGGAAATCTAAAAAACCTCCGTCCCCAACGGGCGTTTTCTGGTTAGAAACGGGCAAATTTGTGTTGCAGAAGGTGATGCAGTAAGAGTATGATATTATTATGTTAATTACAGGGGAGGTTATTGCATTGTCTGATTTAAAAATTGAACTGCCTTCTAAAGTTGATAATATTATAACTACGCTGCAGGCAAATGGGTTTGAAGCGTATGCGGTGGGAGGCTGTGTCAGGGACTCGGTTCTCGGAAGGGTGCCAGAAGACTGGGATATCACCACATCTGCCATGCCAGAGGAGACCAAGAAATTATTTCCCCGGACATTTGACACGGGGATAGAACATGGAACGATTACCGTATTGATAGACCATGAGGGATTTGAGGTTACAACTTACAGAATTGATGGAGAATATGAGGATAACCGGCATCCCAGAGAAGTTACATTTACACGAAGCTTGAAAGAGGATCTGCTGCGGAGGGATTTTACAATCAATGCCATGGCATATAATAAAAAAGATGGACTGATAGATATATTCGGTGGCATGAAGGATTTGGAGCAGCATCTGATACGCTGCGTAGGTGATGCGGCAGAAAGATTTTCAGAAGATGCCCTGCGGATACTCAGAGGCATCCGTTTTGCCGCTCAGCTAGGGTTTGAAATAGAAGATGGGACGAAAAAAGGGATGCGCCAGCTGGCACACTCACTGTATAACATTAGTGCAGAGCGGATACAGACGGAGCTTGTCAAAACGGTGACATCAGAACGGCCTGAACTGCTAGGCACCGCCTATGAACTCGGAATTACAAAGGTGTTCCTGCCGGAGTTTGACCGCATGATGGAGACAGAGCAGGAAACACCTCATCATATGTACAATGTAGGAGTGCATACTCTTCACGCAATGAAGAACGCAAGGCCAGATAAAGTATTGAGGCTTGCAATGCTCCTGCATGATACAGGGAAACCCGATTTTAAAACCGTAGATGTCAATGGGGTTGCCCATTTCAAAAAACATGCAGTAGGAAGCGAGAATATAGCCAGAAATGTATTAAGAAGGCTGAAGTTTGACAACGATACGCTGTATAAGGTGACTAGACTCGTATACTATCACGATTACCGGATGCCTGCCAGGGCCAGGAACGTGCGCCGTGCCATGAATATAATCAGTGAAGAATTATTTCCATATTATATGGAAGTGAGGAAAGCAGATGTACTGGCTCAGAGCTTATATCTCAGGGAAGAAAAGATGAAAAACCTGAACGATATAGAAGATTTGTATAGAGAAATAAAAGAGGCCGGACAATGCGTGTCATTGAAAGAACTAGCAGTAACAGGGAAAGATCTGATAGAAGCAGGTATGAAGCCAGGAAAAGAAATAGGGGATAAACTAAGCGAGCTGTTAGCGCTTGTAATAGAAGAACCGGAGCTAAACACAAAAGAAGAGCTGCTGAGTCGCTTGGGACAGGACTAGACGAAAAAGGGACAGGGCAAAATGAATTGGGGACGGAGGAAATCTAAAAAACCTCCGTCCCCAATTGATTTTACCCTGTCCCTCTTGCATATTCCGTTGTTCTTAATCATACGTTAGAAAGAATATGTTATATAAAGTGCAGGGGAATGTTATGCAAGAATATGAGCTAAATGTATTAGACCAATATAATATAGATGTCACCGGCACCCGTAAGACAAGGGGTGCTATTTTATGCGACACACAGCAGGGGCTTCTGCTGCTCAGGGAGGTGACGACTTCTGAGAAACATATTCCTGTGCTTTGCAATCTGTATGGCTATCTGAAAGGGCAGGGGTATGAATGGACTGACGAGATTCTTCCGAACAAGAGCGGAGAATACGTCAGCACGGCGGAGGATGGCGGTAAATATATATTGAAGCAGTGGTATCAGGGACGCGAGTGTGACATACGCAAACCAGCGGAGCTGCTGGCGGCAGCTGGCAATCTTGCGAAGCTTCATACCGTCATGTCCCATGGGTTGGAGCAGGGAGTGCCGGCAGGTACGCACCTTGGAGAAGAGTATATCCGCCATAACCGCGAATTGAAGAAGGTCCGGAGATTCATGAGAGGCCTTTCCCCGAAGGGCGAATTTGAATTTGCGTTTTTAAAATATTTTGACCAGATGTACCAGTGGGCAGACCTTGCGCTGGAAGAACTGGAACACTCTGATTATGACGCGCTGTACCAGGATAGCCTGGGTCGGGGATGTATGACGCATGGCGAGTATAATTATCATAACATCCTTATAATTTCGGGCACTTCTGTGCACGGCGAGACAGCAAAGGGAGGGGCTTCCGGCAAAAGCGTAACCAGAGGGCCTGACTATAAAGGGCACGGCGGACACACGAACAGAGAGCCGCTTCGGATTGCTACGACTAATTTTGACAAATTCAAAATAGATATTCAGGCTGAGGACTTATATTATTTTCTTAGAAAAGTCATGGAAAAGCACGGCTGGAAAGAACGGCTCGGTGACAATATGCTGAATGCCTATTCCGCCATACGTCCGTTATCCTCCGAGGAGACAGAGTATATCAAAAACCGGCTCATATATCCAGAAAAGTTCTGGAAAATCGCAGATTCCTACTATCACTCGAACAAAGCATGGATATCCGTGAAAAGCATAGAGAAGCTAAACGTGGCAATAAGGCAGACAGAGGAAAAGAAGCGGTTTTTGGAGAATATATTTTCTTTCCATTTATAGGATCCTGTTGTATAATATGAAGCATATAAGAGACAGGAGGTACTTATGTATGGGATATCTTGAAAAGTACAAGGAGTGGTTGGAAAATCCATATTTTGATGATGGCACGAAGGCAGAACTGAGGGGAATTGAGGGAGATGACAACGAGATTAAAGAGCGTTTCTATAAAGACCTGGAGTTCGGAACGGCGGGTCTTAGGGGAATCATCGGAGCCGGGACGAACCGCCTGAATATCTACACGGTCAGGAAAGCGACACAGGGACTTGCAAATTATATCATAAAACAAAACGGACAGGACAGAGGAGTTGCGGTTGCATACGATTCCAGACGCATGTCACCGGAATTTGCAGATGAGGCAGCTCTCTGCCTTGCCGCCAACGGCATCAAGGCATACGTCTTTGAATCGCTCCGCCCGACACCGGAATTGTCATACGCTGTGCGTACTCTCGGGTGTATCGCCGGTATCAATATCACAGCCAGCCATAATCCGCCGGAATATAACGGATATAAAGTATACTGGGAAGACGGTGCCCAGATTACGCCGCCTCATGACAAAGGAATTATGGACGAGGTAGAGGCGGTCACTGACTACAATACGGTCAAGACGATGAGCCTCGCAGACGCGAAGGCGGCCGGAAAGTACGAGGTCATTGGAACGGCAGTAGATGACGGCTACATCGCTGAGCTTAAGAAGCAGGTCATACATCAGGACGCCATAGATGAGATGGGAAGTGAGCTGAAAATTGTGTACAGCCCTCTCCACGGAACGGGAAATATACCAGCAAGAAGGATATTAAAAGAGCTCGGATTTAAAAATGTATATATAGTCAAGGAACAGGAACTTCCAGACGGAGAATTCCCAACAGTCTCCTACCCGAATCCGGAGGCGGAAGAGGCATTTACTCTTGGGCTTAAGCTGGCCCGTGAAGTGGATGCAGATCTCGTACTTGCTACAGATCCGGATGCGGACCGCCTCGGGGTATATGTTAAAGATGCCAAAACAGGCGAGTACAAGGTGCTTACAGGTAATATGTCGGGCTGCCTCCTTGCAGACTACGAACTTGGACAGCGCAAGGCAGCAGAAGGAAAGCTCCCGGATGACGGCTACCTGATTAAGACGATAGTCACATCCAACATGGCAGACGCGATTGCAAAAGGCTACGGTGTTGGGCTGATAGAAGTCCTGACCGGATTCAAATATATCGGACAGCAGATACTCGGATTCGAGACGACCGGTAAAGGGCAGTATCTGTTTGGATTTGAGGAAAGCTATGGCTGCCTGATTGGCACACATGCCAGGGACAAGGACGCGATTGTCGCCACAATGGCGCTGTGTGAGGCCGCTGCATATTACAAGACCAAGGGTATGACGCTCTGGGATGCGATGGTGGACATGTATGAGAGATACGGATATTACAAAGACTCTATCCAGTCTATCACCCTAAAAGGAATCGAAGGGCTCCAGAAGATTCAGGAGATACTGGAGACGCTGCGGAAGAACCCTCCGATGGAAGTAGGCGGATACAGGGTCCTCAAAGCAAGAGATTACCAGGCAGATATCATCAAGGATATATCCACGGGAGAGATAGAGCCTACCGGGCTGCCGTCATCCAACGTACTGTACTACGATCTGACAGATGACGCATGGCTCTGCGTAAGGCCGTCAGGCACAGAACCAAAGGTCAAATTTTACTATGGCATAAAAGGGACATCCTTGGAGGATGCAGACGAAAAATCACGTATGCTCGGCGAGGAAGTTTTGTCTATGATAAATACGATGTTATAATGGGTAAAACCCTTGGTAATACGGCAAAAACTGCGAAATTCCCTTGACAAACATAGGGAAAGAAGGTATAACAGTAACTAAGGGCAACGCCGTATGTATGAAGGCGCGCGCCGTTTTTTAAAAACCGTAGAATTTTAGTAAGGGATTCTATATCTAAACAAGAGGAGGAAATTATCCATGAACAAAACAGAATTAGTAGCAGCTATCGCTGAGCAGGCAGAATTATCAAAGAAAGATTCAGAAAAAGCTTTAAAAGCTTTTGCTGATGTAGTTACTGCTGAACTTAAAAAAGGTGAGAAAATTCAGTTAGTAGGATTTGGTACATTTGAAGTAAGCGAAAGAGCAGCAAGAGAGGGCAGAAACCCACAGACAGGCAAGACAATGAAGATTGCTGCATGCAAGGCTCCTAAATTCAAAGCTGGCAAGGCATTAAAAGACGCTGTTAATGCATAAGGATTAAAAGCGGTTATCAAGTAGAGAGCATCCTGCTCTCTACTTTTTTAGTTGGGGAGGGGACAGGCCCCTTTCGAAGGGGGCCTGTCCCCTCCCCAAGAAAATCACATGCAGGAGGATATACGTATGCGTTTAGACAAATTTTTGAAAGTCTCAAGGCTGATTAAGCGAAGGACTGTGGCAAACGAGGCCTGTGACGCAGGACGCGTAACAGTTAACGGAAGCGTTGCCAAAGCTTCGGTAAAGGTCAAGCCGGGAGATATCATAGAGATTCAGTTCGGCACAAAAGCAGTGAAGGTGGAGGTGCTGGATATTCAGGAAACGACGAAGAAAGAAGAGGCAAAGGACCTGTTCAGATATTTGTAATAAAGAAGAACAACCTGTCATATGATTATGAAGAAAGGTTGTGATGCACATGGAAGAGAGACCAGTACAAAAAGGACATAAGCTGGTAGTTAATAATAGAAAAACCAGCCTGGTAACAGGCGTTATCGACGTATTATCATTTGACTTGAACGAGATTCTACTGGAGACGGAGCAGGGCATGATGATGGTAAAGGGGACGGACCTTCATGTGAACCGGCTGAGCCTTGAGAAGGGCGAAGTGGACCTGTCTGGCAATATCGACAGCATCGCGTATTCAGAAGTCCATGCAGGAGGAAAGCAAGGGGAGAATCTGTTTTCCAAACTGTTCAGGTAGCTGCGTATGCCGGGAATCAGGGAAGAATTTATCGTATTTGTACTGGCCGTATTGTCCGGTGCGATCGTGCGTCTTGTATACAAGTGCATCAGCAGCTTCAGAGAGATCGTAAGGCACAGCCTTGCCGCGATAGGCGCAGAAGATTTCTTATTCTGGCTCGGTTCGGCGTTGTATTTGTTTGTGCAAATTTACCATACTAGTGATGGTAGCATCCGATGGTATTTTATACTAGGTGTTGTGCTTGGAGCTGTTTTGGCTGCCTTTTTAATCCGCCAGGCAGAAAAAATACACAAAAAAATGTACGCCCGCTCCAAAAAGAATTCGTCCAAAACTATTGATAAATCAGGTAAAAAAAGATAATATTATTATGATTAATGGGTGAATATTCTGGCTTTCGGGCTGGAAAAAAGGGTGAGTATAACGATGAATGGAATTAAACAAAAGAGTCGCAGGAGACGGCAGAAGAAGCGTGTCCAGCGTCACAAAAGAAGCGTGCTGGCTATCAGTTCAGTCATATTGCTGCTGCTCGTTACGGTATCCGTCAACGGGATAACGCTCCGCGCAAAGGAGAAATCCTATGTAGCGCAGGAGACAGAACTTAAGAAGCAGATAAAGGAAGAGAAAAGCCGGGCGTCCAAGATAGACGAGCTGGAAGATTACGTAGGTACGGATGAATATGTAGAAGACGTGGCAAGAGAAAAGCTCGGTCTCGTACACGAAGGTGAAATCATATTCAAGGCAAAATAGATTAGATGATATAAAACACAGATGATGAAGCTTTAGGAAATTGTATTCCTAAAGCTTTTTTATGTTCAGTCAAAGACCCGGCTGCAAGCAACGGGGCATCAAATCTGCAGCGCAGCCAGCAGCGGGGGCTCTGACTTCGCGGGCAGTCGCCAAATGGACATGCAGGCATGACCACCTGGACCGCTGCCTGCGCGAGAATAAATCAAAGGGGGAGCTATAATGGCTGAAGTAAAAGAAAAGGGGACTTTCCTGAACCCTTATGTCATACAGATGGACAAGTTCGCGGATTCGCTCATGCACCTGTCCCGGACATTCCTAACGCTGGAAGACTACAAAGGAACGTTCTCTAAAGAAGAGATCGAAGACATGTTCGTAAAGATAACAGATAAAGTGTGCGAGAACTGTGAGAAAAAGGAATGGTGCCTTGGGGAGAACCGGGTACATACCTACCAGATGCTTTATGAAATATTATGCACGGTGGAAGAGTACGGGGCAGAGCTGAATGTAGAGATCAAGAGGAAGCTGCAGAAAAAATGTATCTCAGCACCCCGTTTCCTGCGGGAGACGCTGGAAGTGTTTGAGAACGCCAAGCAGATACTGCTCTGGAACAACCGGATTGTACAGAACCGGGAAGGCTATGCAATCCAGCTCAACAGCTTCGCAAGGATGATACAGTATACGACAAGGGAGCTGGATGCCGGTATATTTGAGGACGAGCATCTGGAGAAAAAGCTGAAGAACCATCTGAAAAAGTTCGGAGTTCGTATGCTCTCTTCGGTATTCTTTGTGACGGCAGAAGGCAAGTACGAGATTCATGTGACCGTCAAAGCATCTAAGGGACACTGTATCGCGACAAAAGAGCTTGCCACGGAGATAGGAAGATGTGTGGGACGAGTCATGATGCTGGAGCAGGGGGAACGGCCCATCATCGGGGAAGAATACTGCACCATCGCCTGCGTAGAAGGGGCCAGATACCATACGCTGCAGGGAGTTGCCAAGATAGGGAAAGGCTGTGAGAAGATATCAGGAGATACCTTCCTCATGACTGACCTGCCGGGCGGAAAGAAAGGCGTGGCATTGTCGGACGGCATGGGTTCCGGAGAGGACGCACTGCGCGAGAGCACGATGGTCGTAGAGATGCTGGAAGAGCTTCTGGAGGCAGGGTTTCCGGTCAAGACGGCAATCCAGATGATGAATACGGCCCTTGTCATCGGCAGGGAAGAAGTACGCTTCTCCACGATTGATGTAAGCCTGTTCGACTTATACAGCGGAAAATGTGAATTCGTGAAGGCCGGCGCGTCCACTACATTTATCAAAAGGAAAGAAGGCGTGGAACGCATCAGCTCCACGACGCTGCCCATCGGCGTCATACAGGACATAGAGATCGAATCGGTAGAAAAAGAGCTGGAATCAGGCGACTTCATAATCATGGTCACGGACGGCGTGATGGATGCCCTTCCCGTAGGCGAGCAGGACGTCCTCATGAGCACCTTCATCCAAGGCTCTAATATCGTCAACCCGAAGGAGCTTGCCCACCATATCCTGGGCCAGGTGCTGGAATGGACCGGGGAAGTCCCGATAGACGATATGACCGTGTTGGCGGTCGGCATGTGGAAACTGTGAGGAAAACTTGCATTTTAGGGAGAACTTCTATATATTTAAGATAAGAAAAATATAAGAACTGGTGGATAAACATGTATCAGCGTGTCAGAGAGTATGCGGCAGAGCATCATATGCTTCAGCAGTCAGATATCGTAATAGCAGGCATATCGGGAGGAGCAGATTCCATATGCCTTCTTTTCGTGCTGCTGGAGCTGAAAAGAGAAATGGGATTTACCGTCACGGCGGTCCATGTCCACCACGGCCTGCGCGCAGACAGCGCAGACAGAGATGCCGGATATGTCGAGAAGATATGCCGGGAACAAGGAATCGAGCTCGTAACATTTCATGAAGACGTAAGAGCATATGCCAGGCAGCATAAGCTTACGGAGGAAGAAGCGGGCAGGGAAGTGCGCCGGGCCGCATTCATGGAGGTGCTGAAGCAGAAGGGCGGCACGAAGATAGCGCTTGCGCATCACCAGAATGATAACGTAGAGACGCTGCTGCTCAACCTGTGCAGGGGGACGGGGCTGAAAGGAATCGGAGGAATCCCTCCGGCAGAAGGTGTGTGGATACATCCGCTTTTATGCCTGAAAAGGAAAGAAGTGGAATCATATCTTGAAGAACGGGGAATATCATATTGTACGGATGAAACAAATCTGGAGGATGGATACGCCCGCAATAAGATTCGCAACCACGTTGTCCCTTACCTGGAGGCGGAGATTAATGTGCAGTCATCCGACCATATGGCAGAGACGATGAGGCAGATGCGTCTATTGGGAGAATATGTGGAAACAGAGACGGGCAGATATAAGAAAGCATGTATATGCACGGACGAGTCAGGCTCCATACTGCTTCAGAAAGAGGCATATGTTCATGTGCCGGAGGCGCTCAGACCATATGTCGTGCACAGCATACTGTGCCAGTCCGCGGGGAAAAGCAAGGATATAGAAGCTGTCCATGTAAGGATTGTCAGAGAACTTATGGATAAACAGGTCGGGAGACGGATTTCCCTTCCTTATGGCGTAACCGCAGAACGGAGCTATGAAGGCATCAGGTTTGCGAAGGAAGGGCAGGCGTCCGGCGGGAAGGAAGAAACGGCAGATTTGCACATGACGAGCCGCGTGATAGAGAGGACGTCCCAGATGAGAACATTTCCCAAATCCCCCTACACGAAATGGTTTGATTATGATATAATAAAGAATACTGTTAAAATGAGGCACCGGGAACCGGGAGATTATCTCACGATCGACAGAGACGGCAGGACCCAGAAGCTGAAACAGTATTTTATCAATGAAAAGATACCGCGGGAGAAACGAGACCGTATATGGCTTGTGGCCGACGGACACCATATCATGTGGGTGGTGGGCGGCAGGCAGAATCAGAGCTATCAGGTCACGGAACATACGAAAAGAATTCTGGTAATAGAAGTGGACGGAGGAGAAAAGGATGGCAGAGACTGTTAAAGTATTGTTGTCGGAGGAAGAAGTTGCAAAGAGGATTGAGGAATTAGGCAGAAGGATCAGTGAAGATTATGCGGGGAAACAGGTGCACCTCATCTGTGTGCTGAAGGGCGGAGTGTTCTTTATGTGTGAGCTGGCAAAGAAGATCTCTATTCCTGTATCCATGGACTTTATGAGTGTCAGCAGCTATGGTGACGGTACAGCGTCAAGCGGTGTCGTCAAGATTGCAAAGGACCTGGATGAGACGCTGGAAGGCAAGGATGTGCTCGTCGTCGAGGATATCATCGATTCAGGAAGGACTCTGTACTATCTGCTGGACATACTCGCCAAGAGACATCCAAACAGCATGAAGCTGTGTACACTGCTGGATAAGCCGGAGAGACGTGTAAGAGACGTCACAGTGGATTATGTAGGATTTGAGATTCCGGATGAATTCGTAGTGGGATATGGGCTGGATTATGCCCAAAAATATAGAAATCTACCATACATCGGAGTAGTGGAAGGTGTGGAGTAGAAAGGGGCTTTAAACATTGAACGAGAAAAAAGGAAGAGGGCTGAGCGGTGTAACCTTGCTTATTTTTGTCGTGTTCTTATTTGCGGCGCTATGGTTCACCAACCAGTTTGACCAGAAAGAAAAAGAATTGACCTGGAAGGAATTTCAGCGGGTAATCGAAAAAGACAACGTAGAATCAGTAGTCGTGTCACAGAATAAAAACGTTCCTACGGGACGGGTAGAGGTAGAGCTGAAAGATAAAAAGAGCTCTGACAGCGAGGTAAGATATTACTATGTGTCAGATGTCAATGAGATTCAGAGCTACCTGAAAGAGAAAGGGATCGATTATGAGATGCCGGATGTGCCCCAGGACAGCTGGCTGACAACTACGATTGTACCTATGCTGCTCATGTTCGGCGGCATATTGATTATATTCTTCCTGATGAACCGCCAGGGAGGCGGTGCCAACGCGAAGGCTATGAGCTTTGGGAAGAGCCGTGCAAGGCTGAGCACGGATACAGATAAGAAGATAACATTTGCCCAGGTTGCGGGGCTTCAAGAAGAAAAAGAAGAGCTGGAGGAGATTGTCGATTTCCTAAAGTCTCCGAAAAAATATATCCAGGTCGGAGCACGCATCCCAAAGGGTGTGCTCCTCGTAGGTCCTCCGGGGACAGGTAAGACGCTTCTTGCAAAAGCGGTGGCCGGAGAGGCGGGCGTGCCGTTCTTCACCATATCAGGCTCCGACTTTGTAGAGATGTTTGTCGGCGTCGGCGCCTCCCGGGTCCGAGACCTGTTTGAGGAGGCTAAGAAAAATGCCCCCTGCATCATCTTTATCGACGAGATCGACGCGGTAGCCAGACGGCGGGGCACCGGCATGGGCGGCGGACATGACGAGAGGGAGCAGACGCTGAATCAGCTGCTTGTAGAGATGGACGGCTTCGGCGTGAACGAGGGCATCATCGTAATGGCTGCGACTAACCGTGTCGATATACTGGACCCTGCCATACTGCGCCCGGGTCGTTTTGACAGGAAGGTCATGGTAGGACGGCCTGATGTCAAAGGCAGGGAAGAGATCTTGAAAGTGCACGCAAAAGGCAAACCGCTCAGCGAAGAAGTGGATCTGAAGCAGATTGCCCAGACTACAGCAGGATTTACCGGTGCAGATCTCGAAAACCTCCTAAATGAGTCGGCAATCATAGCGGCAAAAGACAACCGCATCTATCTGAAACAAGAAGATATCAGAAAAGCATTTGTCAAAGTAGGTATCGGTGCAGAGAAGAAGAGCCGTATCATATCCGATAAAGAAAAACGGATTACGGCGTTCCATGAAGCCGGCCATGCGATACTGTTCCACGTACTGCCCGATGTTGGGCCGGTATACAGTGTATCGATCATACCGACCGGAGGAGCGGGCGGGTATACGATGCCCCTCCCTGAAAATGATGAGATGTTCAATACAAGGGGAAAGATGCTTCAGGACATTACGGTTGCGCTTGGCGGCAGGGTTGCAGAGGAAGAGGTCCTTGACGATATAACGACAGGGGCGTCACAGGACATCAAACAGGCGACCAGCCTGGCAAAATCCATGGTGACGAAGTTCGGCATGTCCGAGACGGTAGGTCTTGTCAATTACGATGACGATAGTGACGAAGTATTCATCGGCCGTGACCTGGCGCATGCTTCCAGAGGATACGGGGAAAGTGTTGCCACGATAATCGACCAGGAAGTAAAACGTATCATAGATGAGTGCTACACAAGAGCAAGAAGCATTATTAAGAAATACGATGATGTACTGCATTCATGTGCAGAACTGCTGTTGGAAAAAGAAAAAATATCTAGAGATGAATTTGAGTCATTATTCACAGGAGAGGTGTCTGAAGCTTAAAAGAAAAAGTATATGATATATAATATAGAGAGGAATTGAGTTGCATGAAGGAACAAGCTTTGTTTTGTGATGGAACCGCGAGCTATGTCAGTCCGCCCGAACCGGCGGAGAATGAGAGGGTGACGCTCCGGTTCCGGACAGCCAAAGATGATGTGGACAGTGTCCGCCTCGTAACCAGAGTCGGCGGTTACGAAATGGAGCTAGAAGATACCAGGGGCGGGTTCGACTATTACACAATCAGCTGGCGGCTGAATGAGGAGCGTTTCCACTATTGCTTTGAAATCCGCTCTGGTGAAGAAGTCTGTTTCTACAACAGATGTGGTGTGTCAAAAGAAGTTGTTGAATTTTATGATTTTGTTATAGCACCGGGATTTTCTACACCGGATTGGGCCAAAGGAGCCGTGATGTATCAGATATACACCGACCGCTTCTACAATGGGGATAAGTCCAATGACGTAGAGTCAAATGAATACTTTTATATTGGAGGCTACAGCCACAAGGTCACGGATTGGAACAAGTATCCTGATACGATGGGTGTACGTGAATTCTACGGCGGAGACCTGAAGGGTGTCATGGATAAGCTGGATTATCTGCAGGAGCTCGGAGTCGAGGTGCTGTACTTCAACCCGCTGTTCGTATCACCGTCGAATCACAAATATGATATTCAGGATTACGATTATATCGACCCTCACTACGGAGTGATATTGGAAGATGGAGGAGAGGTCCTGCCCGAGGGCGTGACGGACAACTCTAAGGCCAGCAAGTACCAGAAGCGCACCACGGACCGCAGGAACCTGGAAGCCAGTAACCAGCTGTTCATACAACTGGTGGAAGAACTTCACAGGCGGGGGATGAAGATCATACTGGACGGGGTGTTTAACCATTGCGGTTCATTCAATAAGTGGATGGACAGGGAACGGATATATGAAAGCCAGGATGATTATGACAAGGGAGCGTATGTATCTCCCGACAGCCCATACAGGAGCTATTTTAGATTTTACAAAGAGGAGCCGGAAAACTGGCCGTACAATCATAATTATGATGGGTGGTGGGGACACGATACCCTGCCGAAACTGAACTATGAAGATTCTGTAAAACTGGAAAATTACATTTTATATATCGGACGTAAGTGGGTATCGCCTCCGTACAATGTGGACGGCTGGCGTCTGGACGTGGCCGCGGACCTGGGGCGGAGCAACGAATATAACCATCAGTTCTGGAAGAAGTTCCGGGTAGCGGTGAAAGATGCCAATCCCGACGCCCTTATACTTGCGGAGCACTATGGCGATCCAAGCGAATGGCTCAGAGGTGACGAGTGGGATACGGTCATGAACTATGACGCATTTATGGAACCGGTCACATGGTTCCTGACCGGGATGGAAAAGCACAGTGATGAAGCGAGGGAAGAGCTGTCGGGTAATGCGGATAACTTTGTCGGTTCTATCTCTCACCATATGTCCAATATGCTTACGCCGTCTCTTCAGGTGGCTATGAATGAGCTGTCCAACCACGATCATTCCAGGTTCCTGACAAGGACGAACCACATGGTTGGCCGTGTAGAGAAGCTGGGTCCACAGGCAGCGGAAGCATATGTCAATACTGCGGTCATGCGCGAGGCTGTTGTAATCCAGATGACCTGGACCGGGGCCCCGACCGTATATTACGGGGATGAGGCAGGAGTCTGTGGATTCACGGATCCTGACAACAGGCGTACTTATCCTTGGGGAAATGAAGATAAGGAGATGCTGTCATTCCACAAGGAAATGATACGTATACACAAAGAGCACAAAGCTTTGAGGACGGGCTCGCTGAACATGCTGTCATGGGCGGAGAATGTGCTGGCTTACGGCCGCTTCCTTCAGGAAGAGCAGATTATAGTAATCATCAATAACAGAAGTGAGCTCACAGAGGTGACCGTACCGGTCTGGAGGGCAGAAGTACCAGCCAAATGCCGTATGAGGAGGCTCATCTACTCATATACCAAAGGGCATACCACAGAATACGAAGAATATCTTGTTGACGACGGTGAGCTGGTCGTCAATATGGGGGCGCATTCCGCCCTTGTGCTTGAGACGATAGCGGAAGAAAGATAGGGGATATAGAATACAAGAACAAAAAAACAGGCATATTGCCTGTTTTTTTTATTCGCTCTATATTCTCCTGTTTAAGGACAAAACCATACTATTTGAAGACAAGTTTGCATATGCTTCCTTAAAACATGTTATCTTTTTCCTATAAAGTTGCGAAATAATTCGACGTATGCCAATAGATATTGTTTTTCAGGAACAGTCATCATATCTACATGATAAAAGATTTGTTCTGTAAGCGCATCCGAAGGCCCGCCTGATTGACGAAAAAAATCGCGGAGCAGATCTTCCAGCCCGATATCCAGTATATCGGCCAGCATATGAAGTTTCTTGATGCTGGGAAGAATTTTTCCATTTTCCAGACGGCTGATAAAACTGGAAGATAAGTTTGCTTTCTCGGCAAGCTCTTCCTGAGTAAGCCCGGCATCTAATCTGGCCTGCCTTACTCTTAATCCGATTTTTTCTTCCATGATGGCTCCTTTCGCTTTTGGATTAGTGTAACAATATTTTATAAAAATATGAAATAACTAATATGCATATATATTTACTAATATGCAAGAAAACAGAGATATAAGACGGAGACGGAGTGAATGATTAAACACACGAATGACTACGCAGAAACTATCCGGCTGGCCGTAATGAATCTGGAGAAGGAAGGGCTTGAGACAGGCGAAGTGCTCATAGACAGCATCGGCTGGCTCTATGATAAATATCTGGTCAGCGGTGACAAACGATATGTGCGGCAGTCGCTGGCACATATGCAGGTGTATCTGGAACAGGGAAATGACTATGAAGACAATAGCCGCTTATTTGACCGTGTCATAAAAGCGCTGGACATGAATAAAGAGGAGCTGCTCATCAGACTGTACCATGACTGCCCCGTTATAAAGGCGAATAAGAGCCAGGTCAGGAGCATGATTGGCAGATGGAATCCACATATACATTCGATGTCGATTCATGAAGTAATAGATGATATAATAGAGAAGGTAAATAATGGAAAAGACGGGATGTATTATTACTACAGCGGAAAAATGCTGGACGTCAACAAGAATGTCGTGCCTAAAGACAAGTACCGTCTAACCATACGGAACGGCCGTTCCCTGTTCTGGGATATGCGCCGTAACCGCTATTTTACGATAAAAAGATAAGGGTTAGAGAGAAACATTATGATTAGAGTAGCCATTGTAGATGACAATCCGGAAATCGTGGAATTGGTGCACACGATTGTATTGGATAAAGTAGGAAAGAATCAGGAACAGTCTGAAAACGTACAGTGCTTTACAAAGCCCATAATGCTGAGATATGAATTGGAAGAAAACAGACAGTATGACCTGTATCTGCTGGATGTCGAGATGCCCGGAGTAAACGGCATAGAACTGGCAAAATATATCAGGAAGATGCAGGAGAATGCGTATATCGTATTCCTGACATCACATCCTGAATTTGCCATATATAGCTATGACCTGAGCATTCAGGCCTACCAATATATACTGAAAAGCAAGATGAAGACGACGCTGCCGTATGTTCTCGAGAAGATTCAGAATAATCTTAAGAACAAGACGGACCAGTTTCTCGTTATACACAATAATATCAGGTATGAAAAGATAGACCATCCGAAGATAATCCGCATGTACAAAGAAGGAAAGAATACGGTCATCGTCACAGATAACGGCGTCCACAAGAAACGGACAACTCTGGAAAAAGTGCTTAAGGAATTAGAAGGTTCTTCTTTCATACAGATAGAGCGGGGCAGTATTGTAAACATAGAGCGTATAGACAAGATTATCAGAAATGAAGTACATATGGACAACGGCGATGTTATGGAGATAAGCAGGGCCAACGTCAAGTCCGTTAAACAGCGGATCAACCAGTATTGGGGAGAGCACATATGATAGTGGAGATGTTGCAGTTCTTTCTGGCGCTGGCAGAGATTGGCGTTTGCTTCTGGGCCTGTGATAAGCTGATTTACCACGGGGAAGTCGTGGGGAGACATCGGTGGTATATAATAATATGCACTTTTATTATATCTGGTTTTGTAGTTTGGAATCGGACAATAACTTTTGCCTCATTTCTAGTGTTGTTAGCAGGGGTTGCTATGATTTGGGGGCTGATTTATGCCTATACTAGAAAAAAGGCTTTGCTAAGTTTTATGTTTATACTTGATTATCTATTATTGACTTCTCTTTTAGATTTAGCTTTATCGTTCTTTGCAATAAGCATTCTTGGAGATGGCTATTGGAATAAAATATATTATCGTGCTAGTCTCGGTAGAATTATTATTTATGTAATTTCAAGAGTAATTATGATTACAAGTTGCTATGTTCTACAGTTATATGCAAAAAAACTAAAGTTTGATATTGATAGCTATAGGGGAGCATTGTTTGGTCTAGGCACAGTTGGTGGAATTTGGTGGTGGTGGCTTTTAACTACATTATTAGACCGTGGTGGAGCTAATAGTCTGGGAGATAGTTTTTTTGTAATTACTTGTTTGGTGATTTTATTAACTTTAATGGTTATTGAATTAAAAAGTATTTATTTAAAATCTCAAGCTCAAATGATTCAAATGAAAAATGAATTACTTGAGAAAAACTATGATAATTTTTATGGCTTATATGAAAATAGCCGTTATGTTTATCATGATTTTAAAAATCATATGATATTGCTTAAGAACTATATGGAGCATAATGAATACGATAAGGCACAGCAGTATTTGGAAAACATAGTAACTCCGTTGGAAGAATTAAGCAATTATACCTTTTGTGATTCTCAAGTGCTAAATTTAGTTCTTAACGTTAAAGGATATGAAGCAAACCAAAAAGGTGTGCGTTTTTGGGCTGATATTGAATCAAGACTTTGTCGGAAAATAGATGAAAATGATTTGGGAATTATATTTTTTAATCTTTTGGATAATGCCATTGAAGCATGTGATAAAATTGAAAATAAAGAGAAGTGGATACATGTTGCAATTAAGAAGAAAAAGCAAGTAATGATTATAAAGATAGAGAATAGCATTGAAAAACAAATTATTATGAAGGATGGAAAGTATGTAACGGAGAAACATAATAAAGCAATACATGGGCTTGGCTTACAATCTGTAAAGTCATTAGTGGAAAAGTATGATGGAGAAGTGCACTGTAGTCATACTGAGGAAATATTTACCGTAGTAATTACATTCTTTGAGAATGGATTATAAATTTTATTATAGGGAGGAGGCTAAAACATGAAGAATGAAGAAAAAAATGTGGTATTAGCCGGTGATTTATTGCAGGAGTTCGAAGAAGTACAAAAACTTGTTAATGAAGAAGTTGGCGTACCGTATGCAACATGGACAAAGGCATGTTCTCAGTTCTGCACAATTATCTGCTGTAATTAAGAAGAGGGTAAGAGCATTAAGCTCTTACCTTTTCTTAAACTAAACTTTATATCAATATATCTATTGTACAAGAGGTGCTTATGAGAGATAAAAGAGAAACATATCTATGGGAGCGGAGCTTCCGGGATATGGAATGTATCGAATCTAAGATTAACATAGAGGAGCTGAGGTTCTGGAAAAGAACAATGGGGGAGGAATTTTTTCAGGAGTTATATGCCAACATCCCCCAGATACGAACCTATTTGTCCGGGCAGGATTATGAAGGAGCTGCTAGGAGCTATGCACACGCTGCTATAGAGCGTGACATTGCTTGGAATGAGCTGCCTGAGGAAACGGTCGTATTTGCTGCAAAATATGAGGAGGAGAACTTTATACAGTTTTATACTCCTTATCTGGCAGCGGGAGTTACAAGACTGAAGAAGCTTATCGTCCATAGTGATATATGCAGCCCAAAAGTGTATGAACAATATCAGTTTTCATTACTTGCAAGGCTGCAGAAGATCTGTATCCGGACTTTAATCCATGAACTGCGCCAGAGCAAATCAGAGGGTGATCTTGAGGGGAAGGATGCTTCCGAAGAATATGAATACTTTGTAGATGAAGTGATAGGTGAGGAGTGGAGAAGCAGACTCTTTGGCAAGTATCCGGTACTGGAAAGAAGCGTTGAAGAAGCGGTCGCAATGTCGGCAGAATTGTATGCCGAGGCTGTAAACCGTCTCCGGGAGGTGGCGGATGCGGTCACGGAACGTATTTGCGAAGGGAAGACATTTACACATATTACAGGCATAGAGGGAGACATAGCCGATTCCCACAATGGCGGGAAGAGTGTCCTGAGAATCGGCTTGGACAATGGGATGACCATCATATACAAACCCCACAGCCTGGAAAATGAAAAGGTGTTCCAGGAACTCCTGCAGGCTCTCGGGGAAAAGTGCGGAGTTGACATGTACCGGATGAAGCGTGTAGAAGGTGCCGGATGGGGGTTCAGCGAGTGTGTCAAACGCAAGGCGTGCACTTGCCAGGAGGAGATGGAGAGATATTATCGCCGGATGGGCGTATGTATTTTTGCATTTTACCTGCTTGGGACTAATGACATTCATAGCGAAAATATAATTGCTCATGGCGAGTATCCGGTACTTGTTGATCTGGAGAATATAATGAGCGCGCCTGAGACGTTTGAGGCATCCGATATCATTGAAAAGGTCCAGATGTTTTTACATACCTCTGTGCTTTACTCCGGAGTACTTCCAAGCTGCAAATGGATGCAGGACGGGGGAAATGTCAATGTGAGCGGAATCGGGGGAAAAGGGGGCAGCAGGATGCCATTTAAGGTGCCGCGGGTTGTCAATGGCAGGACGTCCGACATACAGATTCAATATGTGCATCCGGTCCTTGAATCTGATGATAATACGCCTGTGCTCCAGGGAACACCGTCAGGACCTGAGCGATATCTCGTCTATATCACCGCCGGCTTCCGGGCGGCTTATGCGTGGGCGGCCCATAATAAGGAGGAGCTGGCTGATTGGACGCAGCCGCTGAAGCATGTGGAAAGCAGATACCTGCTCGCGGATACGCAGCGTTATGTCATGTGCCAGAACAGTTCCTACCATCCGGCTTTGCTGACGGACGGTGCAAGGCGCCAGATATATCTATATACGATGTGGTATGGGAGGAAGATAGAAAGTGACCTGGACAGGCGGATTGTCGAATGGGAGGTAAGAGATCTTCTTAAGCATGACATACCCTTCTTTTATTTTATTTCTTCAGAGAAGAATCTGTACCATGCAGACGGAAATCGGCTGGAAGGATATTTTCATAGAACTTCCTATGAGACGCTCCTTGAAAAGATTGACAGCCTAAATGATTCGGATATGTCGAGCCAGCTTGAGCTCATCGAGATGACAATTGTACTTCAAAGCCATGTGGAAAATGAGCTCGTAAATGGGGAAGCCGAGGAATACAGCAGCTGTGAAGAGGAATTTGCCTCCGCAGGTAAAGAGAAGCTGCTGGAAATGGCAGCCTGCATCGGAGAAAGGCTCCTTGCGGGAGCAGTGGACTTTGGCAATGACGACAAAGGGTGGTATATGGCCTGTGTGACGACAGATGGCAGCCTAAGCTGGATGATTCAGCCGGTGGATATGTATCTCTACAGCGGAATAATGGGGATAGCAGTATATTTTCATCTGCTCTTCAAATATACAGGTGGGGAGAAGTTTGAGAAGGCGGCCCTGCAGCTGGACCGCCAGTTATTTGCCTACACGGATCACATGCGGGCATCGGGTACGGACGTGCTGCCGACAGGAATCTACAATGGCGAATCATCAATTGTGTATGGGTATCTGTATCTTTATAAGGCTTCAGGAAAAGAGGAGTATCTTGATTATGCCAGACGGCACGGGGAGATAGTTGCCAGATGTGTCCGGAAGGATAAGAACTTTGACCTCCTCGATGGACTGGCAGGTGCGGTTCATGCATTTCTCCTGCTCCACGGTTGTACGGGGGATGGAACCTGGCTTTTGGCGGCAGAAGAGACTGCGGGCCGTCTGCTGGAGGGTGCCATAGAGGCTTGCGAAGGACTGTGCTGGAAAAATGGGCTGTCGGAAGCTGCCCTGCTTGGAATGTCCCATGGGAATGCAGGGATTATGACCGCATTTGCCGCCCTTTATGAGGTGAGTGGAAAACAGGAGTATCTGGATGCCTCCAGGCTGTCGATTCTCTACGAAGATGCCTGTTATGACTCTGAATTAAAGAACTGGACGGATTTTCGGGCGAAGGAAGGCGTGGACAGGCAGCAGGCCGATACGGTTGCGTGGTGTCATGGCGCGGGAGGAATCCTTCTGTCCAGGATTATGGCGTCAAACAGCACCGCAGGGGTTCTGAAAGATATCATGGAGCCAGACATAAAGCGGGCGTCGGATAAGCTCGTAGAAAAGTGCATGAGAGAGGGCATGTGTCTCTGTCACGGAAGCATGGGGAACCTTCTTATGCTCCAGGAGTATTGTAAATATAATAAAAACGAGACGGCTAAGCGGTATAAATGGAGAAATGTCCAGTATGTATATGAAAAGCTGAGGGGAGATCTGTCCCAACTTCTGCCGCAGGAAAGGTATAACCCCGGTCTGATGAGCGGTTATACAGGAATAGGCTATGCCCTGCTCTGTATATATGATGAGGGGCTTGCGGATGTTCTTTGTCTGGAAGTTTAGAATCTGAAAGAATAAATTACTCATAGAAAAACAGCTGTCCTTGTCTTGTCAGACAATGTTATAATAGATGAAATCATAGTGTTGACAGGAGGAGAACCACTTATGAAGGACTTTAAAAGAGACAATTTACTGCTGTCACTGTGTGGATTAAACTGTGGCCTTTGCCCGATGCATCTTGGCGGATACTGCCCCGGCTGCGGAGGAGGGGAAGGCAACCAGGCCTGCAAGATAGCGAAGTGCAGCATGTCCCATGGCAAGGTAGAATATTGCTATGAATGTGGAGATTATCCGTGCGAAAAGTATGAAGGCATCGATGAATTTGATTCCTTCATTACGCACCGGAACATGAGAAAGGATCTGCTGAAGGCAAAGGAGGTAGGAGTGGATTGCTACGTGGCGGAGCAGGAGGAGAAAGCGCGGCTGCTGCGTTTCCTCCTGGAGAATTATAATGACGGCCGGCGCAAGAATTTGTTCTGCGTGGCAGTAAACCTTCTGGAACTGCCGGATATCAAGGCTATCGTGGAGAGGGCGGAGGCGCTGGCGCGGTCAGAGAGGTTTACATTGAAAGAAAAGGCAGCCTGTATCGTGCAGCTTTTGAGAGAGCATGCGGGCGGACAAGGTATTGAGCTGAAGCTGATTAAAAAACCCGGTAAAAAATAATGTTACCGGGTTAAAACTTCTGCCCCTTTTTCCGTGATAAGGACCATATATTCAATTTGAGCGGACAGCCCGCCGTCAATCGTATATACAGTCCAGTCGTTGGCCTCGTCTACATGGAAGTCAGGGCTGCCTTCATTTATCATAGGTTCGATTGTAAACATCATCCCGGGGACGAGCACCATCTCGCTGCCCTTAGGAGTGACATAGCTGACATATGGGTCTTCATGGAATTCTAGTCCGATTCCATGTCCGCCGATATCTTCAACGACGGAATATCCATTATCACGGGCATGCGTGTTGATGGCGTAAGCAATATCTCCCAGATGCCCCCATGGCTTTGCCTCTTTTAGCCCGAGTTCGACACATTCTTCGGTAACGCTCAGAATCTTTGCGGCTCGTTCGGATATGCTCCCTATGGAAAACATTCTGGACGCGTCGGAATAATAGCCGTTCAATATCGTGGATACATCTACATTAATAATATCACCATTCTTAAGAATCTCGTTCTCATCCGGGATCCCGTGGCATACGACATCGTTGACAGAAGTGCACACGCTCTTTGGGAATCCCTGGTAATGCAACGGAGCAGGAATGCCGCCGTGCTCTGTCGTATAGTCGTATACAAGCCGGTCAATCTCCGCGGTGCTCATGCCTTCGCGGATGTGGGCCGCGACATGGTCAAGCACTGCCGTATTCAAGGCAGCGCTTTTTTTGATGGCTTCAATCTGGGTGGGAGTCTTCAAAAGAGAGCGGTCAGGCACAATCTGCCCCTTGGCGGCAAGAGACCAGAGCTTAATATCAAGTTTATCCATAATTTTCCCTGCTTTCTGTTTACTCATAATATATAATATACAATATGCTATATTATAGCACTTTATATGCGGTTGGGGACACCCTGAATTTGATCGGGGACGGAGGTTTTTTAAAAAACCTCCGTCCCCGATCAAATTCAGGGTGTCCCCAACCGCAGAAATGGGTTATAATATCTATAAGTATGCACGAAAGGAGTGAGTATATGTTTCGAATAGGAATGCTTACAAGCGGCGGAGACTGCCAGGCATTGAATGCCGCCATGCGCGGGGTGGTCAAGGGAATCTGCTCTAAGATACAGGATGTTGAAATCTATGGATTCCAGGAAGGTTATAAAGGTCTGATATATTCTAACTTTAAGATGCTGACATCCAGGGATTTCTCTGGGATACTGACTTTGGGCGGGACGATACTCGGAACATCCAGGCAGCCGTTCAAGATGATGCGGGTTCCGGATGAGGACGGGCTGGATAAGGTGGAGGCAATGAAGCACACGTATCATAAGCTGAACCTGAACTGTCTTGTCGTGCTTGGAGGCAACGGCACACATAAGACGGCTAACATGCTCCGGGAGGAAGGCCTTAATGTAATGACGCTGCCCAAGACGATTGACAATGACCTCTGGGGAACAGATATGACGTTCGGTTTTCAGAGCGCGGTCGATATCGCCACGGACACGATTGACCGGATCCACACGACGGCAACCTCACACAGCAGAGTATTCATTATCGAAGTCATGGGCCACAAGGTGGGATGGGTTACGCTCCATGCGGGTATTGCCGGCGGTGCTGACATCATTCTTCTTCCAGAGATACCATATGATATAGATGTGGTAGTAGATGCAATCAACAAGAGGAAGGATGCCGGAAAGAGGTTTACGATAATCGCTGTGGCGGAAGGTGCCATATCAAAGGAAGATGCGAAGCTTTCTAAAAAGGAGCTGAAGGCGAAGCAGGCCCAGAATTCGTATCCTTCCGTGGCATATGAAATATCTGAGAAGATTCAGAAAAAGACCGACCAGGAAGTCCGTATTACAGTGCCCGGACACACCCAGAGGGGAGGCTCCCCCTGCGCTTACGACCGCGTACTTTCGACGAGGCTTGGCGCGGCAGCAGCAGAAGCCATCATTGACGGAGACTTTGGCAATATGGTAGCAGTAAGGAACAACGAGATTGTCCGTGTTCCACTGGCGGAAGTTGCAGGTAAATTAAAATACGTGTCTCCATCGGCCGATATTATTAAAGAAGCGAAGCTTACAGGCATCAGCTTTGGGGATGCATAGACAACAATGAGTAAACAGTCAGGAGTGTAGATAAGATGTCATATATGGCATTATACCGGAAGTTTCGTCCGGATGAATTTGAAGACGTTAAGGGGCAGGATGCAATTGTCAAGACGCTGAAAAACCAGATAAAGGCGGACCGTATCGGACATGCCTACTTGTTCTGCGGAACAAGAGGGACGGGAAAGACTACGGTGGCGAAAATATTTGCCAAAGCGGTGAACTGTGAGCATCCGGCAGATGGGAGCCCATGCGGTGAATGTCCGATGTGCCGCTCCATTGCCGCCGGTACTTCTATGAATGTGATAGAAATTGACGCCGCTTCCAACAATGGCGTTGACAATATCCGTGAGATAAGGGAAGAAGTGGCATACAGGCCGACAGAAGGCCGTTATAAAGTATATATCATTGATGAGGTCCACATGCTCTCCATCGGGGCATTTAATGCCTTGCTCAAGACGCTGGAAGAGCCGCCGGAATATGTTATCTTTATTCTGGCGACGACGGAGGCTCATAAGATACCGATAACCATACTGAGCCGATGCCAGCGTTATGATTTTAAGCGGATATCTATCGAGACGATAGCGCGCCGGCTTCAAGAGCTGATAGAAAAAGAGCAGTGGGATGTGGAGGACAAGGCGGTGCGCTATATAGCTAAGATGGCGGACGGATCTATGAGGGATGCCCTCAGCCTGCTCGACCAGTGTGCTGCATTTTATATCGGAGAGAGGCTGACATACGACCATGTACTGGAAGTTCTAGGGGCTGTGGACACGGAAGTGTTCAGCCGGCTGCTCAGGGAACTGCTCGGCATGGATGTACATCAGGTAATCGAGACCGTGGACGAGCTTGTCATGCAGGGAAGGGAGCTGTCTCAGCTTGCCGCAGATTTTACATGGTATCTGAGGAACCTTCTGCTCGTAAAAGGCTCTGACAACATGGAGGACGTTCTGGATGTATCAACGGAGAATCTGGCGCAGCTCAAGGAAGAGGCACAGATGATTGACAATGACACGTTAATCCGTTATATTAGAATCTTCTCAGATCTTACAAACCAGCTCAAGTTTGCGACGCAGAAAAGAGTGCTTCTGGAAGTGACGATGATAAAGCTGTGCAAGCCGGCCATGGAGCCGAACCCGGATGCGCTGCTTGACCGTATCAGGGCAATTGAAATGCAGCTGGAACAGGGAACCCCGTCGGTGGAAGTGAAAGAAAAGGTAGTATATGTTAATGCAGACGAAGGTGCAAAGCCGGTTCAAAAGCAGAAGCCGCAGCTGCCGGCAGCTTTAAATGAAGATGTAAAAGCAGTGGCGCAGGATTTCCGCGGGATAGCGAATGACGCGTCCCCGATGCTTCGCAACTATCTGAAGAAAGCCAGGTTGAGCGCGGGCGAAGGGAATCGGCTTCTGATCGTCCTTCCGGACGAGGTGAGTGCCGGTGTCGTTGGGACCGAAGCACATAAAGCAGAGGTGGAGCAGCTGATTGAAGACAGGATTGGGAAAAAGGTAGTGCTGGAAGTCCGGCACGTTGAAACAGGCCGTCGGTTTGAGGACAGCTTTGTGGATATAGAAAATCTGATTCACATGGATATAACCGTGGAAGACGAATAATATTAAAAAAGACAGGAAAACAGGAGGACATTTTATCATGGCAAAACGAGGAGGATTTCCGGGCGGAGGAATGCCCGGCAATATGGCAAACCTTATGAAACAGGCGCAGAAGATGCAGCGCCAGATGGAAGAGCAGGCGAAGGAAATGGAGACGAAGGAATTCACCGCTTCAGCCGGCGGCGGTGCTGTAGAAGTGACCGTATCCGGTACAAGGCAGGTCCTGAAGGTGAAGCTGGATGAAGAGGTTGTAGATCCTGATGACATCGAGATGCTGGAGGACCTGATTGTGGCAGCGGTGAACGAAGCAATCGGTAAGGTGGAAGAAGAATCGGCATCAGCCATGTCCAAACTTACGGGCGGGCAGATGCCGGGAATGTTCTAGCAGGAGCGCGGACAATGGATTACTACAGCAACCAGATAAGCAAGTTAATTGAAGAACTGTCATGTCTGCCGGGCATAGGTATAAAGTCAGCGTCAAGGCTGGCTTTTCACTTGATACATATGCCTGTGGAAGAAGTGAAAAGGCTGGCGGATACTATGGTGGAGGCACGGGAAAATGTGAGGTACTGCTCGGAATGCTATACGCTGACCGACCAGGAACTCTGCCCAATCTGCCGGAATGATGGAAGAGACCATAAGACGATTATGGTCGTAGAGACGACAAGAGACCTTGCCGCCTATGAAAAGACCGGCAAGTACGAAGGCGTATATCACGTACTGCACGGAGCCATCTCCCCGATGCTCGGAATCGGCCCGGAGGATATCAAGCTGAAGGAACTGATGGAACGCCTGCGGGGCGACGTAGATGAAGTGATAATCGCCACCAATTCCAGTCTGGAAGGCGAGACTACCGCCATGTACATCAGCAAGCTGATCAAGCCCACCGGCATCAAAGTCAGCCGCATTGCAAGCGGGGTGCCGGTTGGAGGCGATCTGGAATACATCGACGAAGTGACCCTGCTGAGAGCCCTGGAAGGAAGAACCGAAATCTAAAAAGGGACAGGGCAAAACGTAATTGGGGACGGGGGAAAATTAAAAAACCTCCGTCCCCAATTAAAAAAAGGGTGTCCCTGATGGAGAACTGTATGGGAAAAAAGAAAGTTACGTCTACAGATATCGCCAAAGCGGCGGGGGTATCCCAGTCGACGGTATCTATGGTGCTGAATAAGAAGTATAATGTATCTTTTTCTAAGGAAACGGTCCGGAAGGTGGAGGAGGCGGCGGAAGCGCTCGGCTATGTCCCTCCGGGGAGGAAGAGCCGCAAGGGGAGCCGGAAGGAAAGGCTTCTTGTCGTATTCTGCTCTAATCTGACGAACCCATATTATGTCATGCTTCTGCAGGGGATTGAATCCCGTGCCAAAGAACAGGGCTTCGGCCTGTTCGTTTGCAATACGCAGAGGGACCTGCGTATGGAAGAGCGTTACCTTAAGATGATGTGGGAGCTGCGGCCGCTCGGAATCATCTACACATGTAACCCGAGCGAATGCTTCATGGGGCTGGTAGAGGAACTGTCTGTGCACATCCCGGTCGCTATCATCAACAATCAGAATGAGAAGTTGAATGTCGATGCCGTTGAGCTGGACAACTCCAAGCTTGGGCGGATGATGGCGCGCCACCTTCTGGAGCTCGGGCACAGACATGTAGCTTATATCGCGCCGCCGCTGACGGTCAGGCAGAAGCAGCGCTCCAAGCGTGTGGAAGGATTCCTGAAAGAATTCGCCGAGGCGGGTATCAGAGACAATGTCATTATAAAGGCAGCCAAGGAAGAGCTTGACCTGGACATCGCCCACATCGATTCAGAGTATAAGATTGGCTATGACTTGACAAAGGAGCTGCTGAGCGAGACAAAAGAGATTACTGCCATAGTCGGGTTAAATGACATGATTGCATTTGGAATACTGGACGCACTTCAGGAAGCTAAGATCAAGGTTCCCGGAGATATATCGGTGATGGGCTGCGACAACACGCTTTTTGCCCGTATGCATAAGGTTGCGCTGACCACGATTGAACACTTTGTCATTTTCAAAGGACGGGATGCCTGTGACATCATCATGAAGAAAATAGCGTCCCACAACTCCAAATATTCGGAGATTGAGCCAATCAGCACTTACCATGTAGAATATGAACCAAAGCTTATCGTAAGGGGAACGACATCTTATGTGAAAAGGCGCAAGAAAAAATAAATTAATGTAAACGGGGGAATTATTAGTAATAATAGAATGAGGTTATATTTGAAGAAAAGTAGAAAAGCGTTAAATATGCCGGAATAGCAGAGAGAGTGTTTAATAAATCACAATTATATAATTAATAATATTGAGTTATTAATCATATAAATTACTAATAATAGTTTGAAGCTATTGACCTACATTCCCCACATAGGCTATAATTTTACCATGTGGCAAAAAGTAACGAACATATATAGGAATGATATATTTAAAGGAGGAAAAAAGAATGAAATTTTTCATTGACACAGCTAATGTTGAAGACATTAAAAAGGCAAATGACATGGGAGTAATCTGCGGGGTTACGACAAATCCTTCCCTCATTGCAAAGGAAGGAAGAGTGTTTGAAGAAGTTATCGCTGAAATCGCATCCATCGTAGACGGCGCAATCAGCGGAGAAGTAAAAGCTACGACAGTTGACGCAGAAGGTATGATAGCGGAAGGACGCGAGATTGCAAAGATTCATCCGAACATGGTAGTAAAAATTCCTATGACAGTAGAAGGCTTAAAAGCTTGTAAAGTTCTTTCTTCCGAAGGCATCAAGACAAATGTGACATTAGTCTTTAATTCCAACCAGGCACTTCTGGCAGCCAGGGCAGGCGCGACATATGTGTCTCCGTTCCTTGGACGCCTGGATGACATCAATGTAAGAGGCGTAGATTTGATCAGTGAGATAGCAGAAATCTTTGCAGTGTCAGGAATCGAGACTGAAATTATCGCGGCAAGTGTACGCAATCCAATTCACGTAACAGACTGCGCACTTGCAGGCGCTGATATTGCAACTGTGCCGTATAAAGTAATCGAACAGATGACAAAGCACCCTCTGACCGATGCAGGTATCGAGAAGTTCCAGGCAGACTACAGAGCAGTATTTGGAGAATAGATTAAAAAGCAGGAGGCATTTTCATGAATAAATTAGAATTAATGAAGACTGCTAATGAAATCCGCAAAGGCGTGATTACAGCGACACACAGTGCCAAATCCGGACACCCGGGCGGTTCATTATCAGCAGCAGACATCTACACATATCTCTATTTTGAAGAGATGAATATAGACCCTGAGGATCCGAAGAAAGCGGACAGAGACCGCTTCGTACTTTCCAAGGGGCACACGGCTCCGGGATACTATTCAACACTTGCCCAGAGAGGATTCTTCCCGGCAGAAGACCTTAAGACCCTGCGAAAAGTAGGTTCCTATCTTCAGGGACATCCTGACATGAAGCACATACCTGGCGTGGACATGTCCTCGGGATCTCTTGGACAAGGTGTCTCCGCTGCAGTTGGCATGGCCCTCTCAGCAAAGCTTTCCGGGGACAGCTACAGAGTGTACACGCTGCTTGGCGACGGAGAGATTCAGGAAGGCCAGGTCTGGGAAGCGGCAATGCTGGCAGCCCACAGAAAGCTGGACAATCTTGTGGTTATCGTGGATAACAACAACCTTCAGATTGACGGTGCAATAGACGAAGTCAATTCTCCATATCCGATTGACAAGAAGTTTGAAGCGTTTAATTTTCACGTAATCAATATCAATGGACACGATTTTGATGAAATCGACGCGGCATTTAAAGAGGCGAAGGCGACAAAAGGGCAGCCGACGGCTATCATTGCCAAGACGGTCAAAGGAAAAGATGTATCCTTTATGGAGAACCAGGCATCATGGCACGGAGCGGCTCCGAATGATGAGCAGTATGCAACAGCCATGGCAGATTTAGAGAAGGTAGGTGAAGCATTATGTCAGAAGTAAAGAAGATTGCAACGAGAGAAAGCTACGGTAATGCTTTAGTTGAGCTTGGCAATAAACATGAGGACGTAGTCGTGCTTGACGCCGACCTTGCAGCAGCTACCAAGACAGGCACATTCAAGAAGGCATATCCGGAGCGCCATATCGACTGCGGTATCGCAGAGTGCAACATGATTGGAGTGGCAGCAGGAATCGCCACGACAGGGAAAGTGCCTTTTGCGAGTTCTTTTGCCATGTTTGCGGCAGGACGGGCATTTGAGCAGGTAAGGAACTCTGTGGGATATCCGAAGCTGAATGTCAAGATTGGGGCCACCCACGCTGGAATCTCTGTTGGAGAAGACGGTGCGACGCACCAGTGCAACGAAGACATCGCGCTTATGAGGACGATTCCGGGAATGGTAGTCATCAATCCATCTGATGACGTAGAGGCAAAGGCAGCCGTAGAAGCGGCTTATGAACATGTGGGCCCTGTATACCTCAGGTTCGGAAGACTTGCAGTCCCTGTCATCAATGACAAGCCGGACTATAAATTTGAACTTGGCAAGGGCGTCGTGCTTCGGGAAGGAAAAGATGTGACAATCGTCGCTACGGGACTTCCAGTGTCCAACTGCCTTGAAGCGGCCGAGAAGCTGGCGGCAGATGGAATAGAAGCCAAGGTTATCAATATCCATACGATCAAGCCGCTTGACGAGGAGCTGATTGCAGAGGCTGCAAAAGAGACGGGAAAGATCGTAACAGTGGAAGAACACTCTGTAATCGGAGGTCTTGGAAGTGCGGTATGTGATGTCGTGGCAGAAAAGGCACCGGCCAAGGTTATGAAGATTGGTATCAATGATACTTACGGCGAATCAGGCCCTGCCGTAGAGCTGGTCAAGAAATACGGTCTGGATGCTGACAGCATCTATGAAAAAGTAAAAGCGTTTTGTTAAGATAAATTAAGGAAGCAGAAGGAGAAAGGACATGGCAGTGACAGCATACTGCCATGTCCTTTTCCAGCATTGAGGTATTGCAAAGACACGGCGGAAAAGGTAGAATATAGAAGGTAAAAGTCTGGACAGACGATGTACCTGAATCTCTATGAAAACGATAGAAAGAGTCGATATGCGAAACATAAGGAAAGAAATAGTTGAAAAATTATATACGCTCCGCCGCGGATGGAAAGAGGAGTTCTACGACTGTATCAAAGACGTGGCGAGACATCCGGTCGTACTGCGGATGAAGCTCTACCCGCACCATGGGAACACCAACTGCTATCAGCACTGTATGAATGTCGCCTACTATAACTACCAGTGGTGCCGCTTCCTGCATCTGGACGCCAGGTCGGCAGCCCGTGCAGGCATGCTTCACGACCTGTTCCTGTACGACTGGCATACCCACGCGGCGAGAACCGGAGATAAATTCCACGGCCTGACACATCCGGATGTATCATATAAGAATGCCTCGAGGCTGTATCAGTTGAATAAGGTAGAGAAAGATATCATATTGAACCATATGTGGCCGGTAACCTTTTTCCGCTTTCCGAGGACAAAAGAAGGATGGATTACGACCATAACAGACAAGTATTGCGGAGCCTGTGAAACAAGCCGTCGAAAATAAAAAGAAATGCCGGTAACATGCCGGAAATTTAATAGGACAAGTCCCATCATATGATAAAATGCGCACAATCCATATGCTATCATAAGCAAAAATATGCAGATGAGGTGAGAGTATATGGAGAAACAATTTCCCAAGAATGTAAGGCAGATAGGGAACGTCAGCGATGAGCCTAAGATATATGTAGAAGACTATGTAGACACCTATTTGAGCCAACTGCGTGAGAAAGCGGCAGAGACAGCCATAGGGGCTGCTCTTGTCGGAGAGATACAGTCTCTGGAAGAACAGGATGTGGTCTACATATCAGGTGCGATACAGATGAAAGAGCTGGAAGTCAAGGGGACAGAGATTGCAATAGAGGAAGAGACATGGAAACAGCTGGAGGAGGACAAGCAGGAATACTTCCCCTCCAAAGAGCTGGTGGGCTGGTGCCTGATTGAAACCGGGCACCCCATGGGGCTGAACAGTGGTGTTAAGAAAGTGCATGAGGCCTCTTTTTCTAAAGCGAACAGTATATTCATATGGAAGGATGCCCTCGAGGCAGACGAGATCTATTATGCATACAAATATCATGAACTGATGCAGATGGGAGGACATTACATCTATTATGAAAAGAATCCTTCCATGCAGAATTATATGATAAATACACGTAAAAAGATTGGCGTTACACCCAGTGAAGTGGTTGAGGATCGAGCTGCAAAGGATTTTCGTAGTGCAGTAAGGGAGAAGATGGAATATAAAGAGCAAAAAGGAAGTTCCAAATTCACTTACGCTACGAGCGTACTGCTTGTCGTAGTAGTACTGGCGATTGGTATCTCAACCGTTAATAACTTCGATAAAATGGAAGCCGTCCAGACATCTCTCGAGTCGCTGTCGCAGTCAGTGAACAAGCCGGAGAGCAAGACGGGCACCGTCAATGAAAATGAGGGAGAAGATTCTGATAAAAATACTACTGCAGGCGAGGCAAAGGCTGAGGATGCGGACGCAGAAGATAAAGAAGTTTCCGGAGGTACGGTTCCGGAAACTTCTACTATTCAGGAACAGCTTGGCGATGAAGACTATTATGTAGTCCAGAAAGGAGATACGCTGGACAGCATCAGTGTAAAGCTATATGGAAATACTTCTCATGTGGAGGCAATCTGCAAGATGAACGGCCTGTCTGACGGCAACCTTATATTCATCGGGCAAAAATTGTTATTACCATAGAAGTAAAATATGGTATACTGAACACAAATGACAATACAGAAGGAGATACAGATGTTACACAGAAGAAATAAGAACTTGCGTGTAGTAAGTGAATCTGGAGATCCGACAGATGCAATCATTGATCAGATAATGACGGAATTAAACAGCGAAGACAATCCGGTAGAAGAGATAGAGGAGCAGATCAAACAGCATAAAGCCAGATTCAGACGCCGTATCATAATAGCTGTATCGGCTGTTGTGGCTGCGGCTGTCGGCATCTATCTCCTCATACATCTTCAGACGTACACAAAAGCCAGAGTGAGCGACAGCTATGCAATCAAAGGCGCAGCCAATAACAGTTATGAAGAATTTGCAGACGGAGTCCTCAAGTACAGCCGGGACGGGGTGGCATATCTGAACCAAAAAGGGGAGGAAGAGTGGAACCAGCCATATCAGATTAAGAATCCAACTGTAGACGTGTGCGGAGATTCGGCCGCCCTTGCGGATAAAGGCGGGAACAGCATAATGATATTCCATAAAGGCGGGCTGAAAGGCGAGATACACACGACGCTTCCGATAGAAAAGATATCCGTGTCAGGACAGGGAATTGTCAGCGCAATACTAAAAAATGAGTCTTCGCCACAAGTTATATGCTATGATACTGCCGGAAACGTGCTCGTCGAGATAAAAGCGTCATTGTCAGGTTCGGGCTACCCGGTTGACGTGGCTTTGTCAGAGAATGGGGAGGTCATGCTCGTATCCTATCTGTATACGCAGGAGGGCAAGATTACTTCGAGGGCTGTGTATTATAATTTTGGCGAGGCAGGGGAGGAGAAGGCAGATCGTCAGGTGGCGTCCAAAGAGTATGAAGGGACTATATTCCCGTCGGCCTTTTTCATGAAGGGGGAGACTTCCGCTGTCGTGGGAGATGACAGACTCGTCGTATATAAAGGGCTGGATGAACCGAAAGAACAGGTGGAAGTCAAGATTGGAAAAGAGATTAAGAGCGTGTTCCACAGTGAGAAGTATATAGGCATGGTTCTGAAAAATGAAGGAAAAGAAGGATATGAGCTTCGGCTTTATAACACAAGCGGCCGTCAGGTGATGACCAAAGATTTTACGGGCGATTACAGCCAGGTGAAGCTCTGCAAAAGCCAGGTCATCATGTATGACGGCAAGAAGTGCACCATCTTTTTGCGGACCGGTGTCAGAAAGTTTAATGGCGAGATGAAATCGAACATACTGGAAATGTTCCCGATAGCAGGAGTAAATAAATACATCGTGATGAATGCAGACGGAATGGAAGTAGTCCGGCTTGTAAAATAAGGAGAAGACATGAACTGGATATTAATAGCGACTGGAGTTATATTTTTAATCTGTATTGTAGCAGGTATCTGCAGGGGAGCGATTAAGATAGCAGTATCCCTGGCCGCAACCCTTCTGACTTTGCTGCTCGTATATTTTGCCACGCCTTATGTGGCTCAGGGAATAGCCAAGTACACTCCTCTTGACGAGATGATCGAGGATCAGGTAATCAGCACGATGGCAGGCGCCGCCGCATCACAGATAGCGGAAGGTGATACGGGCGGGCTGACGCAAGAGGATGTCAGGAAGGCATTAAATGCGGCAGGAGTGACGGAGGACATGCTGTCACAATATGGTGTGACGGTCCAGGATATTGTAGATGGAAAGATTAAAAGTTCTGATTTGGAGAAATATGGGATATCCGGTGATTTGCTGGACGGGTTCGGAGGAGAGAAGAAAAAAGAGGTGGAGGATGCAATAAGTAATGCGGATATACCGAGAGACCTTCAGGTGGCCGCGATAGAAAAAGCCGATCTCCCGGGTCTGTTTAAAGACATGCTCACGACAAATAATAACAGCGATGTATATAAAGAGCTTGGTGTTGAGACATTTGCCCAGTACGTCGGACATTTCCTGGCAAAGCTTATTATCCATATTATTGCATTTCTGTGTACGTTCATATTAGTCACCATAGTGATAAGGGCAATCGTGTTCGCCCTTGACATTGTCTCGGAGCTGCCGGTACTCGGAGCGGTAAACAGGCTGGCCGGAGGGGCGGTAGGAGTAGTGGGAGCCCTGATAATAGTATGGACCTTGTTTGTTATCATAACATTGCTCTATACGACGGATATCGGTAAGCAGATGTTTGAAATGATTGAAAGCAACAGTCTGTTGCAAATGCTTTACGATTATAATCCAATAATGAAGCTCGCCACGATTTTAAAATAAAATAGTATAAAATCCCTTGACATTAAAAATAAAAGATGATATTATTAAAATCCACCGCGGGAACGTGGTGGATTTTTGAGCGGGACAAGCTGGTGGGAGCCGGTAAAGCCGCTGAAAAAATAAAAAAAGATATCGAAAAAGTATTGACAAAACATCCCAATATATGGTATCTTATAAAAGTTGTCGCTGACATACAGCGAAACAACAAAGCACCTTGATAATTAAACAATAGACAACGACCCTGAAGATTTCTTGAAAAGAGAAAAATTCAGAACGGACATCGAATAAGATGTCAACCTAAAAACAGTAATAACGGGATAGGATTAGCTAGTAGTTAATCCTGACCGCGATTGAACAAGGAAGCTTCCGCGATGCTAGGCTCGGTGAGAACCTCGCCAAGCCATCGGGAAGCGTCTCAACGCTAAGGCCTGTGAGAGACCAGGCCAAAGCTTTTAAGACGAGAGTTTGATCCTGGCTCAGGATGAACGCTGGCGGCGTGCTTAACACATGCAAGTCGAGCGAAGCACTTCGTACGGACTTCTTCGGAATGAAGGACTTAGTGACTGAGCGGCGGACGGGTGAGTAACGCGTGGGCAACCTGCCTCACACAGGGGGATAACAGCTAGAAATGGCTGCTAATACCGCATAAGGCCGAAGCACCGCATGGTGCATCGGCAAAAGCTCCGGCGGTGTGAGATGGGCCCGCGTCTGATTAGGTAGTTGGTGCGGTAACGGCGCACCAAGCCGACGATCAGTAGCCGACCTGAGAGGGTGACCGGCCACATTGGGACTGAGACACGGCCCAAACTCCTACGGGAGGCAGCAGTGGGGAATATTGCACAATGGGGGAAACCCTGATGCAGCGACGCCGCGTGAAGGATGAAGTATTTCGGTATGTAAACTTCTATCAGCAGGGAAGAAGATGACGGTACCTGACTAAGAAGCCCCGGCTAACTACGTGCCAGCAGCCGCGGTAATACGTAGGGGGCAAGCGTTATCCGGATTTACTGGGTGTAAAGGGAGCGTAGACGGCTCTGCAAGTCTGGAGTGAAAGCCCGGGGCTCAACCCCGGGACTGCTTTGGAAACTGTGGAGCTAGAGTGTCGGAGAGGCAAGTGGAATTCCTAGTGTAGCGGTGAAATGCGTAGATATTAGGAGGAACACCAGTGGCGAAGGCGGCTTGCTGGACGATGACTGACGTTGAGGCTCGAAAGCGTGGGGAGCAAACAGGATTAGATACCCTGGTAGTCCACGCCGTAAACGATGATTACTAGGTGTCGGGAAGCAAAGCTTCCCGGTGCCGCAGCCAACGCATTAAGTAATCCACCTGGGGAGTACGTTCGCAAGAATGAAACTCAAAGGAATTGACGGGGACCCGCACAAGCGGTGGAGCATGTGGTTTAATTCGAAGCAACGCGAAGAACCTTACCTGGTCTTGACATCCCCCTGACCGGACAGTAACGTGTCCTTTCCTACGGGACAGGGGAGACAGGTGGTGCATGGTTGTCGTCAGCTCGTGTCGTGAGATGTTGGGTTAAGTCCCGCAACGAGCGCAACCCCTATCTTTAGTAGCCAGCAGGTGAGGCTGGGCACTCTAGAGAGACTGCCAGGGAGAACCTGGAGGAAGGTGGGGATGACGTCAAATCATCATGCCCCTTATGATCAGGGCTACACACGTGCTACAATGGCGTAAACAGAGGGAGGCGACCCCGCGAGGGCAAGCGAATCCCAAAAATAACGTCCCAGTTCGGATTGTAGTCTGCAACCCGACTACATGAAGCTGGAATCGCTAGTAATCGCGAATCAGAATGTCGCGGTGAATACGTTCCCGGGTCTTGTACACACCGCCCGTCACACCATGGGAGTCGGTAACGCCCGAAGTCAGTGACCCAACCTTATAGGAGGGAGCTGCCGAAGGTGGGACCGATAACTGGGGTGAAGTCGTAACAAGGTAGCCGTATCGGAAGGTGCGGCTGGATCACCTCCTTTCTAAGGAAGAGAAAACTTTTACCGTCTGGAGCAATCCAACTAAAACGGAAGAAGGAGTAGGGGCCGTTGTCTATTGCTTAGTTACCAAGGAGTGAGTGCGCAGCTCGGAAGGCGGCACCGCAGCAGGGAGCGGGCTTCCTGAAGCGGTGACGGCGGAGGAGATGCATAAGAAGGCTTGGACGTAGCCCGAGAAGAAGCGGAAGCGGATTGGAGGGCGGAGGGAAAGGCTGCACTCACGTACGATCAGGAAAACCTTCCCAGGCCGTCAGAAGCCGGGAGAGGACTGCTGGTGGCGATGCGCCCGGGGGAGACACCCGTACCCATCCCGAACACGATGGTTAAGGCCCGGGCGGCCGATGGTACTGCACTGGAGACGGTGTGGGAGAGCAGGTGGCTGCCAGCACTAAAAGAAGAAGAGCAGAAGCGGAACCGCCGCGGATGTTCGGGTTCAGTATAGATACAGGCACGGATGAGCAACAACTTATCGCCGCCGACCCGGCCAGCAGGGCATTGCTGTTCAGATAGCTGGTTTTACCAGTGATTAGATAGGAGAAGCACATTCCCCTATGTAATGGCTGATAAAGGCCGCATGTACCTTGAAAACTGCATACGAGAAAGGGTCATATCATCGCTGACAAGCAGATGGTATGGCACGATTAAATATCTTAATTTAATCAAGACATCCGAGGTAATGTTAGCAACATTAACCGATATTCGAGACAACGAATCGAAAAAACATCCTGCCAGGAGTTAGCACCCCGGCAGGTATTACCTGAGAAGCCAGCACATGCCACGCTAGGCATGTGGAGCGGAAGGAGGCACACCCGTACCTCCCGAGGCGAGCTGGTCATGCTAGAAAGAGCATATGGTGGATGCCTTGGCACTAAGAGCCGATGAAAGACGTGATAAGCTGCGAAAAGCTTCGGGGAGGGGCAAATACCCGTCGATCCGGAGATATCTGAATGGGGAAACCCGGCTGAGAAACCCTCAGCCAGCATATGGTGAATACATAGCCATATGCGGGGAACCCGGCGAACTGAAACATCTAAGTAGCCGGAGGAAGAGAAAACAACAAGTGATTCCGTAAGTAGCGGCGAGCGAAAGCGGAAGAGCCCAAACCAGGGTGCGTGCACCCTGGGGTTCGGACCGCGCAAGTGATTCGGAAGGACTAGCAGAACGGCTTTGGGAAAGCCGGCCGGAGAGGGTGAAAGCCCCGTAAGCGAAAGTCCGACAGACACGGCGGTATCCAGAGTACCACGAGACACGAGAAACCTTGTGGGAACACGCGGGGACCACCCCGTAAGGCTAAATACTCCTTAGTGACCGATAGCGCATAGTACTGTGAAGGAAAGGTGAAAAGGACCCCGGGAGGGGAGTGAAAGAGAACCTGAAACCATATGTTTACAAGCTGTGGAACCACTTTACATGTGGAACCGCGTACTTTTTGTAGAACGGTCCGGCGAGTTACGCCGGCTGGCAAGGTTAAGCGCTATAGGTGCGGAGCCGAAGGGAAACCGAGTCTTAAGAGGGCGAAGGAGTCAGCCGGAGTAGACCCGAAACCGGGTGACCTATCCATGTCCAGGTTGAAGCTGCCGTAAAAGGCAATGGAGGACCGAACCCACATCCGTTGAAAAGGGTGGGGATGAGGTGTGGATAGGGGAGAAATTCCAATCGAACCCGGAGATAGCTGGTTCTCCTCGAAATAGCTTTAGGGCTAGCCTCATACGAGTCTTGCGGAGGTAGAGCACTGAATTTCCTAGGGGGCGTCAAAGCTTACCGAAGAATATCAAACTCCGAATGCCGCGTAGATGATGTATGGGAGTCAGACTGCACGAGATAAGTTGGGCAGTCGAAAGGGAAAGAGCCCAGACCTGCGGCTAAGGCCCCGAAATGTGTGTTAAGTGGAAAAGGATGTGGGATTTCGAAGACAACTAGGATGTTGGCTCAGAAGCAGCCATACATTCAAAGAGTGCGTAATAGCTCACTAGTCGAGAGGTCCTGCGCCGAAAATGTCCGGGGCTGAAACACACTGCCGAAGCCCAGGGATTGACGAACGTCAATCGGTAGAGGAGCATTGGATGCACGAGGAAGCGGCACCGTGAGGAGCCGTGGAGCGCATCGAAGAGAGAATGCCGGAATGAGTAGCGAGAGGAAGGTGGGAATCCTTCCGGCCGAATATCCAAGGTTTCCAGAGTAAAGCTGATCTGCTCTGGGTAAGTCGGGGCCTAAGGCGAGGGCGGGAGCCGTAGCCGATGGACAACAGGTTGAGATTCCTGTACTGCGATATGACAGAACTGTGGGGACACGTGTGGAGAGCACAAGCCGGGAACGGAAAGCCCGGCGCAAGCGGGGTAGGAGCGCTATAGGCAAATCCGTAGCGCAATCCGAAGACGTGACGCGTACCGAACTTAAAGTAGGGAAGTGTGTGAGCCATGCGTCAAGAAAAGCCGCTATCGTTCATATCGTACCCGTACCGTAAACCGACACAGGTAGATGAGGAGAGAATCCTAAGGCCGACGGGAGAAGCATTGTCAAGGAACTCGGCAAAATGACTCCGTAACTTCGGGAGAAGGAGTGCCAGGGAGGCCTGGCCGCAGAGAATTGGCCCAAGCAACTGTTTAGCAAAAACACAGGTCTATGCAAAACCGCAAGGTGAAGTATATGGGCTGACGCCTGCCCGGTGCTGGAAGGTTAAGGGGAGAGGTTAGCGCAAGCGAAGCTTCGAACTTAAGCCCCAGTAAACGGCGGCCGTAACTATAACGGTCCTAAGGTAGCGAAATTCCTTGTCGGGTAAGTTCCGACCCGCACGAAAGGCGTAATGATTTGGGCACTGTCTCGACAATGCACCCGGTGAAATTGAAATACCAGTGAAGATGCTGGTTACCTGCGCCAGGACGGAAAGACCCCATGGAGCTTTACTCCAGCTTGATACTGGGATCCGGTATTGCATGTACAGGATAGGTGGGAGGCTATGAGATCATGACGCCAGTCGTGATGGAGCCGCTGTTGGGATACCACCCTTGCAGTGCTGGGTTTCTAACCAGAGGCCGTGAACCGGCCTGGGGACAATGTCAGGTGGGGAGTTTGACTGGGGCGGTCGCCTCCGAAAGGGTATCGGAGGCGCTCAAAGGTCCTCTCAGGATGGTCGGAAACCATCCGCAGAGTGCAAAGGCATAAGAGGGCTTGACTGCGACACCGACGGGTGGAGCAGGTACGAAAGTAGGACTTAGTGATCCGGTGGTATAAAGTGGGATTGCCATCGCTCAACGGATAAAAGCTACCCTGGGGATAACAGGCTTATCACTCCCAAGAGTTCACATCGACGGAGTGGTTTGGCACCTCGATGTCGGCTCATCGCATCCTGGGGCTGAAGTAGGTCCCAAGGGTTGGGCTGTTCGCCCATTAAAGCGGTACGCGAGCTGGGTTCAGAACGTCGTGAGACAGTTCGGTCCCTATCCGGCGTGGGCGTAGGATATTTGAGAGGAGCTGTCCTCAGTACGAGAGGACCGGGATGGACCGGCCGCTGGTGTACCTGTTGTTCTGCCAAGAGCATGGCAGGGTAGCCAAGCCGGGACGGGATAAACGCTGAAGGCATCTAAGCGTGAAGCCCCCCTCGAGATGAGATATCCCTAACGCGAGTTAGTAAGACCCCTTGAAGACGACGAGGTAGATAGGGCAGAGGTGGAAGTGCAGCAATGCATGGAGCTGACTGCTACTAATCGGTCGAGGGCATGACCAGAATGATGGTGGACAGGTAATGGATGGAGAGATTTCTTGTATGCAGTTTTGAAGGTACATGTAAGGACCTCTTGCATAGGAAAAGGTGCAAGGGGATATAATAATATGGTGGTCCTCGATAGCTCAGCGGTAGAGCATTCGGCTGTTAACCGAAGGGTCGTTGGTTCAAACCCAACTCGGGGAGTCTGGAGGAATCCTGTAAGCGTCATCGTTTGCAGGATTTTTTTATTGCATAGAAAAGCTGTTGCATAACGCTTATAATAACGGCTGTTCTAATGGCAGTATGTGTGGTATGGAGCCTTACGAGAAAAAATTAAATTAAAAATGGAAAGGGCAGATATAGATGTATTCGTTAACAGAAAAAGATTATGAACTGATAGCAGAAGCACAAAAAGCAATACATTTGAACTATGATGAAGAAAACTATAATCATACAGTAGGAGCGGCAATCCGATGTAATAGCGGAAGCATATACGTTGGCGTTAATGTTTACTCTTTACATGGGGCATGTGCTGAGCAAGTAGCAATAGGAACTGCAGTTACGCATGGGGAGAGGGATTTTGAGTCAATAGTTGCGGTTCGTGGAAAAGATGGAGAAGAAATAATACCACCATGTGGAAACTGCCGACAGATATTACACGATTATATGCCGCAATGTGATGTAATCCTATTAGCAAACAGAGAATATATGAAGATCAAGGCTAAGGAACTATTGCCTTTTTCCTATAAGGCAGAGAAATAGGCATGATAAAACACGAAGGAGGCTACATATAATGACATATAAATTTCCAGAAAGAATATTTAAACAGGGGAATCGATATTTCATTAGAATTCCATTCAATGTATGGGAAGAGTGCGGTCAGAGGGGATCAGTGCCGGTTCGAGTTTCCATAAAAGATTGCATATTTGAGTGCAGGCTCGTTCCAAAAGGAGAAGGCATTTATTACATCCCCATTACAAAGAATATTGTAAATCAGATTCATTGTGATGATGAGATAAATATCTCCTTTGAAATCATTAACGGATTAACCAGAATCAATCATGATAGTCCTTATTCAAAAGAAAATCCGATACGAAAAATCCGTGATATCCAAAGTGTCACTTATCCGAAAGCTGGATACTGCGGCCAGACATGCATCGCTATGCTGACTGGGCTAAGTGTAGATGAAGTAATTGATATTATGCAGGCTAAAGCATGGCAGTGTTCGTTCTCTAAGCTATTAGAAACATTAGACTATTTTGGCATTTTACATGATGGAAAGATTACTTACACTAAAGGGAAAGAATTTATGCTGCCAGAGTGTTGTATCCTTAATGTCAAAGATGAGAAGATCAACCATCTTGCTTTATATTATAAAGGGAAGTATTATGATACGAAGGATATTCATTTTGACGATATCATAGGCTACTTAAAAATCATTGTAGAATAGAGTACTAAACTACAGCAATAGGATGCTTGGGGAGGGATCTGATATGTGCTGCATTGAAAAGAGAGTACATGACCTTTATTGGAAAGAGGATATTAACTGTGCAAGGACAATGCTCCTGTGTTTAAGTGAGTTGTTCGATATATCACTGGAACAGCAGACTATTAATTCAGCAATAGGGATGCACGGGGCAGGTGGCTATAGAGCACAGTGCGGTTTAGTTGAAGGCGGACTGATGTTCATCGGAATATATGATAAACATCAAGGGAAACCAGAAGATGAGATCGTATCGGACTGCTTTAGATACGCACAGGAATTCACTCAAAAGTTCGGCTCATTAAGATGCTATGATTTAAGGCCGACAGGATTTTCCCGGGATGACCAGACACATATGTGTGAAAAACTCACTTGTGATGCTGTAAGATTTGCGTTTAATTATATCAAGGCGATGCAAGAAGGGGGGAAAATGATGCATATAAAAAAAGTTATGGGTGCAAAGAAAGAATTCATTGACCTGCTGCTGCTGGCTGATGAACAGGAAGATATGATTGATAGATATCTTGAGAAAGGCGATATGTTTGTATTGGATGATCATGGTATCAAGGGGGAGTGTGTTGTCACAAAAGAAGAAGAGGGCGTCTATGAGCTTAAAAATATTGCCGTGCTGCCGGAATCTCAACGGAAAGGTTATGGAAAGAGCTTGATAGAATTTGCAATCTCGTATTATACTGACTGTAAAGTCCTGCTTGTCGGAACAGGGGACTGTCCTTCCGCCCTTGCTTTCTATCATAGCTGCGGTTTTAAGGAATCCCACAGATTGAAGAACTTTTTTACAGATAATTATGACCACCCAATGTTTGAAGATGGGATACAACTTGTCGATATGGTCTATTTAAAGAGGGAACGATAATATTTAATATATCAGGGAGGTAGAGGAAAAGTGACATGTAGAATAAGAAAATGGGAGATGTCGGACGCCAGGGATTTAGCAGAGGCGTTATCCAATACAAAAGTACAGGATAATCTCCGTGACGGATTGCCCTATCCTTACACGGAACAGGATGGAAAAGATTTCATTTCCGATATGCTTGCCGCGGATGAAAATGAAACGTTTGCCTTTGCCGTCACGGCAGACAGCAAAGTAATAGGCAGCATCGGCGTCTTCCGCCAGCAGAACATACACAGACAGACTGCCGAGCTGGGGTATTACATAGCAGAAGAATATTGGGGCAGAGGATTAATGACCGAAGCCGTAACACAAGTCTGCCGGCACGTCTTTGAAAATAGCGACATCATCCGTATCTATGCAGAGCCTTTTGCTTATAATGCCGCATCCTGCCGGGTACTTGAAAAAGCAGGTTTCAAATACGAGGGGACGTTGCGAGATAATGCTGTAAAAAACGGCAAGGTTATTGACATGAAGATGTACTCACTGCTGAAAGCAGAAAGATAAAAACGAAAAGGAGAAACGTATATGGCAAAAACAGCATGGATATTTTCATACAAGCTTAAGAAAAATGTTGGCAAGGAGCAGTTTATGGAACAGACACAAAAGCTGCACGATGAAGTCATTTCTAAAGCAAAAGGCTTTATTTCCTGGGAACATTACTTACAAGGTAATGTGTGGACGGACTTTGTTCTCTGGGAGACAGAAGAAGATGCAAATAATGCTACGACAGTTGGACAAGGAAAGAAAGTGACGGAAGATTTCTATGCATGTATCCAAATGAATACTTGCAGGGCATTGATATCACAGCTTGTCAAAAAGTATTAGCATGCATTTATAAAACGTATCCGGAACGAAGAAAATGTACTTGAAGAAGGCCCACCGGGATATAAAGATTATGAAGATAGAGTAAAGTGCAGGCTTATTCCATTTCTTCTGGTAAGAATGGATGACGCGTATAGATTTGAGGCGGAGGAGCAGGATGAAAGAAATTATTAACTTTATTGAGTCGAATGTAAATGGTAAGACACTGTTTACAAAGGAGTTAGACTACGAGCTGGAACATGGTGCGCTACGAGGCGTATACTCTGATCAGATATCCTTTTCCAATCTGAAATATTCTCAGAGTGGATTTCAGTTAGATATGTTTATAGTTTCTAATGAGAAGATATGGCTCATGGGGGAGAATGGGCAACGAGAAAAATTACGAAAAGATTTCAGTGCCGTATCATTATTTCGCTTTGAATTGGCGGAACGAAAAAGTACGAATGATGTAACAGGCTGTTTCCGAATGATTTCAGCTTCAGGTACACATGTGGCAGCGGAGGCTGTCGTAAGCGGTATTTATGATATACGTCTTGATAAGGGTGTGCTGAAACTATCGGAAGATCAAGTATTGTATCGGGACCAGCCCATACAAGGAGGAGAATACAAACCTGTTGCATTTCAATCGGAACATCGTTTTTACAGTAAAGACGGTAAGCTGCACTATGAATACGATGGCAGGTGTTTTGACGTGGACACCGCGACGATGCGGCGTAAGGTTAGCTCCGATACCTTTCCTCCTTTCATTTCCATCGAAAGGTAAGCCTTGGGGGAAGTTAATTTCAAATAAAAGTAGTATTATTATTGTAGGAGGCAATTAGATGAAATATGAAGGCGTATGTATAGCAGTGAAAGACGTAAATCTCTCTAAAAAATTCTATCAGGAGATATTCGGACTTGAGGTCGTACAAGATTATGGTATAAATATTTCTTTTGGCGCGCTGTCCCTGCAGCAAGATTTTGACTGGATGGCAGGAGTACCCAAGGATAGCATACTGAAAAGACCTCATAATATGGAACTGTATTTTGAGGAGGATGACTTTGACGGGTTTATTGCCAGATTAGAACAACGTAACGATATCCAATACTTAGGGGATGGCGTGAGGGAAGCTAGATGGGGACAACGCTCTGTACGATTCTATGATTTGGACGGCCATATTATCGAAGTTGGTGAAAACCTGAAAATGGTTGTAAGGCGTTTCCTGGATTCCGGAATGTCGATGGAGGAGACTTCTAAACGGATGGATGTATCTATGCCCGATCTGGAGTCGATTCTTCATAGTTAATGATAGAAGGAGCTACCGCACATGGCCGGGATATTTTCAGATATTGAAAATATCCCGGCCATGTACCTTGTCATACATATAAAATCCTCCGTAATCTTACGGTTGACAGGTCAAACTGTATGTGATAGAGTTACAGTATAAACTGTAACCAAATAATATACATATAAAGCGGAGGTATGCCATGTCAGGTAATAATAATTATGACGCTGTTGTCATCGGTTTTGGTAAAGGAGGAAAGACGATAGCAAATGCACTCGGAAATGCGGGAAGGAAAGTTGCAATGATTGAACAATCGGAAAAGATGTATGGGGGCACTTGTATCAATGTCGGATGTATCCCCACGAAATCGCTTGTGCACAGTGCCATGGAAGCGTCAAGAGGATGTAAGACAGGAAGAGAGGCGTATGCGGAGGCTGTAAAGAAAAAGAGCCTGCTTGTCGAAAAACTGAGAAAAAAGAACTACCAGAAGCTGAAAAGCAGTCCGAACGTGTCGGTCATCCGGGGCAAAGCAAGATTCATATCGCCACACGAAGCGGAGATTGACAGTTCGGGAGGGAAACAGATTATCTATGGAGACCAGTTTTATATCAATACAGGTTCTTCACCATTCATCCCTCCTATCAAAGGGATTAAGGCGAACCCTTACGTATACCTCAGCGAGACATTGTTAGACTTAGAGGAGCTGCCGGAACGCCTCGTCATAATCGGAGGTGGCTATATCGGCGTTGAGTTTGCATCCATCTATGCGGATTTCGGGGCACAAGTATCCATCCTTCAGGATGGAAGCGTGTTTCTGCCAAGAGAGGACGAAGAGATTGCCGGAAAAGTCCGGGCTAATCTGGAACGGCGTGGTGTCAGGGTACTTACAGAAGTACAGGTGGAAGAAGTCAGAGAAGCAGCCGGTCATGCGGACGTCATCATCAGTACTAAGGAAGGTCAGGATACCCTGGCTGCAGAGGCTGTGCTCGTAGCCACTGGAAGAAGGCCTAATACACAGGATCTTAATCTGGAGGCGGCCGGTGTTCAGACGAATGAGAGAGGCGGCATCATAACAGATGGTACAAGGACGACAACCGCTCCTCATATCTTTGCGATGGGTGATGTAGTGGGTGGGCTGCAGTTTACTTATATCTCCCTGGATGATTATAGAATGGTACGCTCTAAAGTATTAGGTGACGGGAGCTATACGTTAGAGAAACGGGGAGCAGTTCCGTATAGCGTGTTCTTGAATCCCCCATTTTCCAGGGTAGGAATGAGTGAAGAAGAGGCAGCCAAAGCAGGTTACAAAGTTATGACCGCGCGTCTTGAAGCCACAGCCATACCAAAAGCCCAGGTAGTTGGGCAGCCCGACGGTCTTCTGAAGGCGGTGGTTGATGCCGGCACCGGTAAGATACTCGGGGCCCATCTCTTCTGTGAGGAATCTCACGAGCTGATCAATCTCGTCAAACTGGCTATGGATGCGGGGCTCCACTATACCACATTAAGAGATATGATATTTACACATCCGACGATGGGAGAGGCGCTGAACGACCTTTTTAATATATAGCACATCTGCCTGGGATCAGGTTTTTCAGAATATAAGAGATAATAGAATAGGTCTGCGGATTGGTCAGCCAATCCGCAGGCCTATTCTATTGTTTCTTAATATTATATACGTACCTATATCGTGATATAATGATAAATAATAATCGGGAGGTGCTTAAAAAGTGAAGACAAGAAACCTAGATATGATGATTTATGGATACCTGCTGACCCGTATCCACTATGGGTTTTATCGGGAAGGAGAACCGCTCCCTTCCGTCCAGAAGCTTGGCAAACTTTTTAACGTATCTGCCATGGCAGCGCGGGGAGCCTACAGGCTGCTTGAAAAGGATGGCTGTATATTGAATGTAAGAGGGAGAAGAACTGTTGCGGTTCATCATATTGCTGAACAGGAGAAGGCTAATCTTGATAAATTCGTAGTGAGCGAGGAACTCATGCAGGACATCCTACGCAGCTTTGACCTGTTCTTTCCCGAAGTCTTCTTCTACGGGCTTAATACCTGCAGCGAAAAGGAGATTCATAAGCTTTATGGAATTCTGGACCGCCCTGCTCTCTCCTGGGACGAACCAACTCTGGATTTTTTGGCTCATGTAATCAAAGGGCTGAAGAATCCTCTTTTAATTGACTTGTACTATGATGTGGCCTTATTGACATATCCGGCCTTTCTGGCGAGTCTCGGAAAATCAAAAAAAGGATGGGAGGAAGAGCATGAGAAACTGGCACCGTTGCTATATGAACTGCTGCGTGTCAGAGAAGAGGGTGACAGAAGATCTTTATGGAGCCAGATTGCCCGGCAATGTCCGGCTTATAATACTGAAAAAGAAGCTGTTTCAGAGGATACGTACGAATGGGGCAGGCGAAGGACCTGCCTGGTGGCAGCCGGTAAGATTTTATTTCAGATCAACAGTGGCAAATATCCTGTTGATACCTTCCTTCCCTCTGCCAGGATCCTGGCAGAACAGACATCAACTCCTATCATTACGATGCGAAGGGCTATCGCGCTGCTGAATGACCTGGGAATGGCCGAGTCCGTGAACGGTAAAGGAACCAGGGTGATATCACCGGAGAAGGGGCGCAGGAGAGTGAAGTGGCGTTCACCTGCTGTCAAGAAAAACGTCAGGATGTACCTGTATTCTGTGCACATATTGGCAATTACGTCCCAATCACTGGCGGTCCGTGCATTTCCGCTTATGAACGTTGAGAAGAGGAGGAGAATAAAAAACGATATCGAACGCCTGCTGGAGAGGGAGGAACATGCAGGTACGATAAGCTATATATGCATTAAGGCGTTGATGGACGCGATGGAGCTGCCTTCATTGCGGGAGATATATAATAAGCTTCTGCAATATCTTATATTAGGCCAGCCCCTCTCCTGTCTGCAGCCTTATCTCAACCTGGACGGACAGGCAAGAGAGCTGATGGCCGGACTGGAGAGCGGCGATGCCATGCTGTTTGGAGAGGCCCTGAAGAAGTCCTTTTCCGTAATGTTCAGCTCTTCCAAAGCAAAGGCAGCCTTTATGGGAATCGAGGGACTTGAAGAGCTGAGGCTTCCTTTTTAATATAGGGGAAGAGGGATGACAGTTGCATATATTTACCAGAAACGGAGCATGCTATACGGGAGGTGAATAATATGCAGAACAAATCCTACTGGAAAGAGTCCGTGTCGGTACCGGCACGCAATCCACTTGCCGGGGACATCAGTATAGATACCGTTATTATCGGGGGCGGGATGGCAGGGATACTGACCGCCTTTCTACTGCAGAAAAAGGGGCGGGAATGCATTGTGCTTGAGGCAGGACGCATCGGATGCGGACAGACAGGCTGCACGACTGCCAAGGTGACATCACAGCACAATCTGATATACGCGGGTCTCATAAAGACGAAGGGGGAGGCGCTGGCGAGGCAGTACGCGCAGGCCAACCAGGCGGCTATCAGAGAATATGAGTCCGTGATACGCCGGCTGAAGATTGAATGTGACTGGAAGGAATGCCCGGCATATCTGTATGCGGACAGGAAAAAGACTGAACTCCACAATGAATATATGGCGGCGCTGCGTCTCGGGATTCCGGCAAAATGGACGGAGGATACGGAACTACCGTTTCGGATCGAAGGGGCCCTTCGTTTTGATGCACAGGGACAGTTCCACCCGATGAAGTTTTTAAAAGCTCTGTCTGAGGAAATTACGGTATATGAGAATACGAAAGTATTAAAGGTGACAGATAACGGCGTGGAAACAGATAACGGCAATGTACAGGCTGCAAATATCGTATTTGCCAGCCACTATCCGTTCGTAAACATGCCAGGCTACTATTTTATGAGAATGCATCAGGAGAGAAGCTACGTGCTGGCAGTGAAAGGGGCGCCCCCGTTAAATGGAGTCTATCTGGGGGTTGATGAAGACAGCCTTTCCCTGCGGACAGCCGGAGATCTCCTCCTTATCGGAGGGGGAGGGCACCGGACAGGAGATAACGCGTACGGCGGCCAGTACAAGAAGCTGGAGGGAGCGGCCGCACGCTGGTGGCCGGGCAGCAAGGAGGCGTTCCGGTGGTCGGCGCAGGACTGCATGACGCTGGACGGGGTCCCCTATATCGGCCGGTTCAGCGCCAGGAAGCAGAACTGGTATGTAGCAACGGGGTTTCAAAAATGGGGCATGACTTCTTCGATGGTGTCTGCCATGATACTATCTGACCAGATCTGCGGTGAGAAGAATCCTTATGAAGAAGTCTTTTCCCCACAGCGCCATATCGGGCGGAGCGCGGCCGGCAGCCTTATCAAGGAAAGCGGCCACACGGCGGCGACATTGGCAAAGCCGTCCAAGCTTCCTGAGGATAGGAAGGAGAACGTACGGACCAGCCGCTGTTCCCATCTCGGATGCCATCTGTCATGGAATCCCGATGAGAAGACGTATGAGTGTCCGTGCCACGGCTCCCGGTTCGATTGTAAAGGAAGGGTGACGGACGGTCCGGCACAGAAAGACATAAGCGTGGGAGGTGAGAGCTGATGGAAAAGTTCCCTTATTTTGAAGGCTGGTATCTGAAGCATCAGGCTGACGGTAAAATGATCGCATTTATCCCCGCGGTCCATGCAGGAATAACAGGGGAGTGGGAAGCTTCTATACAGGTCATTACGGAGGAAGGCTCCTGGTGCGTCTCCTACCCGGTATCCGAGTGCAGGATTGATAAGAAGAACTTCAGAATCAAAATGGGCGATAACCTATTCTCAAAAAAGGGCATCCGGATTAATATAAAGAGTAAGGAACTGACAATTCAGGGCCATGTCAGCTACGGGCCGTTCACGAGACTGAAAAAGGATATCATGGGTCCGTTCCGGCTGCTTCCGTTTCTGGAGTGCAACCATGGCGTCGTGAGCATGAGGCACCGGGCAGAAGGGACGCTGACGATAAACGGAACTACGATAGAGATGAAAAACGGCCTGGGGTATATCGAGACTGACTGGGGGCATTCCTTTCCGAAAGAATATGTGTGGACACAGTGTCTGCTTACCGGGCAGCAGGAAGGCAGCATCATGCTCTCAGCCGCTGATGTGCCCCTCTGGGGAAGGAGTTTTTTCGGCACGATCAGCGCGGCATATATCGGCGGGCATATGTACCGCATGGCTACGTATCTCGGGGCCAGAATCACACACTATAGTGAAAGTGAAGTGCTTGTGAGGCAAGGGAAGATGCACCTTAAAGTTACGAAGCTCGGGGAGAGATCTTTTGGACTGTATGCCCCCCAGAAAGGCAGCATGTGCAGGATAATACGGGAAAGTCCGGTATGCAGGGTACGTTACCAGATGTGGAACGGTCAAGAAAGCATATTGGATATTACAGATAACTGTGCATCCTTTGAATCTGTAAGAGCACAGCGGACATAATCTTTGCCGCTGTGCTTTTCTTCTTGTTAAATTTATGGCATAATAGAGGGGCAATATGTTTGATTATCAAAATATCAGAAAGAAAGATGGAGGAGAGGTTATGAAGAAGAAACTGAAAAATGTCTGGCTCCTGGGACTTGTGCTGCTCACGGCCGCCCTGGTGGCCGGAGGGTGCGGCAAAAAGGCGACGCCGGAGAATCTGCTGGCAGATATGGACAAGAACAGCAAAGAAGTTAAATCAGTATCAAGCAACATGAAGCTGGCTGCTGAGCTGGGAGATGATACAGATACTCTGGCATTGAATCTGGATGCAGACATCACTGCTACGAAAAAGCCGGAGGCAAGCCATATAAAAGGCAAGGTGGGAATCAAGTTCGGCTCCACCGATTTCGGAACGGACATGGAGGTCTACCAGGTAAAAGAAAAAGATGAAATCATATCTTATACATATATACAGGACCAATGGACAAAGCAGACTGTGGACTCCGAAGAAAATGTCCTGGATGAAGGGATGTATGAAGGCTTTAAAAAGGCTTATAAGTCGTTTGAGCTCAAGAAGGATCTGGTCAAAGTCAATGATAAAAAGTGCTACGAGCTCACTGGAAAGGTTGACGGCGGGCTTTTAAGCGGGATCATCGACCAGGATATGCTTGATTCTGTTACATCTGGCATCGATCTCGACGCGGATGGAATGAAGGACGCTAAGATTCCGTGTGTCATCGACATCTACCAGGACAGTATCCTGCCGGCCAGGATCTATATAGATATGAAGGATGTCCTTGCCAAATTGATGGGGGATGAGTACGAAGGACTTGAAGTGGACGAATACTATGTGGAGCTCACTTACAACGAATATGACAAAGCAGATGAAATCAAAGTACCGAAAAAAGCAAAAGAGGCTGCGGATGCCGGGGGCGGCCTTGACTGGGATTCCGGTGATGATGATAATGGCAAGGCAAAGACGGCTCCGGCCAAGCAGAGCAAAGAATTAGGCGACAAATGGGACAGCTACACGGTCCAGATTGGAGAGAAGGTCGTAACGCTGCCCTGCAGCATATCTGATCTTGAGGCGGCGGGGCTGGCTCTTGATACAGAGGATACGCCGGGGGATACGGCCGTGGAGGCGGACGATTATGTGCTGGCGTATTTTGTAGACAAGAACGGGAATGAAGTTATGGTAGACCTGATCAATACATCCGGCGAGGCAAAGAAGGCTGAGGAATGCCTCGTAGGCGGCATATCCGTAGATGAGTACGGGCTTTCAGAAGGAGGTCTGAGCATCCTGTTTCCAGGCGGAATAGCTGTCGGAACCGCTAAAGATGACGTGCTGGCGAAGTACGGGGAGACCGAGGATACATATGAAGGTGATTCGCTGCATATGTTTACATGGTCAGACGAAAGCAGCTATTTCAGCCAGTGTGAGATTGACATAGACCCTGAGACGGATAACGTGTGCCAGATGTCTATGACAAGATACGAATAGGCATACAGTTCAAAGGCAGCCGGTACTGACTCCGGCTGCCTTCTGCACGTCAGCCCTCCTTGTTTTTACACATATCTTCCACTGGTAATCGTGCCGGAATATTGTTAGACTTAATAGCAGGAGCAGGAAAAGTGGACGGACATGAGAGGTACATATGGAACATAACAGAAAAGACGGTATGAGACAGAAAGACGGGAATATGGGAAGGATGTCAGCCGGGTGCATATGCTTTGCAGCGGGTCTGCTTCTGCTATTTATGGCGAAAAAGGTTACTGGTATGGCGGACTGGTACTCCCGGCATATCTATAGCAGGCTGGAAGGGGTACTGGGACGGATATCCGGGCTGTTCCCTTTCTCACTCGCTGAAATCGGGCTGTATGTGCTGGCTTTGACACTGGCAGTATGGGCAGCGCGCACGGTGCTCAAGATTCTGAGGAGGCAGGAGGGCCGGGCAGCGGCGGCAAAGCTGCTGACGGGGACTTTTCTGGCGGCAGGCATACTGTTCCTGGTCTATGCATTGAACTGCGGGGTGAATTATGAGCGGACATCTTTTTCAGAAAGCGCAGGGCTGGAGACGAGAGAATATACGGTGGCAGAGCTGAAGGAAGTGTGTATCTGGCTCACGGACGAGGTAAACGCAGCCAGCGGCCTGGCCGGGCGCAACGAAGATGGGGCCATGGCGCTTGACAAGGATGAAACGAAGGGAGCGGTTGAGGCAATGGGGACGCTTGGACAGACATACCCGGAATTGTCGGGATATTATCCTGTTCCGAAAGGCCTCCTCAACTCGTGGATATTATCCGTACAGAACTTGACCGGCATCTATTCTCCGTTTACAATAGAGGCTAATTACAACAGTGCGATGACAGATTATAATATACCGTTTACGGCCTGCCACGAGCTTTCTCATCTGAAAGGCTTCATGCAGGAGCAGGAGGCCAATTTTATCGCCTGGCTCGCCTGTATCGGCTCAGATAGAAGAGATTTCCAATACAGCGGCAAGCTCATGGGATGGATCTACTGCATGAATCTGCTGCACAAGGAAGATTACGAGGCTTATCAGGAAGTGCGCGCCAGGCTGTCTGCCGAGGTTGAACCTGATCTGCAGGCGAATCATGACTACTGGGAGAAGTACGACGGAAGGATCGCGGAGGTGGCTAACCAGGTAAACGATACATACCTGAAGGCGAACGGACAGGAAGAAGGTGTGGAAAGCTACGACAGAATGGTAGATTTGATTGTTGCATATTATTTTGCTCGTACAGATTGAGGGCAGCCATGGAGGTGGACAGGTATATGAGCACAGGATCAAGACTTACGGTCCGGGCGTACCACGTAAAGGAGGTCTCCTATGGTGGGGAGAATCAGATTACTGTGGACGGCAAGATGACTATATGCAGGGAGGCTGCGCAGGCGCTTAGTGATAAGGAGCCGTTGATCCGGGATATACAGATACGGATCATACGGCCGGATGAGCACCGGCAGCATACGAATACGGTCATGGACGTTATTCCCCTCTCCACGAAAGTGCTCGGGAGAGTGGGGGAGGGTATCACACATACCCTCACAGGCGTATATGTTATCCTTACGGGGGTAGATGAAAGCGGCAGGCAGGTGTGTAATTTCGGAGCCAGTGACGGGATACTGGAGGACAAGATATCCTGGGGGCAGGCCGGGACGCCGCTTAAGAGCGACATCCTGATCTCCTTTGATGTGGTGCTGAAGGAGAATACGTGGGCGGACCGATCAGGGCCGGAGGCGATACACCGTGCCTGCGACAGATTCTGCCAGGTATTCCGGGAACAGATGAAAGGCTTTAACGGATACAAGTGTACCGAAAAGCACGTGTTTCAGGAGACGTACGAACAGGGGCGCAAGGATGTCGTTATCGTTAAGGAAGTGTCGGGGCAGGGGGCCGTGTACGATACGAGGCTGTTTGGAACGGAACCGGGCGGCTTTGAAGGCGGGCATTCGGTTATCGATATGGGCTGCATGCCTGTGATCGTCACCCCGAATGAATTTCGCGACGGCATCATGCATGCCATGGACTGATGCCGTGCCGTAAAAGGAAGAGGAGGTGCATTATGGGACTTGGAACAAGTATGAAGGAGACGACGCTGCACTATTACAGGGATCCTCTTGTAGAGATCTTGTCGGAAGATCAGGATGTGAACCTGAGAGGGATAGTGATTGTCGGCTCCCCGGATAAGAATGAGGAGAAGTATCTATCCGCGGAGCGGGTGGGGGCATCCTTGGAATGCATGCGCGTGGACGGAGCGGTATTCTCCTGCAACGGACTGGGGAACAACCATGTAGACTACGCACATTCTATTGAGGCGGCAGAAAAGAGAGGCATTCCTGTCGTGGCGTTAAGCCTCTGTCCGGCGGAGGACTTCGTCGTTCAGAACCAATACATGGACGGCGTCCTCTGCTATTACAAGACTTTGGGTGAAGGCCGGCAGGCCGGAGACGAGACGACCGTGCTGGCGCAGAATACGGTGACAGAGACGGACGCAAGGAAAGCGCTGGCAATGCTGAAGCTGAAAATGAGAAAAAAGGAGAAGGAAGGATAGGGCGGGACATGCCCTGTACAGGTGGCAATTATGGAAGATTCAAAGAAGCTGTCCTGCATCGACTGTGCAGTGACAAATTGTAATGACGGTGATAAGGGATTCCCTTCTTTCTGCCTGACGACGCATATGGATGAGAAGGTGCTTGCACAAGCCCTTGGCTGCTATGAGGAAGAAGAGAACAAGAAAGCCATGGTTGCGGCGGCAGAAGTAGAATATGAACATTACTGCCAGTATACCAGAGTGGAAGAGATTATGGACTTCGCCCGTAAGATAGGGGCACATAAGATAGGGATAGCTACTTGTGTCGGCCTGATCAGAGAGAGCAGGATGCTCGCTAAGATATTGCGGAAACATGGATTTGAAGTCTATGGCGTAGGCTGCAAGGTGGGAACGGTGCCTAAGGTGGATGTCGGCATCCCGAAGAAATGTGAAGGGGTGGGCAAGACGATGTGCAATCCGATACTGCAGGCAAAGCTGCTGAATGAGGAACAGACAGATCTGAACGTAGTGGTAGGCCTCTGCGTCGGACATGACAGCCTGTTTTATAAATATTCCGATGCACTTGTCACTACCGTCGTGACAAAGGACAGGGTGCTCGGACATAATCCGGCGGCAGCGCTGTACAATGCAGAGAGCTATTATAAAGGGAAATTCGGGCTGTAGAGACATGAGCCGGAACGTATCACGGCAGAGCAGCCGGAGAGGGGACAGGACGAAAACGCATAAGCGCGGTGTCCATACCCCTCCCGGCTGCCTTCCTGACGGGATTCCTCTCTAATCCAGTTTTATCTTGGCCAGTGCATCGGCGAACGGATTATTGAGGGGTTCATTTTTTTTGTTCTGTTCTTTCATATAGCGCTGGACGTCTTTTTTGGATACGCCGGCGCCTTCTTTTTCCCTTCGTTTTTTGAAAGCGGAGAGCTTTTCTTTATAGCCGCAGGAGCAGACGAAGGTTTCCTCGTCATTCCTTTTGACAAGCTCCATCTTTTTATGGCATACCGGACAGCGTGCATTGCTTGTGCGGGCTATCGTTTCGCGGTAGCCGCACTCTCGGTCCTGGCATACGAGCAGCCGGGAGTTCTTGCCGTTCACGGCAAGCATCCGTTTGCCGCAGCGGGGGCATTTGTTATTGGTCAAATTTTCGTGGCGGAAGGTGCCATCCCCGTGCCGGATCTCTTCGATGAGCGCCTTCGTGTAATCCTGGATTCCCTGGATGAATTCGGTGTGCTTATGGCCCCCCTTAGCGATGCCTGCCAGTTCCATCTCCCAGCTTGCGGTGAGCTCTGGCCTTTTTAAGTCTCCGGGGACTAGCTCCAGGAGCTGCCTGCCCTTGGAAGTGATGAGTATCTCCTTGCCTTTCTTCTCTATATAGAAAGAATGGAACAGCTTTTCTATGATATCCGCACGGGTGGCCACCGTACCAAGTCCGCCGGTCTCCCCGAGCGTCTTGCGTGCTTCCGCGTCTGTGGACTCCATGTATCGGGCGGGATTCTCCATAGCAGAGAGGAGGGTGGCTTCGGTAAACCGGGCCGGCGGCTTTGTCTTGCCTGTGGTGGTGCGGATACCGGATACGGTGAGGGCCTCTCCCTCCGTGAGCTCCGGCAGGGACTGGTCCGCGGGTCCGGGCTCGGATGCGGTATCATCGGCTTCGTCGTCCCATCTGTCTTCGTAGACGGCTTTCCATCCCACAGAGCGTACCATCTTGCCTTTTGCCAGAAATACCTGGCCTCCCGCAGCAGCCTTCATGGTCGTCTGCTCGTACTCAAAAGGCGGGTAGAGCACGCTCAGGAAACGGCGCACGACGAGATCGTATATCTTGCGTTCTTCATTGGACATATGGTCGAGCTGTACATATTCCTCTGTCGGAATGATCGCGTGGTGGTCGCTTATCTTCTTATCGTCCACAAAAGACTTGTTAACCTGGAGCGGCCTGTTTATCAGACTCCCTGCGATGCTCTTATATGGTCCTGTGGAACACGCCTTGAGCCGCTCTTTGATCGTTGGGACGATATCGGTGCCGATATAGCGCGAATCCGTCCTTGGATACGTGAGCACCTTATGGTTCTCATACAGGCGCTGCATGATGTTCAGCGTCTCTTTGGCGGAATAGCCAAAGCGCCTGTTGGCGTCCCTCTGGAGTTCGGTCAGATCATACAGTCCGGGTGAAAGTGTTCTCTTGGATGCTTTTTTTATCTCTTCAATCTTCACGGAGGCGTCCTTCAGTCCGGTAGAGATGTCCTTAATATAACTTTCGTTAAAGCTGCGGCAGCTACCGCTTTTTTTATCCTGCCAGGTCCATCTCACTTTACCAGCCGTACATTCCAGTCCGTAGTAGTCCTTTGGCCGGAACTGCCGGATCTCCTCTTCACGCCGTGCGATGATGGCGAGGGTAGGGGTCTGGACACGTCCGCATGACAGCTGGGCGTTATATTTGCATGTCAGCGCCCGTGTCGCGTTGATGCCCACAAGCCAGTCAGCCTCCGCCCTGCTTTTAGCGGCGAGGTAAAGGGGCGTATAGTTCCTGCCGTCCTTCAGGTCTGCAAATCCCTCCCGGATCGCTTTGTCGGTGACAGAAGATATCCAGAGGCGCCGTATGGGCTTATGGCAGCCGGCCTTGTCGAGGATCCACCGGGCCACAAGCTCGCCTTCCCGTCCTGCGTCGGTGGCGATGATGATATCTGCGACATCCTTGCGGAAGAGCTGCGTTTTGACGGACTGATACTGCCTCGATGTCTGCTTGATAACGACGAGTTCCCACCTTCCCGGAATCATGGGGAGGTCCGACATGTTCCATTCTTTGTACTTCTTGTCATAGCCTTCCGGGTCAGCCAGGGTCACGAGATGTCCAAGCGCCCATGTCACGATATATCTATCACCTTCGATAGCGCCTGGGATCTGCTTCCGACAGTGGAGCACCCGGGCGATATCCCGCGCTACGGAAGGCTTTTCTGCTAATACTAAGGATTTCATAAGCAGTCTCCTTTCAAAATATCTCTTACCAACATAACGAATCGAAGGACGTTTGTCAACCACGGCAGTTTTGGATATATGGGACATCGCAGAAGAAAAGAGCGGTTTTTGCAGAAAACTGTTGCAAAACCTGATAATATATGGTAACATAAGTCTCGGTCACGCTTAAGGCAAGCGTGATATGGCCCCGTGGTCAAGCGGTTAAGACATCGCCCTTTCACGGCGGTAACACGGGTTCGATTCCCGTCGGGGTCATCCATAAAGTCCGCTGGATTCTTTTCTAAAGGAATCCAGCGGTTTTTTTGTTACGCGGAAAGCATATTTAGCTGTTCAGGCCGTATGATGGATGATAGAATATAGTCAGATATATGGATATACACGAAAGATAACGACGTTGGGAAGGGGGAGCATATGGTTCTGGACATCTTTATGAATCTGATGCTGAATATCGGACTGTTGGCATTGATTGCCCAGGGGCTGACGAAATCTGACCGGATGAAGCGGATCTTTTTCCGGTATGCGGGAAAGACCGGCAGATGGAAGGACAAGATATTGCTGTCGCTCCTGTTCGGTGGAATCAGCATACTTTCCACTTACACCGGGATCAGCGTGCAGGGAGCCATCGTAAATACCCGGGTAATCGGAGTGATGGCCGGGGGAATCCTGGGCGGTCCGGTGGTAGGCATAGGAGCGGCTCTCATCGCGGGGGCCCACAGATATCTCTGTGATATCGGAGGATTGACCGCGGCGGCCTGCGCGGTGTCTACGATTGTAGAGGGGCTTCTCGGCGCGGCTTTTTCCGGCTATGTGAGGAAGCACAAATGGCGGCACGGGGATCTGTTTATTATCACTACAGCGGCTGAAATCCTGCAGATGGTCCTGATCCTTCTGATTGCCAGGCCATATGAGGCTGCGTGGGCGCTCGTGAAGGTGATAGGGCTTCCTATGATTATATTCAATTCCTTTGGCCTTGTCATCTTCATCCACATCTTCAATTCTATCCTAATCCAGCAGGATAAGAAGTCTGCGGACAGCGTACGCAAGGTGCTCGGCATTACAGACCAGTGCCTGCCCTACCTTAGGAAAGGCTTGTATAATGTAGGCAGCCTGAACAAGGCTGCGGAGGTAATCGTGGATTATACCGGTGAAGACGGGGTGATATTTACCGACTGGAATGATATTCTGTGCACCCATGCGCTTCACCCTAACCTGGATTTGAAGAAGCTTGATAAGGTTCCCCGTATTATCATGGAGGCGATGGAGAACGATAAGGTATGCCTGTCGGAGCATGCAGGGGATGATCCGGCAACGCAGGGGATACTGGAGAACCATGCGATGCTGACGGCCCCGCTTAGAAGAGAGAAGGATGTGATCGGGAGCTTTTCCCTGCTCATTCACAAGTACAAGATATCTGTGGATTCGGACCGGGATTTTGTGGCAGGGCTGGCGAATATCATATCGACCCAGCTGGAGCTGTCCGAATTGCAGAAGCAGAAAGAGCTGCGCCAGAAGGCAGAGTTTGAGGCTCTGCAGTCCCAGATAAATCCGCATTTTCTCTTTAATTCCCTCAGCATCATAACGGCGCTTTGCCGGGAACGGCCGGAGGATGCGCGGGAGCTGCTCGTAGTTCTGGGTGCTTACTTCCGCAATACGCTGCAGACGAAATCCTATATGATAGACATCCAGGAGGAGCTGAACCATGTCAGGGCATATCTGCGGCTTGAAAAGGCCCGTTTTGAAGAACGGCTTTCTGTTGAGATAGATGTCCCGGAGGAACTTCATATCGAAGTGCCTCAGTTTATCCTTCAGCCTCTTGTGGAAAATGCCGTGAAGCATGGAGCCATGAAGCGGGAGAGGGGAAGCGTGCATATCAGCGTGTCGGCTATCGAGCGGGGCGTGCGGATAGTTGTCGAGGATAACGGGAAAGGGATGCCCGGTGAGGTCATGGGCGCACTTGCGGAAGACAAGATGCCCCATGAGAAGGTCGGATTAGCCAATGTACATAAAAGGCTGAAAAGCATCTATGGGGCTGCAGGGGGACTGCACATACAAAGTTCCGTGGAAGGTACGGCAGTCAGTTTCCTTATACCAAAAGGAGGGAGACACGGATGAAGATAATGATTATTGAAGATGAGAGGCTTACAAGAGGCGAGCTCATATACCTGATTCGCCAGAGCCTTGAGAAAAGGGGGATGGAGGCAGAGATTCTGGAGGCTGCAAGCGGTAAGGCGGCTGTCGAAGTCCTGGCGGAAGAGGAGCCGGATCTCATTTTTCTGGATATCCATCTCGGGGACATCGAGGGGACGGTGCTGGCATCCATGATACGAAGAAGCCATCCTTGTGCACAGATTGTATTTGCCACTGCGTATAACGATTATGCGGAGAAGGCGTTCGATGTAGAGGCGCTCAACTACATATTGAAGCCATATGACAAGGCGAGGGTGGACCAGACGCTGGAGCGGTTCTTTGCGCTGGATGATAAGGCGACAGGGCAGGGACAGCGGCTTACGAGGATCTCTATCCCTACAGAGAAGAAGCTTGTGGTCGTAAACGTGGAGGACATCGTATATCTGGAGACGGTAAAGAGAAAGTGCATCATCCATACGACGGGCGGGGAGATTGCCAGTACAGGAACGATCAGCGCATATGAAGAGCGGCTGAAAGGTTCGGGTTTCTTCCGGATACAGAAGAGCTTTTTGATTAATCTGAAATACGTTGTGGAAGTCTATCCGTGGATCAATAACTGCAGCTGTGTCAAGCTTCTCGGCTATGAAAAGGAAGTGCTGACCGTGAGCCGGGGGCTGCTGAAGCAGCTCAAAGAACTGCTCGATGCGTGAATGGCGGAGGAAATGATGGCATCATGCACATGAAAAACAACATTTTACACAGATATATATACATGATAGACAAAAAAGCACCAATCCTGAATCTGTATATGTTAGAATCCTTTCAAATAAAGGAGGGACTCAAAACAGAGGAAGGAGAGGTGTTTTTATGATTACTTTTTTAGTATGCCTGATAATACTTGTGGGCGGATATTTGATTTATGGAAAGTTTGTCGAGCGGACGTTCCAACCGGATAACAGGCCTACCCCTGCAACTACGATGGCAGACGGGTCGGACTATGTAAAGATGCATCCGGCAAAAATCTTTTTGATTCAGCTCCTCAATATCGCGGGGCTTGGCCCTATCTTCGGCGCGATACTGGGGGCTTACTGGGGGCCGGTCGTGTTCTTGTGGATAACATTCGGAACTATCTTTGCAGGAGCGGTTCATGACTATCTGTCCGGGATGATATCGATCCGGCACAAAGGCAGCAGCATTTCCGAGATTGTCGGCCTGTATCTTGGACCGGTCATGAAGAACATCATGCGGGTGTTTTCCGTGGTTCTGCTCGTCCTGGTAGGTGTCGTATTTGCGACAGGACCTGCGAACCTTCTTGCAATGCTGACTCCAAATTCACTGAATGCGGCATTCTGGCTTACAGTGATAATCGGATATTATTTTCTCGCGACGCTTGTCCCAATCGATAAGATCATCGGCAGGGTATACCCGATATTCGGTATCTGCCTTGTAATCATGTGCATAGGCGTGGCAGGCGGAATAATCGTAAAAGGATATCATATACCGGAACTTACGCTGAGCAACCTGCATCCGGACGGACAGAGCATCTGGCCCTTCATGTTCATAACAGTGGCGTGTGGTGCCATCTCCGGATTCCATGCGACACAGTCCCCGCTTATGGCGAGATGTATGGAAAAAGAGACGGACGGCAGGAAAATCTTCTATGGCGCGATGGTGGCGGAAGGCGTCATCGCTCTTGTGTGGGCGGCAGCCGGGGTTGCTTTTTATGAGACTACAGGCGGACTTCAGGAAGCGGTCGTTCGCCTGGGCGGCCAGGGCGGCGTCGTGTATGAAATCTGCAATACTTTGCTTGGACCAGTCGGCGCCGTAATAGCGATGGTTGGCGTCATTGCCTGTCCGATATCTTCAGGGGATACTGCATTTAGAAGCGCCAGACTGACGATAGCAGACTGGTTCAAGATAGGACAGAAGCCTATTAAGAAACGTCTTGCACTTACGATACCTCTGTTAGCAGTGGGCGCACTGCTGACACAGGTGGATGTCACGATAGTATGGAGATATTTTTCCTGGAGCAACCAGACGCTGGCGATGATAGCACTCTGGGCGGCAGGCGCGTATCTGGTGAAGAACAAGACTGCCCCATGGATAGCCGTGGTTCCGGCGACGTTCATGTCAGCAGTCAGCCTTACATATATCCTGATGGCGCCGGAAGGATTCAAGCTTGGCGCATCGGTTGCCTATCCGGCGGGAATTATATTTGCGATCGGATGTCTAGCGGCGTTCCTGCTGCTGATATATAAGAAGACGGAAAAAGCAGATGGTAAAGAATTAGCTGCTGAATAATAACAGTCCCTCCCAGATTCCCCGCCAGGAGAAAATCCTCTGGCGGGGAATTTGGGTCTTAATTATGAATATTCTTATTGACGAAACGGCAAAGCTTTGATATAATAACAACTGGTCACTTCCAAAAGATATGATGTGGCCTCAATAGCATATGGCGCCATAGCCAAGCGGTAAGGCAAAGGTCTGCAACACCTCTATCACCAGTTCGATTCTGGTTGGCGCCTTCTGAAAAGCCCGGAAATTCAGGTTTCCGAGGCTTTTTTGTTTTATTAAAAATAAGAACGGCTGACGACAAAAAAGGGAATACTGAAAATATGCCTATCGGGCAAGAGGATAGGATGGTCAATGGAAAGGAGAAAGATATGACAGCAAAACAGGAAAGTAGAAAGGCAAGTGAAAAGGGGATTTATGTTGACATTGTGACCGGTGAGCCGCTTTTCAGTTCTGCTGATAAATTTGAATTACTAGCATAAAGGCCTGACAGAGTTTGGACGATTCCACAAATCAAATAGATAATATGACAATCCTTTTTCTGCCCCCGTCCGATATAATGGATGACAGCACAAGAGCTGTAAAGAGACGAAAGGGGAATGACGTACATGGACAGAAAGAATTTGTGGAACACATATGATGAAGCGCACCTGCAGGAACTGGAGGGTGTGACCGGCCGGTATCTGACATGCCTTGACCTGGGAAAGACGGAGCGGGAATGTGTACGCATCACGAAGGAGCTGGCGCAAAAAGCGGGCTATCGTGATATGAAGGACCTGATTGAGAGAAGGGAACCGGTAAAGGCAGGCGACAAGGTATATATGGACTATGCGGAAAAAGCCGTTGTACTTTTCCAGGCAGGCTCTGAGCCACTTGTAAACGGAATGAATATTCTCGGCGCGCATATCGACTCGCCGAGAATCGACATCAAACAGAACCCTCTGTATGAGGATGCTCAGATGGCATATCTCGATACCCATTATTACGGTGGAATCAAGAAATACCAGTGGGTTGCAATGCCGCTTGCACTACATGGGGTTGTCATAAAGAAGGACGGGACAAAGGTTGATATCGTCATCGGTGAACGGGAAGACGAACCGGCACTTGCCATAACAGACCTGCTGCCCCATCTTGCCTACGAGCAGATGGAGAAGAAGGCAGACAAGTTCCTGGATGCGGAGAAAATGGACCTTCTGATAGGAAACCGTCCGGTCAAGGGAGAAGAAAAAGAAGCGGTAAAAGCGCAGATTCTTCAGATATTAGATGAAACCTATGGGATAGAGGAAGGCGACTTCCTATCGGCAGAGCTTGAGGTTGTCCCGGCGGGCAGAGCAAGGGTGTGCGGACTTGACCGCAGCATGGTGATGGCATACGGCCAGGACGACAGGGTGTGTGCATTCACCTCTCTGCTCGCCATGCTATCAGAGAAAGAGGTCAAAAGAACCTCCTGCTGCATTCTGATTGACAAGGAGGAGATCGGCAGCGTCGGCGCAAGCGGCATGACTTCTAAATTTTTTGAAAATACAGTGGCAGAATACCTGTCTTTATGCGGACAGTATGATGAACTGACACTTCGCAGGACACTTTCTAAGTCTAAAATGCTATCCTCTGACGTGAGCGCCGCATTTGACCCTATGTTCGAGGAGGCCTTTGAAAAGAAAAATGCAGCGTATCTTGCACACGGGCCGGTATTCAACAAGTATACAGGAAAAGGAGGCAAGGGCGGCTCCAATGACGCCAATGCCGAATATATGGCAGAGCTTCGTGCTGTCATGGAGAGGAACAATGTACAGTTCCAGACAGCAGAGCTTGGCAGGGTAGACCTTGGCGGCGGCGGTACGATAGCCTATATCATGGCAGCGTACGGCATGGAAGTGATTGACAGCGGCGTGGCGGTACTCTCCATGCATGCCCCGTGGGAGATCGCAAGCAAAGCCGACATCTACGAAGCGGTGAGAGCATACGAAGCATTTTTAAAGGCAGAGTTTTAAAAACGGGCAATTGGTTAATCGTGATAAGAACGCAAGGCGTACAACCCCAGGCCATGGGTGCTGTACGCCTTTATTTATTCCCGCGAGCAACGAGCCAAAGTCAAGCCCGCTAGACCTTGGCGACTGCCGCGAGGGTCAAATACCCCGCGGCTCACAGCGCTGCAAATTTCATGCCCCGTTCTTTGCGGCGGGATATTTGACTTCCCGCTTACGGTTCTTCGTACTGGGTTTCTTCAGCGCTTCGGTCATCCCCTTGATGGAGGAAGAATACTTGAGGGGCGACATTCCGGTTGCCTTCTTAAACTGCTTGGAGAAGTAGGGGAGTGAGCTGTAGGACAGAAAATATGCAATCTCCGTATAATTCATGCTGCCCTCGCGGATGATTTCCTTGGCCCGCTCTATCTTCATCGTATTGAAATAATCGATGGCTCCGCATCCTTCCTTATCATGAAACAGAGTCTGAAGGGCAGAGCGGCTGATAGAGAAGTCTTCACAGATGGCGGAGACCGTGAGCCGTTCGCAGATATGGTATCCCATGTACTGGATAATCTGATCAAGGAGTGTTTCATTCGCCATCTCCTTTTCCGGTGAAGACCTTCTTACCAGGGTCTGGGCGTGTCCTGCGCTTTCCTGATGGTTCCGGCAGACAGTAATTAGGAATAGTTCTAAGTATTGCAGAATCATCTGCTCTGAAGCAAAAGGTGTCTCACTCTTAATCTGGACCTGCTCTATGGAAGGAATGTGTATCGGTGTGGAAAATGTATCCCTTGCCTCTCTGATAATGAGTGATATGAGGGAGCGCTCCTGCATGTCCAGGGTAAAGCTTTTATTGCAGAAGAAGGATATGGCCGGAGACTCTGTCGTGAAGGATACCGCGACAAGGTTCGGCGAATTCTTCCCGATGGACCGTATGGCATGGAATTCATTCGGCTTATGAAAAATGATGTCTCCTGTGTTGAGCGTCAGCCAGTCGTCGTCGGAGCGGACGGAGACTGTTCCTTTATCTACATACAGAAATTCCCAGAAATCATGGGATTCCCCCTGAAAAATAAAATCCTTCATGTATTCAAAATAGTGAAGGGTGATAACGGAGTCTATTACAATATCGCGTTTGAGACGTGTCTTAATATAAGTCATGATACATTCCTCCTTAAAAGTCATTCTAGCAGAATCAGGATAATATGACAATAATAGCAGACAATCCTGTAAGTAAAATTGTGCAGAAGCCAATATAATGGTAGAAAATGGTAAATATATATAGGCACTATTGCCAAAAGAGAGGGACGATATGACAAGTGTAAAAGCAAATGATATGGAAATAAGCCTGGATGAGAAAAGTCTTTGCTGCACATTCAGAAAAGGAAAAGAGAGCTGGAGCTGGAGAGAGGAGGCAAAGGCAAGGCTGGAATGCAAGGAGGGCACATTCTGCTTTCAAGATGCAGTCATGGTGACACATAAAGTGATGGAAACCGGTCTGGGGAATGGAATCCAGAGCCACTTTGAAGGATTTGAGGTGGATGGCAATAAAGTACCTTATGCTTTTGACACGATTGTCTGGATAGAAGCAGCTACCGGGGACGTGTTCTGCGAGTGGATACCGCTGTGTGAAGAGGGGCTTCACGTAAAAGCTGTATACTGGCCGGGAGAGATGGCATTTGAGGAGAAGAAGGAGAGCTGGTACACGCTTTTAAACCACCAGCAGGGGCTGATGATTCCGAACAACTGGGAGACAGAGCTTACGTCCGTAGTGTTTGACGGATTCTTCGGTACCGCCGGCGGTTATATGCCGTGGATAGCCCAGGTCAGGGACCGGGCAGGGTATATCGCAATCTGCACCACGCCGTGGAATGCAGGCTACAATGCAGAACACCCGGCGGGGGGGCCGTACACCCACACGGGGATCCGGTTTGAGCCAAGCCTTGGTAAGATGGAATACCGCAGAGTTGTGAGATACACCTTTTTGAATGACTGTGATTATAATGATATCTGCAAGGTATACCGAATCTACGTAAAAGAACAGGGAAGGCTGCGGACTCTTACAGAAAAAGCGGCAAGAAATCCTTCAGTGGACAGGCTCATAGGGTGTGCCTTTGTACATAAGGGGATTAAGAATGCTGTACAGGAGGATTCCGATTTTTATGACCCGGAAGCACCGGATAAAAACAACAGCCTGACAACCTTTGCGGACAGGGAGAAGGAGATGCGCCGCCTGAAAGAGCTTGGGGTAGAGAAGCTATATCTTCATCTGGACGGATGGGCGGAGCCGGGATATGACAACCAGCACCCGGACTACTACCCGGCATGTGAAGCGGCAGGCGGATGGAAAGGTATGAAATCCCTTGCGGATACGATGCATGAGCTTGGCTATCTGTTCGGTGTCCATGACCAGTACCGCGATTACTACCTGGCATCCCCAAGCTACGACGAGCACTATGCATGCAGGCTTGCGGACGGTACGGTTCCGACCCACCAGAGATGGGCGGGAGGCCCGCAGGCATTCCTGTGCGGTTCACAGGCCCCCTTTTATGTAAAGCGTAATTTTTCAAGGATCAGGCGCCATGATATTCGATTAGACTGTGCCTATCTTGATGTGTTCACCTGCAATGAGGGGGATGAATGTGCGAACCCGTTCCACAGGATGACAAGGCGTGACTGCTGCGATTACCGGAACCAGTGCTTTGAATACCTTATGTCAGTGGGGCTGCTCCCAAGTTCGGAAGAGGTGAGCGACTGGTGCATCCCAAGCCTGGTATTCTGCCACTACGCGCCGTATGACTTTATGATGAGGGAGCCGGGCGCACCTAAGGAGGGGATTCCGGTACCGCTTTATAACCTTGTATACCACGACTGCATCATTGAGCCGTGGATGATGGAAAAGGTGAGTGAAAAAGAAGATTATATGCTATATGCGCTTTTAAACGGAGGAGCACCATATTTAATCAGGGAGGGAGCGTACCCGAACACGGACGGCTCCTTTGAAGTCGGGGCAGAGGTGGCGATAGAAGATAACATCAGGAGAAGCCGGATTGTCTCTGATTTGCATAAAAAGGTTGCAAAATGCGAGATGATACGGCATGAGATGGTCGATGGCGACTGCCAGGTACAAAGGACGTATTTTGCAGATGGGACGACAGTGACTGTCGATTTCAATAAGCAAGAGTATGTGATAGCCGGATAAAAAGGAGAGGATATTATGGGAACATGTGTGACTGTCGCGATTGCGGGGCTTGGCAGCAGAGGGCATGACGTATATGCCCAGGCGGCAAAAGTATACCCGGACAAAATGAAAATAGCTGCTGTGGCTGACACGGATCCGGCCAGGGTGGAATATGCGGCCAGGGAATTTGGCATTCCAAAGGAGTCCTGCTTTGCAAGTGCAGAGGACATGCTTCAGGCAGACCGTCTGGCGGATGTGATGTTTATTGCCACACAGGACAGGCAGCATGTGGGGCACGCGATTCCTGCACTGGAAAAGGGGTATCATCTTCTGCTGGAGAAGCCTGTTTCACCTGATCCGGAGGAGTTTGAAATACTTTCCAGAACAGCAAAGGAGTGTAAGCGCAATGTAATCGTCTGCCATGTACTCCGCTATACGCCGATATACAGAAAGGTGAAAGAATTGATAGAGGCAGGGGAAATCGGTGACGTCGTCTCCATTGCGGCAATAGAGAATGTAGGATGGTTCCATCAGGCCCACAGTTTCGTGCGGGGGAACTGGGCGGATGCAGACAAGACAAGCCCTATGATACTGCAGAAAAGCTGCCACGATATGGATCTGTATCTGTGGCTGGCGGGAAAGACGTGCAAGTCACTGTCCTCCTATGGGAATACGTACCTGTTTAAAGAGGAGCAGGCCCCGAGGGGCAGCACAAAGCGCTGCCTGGACGGCTGTGCGGCCAAGGAGGGCTGTCCCTTTGATGCGGAAGCGATTTACATGGACAATAAGCTGATTGGATACAACAGCGGCAACAGAATCTGGCCGCTTAATGTACTGGCACCTGGAGAACCGACCGAAGAAAAGATAAAGGAGGCTATCGAGACAGGACCCTACGGCAGATGCGTGTATCACTGTGACAACAATGTGGTGGACCACCAGGTGGTAAATCTGAACATGACAGACAATACGACCATGAGCTTTACCATGTGTGCATTTTCGGCGGATACTTCCAGGTACGCAAGGTTTATGGGTACGAAGGGTGAGCTGATTGTCAATATGGATGTCAATACATTTGACAGAAATGAAATAGTTATACGAAAATTCAATCCGCACATCACAGAGACACATGTGGATATCGCCTCTCTGTCTGATGATTTTTCAGGCCATGGGGGCGGTGATATGAAGATGGTAGAGGAATTTGTTGATATTGTAAGCGGACGGATACAAGAGAGTCCCAATGTAACCTCCCTGGATAGATCTCTGGAGAGCCATTACTGCGCTCTTGCAGCGGAAGAATCAAGAATCCGCGGCGGGGCAGTGATAGAGCTGGATACATTCTGCAGTCAATTCAGTATGTAGCTTCTTAGCCAAAGAAGCATCATATAAACCGGCCGGTTCCGGAATCGGTCGGAGAAACAAGAAAACCTACTAGAAAGAAGGAGGAAAGTTATGAGAAAGAACTTAAAAAAACTGGCAGCTCTTGGACTTGCATTTGTAATGGGGGCAGCTCTGCTGGCAGGCTGTGGAAACGGCAAAGGAGAGAGTTCAGGCAGTGGTGGCAAGACAAAATTAACATTTGGAATCTGGGACGAGAACCAGAGGCCCGCGATGGAGGCGCTCGTTGATGCATATGAAGCAGAGCATAAAGACGTGACCGTCGAAATACAGCTCACCCCATATAAGGGAAGTGAATACTGGACGAAGTTAGAGGCTTCAGCGACAGGCGGAAAGGCTCCGGATGTATTCTGGCTGAATGTGCTACATGTGGACTCTTATGTAGACGGCGGCATTCTGGCAGATCTGACAGATGCAATTGCCGATTCAGACATTCCGGACAATTATTCAGAGACGCTGATTGATAACTATGTGCGGGATGGCGCTAACTATGCAGTTCCAAAAGACTTTGATACCAATGCGCTCTGGTACAACAAAGAGATCTTTGACGCGGCAGGGGTGGCTTATCCGACGGATGATATGGACTATGAAGATCTAAAGGCGCTGGCCTTGGAATTACAGGCAGCAGGTCTTGAGGATGGGGTATATCCGTTTGCCTGCCCGGTCGATTTCCAGACATGGTATTACCAGACCATATATGCGAATGGCGGCTGGATATTGAATGACGATGCAACCGAGACAGGATACGCAGATGCTAAGACCCAGGAAGGCATCCAGTGCTGGATTGACTTTATCGAGGCAGGGCTTTCACCAAAGGCTTCAGCGCTGGCTGAGACTACGCCAGATGCTATGTTCTCGGGCGGCCAGCTTGCCATGAACTTCGCAGGCTCCTACATGGTACCGGAATATGCGGGTAACGATGCAATAGCAGATAAGGTTGACTGTGTAGAGATTCCTACCTTTAACGGGGTGGAAGACAACTGCATCAACGGACTTGGATACGCCGTATACGAAGGAAGCAAGAATAAGGATGCCGCTACAGAATTTGCAATCTGGCTTGGAAGCGAAGAGGCGATGAAGATCCAGGGCGAGACCGGCGTTGTCATCTCTGCAAGGACGGACGCACAGAAATATTTTGCAGAAGCAAACCCGGATTACAACCTTGCGGCATACACGAATCATGCAGACGAGGCATATCCGCTGCCTGTGTGCCTGAAGGCGGCAGAGCTGTATGATCTGGAATCCACATGGCTGACAAAAGCATATACAGGCGAAATGACGCTGGAAGATGCTTGTAAAGAACTGAAAACAGAAGCAGACGCACTGCTGGCAAAATAGAAAGTAGACAGGTGAGAGTATGGCTGGTGAAAAAGTAAAAGCAGGCATACCGAAGAGACGGGCAGGCAGCAGAGAGAAAAAAGACTGGGTAGCTGCGTATATATTTATCGCACCGGTCACTTTAGGGCTTCTCGTATTTTATATCTGGCCGTTTATTCAGAACGTCTGGTTTAGTTTTAATGAGGTCAGCAAATTTAATGTAGCTACTTTTGTCGGGCTGCAGAACTACATAGACATATTTAAGGATTCGGAAGTGTGGAGAACCTTTGGCAATACGCTCAAGTATGTTATCTTCACGGTGCCGATTGGAATCTTCCTATCCATCTTTCTGGCCGCGCTTTTGAATTCCAAGATAAGAGGAACCTCTATATACAGGACACTGTATTTTCTTCCGTCTGTAACGATGGCGGCAGCAGTATCTATGGTATGGAAGTGGATTTATAACGAGAAGATGGGTATCCTGAACAGCGTGATTGAGGGGCTTGGAGGAGAGGGCCATGGATGGCTTACGAATGGATCTACTGCGCTCTTTATGATAATGCTGGTAGGTATCTGGATGACAGTGGGATACAATATGATTATTCTGCTTGCCGGCATGCAGGGGATATCCCGGTCTTACTATGAAGCAGCATCCATTGATGGGGCCGGTACCTTTGCACAGTTTTTCAAGATTACCATACCAATGCTGACCCCGACAATATTTTTCGTCTTAATAACGTCCATTATCAGCGGATTCCAAGTGTTTGATGTCATCTACATGATGATAGGCAAGACGAATCCGGCATATGAAAATACGCAGACGGTTGTTATGCTGTTCTACCGTCAGGCATTCGATTATGGGCATAAAGGGTATGCTGCGGCGATATCGATTCTTATATTTGCCGTTATCATGATTGTGACAGTAATCCAGTTGATTGGCCAGAAAAAATGGGTCAACTACGAATAGGAAGGAGAAGTGCATGAAAAATAAAGCGAGTACCAAAAAAATCATTGTGCATGTGATTCTTCTTGCAGGTGTTGCAATCGTGGTATTTCCATTTATATGGATGGTACTTACATCCTTTAAGACGGCAGGTGAAGCAATGCAGATTCCGCCCACCTTCTTTCCAAAACAGTTCTTACTGGATGCGTACACACAGATAGTCACAGCACTGCCGTTTGCAAGAGTGTACCTGAACACAATCATATCTACGCTTGTTACGACAGCGGTACAGGTAACATTCTGCTCTATGGCTGCTTATGCATTTGCGCGGATTGAATTTCCGTTCAAAAATGCAATATTTATCCTGATTTTATCCGTACTTATGGTTCCGGGACAGATCTTCCTGATTCCACAGTACCTGATTATTCAGAAAGTCGGTCTTCTTGACACGATACCTGCGCTTTTTCTGCCGAACCTCTTCAGTGCATTTGGTACGTTCCTTCTGAGACAGTTCTTTATGTCTCTTCCAAAGGAACTTGAGGAGGCTGCGATACTGGACGGCTGCAACCGATTCCAGATATTTGGAAAGATTATGCTGCCGCTGGTGAAGCCGGGCATCGTGTCGCTGGTAATCTTTACGGCAAAATTTGCCTGGAATGACTTTATGTGGCCGCTGATCGTCAACACATCCCCGAAGATGATGACACTTGGTCCGGCGCTTGCCACCTTACAGGGGCAGTACACGACAAAGTATCCGATGCAGATGGCCGGTGCGGTCATGGCGGTCATTCCCATCATCGTATTGTTTTTCATCTTCCAGAGACAGTTTATCGAAGGTGTGGCACAGTCCGGTATCAAAGGCTAAAGAGTCGTTTATTTACATGGGAGTGGAGGGTAGAACCTTCTCTCCCATTTTCATAATACAGGAACCTTCTTTGTGAGATGACGGGTAATAGGGAGTATGAAGGGAGAAGCAGTATGGAGATGAGGAAAAAGACAATTGAGGAAATGATGAAAAGCGGTGAGATGTACAATTCATCAGACGATGCTCTGTATGAGGAACAATGGCGCCTCAATGATATCGTCTATGACTATAACCAGACCAGACCTTCCGACAGAGAGCGGCAGCAGAGGCTTCTTCATAATCTTCTGGGCGGCATTGGTGAGCACTGTGTGATAGAACCACCTCTGCGGGCAAGCTGGGGTAAGAATACCTACCTTGGAGATGACGTCTATGTCAACTTCAATCTGACGCTGGTCGATGATACGGATATCTGTATCGGTGACGGGGTCATGATTGGGCCAAACGTAACGATTGCCACAGCGGCGCATCCTCTCGACGCGGGCTTGAGAAGACAGGGGATGCAGATGAATCGCCCGGTTACGATAGGCAGCGGGGCATGGATCGGCGCAGGAGTAATAATCCTTCCGGGCGTGACGATTGGAGAGAATACCACAATCGGGGCCGGGAGCATAGTGACGAACGATATTCCCGCTGATGTGGTGGCATACGGAAATCCCTGCAGGGTGAGAAAAGAACTGTAATGACAGATAAGATGCCTTCATCTGGATCATATAGGAAACACTGTTGCGGAGTGCAGGTCTCTTTAGACCTCCTCCGTTTCATATTTTTTGAATATGCTGCTGAATAAAATGCAGGCCGTAAAAGAGAATACGGAGAAGCCGCAGATGCCGCTGAGCACGACGACAAGGGCAAAGGTCTTAGTGGAAAAGGTGCAGAGAAACACGATAAGCGCATGGCCTGCCAGCAGAAGAAACGTGTAAGGCAGGTGGGCAATAGCCATGAGCGCGGCATTTTTCAATGCCTGTCTGGTGGTGCAGACAAAGTGGGATATTACCGGGAAGATATAAACGAACATGGAGAATAATATACCGCATATGACCCAGAGCCCGGTACGGACAACTGCAAATAACACCGTGTCCTGAAAATTGATAATGTAAAAGTCCATGCCAAGGAATAGAGATACGGCAATTAGGAGCAGCCAGACAATGGTACTCTGCTTAAAGTTCTGCCGGAAGGATTTCCAGAAGTTCTGCCAGATATACGGGTCTTCCCCCCGCACCATCTTAAGGCTGACGTAATAAAGGGCACTGATGGACGCACCTATCGTAATGACAGGCACACAGCTCAGGATAAAGATCAAATTCAGAACGACTAAATCAAATATTTTGGCAATAAACTGCATAACCGCATTATCAGGGCTAAATAAACTTCTCATAGGTTCCCCTTCTTATCTTTGGATTTTATAACGCCCTAAACGGGCTGCATATAGATAGTATACCGAAAACGGCTGTTAAAAGCAACGTGACACTGATGAATATAGCAGGAATTTACTAAGGAAGGAATACGGGTATGGAACAGAAGCGCGAATCCGATATGACCAAAAAAGAAAAGAGACAGTTAGAAATCAGGAAGCTTAAGGCAATGAGTACCGGCGGTAAGATAGAATACATCTGGATGTACTACAAAGTATGGTTCGCGGCTGCACTGCTGGCTGCAGCGGCAGTCTATCTTGGGGTAGCTATATATCAGGGCAGCAAGACTAACGTAGTAGTAAGCGTGGTAATCGTCGGCGGCAATGCACAGGATACGGATAAGCTGGAACGGGAGATAAAAGAGTATCTTCATGCCGATGAAAAGCATGATATAGTGCGGATCCAGGCGAACATATCCGGGGAGGATGATACTTCCGCATCCGAGACGGCGCTCACGACTTTGATTGGTGCCAATTCCGTCGATGTGCTCATCTGCCCCGAGGAGGTATATGTTAAATATAAGGAGCAGGGCGGATTTGACGGTGATGCGCTTGTGCTTGCCAATAAAGGGGCAATAAAGGAACTGGTGGACGTACAGTACGATGAGATCTATGCGGGCATACCCGTCAATGCGCAGCATAAGCAGGCGGCGCGGAAGGTATTAGAATTATTAAATGACATTGACAATATGTGGAAATAGGTTTACACTAATAATAGTAACAATTATCGATATTGCATCGGAAAGGAGTACTATTATGGAGGAAAGTAAAAAATTGACGAATGAAGCAGGAGCACCGGTTGCAGAGAATGAACATTCGCTGACCGCGGGAGCGCGTGGGCCCGTGGCGCTGCAGGACGTCTGGCTGCTGGAGAAGCTGGCACATTTTGACAGGGAAGTGATACCGGAACGCCGGATGCATGCCAAAGGCTGGGGAGCTTATGGAAAACTGACCGTCACACACGACATCTCCCGGTGGACGAAAGCAAAAGTATTGCAGCCAGGTGCAATGACAGAACTTTTTGTTCGGTTTTCCACGGTGGCGGGTGAACGGGGGGCCGCGGATGCAGAACGTGATATTCGGGGAGTTGCGGTGAAATTCTATACCGAGGAGGGGAATTGGGACCTGGTGGGTAATAATACGCCGACCTTTTTCCTGCGGGATGTACATAACTTCCCGGATCTAAATCGCGCGGTTAAGAGAGATCCGAGAACCGGTATGCGCTCCGCACAAAATAACTGGGACTTCTGGACATTGCTGCCGGAGACGTTCCATCAGACGACAATCGTCATGTCGGACAGAGGCATACCCGCTACATTCCGGCATATGCATTTCTTTGGCGAACATACCTTTTCATTCTACAATGAAAAGAACGAGCGGGTGTGGTGCAAATTCCATTTCAAGACCCAGCAGGGCATTAAGAATCTGACAGACGAGGAAGCAGAAAAGATAGTGGCCAAGGACCGTGAGAGCCATGGACGTGACTTGTTTGAAGCGATTGAGAAAGGCGACTATCCGCGCTGGACCATGTATGTCCAGATTATGACAGAAGAACAGGCAAAGAACCACTACGAAAATCCTTTTGATATTACAAAAATATGGCGTCATGCGGAATACCCGCTGCATGAAGTAGGGGTGCTGGAACTTAACCGTAACCCGGAAAATTATTTTGCAGAGGTTGAACAGGCCGCATTTACTCCGGCCCATGTGGTGCCAGGCATCGGGTTTTCGCCGGATAAGTTCCTTCAGGGGCGCCTGTTTGTCTATGGGGACGCCCAGCGCTACCGCCTTGGCGTGAACTATAATCAGATACCGGTCAATAAGGCAAAGTGTGAAGTGCATGATTACCACCGGGACGGCTTCATGAGGACAGACGGCAACTACGGAGGGGCGCCGGCCTACAGTCCAAACAGCCTGGGTGAATGGGCGGCACAGCCTGAAGTGATGGAACCGCCGCTGGACCTTTCCGGGGCACTCTATGCGTATGACCCCCAGGATGATCCTACGGATAACTGCTTCAGAGCGGGCGGTGATTTGTGGCGTGTGATGACAGAAGATAAGCGGGCGCTGCTCATTGAAAATACGGCACGTAATATAGAACCGGTAAGCGATAATATCAAGTACCGCCATGCGGTCCACTGCTATTGGGCAGATGAAGCGTATGGCCGCAGGATTACAGAAGCCATGGGGCTGGATATGGAGAAGGTAGAAGAATTGTCCAAAGGAGACCATAAAGCTTTGGTGAAGGCGACAGTGCCGGCATAACTAATGCAATGTTTGGATGTAGTATTGTTGCATAATATGCAAAAAAATGGTAAACTTATCATGAAAAATATACAAAAAAGACTTTACAGAAAGGTTTACCATTAATATGACGCAGCCAGAAGAAAACCGGCACAAAGTCTCTAATACGAAAAGTGTCAGCAAGACACTTGCCATACTTTCCACATTTGATGAAACAGCACCCATGCAGCGGACATCTGATATAGCAATGAAGCTGGACATGAATATCAGCACGGTGTCCAGGCACCTTAACACAATGCTGGACTGGGGATTTTTAGAACGGGACGACTCCACGGGTTTCTATTATCCTGGGCTCGAAATCGTCGCTCTTGCGGGAGCGGCCTTACAGAATAATGATGTGTTCCGCCATGCCTTCCCAGAGCTTCAGAGACTCTCGTATAAATACGATGTACACGGTCATATGGGGATTCCACGTAAGACAGAGGTTGCCCATCTGATCAGCAGCTCTTCTGAGAGGACGATGGAGCTTTTCATACCGATGGGGCATCGCCAGCCGATGTATTGCTCGGCCATGGGCCGCGCTTTGCTGGCTTATATGGCACCTGCCAAGGCGGAGGATATACTGAAGAACAGTAATCTGCAGAAGCGGACTCCGGATACATTGACAGACCATTGGGAAATCAGACAAGAATTGATCCGCACGAAACAGAGAGGGTACTGCCTTCTTCTGAATGAACTCACGGAAGGCAAAGGTTCCATAGCCGCGCCGGTATTTGACAGGCACCGTAATGTGATAGCCGCTGTCAGCGTTTCGGCAGGCGTCCACAGCATCAGCCAGCCGCAGCGGGAGAGGGAACTTGCGAAAGCGGTGATGCACGTAGCAAGCAAGATATCAGGGAAACTGGGGTATTACCCAAAATAGCCATACCAGCAATAGAAAGCAAGAGGCAGGCAGACGACAATCGTCTGCCTGCCTCTTGCTTTCTGTTTTTTTTGTTGCATGATATGCAATTCTATTTGCAGTATATAAAACATCAATTCACACTTTAAAATCATATTTCGCCGGCGGGAAAAGAAAGCGCCGTCTATTGCTATTTTGCGCCGTGCATCTGTATAATACAGGCAAGTTAAAGCATGGAGGAGGAGAAGGACCATGAATACAAAAAAACGCTTCATCTACATTCTGCTAGGGCCCATTATATTTGCCCTGTCAGCCCTGCTGCTTAAAGATGCCCTCACGCTTCGGGGTGCACAGGCAGTAGGTACTGCGTTTTGGCTAATCTTCTGGTGGATAACACGTCCCGTACATATTACGGTTACTGGTATCATGCCGGTTGTCGTCAACGCATTATTTAATATCGTCCCCATGGCATCGGTCACTGCACAATACGCATCTGACAGTATCATCCTGATCTTCGGCTCGACACTGATATGCCTGCCCTGGGCGGCATGCGGGCTGGACCGGAGAGTTGCGCTTAAGGCGCTGTCCCTGATCGGACCATCCATGAAGTCGCAGATTACGGTCTGGCTCCTTGCAAGCATTGTGCTTTCCATGGCGCTTCCAAACGTAATGGTCTGTGCTTTATTCACACCGATTGCAGTGGCGATGCTCTCAGCAGCCGGTTATGAAGATATTCCAAATTGTGCCCCTGCCGTACCTATCTTACTTGCCATTGGATGGGGAGTCAGCCTGGGTGGGTCCGGCACACCGCTTGGGGGAGCGATGAACCTTGTCGCAATCTCCTATCTGGAGGAATTTACCGGACATGAGTTCATGTACATAGACTGGGTGGTACGAGTATTGCCTTATCTTGTCATCGCTGCGATTGTCCTGCTGATTAGTATGCTGCTGATGCCGATGAAAGTCAAAAGATTAGATGGCACGAAGGAATACTTTGTAGAGAGCTACCGGGAACTTGGACCTATGAAGAGAGATGAAAAGATCTGTTCTGTACTTTTCATAACTGCCATGTTAGCCGCCTTTACACGCCCTTTGTATGCGGACATCTTACCTGGCCTTGCGCCGGCCTATGTATATCTTACGCTTGGCTGCCTCTGCTTCTTTATCACGGCAGCGGACAAAGGATTCCTGCTGAAATGGGAGACGGCCCAGAAAGGGATGATGTGGGGGATGATGATTCTCTTCGCAGGCGGTATGGCGCTCGGAAAGCTGATCAACGACTCTGGTGCAACGGCCCGGATTGCGGATATCGTGTCCAACCTGGCTCTGGATGGGGGACTGCTGACGGTCGTAGTCTTAGTCTTCTTTACACGTATGATATCCGAGGTGACTAACGGTACGACGGCCGCTGCCGTGTCTGTTCCGATTGTATTCGGCTTTACAAGCGAGCTCGGACTGAATCCGATACCTTACTGGTTCATTACCACACTTGCTTATAACGCGGAATTCCTGCTGCCGTTAAGTGTTCGTGCAATTCCAGTCGCTTACGGGCTGGATGCAAATAAGATGCTGAAATACGGTACCCCTATGACCATCATAAGCATGGTCGTCGTAGTTATCTTCGGCTATGCAGCCCTTAAGCTGTGGCCGATGTTCGGTGAACTGCCGTATCTAATTAATTAGTAAGTTATAAAAAAATAAAAGGATAGGAGTGGTCTGACATGAATGAGACAAAACAAAATGAAACAAAGACAGTAGAGGAATTGGTTTTACGTTCAAGAGCAGCACAAGAGCAGTTTGCTTTTGCGACACAGGAGGAGGCAGATGCCGCAGCCCGTGCAATCTGTAAAGTAATCTATGACAATGCAGAGATGCTTGGCCCTATGGCGGCAGAAGAGACACGACTGGGCAGCGTGGCAGATAAGATTACCAAGTGTCGTATGAAGTCCGCACTCATCTGGAACAGTCTGAAAGGGAAGAAATCCGTAGGTATCATCAACAGGATAGAAGACCGGCGCATGATTGAGATTGCCAAGCCTATGGGTGTCGTTGCAAGTATCGTACCTTCCACGAATCCGGTCGTTACGCCGATGAGCAACGCGGCATTTGCGCTTAAGACCCGCAACTCCGTTATCTTTGCCCCGCATCCACGTGCGGTAAAGTGCACAAAGCTTCTCGTGGATATGTTCCGTACGGAACTTGCGAAGCTTGGCTTTCCTGAAGATCTTGTCCTTGGGCTTGAGCAGGTATCCATTGAAGACAGTGGAAAGCTCATGAGTTCTGCAGATGTTATCGTTGCCACCGGCGGCATGGGCATGGTAAAAGCGGCGTATTCAAGCGGGAAGCCGGCGTTTGGCGTAGGGGCCGGCAATGTCCAGTGCATCGTGGATCGTGACGTGAATCTGGCGGATGCCGTATCAAAAATAATCATCGGGCGCAGTTTTGACAACGGCCTTATCTGTCTGGGAGAGCAGACAGCCTTTATCCCGGAAGAAATATTTGATGCATTTATAGAAGAAATGGAGAAGCAGGGAGGCTGTTACGTTGCAGAGCCTGCGCTCGTTAATAAACTGCGTGAAGGCATATTCCCCGGTGGCGGCACTATCAGCCGGGACGTGGTCGGCCTCACAGCAGAACAGGTGGCGGCGAACATCGGCCTTGACGTGCCCGAGGGCACACGGGTCATCGTTGCGAAGGCAAGCGCCCTTGGACATGGAGATGTCCTCTGCCGTGAAAAGATGTGTCCGGTCCTCACCGTGTATCCTTACGGCACATTTGAGGAAGGGGTCGCCATGATGGTGGAGAACCTCAACTGCGAAGGCAAAGGGCACAGCATCGGCATCCATTCCAACACGCCGGAACATGTGGAGTATGCCGCCATACAGTGCTCGGTATCCCGCGTAATCGTAAACCAGCCGGCTGGTACGACCGGAGGCGGCAGCCCGACAAATGGATTCACTGCAACGACTACGCTGGGCTGCGGCTCCTGGGGCAACAACAGCTTCAGCGGTAACCTTGATTATGTCCATCTTATGAATATCACACGTGTCGGCTACCCTTACGAGGAGTCTTACCTTCCAGATCCGGAACTGGCCTGGCAGTAATGGCCGGTACGTGTTACCAGAATGAATCAATATAGTATCAGCGCCACGGTGCCGTATGACTTGCGGTACTGTGGCATATAGAAAGGAAGCAGCCTATGGATTACTTAGAAATAGAAGGAAAAGCCCAGTTAGAACGCTTTGGCATTCCCATCAACGAAAGCATACTGTTGAGCGGTGATGAAGTGCCGGACCGAGTTACCTATCCGTGCGTGCTGAAAGGCCAGATTCTCTCCGGCAAGCGTGGCAAAGCAGGTGCCGTACGCGCTGTAAAGACAGAGGAAGAACTGCTGGAAGTCAAGAAGATTATTGAAGGAATCCGTATAAACGAACGTACGATGGAAGGTATCATCGCCTGCAGCTTCCTGCCTATCGCGCAGGAGTATTATCTGGGCATGACACTGGATGTAAAGAACCGTGCCATGATAATGCTGTTTACTCCATATGGAGGAATGGACATTGAAGAACTTGCGGCATCTGCACCGGAGAAACTGCTTCGTTTTGACTGTACCGCAGGTTTTGATGCCGGGGCATTCGTGGAGGCGGCATCGGTCTTTGAACTTCCGGATACCCATATGGAACAGGTTGCGGATATTGCAGAGAAGCTTTGTAATGCCTGTTTTGCACTGGATGCAACAACATTTGAAATCAATCCTCTTGCAGTCCTTAAGGATAACAGCCTGCTGGCGATTGATGCGAAGATGGTTATCGATGACAACAGCCTTTACCGCCAGGACGATTATACGATACTACCACGCACCGCACAGAGCAGATCCCGTCAGGAAGCGGAGGCCCAGGCCCATGACCTCACCTATGTCGAACTGGACGCAGAAGGGGATATCGGCACGATGGCAGGCGGCGCCGGTATCGGCATGGCGACGATGGACACCATCCGCCATTACGGCGGCCGTGTGAACAACTTCCTTGATCTCGGGGGCGGTGTGACGGCAGAGAAAACGTACCAGGCTATGCGTATTCTGCTTCAGAATGAAAGCACAGACTATATTCTGGTGAATGTCTTTGGCGGCATCAACAACTGCGCGGATATGGCAGAAGGAATCTCCCGGGCATGCACCGAATTAGACATACAGAAGCCGGTTGTCGTTAAAAGCCGCGGCTTCAATCAGGAACAGGGTTGGAATATATATGAAAAGCTCGGCTTTGCACAGACAAAGTATGGTACGACGGACGAGGCGGTGCAGACATTACTCAGATTGAAGGAGGGAAAGGAACATGAGCATATTAATTGATCAGGATACCTCCATGTTGATTATCGGCATTACGGGAAAACAGGGCAGGATTCACTGTAAGCATACATTGGAGAGCGGTGCTAAACTCCTTGCAGGTGTTGCGCCGGGAAGGGGCGGTCAGACGGTAGAGGGCGTCCCGGTATTTGAGACTGTTGCCGAAGCCCGCGCCACATTCCCGGAGATCCGCGCTGCCATGCTTCTCGTCCCAAAGCAGTTCGTGCTGGAGGCAGCGCTTAAGGCGCTGCGGGAAGGGATTGAGCTGCTGGTCATCATTACAGAATTTGTTCCTGTCATGGACGCGCTGAAGATTGTTCATGAGGCGAAGCAGCTGGGGGCGAAAGTCGTGGGGCCCAACACGATCGGAGTGATATCCCCAGGCAAGTCGAAGCTCGGAATCATGCCGGATTACATATACGGCAAAGGGCATATCGGCATCATTTCCCGCAGCGGCACGCTCACCCATGAGACAGCCTCCAACCTTACATTCAAAGGGTTTGGACTCTCCACTTGCGTAGGAATCGGCGGTGATGCTATCATCGGTATGGACCATGCGGACGTGATGGAACTCTTCGCGCAGGATGACGAGACAGATGCCATAGTCATCATCGGGGAGATCGGCGGCACGAGTGAGGAGATGGCGGCAGCCAAGATAAAGGAGATAGGCCTTAAAAAGCCGGTCTGTGCCTATATTGCCGGCATGTATGCACCGGAGAATAAACGCATGGGTCATGCAGGCGCCATCGTGAGCGGTGGTATGGGTACTGTGAAGTCCAAGATTGCGGCACTTGAGGACGCAGGTGTAGTTATCTGTCCGACGCTTGGCAAGATCGTGGATTTTATAAGTGAATATAATGCCCGCACAGGCGGAAGGATGCAGTCGCTTAAGCCCCAGATTGATTCGTAACCGAATGCTGTGCCTTTTGGCAGAGGCTGTCCATTATGAAGGAGGATAAGAATGAAAGATTATAGTTTTAAGATACCACAGAACATAGAATTTGGAATGGGAAGTCTGAAGAAACTCCCGGTTATATTGGAAAAGAGCCGGTCAGATAATGTTCTGCTCGTCTCGGACCGTGGCCTTGAAAAACTGGGCGTTGTCAAGAAGGTCCGGGATATCATTGAGGACGGTGGCATCAAATGTACCGCATACCTGGATGTCATTCCGAATCCGACGGTAGATGTTGTAAACGCTGCCGCGGCGCTTTATAAGGAATGCAAGGCGACAAGCATCGTTGCACTTGGCGGCGGCAGTTCCATGGATGTGGCCAAGGCCGTAGGGGTGCTCGTCAACTATGGTGGAAATATTACGGAATACGAAGGGTTTGACACTGTTCCGGGCCCGATTGTTCCGATGATCGCGATTCCGACTACGGCAGGGACGGGAAGCGAAGTGACGGCTTCCTCTGTCATCACAGATGAATCCAGGAATTATAAGCTGTCCGTAATCAGCTATGAGCTGCTGCCAAAATATGCAGTGCTCGATCCGGAGCTTATCATGACGGCGCCCGCATCAATTGCTGCCTCCTGCGGTGTGGACGCACTGATTCATGCCATGGAGGCATATATCTCCACGAAAGCCTCGCCATTTTCAGATGCAATGGCGGAAAAAGCGATGGAGCTGATTGGACGCAATATCCGAAAGTTTGTGGCAAACAGGCAGGATGAAGACGCCGCATGTGCGATGATGGCAGGCTGCAACTTTGCCGGAATCGCCTTTGCATGGGCAAAGCTGGGTAACGTGCATGCCATGAGCCATCCGGTAAGCGCATATTTCCACGTAGCACACGGTGTTGCCAATTCCATCCTCCTTCCGACAGTCCTTGAGTACAATGCACTTGCAGATGACGGCCGTTATGAAGTGATGTATGACTACATCAGTGAAGGCGGCGGTGCTGCAGATGGCTTTAAGCCGGAGATGCTTGTGGAAGAGATTAGAAAGCTGAATGCTGACCTTGGGATCCCGAAAACGCTGTCAGAAGTGGGGGTAAAAGAAGAGCTGATTCCGGCCATGGCAGAAGATGCCATGAAGAGTGGAAATATCCTGGCTAATCCGAGGCAGTCGAACGTGAAGGATATTATTGAATTGTATAAGAAAGCGCTATAGGGCAAACTGTAATTGCCGGCACGCTGTGTGTTTGGAGAAAATTCCAGACACCCGGCGTGCCTTTTTGGGTTATAATGAAGCTGCAGGCTCCTGCCTGCTCAGACGGAGGTGTTAGAATGAAGCAAGATGTGAAGATAGCGGTGATAGGACTTGGCGGTGTGGGGGGATATATCGGGGCCGCCCTGGCAGATACGTATGAGAATGTAACGTTTGCCGCAAGGGGCGGTCGGAAAGCATCCCTGGAAGAGAAAGGGCTTATCCTTCACAGCGATTGCCTGGGGGAACGGACCGTACACCCGAAGCAGGTAGTCGAAAGCGTGAGGGAGCTGCCGGCACAGGACTATATATTCGTATGTGTGAAGAATTATTCTCTGGAAGAAGTGTGCGAAGATATCTGTGAAGCAGCCGGTGAGGGCACGGTAATCATTCCGGTCATGAACGGTGCAGATCCGGGGGCAAAGGCCCGCCGGCATATCGGAAGGGGAACGGTATTGGATTCCCTGATTTATATCGTCTCATATATAGATGAGGCTTATGAGGTTATCCAGAAAGGTGATTATGCGCATATCCATATCGGTCTGGAGAATCCGGACAGACAGGAGCAGGATATGATGAATGAGGCAGCGGAGCTGATGCGCAAGGCAGGCCTCGACTGCCGGATAGATGAAGACATACAGAAGGCAATCTGGAAAAAGTATAGCCTTAACTGTGCGTTTAACGTCATGACAGCCTATTATTCTACAGATACGGAAGGAATCCGAGGCATCCCAGAACGGCTTGCAGATTTTAAAGCTATCCTGTATGAAGCACGTGAGGTGGCAAGGGCAAAGGGGATTGACCTGTCGGATGCGTTTTTGAACCGTCAGTTGGAGCATTTTATGAATGTACAGGAGCCGGACGCTTCGAGCTCTCTTTGCCGGGATATGGATGCCGGCAGAAGATGCGAACTTGAGACATTCAGCGGATACCTGGTCAGCGAGGCGGAGCGTCTTAACATAGCGGTTCCGGTATCAAAACGATATTATGAAGGGTTAAAGAAGAAGCAGATACAACCTGAAGACAGATGGCTTTCGTCAAAGTGAGCGGTATCATTTGGGCTTCTTGTGGCTTCGGGTGGATTTTCCCCCCGCCGCATGCTATAATTTTTAACAAACGCAGAGACGTATGAGGGGAAAAGGAGGTGCGGCGGGATGAATCTGGTATTCTATTGGTATTACTGCCTTCCGGTCGTTCTGGTCGTGCTGTACGGCGGTATACTTTACTATGTCGTGCCTCCGCGGAGCCTGCCGGCGTGGAAGCTGCGCCTGGATCTGTCTTTCATCCTTCTGGCAGAGGGAGTGCTCGTGGCGGCGTGGCTCTCCAAGGGCTTTCCGCTGCCTGTCTTCTATGCCCTGACATATCTGATACAGGCTGCGGCTATATGTATCAGAAGGAATGTACAGATAAGGTACTGGTTTTTTATAAATCTGAATTTTGTTAATATGATGGTGCTTCATATGACATTTACCGGCGTTGCCTCCCTTATCCGGAAAGCAGCCATGCATACGCTGCTGGCAGATGCCGTCTGGCGCACTGCCAGCGTCGCGTTTGTTCTGACAGCCTGTATAATAGAAAATGTAATACTTCTGTACAAGAGGAACATTCTCTTTCTGCTTGTCATCGAAGCGAAGAGCGATGAGGCCCGACCTTTTATGGCTTTCCTCTCTTTTTGCACCGGCTATCTGCTGCTGGACAGCCTGCTCTGCGAAGCAGAGCTTATGTCAGTATATCCGGCGCTTTTCCTACTCGGCAGCAGCACGGTGCTTGCATTCTGCATTATCCGCTTCTTAATTCGTATCCGTACGATTATGCATGAGGAATATCTCAGGAAGGAGCATGATGAGCTTTCGGCAAGGCTTGAATCTGCGAGGGAAAGTACGGGCAGCCTGAAGCGCATGACAGAACGGGATGCTTTGACGGGGACTTTCTCACGGAGATATCTGATAGACTATATTGACAAGCTGATAGAGGAAGACCAGTTATTTTCCCTTGCTTTTCTGGATCTGGACGGGCTTAAGCTGCTCAACGACAGGGAAGGCCACGACGCCGGAGACCGTTATCTGATTATGTTTTCCAGAGAGATAGAAACAAGGCTCGGTTCCGGCGGCCTGCTTGCGCGTGTAGGGGGAGATGAGTTCATTGTACTTATGCCGGATACTGAGGCAGAGGCAGCAGAAAGCCGGATGGAGTCAATCCGGGAGACGCTGGAGTCAGGATATTGGGAGAGGCCGATGCGCTTTTCTTATGGCGTTACGGCATATCTGCCGGGAGGATCCAAAAAAGCGGACGCCTTATTAAGAGAAGCGGATCGGGCGATGTACCGGGATAAGATTTACCGGCGATAGAGAGAAGGGAGGTCTAAGACATGTATATCAATATGATTGTGGCGGCTTCTTATTACTACTTCAACTGGAGCTATTTTATGCTGGTTTCGAAGGTCCTCGGGTATCCTCCTCTGCCGAAGAAGTTCGCGGTCGGGACATTTCTTGTGAACTATGCCATGTTTTTCATATGCAGTATGCTGCAATTCAATCTGCTTGTAAACTGGGGATTGTTTTTCCTGCTTCTGTTCGGAGAGTCTTTCTATTATTGCAGGAGAGAGTTCCGGCCAGCGCTTTTCTTTTCGATGAATGGTATCTTGTATGGACTTACCATTAATATCTTCTGCCGCTGTGCAGTCTCGATATACAGTTCTCAGCCGCTCATGTCATTTGACAACAGTGTTACCAGCCTGAAAGCGGTTCCTGTTTTTCTTGGCTTTCTGCTCGGTGGTATCGTCCTTCATCTGATGACGATACGGAAAACACAACAGTCGTTCCGGATCGTGCTGGACCACCCGGGCCATTTGACGTTCCAGCTGGAAGTCATGGCGGGCATGTTCCTCTATCTGTATCTGAATCTGCTGCTTTACCAGACGCCGGGCAACTCGGTTCTGCTGAAGCTGTGGGGCGTCAAATCGTGTATTTTCTCTCTGACGGGTGCGGGGCTTGGAATGCGTTACTCCCTCAAGATGTGCCAGCTGGCTGATTATCGTGAGCAGAACCGGGAAATCCGGCGTAAGATTGTACAAAAAGAGCAAGAAGAGCGGGAGCTTCGCTCCACTGCCTATTATGATACGTTGACTGGTACGTATAACCGTCAGTATATACTGGAGCAGCTAAGGAACCTGCTTCAGAAAAAGATACCATTTGCACTCTGCTTTCTGGATCTGGACAATCTCAAGGGTGTCAATGACTCTTATGGCCACGGGGAAGGAGACCGCTATCTGGTAATTGCAGCCAGGGAGCTGAGGCTGTCCTGCAGGCAGGACTGTGATCTGCTTGCCAGGTACGCCGGAGACGAGTTTCTGATATTGTTCACGGAAATGGAGGCGTCCGATGCAGACGAGCGTGTCCGTGATGCAGACGAGAGGATCCAGGCCATAAGCAGGAGCGGGGCCGTTCCTTTTGGAATGTCAATCAGTTATGGAACTGTAGACAGCAGCATGGAAGCGGACGCGGACAGCCTGATAGCGGCAGCCGATGAAGCTATGTACCGCAGAAAGCAGGAGAGAAGTTCCGGCTGACAAGAAACCGTCATGACGATTTTGGTTGACACATCCGAAAACAATGCTATCATTACATCATGCGATATTATATACCAGGGGGGAAAGCGATGGATTACAATAAGATAGTGCAGGGGATTCTCGACATCGGAGAAGCGATGCTGATCTGCGGGGCAGAAAATTTCAGGCTGGATGACAGCCTTTACAGAATGTGCAGAAGTTATGGATTCAAACGGTATGATGTATTCGCCATACCGAGCAACATCCAGATAACGGTAGAGACTCCGGAGGGGGAGATAATTACCCAGGTCCGTCACATCGAATCGACGGATATTGATTTTGACAGGCTCGATTACCTGAACAACCTGTCCCGATATGTCTGCCGGCATACGCCTGATGAGATATTACTTCAGGAAAAGTACGAGGAAGTCATGAACAGGCCGCCGCAGAAACCGTACACGAAATACTTTGCGGCTGTGATGGGGGGAACCGGCTTTGCGGTCTTTTTTGGGTGCAATTTTGCCGATGCGGTCGTGGCGGCAATCGTATCGCTTATGATTGCCCTTGTCGGAGGATGGCTCAGCAAGAGGGAAGAGAACCTGATGGCATATAACCTGATTCTGTCCTTTTTCTCCGAGGTTATCATTATACTTGCAGTCCGTCTCGGACTTGGAAGCCATCCGGAGCGGATCATGATAGGTATCGTCATGCTCCTGATCAGCGGGCTCAGTACCACGAATGGGATCCGGGAGGTGCTGCAGAGAGACTTTATATCTGGTTCGTTGAATATCATGAACTCTATGCTCGGGGCAGCTGGTATCGCCTTTGGAACTGCGCTTGCCATGCTGCTGCTGGACGGAGTATCTGCGGAAGGCTACATATTGAACCATAATATCCCGATTCAGCTCATCTCGTGTACGGTTGCCTGTATCGGATTTGCCTTCTGGTTTAAGATACGCGGACGCCAGGTCGCGTATTCCGGCGTGGGTGCCTTTTTTACATGGGGAATCTATGTGGTGGCCTATCATTTCTGGCCGAGCAACTTTCTGGCGACGCTGCTTGCCTCTATCTTTGTTGCGTTTTATGCATTCATCATGTCCAGAATCAACAAGGCGCCGTCCACCATATTTCTGACGGCTTCCGTGTTCCCGCTCATTCCGGGGCCTAACTTATATTATATGATGTATGGCTGCGTGAGCGGCGATTATGGAATGGTGCTTGGCGAGACAATCGTACTGCTGGCAACGTGCCTTGCGATTGCCTTTGGCTTCAATATTGTGGACATATTGTCGAGGACAGGCATGCGGATGCTGAAAAGAGAATATCACATTGGGAAGAACTCGTAGCGGCTTAATCGCCGAATGACTTCATGCTCCCTATGTCGATAGATATATCGTGCGGCAATCAAACCTCAATTGTCTGACGTGACAAGAAGCCGTATTGCAGGAGTCAGACGCAGCTCATCCAGGCCGATCCCCTGGCGGAGCAGATACTGTTCTGCTGCAGGGAACTGCCATCCGATGAGCTCTTTTATGGCGCTTCCACAACGGGCGGTGTCATTTTCTCTCAGGCTTTGAATCATGACGTTCGTAAAGTGAAGCATGGTCTCCTCTAACTTTGGTGAGCCGTTTGAAGATGCTTTCAAAGGATATCCCCATTGAAACAGACTGTATATGCGCCCGTAAATCGCCCGTATCCCTTTCAGACGATTATGCCTGTGAACGAACAGGATGCAGGACCACAAGGCAAGCTCTTGCCGTCCTGTCTGGAGCTGCGTCTCCAGTTCGTGGATGAGGGAATCTCTCTCTTCGATGGTAATCTCTTCCAGGATGTCCTGGATTACATGCTGGAAGGAGTAGGCGAGCAGTTCAAAAGACTGTACGAAAAAAGCAAGGCTGCGGCGGACGACAGGACTGCCGAAGTCAGGCTTGTCACAGGCATCCCCTATTCCAAAGATTTGAGTTCCCTTTCCATTGACTGGCCGGACAACTCCAAGCTGCCGAAGTATGTTGACTGTGCGCCGGATGGTGCTGACTGAGACACGGTATTGTTCTGCCATCTTCTTATAGGAGGGAAGAAATTCTGTATTTCGGTAGCTACCCATATAAATCTCATGTAAGAGCCGGGAGCCAAGGCTATAACATACCTGGGGGCGTCCGTGGTATATGCGCCAGTCAAATCCGACCTGCTCTTCCTCTTTGGCCGGCGTAACAGCCTGTCCCAAGAGCCTGATTGCATTTCCGACGGAATCCTGACGGAAAATCAGAAGCTCTTCCTGTAGCAGGGTCCACTCTTTTTTTTCTGCAAAAGAGACGCAACGTCTCATCTCTTCGTGCATCCGTTCCCCATTGCTGAAATCTTCCTCTTTATTCTGCTTTAAAAATAGCAGTCCCCAGAACAGGGACGTCTCCCAGTAGAGATTCATCGCAAGCGGATTATCCAGCTTCTGAAGGATAAAACAGAAGAAATGAAGCACGTCATCTGCGCTTGTTCCGTCCGCAAGACGGGCAAGATATGTAAGGTCCTCTTTGCTGCACCGGCGAAACCCTTCCATCAGCAATGGCTGGATAATCATTTCGGTTGAGTCATATAGATCACAGAAGCTGTTCGTTCTTTTGGAAAAATATTGGAGCAGGCATTGCCGGGCATCTTCTTCTGTCTGCTGGAATATGACTCTCGTAGGACGGCCGTTATGCATATCGATATAGCCCTCCGTACGCAGACGCCGCAGAGCCATTTTCACTGTTTGTGATGAAACGCTGAATTCCTGGCAGAGCCTGTCGATGGACGGAAGGCAATCGCCACATTTATAATAACGAAATTGTATCCGCATGTAAAAATATTCATAGACTAGATTTGAAAACTGGTGTTCACTTTGCAACTGCCTGCTGCCTCCATTCCATTATATTTATTTAAATATTTTACCATTTTGCCGTATGATTTTCCAGAAGCGATTGAGTTTTCGTGCGGAATACATTATACTTGTAACAAACAGACTAATATGAACAAGGTAGTAGAAACGACGATAGCAAGCCAGTTATGCGACATCAGATAATTGCATCTACTATTAGGAGGAAGTTAATTTATGGCTGGACAGAACCATTATCACGAGCCCCTGCCGGGCGATGCCGGTATCACGCATGCAGAATATGAGTACAACACGTTGATGCGCCTGCTGGGTGTCAGTGTGAGCAAGCATCTGCTGGATGAACATTTTACGCTAATCTGGGCGAATGAATTCTATTATGAGCTGATTGGCTGGCCCAAGGATGAATATGTGGCAGCGTTCAACAACCGGCCGGACTTGTATTATAAAGAGGATCCAGACGAGTGGAAAAAGCTTTCGGAAACTGTGTTGAATGCGCTCGGCGCGGGAGAGGATGGGTACAGGATGCTGTCCCGGATCCGGCGCAGGAACGGAGATTATGTCTGGGTACAATTTTCCACTCAGTTTGCGGAAGAGTATATCGATGGTTATCAGGTGGCCTACTCGGTCCTTACGAACGTGGATGATGTCATTAAGATGCAGAAGGAGCAGTCTGTCACCTATGAGAGCCTGCCAGGCTTTGTCGCAAAATATAGGATTGACGGCGCAGGAGACCAGTTAGAGCTGGAACTTTTGTCTGCCAATGGCCGTTTTATGGATTACTTCGGGGAGAGTGGCAACCGCGGCGGCAGTCCGCTGTACCGGAAGAACATACAGGACAATATAGAGATTATCAACGAGAATAGACAGAAGATGCTTGCGGGGGAGCCGCTTCACTTTACGATGAATGTCTTAAGCCGGGATAACCAGTCGCTGTGGCTGCAGGTCAATGCTACCTGTGTCGACTGGCAGGAGGGCAAGCCGATATACCTGGTTATATTTATCGATATCACGGATGTGACGGAACTGCGGGAGATGCAGCGGAAGCTGACCGCCCAGGCGGAGGCGCTGAAAGATGCTCTGGCCGTGGCGGAGCATGCCAACCGTGCGAAGTCTGACTTCCTCTCCCGGATGTCCCATGAGATACGTACGCCGATGAATGCTATCATAGGCATGACTACGATAGCGGCCGCATATATAGAAGACCGTAAGAGGGTGGAGGATTGCCTGGAGAAGATCGGCTACTCGTCCAAGCATCTGATGACGCTGATCAATGACGTGCTGGATATGTCTAAAATAGACGAAGGGAAGCTTCAGATTGTCCGGGAAGCCTTTAATCTGGAGACCGTCGTGGAGTCGATCACTTCCATCGTCTATCCCCAGGCAGTGGACAAAGGGCTGATCTTCACGGTGCCGCTGGTTAACATTACGGATACGGTCCTGATTGGTGACGAACTGCGGCTGAACCAGGTGCTGCTCAACCTGCTGTCCAATTCCCTTAAATTTACCCCGGAGGGCGGCACGATCCGGCTGGAAATCCGTCAGCTGCGGCGTACCGAGGGGCGTGTGCGCCTGCGCTTCACAGTCAGTGACACCGGAATCGGCATGAGTGAGGCCTTCTTGAACAGTATCTTTGATCCTTTTGAGCAGGAGAGTGCTGTCATCGGTCAGAAATACGGGGGTACCGGACTTGGCATGCCGATAACGAAGAATCTGGTGACTCTGATGGGCGGAACCATCTCTGTCAAGAGCAGGCCGGAGCATGGTACGACATTTTTGATTGAGCTGGATTTTGACCTGAAGGAATGTGATGCTGACAAGCGCGAACAGAAGCCGCATGCATTGCAGGTACTAAAGGCTCTGATTGCGGATGACGACCGTGACAGCTGTGTCCATACTTCTCTTCTGCTGCAGAATCTCGGCATCGAATCTGAGTGGGTGCAGACGGGCCGGGAATGTGTCGAAAAGGTGTGTACGGCCCACCATTCCGGGGAAGGCTATGATGTCTGCCTGGTGGACTGGAGCATGCCGGATATCGACGGTGTAGAGGTGACACGGCGTATGAGGGATATTGTGGGCAGCGATAGGCTTATCATTATCATCACTGCCTATGACTGGGGAGCGATAGAGAAGCGTGCACGCGCCGCAGGAGCCAATGCTTTTCTTGCCAAACCGATATTTGCGTCTACGCTTTATGATGCGCTGCTGTCGGTGACAGGTATTGAGAAGGCGGTTATGCTGCCAAATCGTGCCAGCAGCCTTTTGCGGCCGGATCTGGCGGGGCATCATGTGCTGCTTGTGGAGGATAATGATATTAACAGGGAAATCGCGGTTGAACTGCTGAAGATGACAGATATCAGTGCGGATTGCGCGATAGATGGCAGGGAGGCAGTAGATAAGTTTCTGGCAGGCGGTGACCGCTATGACCTGATCTTAATGGATGTGCAGATGCCTGTGATGGACGGTTATCTGGCTACGGAGACGATTCGGCAGTCTGATCATCCGTTAGCAGCAACGATACCGATTATCGCAATGACCGCGGATGCCTTCCACGAAGATGTAGTGAAGGCGACAGAGTCGGGCATGAACGGACATCTGGCGAAGCCGATAGATCCGGAACTGCTCTATCAGACATTGGCAGATTATCTGACACATTCAGTAAGCTGACCATCTGACAGTCATAAAGTATATGGAGAGGACCGGCTGACGAAGGGGGGTGTCAGCCGGTCCTTATCTATCACATATATGGCATTAGGAAGCCACAGTGATACCTGCGTTATCGAGCATGGACCTTACGGCAGCAGCATCGATGTTCATCTCTTCAGACAGGTACTTAATCTCCTCAGCGGTAAGGTGGTCATATCCTTTCTCCTTTACATTGAGCTCCACATATCTGCGCCTCATCTTATCCAGATCTACTGGTACGGTCTTGATGTCGGCTGGAGAGGCGGGGATAATGATATTTGTGCCCGGAATCTCTTCTTCATGTGCTCCGATTCTTACCTCTACACCATGGTCTTCGGCAAATGTAAGCTGTGCCGTATGTGCTTTACCGGCACCTGTATATTCGGATTCTTCGACGACGATAATCTGGTCTGCGTCCATCTCCCGGGCGAGGCTGATTGCGGCCGCAAGGCCGGTATTTCCCGCAGGTCCTCTCTGGAGTCCTTCCAGCTGGTTGAGAAGCTCGGTGGCGTAGTACACTTCTCCCTGGGTGACGGTGTAGAATTCGTCCATATATCTGAGCGGCCTTGCGGCGTTCAGTGGAACATCTACGCTTTCCGGATTATAAAGAGACGGAAAGCCGTAGCCGGTATGTCCGGTAGAAAATGACTTCCGTGCAAAGACGGCGTCGTCATGAGAATCAAGGTCCGCCAGATTGACAGATACCCCTACGGTCTTGCCGGTATATCCCGCCTTACGCAGACCTCTTGCAGCACCGGTAAAGTTGCCGCCGCCAGCGTGGGTGACAAGCACCACATCGGGCTGGCGCCCCGCCATTGCTTCAGCCTGCTCCATTATCTCCACACCAATCGTCTCGATTCCCGCGATGCTGAATGGAAGATAAAGCGACGCGCTGAAGTATCCGAGGTCATCGAGCAGCTTGAGAATGACGTATGTAAATACTTCCGGCCCGACGGTATATTGCTGGACTTCGGCTCCATACGCCTCGCACGCCCGTCCCTTTTCGAGGGATTCCGGCTGTCCGTTTCCGGCATCGTCATAGACTTCCTGGCAGATGATGGCCTTCAGGCCTCTGCGGGCGGCCTGGGAAGCGACGGCCGCTCCGTAGTTGCCGCTTGTGGATGCAATCACTCCCGGATATCCTGCTCTTTTTGCCTCATAGACGGGCAGCAGGGCTCTCCGGTCTTTGAAGCTGCCGGTCGGATTATTGGCTTCGTCTTTTAAGAATATCCTGGCGCCTTTTCCCGGTTCCGAGATGGAACGTACGAGCCGGTTGATATTATGAAGCTCTACAAGCGGCGTGTTACCGACATAGACGTCAGCCGCGATGCTTCGGATTTCGTCCATGGAAAGCCCTACAATATTCATGAACGCTTCGTAATCCCATGCCAGACGCCCGGTCTTAAACTCGTCGTAATTGATGTTGACAGAATGGAACAGAATATCTTTGTTTTTACCTGTAATTTCAGAAACTGCCTGGTTACTCATCCTTACCCGCCTCCTTCATTATCCTTCGCACTTCATTTCCGGCATGTATCAGGGCCGGCTGCTGCCGCCCGAAGCCATGGTTATACTGCGGCCATGCCTCATACAGTGTGCCGGTGACTTTTCTTCCAATCAGTGTCTCGATGGACACCGTGTCTCCTGGTTCTGCCGTATCATCCAGAAGAAAGCCGTTCATCCAGCATTTTAATGCGACTTTCCTTGTACTATCAGGCAGTGACTCCAGCCTCTCCTCAGGGGTCAGTATGATCTGCATGATTCTGACCCAGTCATTTTTTTTCGCTGTTTGTTTCATGGGGTTAATCTCCTTTCTTTCCGGGTTCCGATAGATCTGCTATATCTTTGCGTTTTACGACTGTCTTATAAAAGCCTACCGCCATGATGACAAGCCCGAGATAGCCGAGCAGCGGATAGACAGTGCCGACCAGCTTGCTGAAAGGTACGAGGCCTGCAGCAAAGGCGATACATCCGGCCGCGAGGGTCAGTATCTTGAACTTGGCAGTGCCGTCTTCTGCAAAACGGACAGAGAAGCCATACAAGATAGGCACGGAAGTCGTATAGACGGCAAACAGGAGGATGAAAGCAAAGATGCCTCCGATGACCGGGCTCATCTGGCGCGCCACCTCCAGGAAGGGAACTTCCATGGCGGATACATCCACAATACGGGACAGTGTCGCAAGGACCATGAACAGGATTGCGATGCCGAGCAGCGATCCGCCGAGTATGCCGGATCTGCGTATCACTTTTGCGTCTTTCTCGCTGTTGCCGATGGATGCAAGGGCAGGTACGGCGGGCAGTACGCAGTAGGAGATGTAGATAAATACAGATGACCACCAGAACGGTGTTGCTTTGGCAATCTCCAGATTACGAATCTGTGCGCCGGCGTCTGCGATTCCTCCAAAGTTGGCGCCGATGGTGCCGATAGATATGGCAAGCGTGGCGATGACGATGACCGGGGACAGAAAGCCAAGTGCGTTGAGTGATGAATTGAAGCCGAGTATAACGGTTCCTACTGTCAGTACGGCGATGATTACCCGCCCGACCATCAGGTTGACTCCAAAATACTGGTTCAGCGATGCCCCGCCTCCGGCTATCATAATGGACAGTACGCCAAACAGGAAGAATACGAGTATCCAGTCAAAGACGGCTCCTATTTTAGGGCCGCACAGGTAAGTAAATACTTCTTTGTGCGAATTCGTGTGCAGCTTATGGCCAAGCTCCATAAACATGGTCCCATACCAGGCAAATAAGACGATAGCGATCAGTGTGCCGATAATTCCTGCATATCCGTAGCTTACGAAGAACTGCAGCGTCTCCTGGCCGCTGGCGTAGCCCGCGCCGATGATGGCACCCACATACATGCCGGCATAGCGGATGCAGTTAATTATCCATTTGTTTGAATTGTGCTGATTGTTTCCCATAGCTTCCCTCCTCTGTAAGACATTTGCATAGTCGCGGTCAAAACGTTTTGAATGATATAAGCGTATATGATGTAGAGGGAAGGTGTCAAAATTTAGCCTGGATTTGGCCGGATACCAGATTTTTGCACAGCGGCAGACGCTGAAATGTCTTTCCTGTGATTCATTTGGACTTATAAAAAAGCGATTTTGCCAGATAACTCGTCGGAAAAAGGCGCAGAATAATGTTAATTTATTAATTAATGAAGAATATTGTGACTGAATGCCCGCAATGTGGTACTATTATGACATTATAAGACAATCCAGGAAGGGAGGAAGCAAGTCCAATGAATAAGAGCGAACTAGATAAAATGATGGCTGAAAATCCATTTCTAGTATTAAGTGATGTGATATACCAGTCGCTGTATAACGATATAATTCAGCTAAGGATGTCCCCGGATTCCCGATTGAACGAGAGCAAGATAGCGGAAGAGCTTGGAATCAGCCGGAGCCCTGTTAAGAGTGCGCTGTCAAGGCTGGAAAAAGACGGCCTCGTATATAAGAAGAGCGGCAAGATGCTGGCAGTGTCATGGATGACCAAGGAGGATGGCTATAATCTATACGAGGCCCGAAGCGCGCTGGAAGGATTCGCCGCCTCGCTCGCCGTTATCAGGATTACCTCAAAGCAGATGGAAGAGCTGGAGTGCCTGACAAAGCAGTACATAGCGGTATGCAATGGCAATACAAAGGACCTGAACGCGAACGATTATGCGGAGATTGACCACAAGTTCCACTCACTTATCGTCACAGCATCCTGCAACCCATATATCCTGCGTATGTATAAGAGCCTGGAAGGGTATCTTCTGCACTACAGGTACTGCCTGTATTATTCGCTCGGCCCGGAGAAGCTCCAGCGGATCTTGTACCATGCAGGCAAGCGGCATCAGGCTATCTTCAATGCATTTAAAATGGGGTTTACCGATATCGTCAGACATGAAGTAGAAGAAGATGTCCACAGCATGCTCAATGCCTTCAACCAGTGGGAATGAAAGACGGTGCGTTTGTTGACAGGAAGTTGTGCGTGAAATATAATAAATATGAAAGAATTTTGAAAGGGGTCAGACCCCTATATGCGGGAGGGGTCTGACCCCTTTGCAAATTTCTTGAATTATCTGACAAAAGACAGAGTATTTTACGGAAATTTCTTCTCCATTTTTATAGCACTTGTATTACAGAATATTATTACCTTAAGCGTGAACCTGGCGGACAATATCGTGCTGGGGGCCTACTTCCCCCGCGGTGGTCATGTGCTGCCTCAATGCGGATCGGATATTCAAATGTGTTCCTGCCTGCCTGAAGTCTCATTACGGGAACTGGGTGAAGAAGCTGACAAGAGACTGACGAGGTGAGAAGATGAACTATCGGATAAATGATATTCCTGTGGCAATAGAATACCGCAATGTGAAAAACATCAACCTCTATATAAAGCCGCCTGACGGCCGGATTCTTGTCACGGCTCCAAGACGGGTGCCGAAGAAAAGGATTATGGAATTTGTCGAATCAAAAGCCGGGTGGATAGAGCAGACACGCCGCCGGATGTTGAATGCACGGGAAAGGCAGATGGGCGATAGGCTGACCGTGGTGACGAAGGGGCAGCTTGAGGCGATGCGAAGCAATGTGGAAAAATATGTGGATAGATGGGAACCGGTGATGGGCGTACATGCGTCTGCCTGGACGCTGAGAGATATGAAGACAAGATGGGGAAGCTGCAGCGTGGACAGTGGACGTATCCGCCTGAACAAGCGCCTTGCGCTCTATCCCGAAGACTGCCTGGAATACGTGATAGTACATGAACTGTGCCATCTGCTCGAGCCAAGCCATAACCAACGGTTCAAAATGCTTATGGGCCGTTTCATGCCAGATTGGAAAGAACGGAAAAAACGTCTGGGGACAGGTTAAAACGCGGATGGGGACGGGGGAAATCTAGATTTCCCCCGTCCCCATCCGCGTTTTAACCTGTCCCCCTAGATTTTGCGCTTCAGGATGAATATTCCGGTAAGAACCAGAAGCAGTCCGCTTCCAATCATTATCCAACGGATATCCACCCAGTCTGCCATCGGGCCGAATATCAGCATACCTACCGGCATTACCGCGGCAGAAATGATCTGGAAGACAGAGAAGACTCTGCCGAGCCTCTGCTCTTCGACCTGCTCCTGCAGCATGACGGTGGAGGCGGTAGCAAGTGGCGGCATGAACGTCCCGGATAGGAATATGACGGCCAGATACATCCAGAAATACGGGCTGACGCCCAGCAGGGCGAAGGTAATTCCGAAACCGATATAGGATACGGCGATTACGAGCCATTTGTTTTTGAAGCTGCCTTTCCATGATACATAGACGCCTCCGGCGAGGGAACCCGCTGTCCATATAATTTCGTTGGCGGAAAGCCGCCATACTTCGCTGCCGAAGATTCGTTCAACCATCAGCGGCGACAAGAAAGCCGCAGGCGTGATAAGAAAGAAGGCAATTCCGTAATATACGAGTATGCGGGAGACGACAGGATGGCCTGTCGTGTAGGCAATGCCTTCTCTCAAGTCGTGCCACATGGACAGGACACCTTCTGCCTGGGGCTTTTGGACTTTTAGAAATGCCATGACGCAGATGGCCATGGCGGCGGTAATAACATCCGCCATCATTGCCCACACGATTCCGGCAGCCCCGAGCAGCGCGCCGCCTACAGCGGGTGAGACCATCAGGAGCAGGGAGCTGCACGTCTGATTTATCCCATTGATTCTTGTCAGCTTCTCCGTTGGTACTATCTGGGGCAGAAGAGCACCCACGGCAGGCGTCTGGACACCGGCACCGACAGAGCGGATGGCAGAGACGACCATCAGCATGGAGAGAGAATCATTTCCCTTAAAGAACATGATGACAAGTCCGAGGGTAGCTAAGGCGATAAAGCCGTCTGCACACATAATGAGATATTTACGGTTATAGCGGTCCGCCCAGACACCGGCGAACAGTGAAATTAGCAGCTGCGGCAGCAGGCTGCACAGGATAGACGCTGTCATCCAGGCACCAGAGGAGGTCTCCAGCGTAATATACCAGGTTATTGCATAGCTGACGATAGAGGAGCCGAATAAACTGATATTCTGGCTCACAAGAAACAGTGTACTTTTTTTCTTCCAGTCTTTCATAGTAACCTCATTTCCTAAAATAAAAACAGACAAATGCCCTGGAAAGGACTTTTGTCTGCTGCCTGTTCAATATAAATGGGTACGTAAAAACAGACTTCCCGTAACATCGTCGGGGACTCTGTTCCATCTCCATTCATACAAAATAAGCATCAGAAAAAATCCCTTCCGGGAGCAGTATTTTTTCAATAGCTTATCTCAACTGAATGGAAAACATGAACGTACCTCCTAGTATTATGAATTGTATATAAAAATAGCACAAAAGCAAGTGGTTTGTCAATACAATATTAAAGATTAAAAGGACCATGAAATGATTCAAGGTCCTTTTGCTTATATAATCTAGAGATTGGATTAGGAATTACAAAATCGGGGTCATTTAAATATTTTGTATCCTAAGTACAATATATCATGGAATATATACTTTGAATATAGTTTTGACATACATAAAAACTACAAATGATTGTGCTTGAAGCACAAAAGAAGTATAATTGTATCAGCATAAGAAAAGAGGGGTCAGATATGGCAGTAGAATTGGAGGACTTGTATGCGCAAATCAAGCCGCAGTATGATATAAAGCTTCATACGAATGGATGTTTCCGGAGGATGATAGACTGGATACATATGGTAGAAGAGGTCAGCTTCGTATCCCTGCTTCACGGAGATGAGCTTGTGTTTAACTCGGGACTTCACTATACATCTGAAGAATGGCTCGTACAATTTATAAAAGAACTGGATAACGTGCATGCTGGCGGTCTGATTATCGCGCTGGAAGAAGGGCACATGTTTGCAAGTGAGACGGTAGATTACTGCAACAGTATACGGTTTCCGTTATTTTCCGCAACCATGACGTCACCATTTATTGATATCATGCGCATGTTTTCGGCCATCTTGCTGCGGAATGAGCAGAGAGACACCAATCTGATCGCAGCGCTTAAAAATGCAGTTTTTTACCCGGAGAATACAGAATTATACGCAAGCCATCTGGAGCGGAACGGGTTTTTCAGAAATATGAGCTACCTCGTTGTGATGCTCAGCTGCCACGCCTACGATACAGAGAATGGAAACGAGAAGCTAGAAGAACTTCACAAGTCATTAAACCATGAGATAAAAAGCGGAATTGTCTACGAAGAAAAAGGGCTGCTGGTAATATTGCTGGCCGGATATGAGCAGAAACGGGTTAAGGAAAAGATGCAGGCGCTCAGCCGGAAAGATCATCATATTTACATTGGAATCGGTTCCCAGGAAGAGGATATGCAGCATATATATAAATCTTACCAGAATGCATATACGGCATATCAGCTGACAAAGACGGCAATCAACAAAAACTTCTTGGTATATGAGGAACTGGGCGTATACAAGTTACTGGCAGATGTAAAGGAAAAAGAAATATATCCGGCGTTCGTACAAGAGACGCTCGGGGCTTTGATTTCATATGACCGGGATAACAAGACAGAGTACACGGAGGTATTGAGGGCATTTTTCGAAAATGAATGCAGCATCCTGAATACTTCCAGAGCATTATACTGCCATAAGAATACACTGGCTTATAAGATAAATAAAGTAAAAAATCTGCTTGGCTATGATATACTCAGCAATGAAAACAGAACGAGGATAATGCTGGCATTCTACATTATGAAAATGCAGGAAAACTGAGGGGGGACAGGGGAAAGCGCGGATGGGGACGGGGGAAATCTAGATTTCCCCCGTCCCCATCCGCGCTTTCCCCTGTCCCTTTTAGAAAATTCCCTGTCCCCAAAAAATGTGTTATAATATAGCAAGAATCGAATATAATAAAAGGGAGGGAACAAATATGGATATGAATCGTGTAAAAAGAAATAAGCTGCTGGGGGCGAGAATCATCAAGGGATTAGAATCCCGCAGCATGGAAGGCTATTATGCACAGACGAAGGAAGAAGCCCTCGAAAAAGCGCTGGAGCTGATACCGGAAGGGAGCTCTGTCGGATGGGGCGGCTCCATGTCTATCAAGGAGATTGGGCTGAAGGATGCAGTCTGTACAGGTGATTATAAGGTGTTCAACCGTGACGTCTGTAAGACTCCCGAGGAAAAACGCCAGGTTGAGCTTGCTACATACGATTGTGATTACTTCATCACAAGTGCCAACGCCATTACAGAAGACGGTGTGATGGTAAACATAGACGGTAATGCCAACAGAGTATCCGCTATTGCATACGGACCAAAGAACGTAGTAATGATTGTCGGTATGAATAAGGCGGTAAAGAGCGTGGACGATGCAATGTCACGTGCCAGAAATGAGGCGGCCCCAATCAATGCAGAGAGGTTTAACCTCGATACGCCATGCTGCAAGAACGGTATGTGCTTTGACTGCAAGTCGCCGGATACGATTTGCTGCCAGATTTTGATTACCAGATTTTCAAAGACACCAAATCGGATTAAGGTCATACTTGTAAATGAAGAATTAGGGTTTTAAATTATTGACTATAAAAGGAGCATTTGTTATAATATACAAGTGCTCAATATGGCGCCATAGCCAAGCGGTAAGGCAAAGGTCTGCAACACCTCTATCACCAGTTCGATTCTGGTTGGCGCCTTTTAGAAAAAGTCTGGAAACTTAAGGTTTCTGAGGCTTTTTTTTGTTTTCCATTTTTAATAATAAGACTATCGTTCAAGACATTAAAAATCACACAAATGTACAGAAAATAAAAGTTTGTGTGATAAAGCTTTATGTTGTTATTCTTTAAAATAAAAGATAAAAAATGTAAATAAAAATAAGATGACAGATAATTAATTGTTAAATAATTATTTATATTGACAATAAAAATAAACGATGATATTATTCGAATAAGAACAAATGTGTAATAAATGAACAAATGACAAATAATGAATGAAGGAGGGAAGGTATGAAAATTTTAGTCACCGCGACAATGGCACAGAAATGTCTGCAGCAGTTAGAGGAAGCGTTTGGAAGTGTCGCTTACAAACCGTGGACAGACAATGTAGGAGGAGGTGGGTTTTCCGAGAAAGAGATTTTAGAGCTGCTTAAGAAGTATCAGCCGGATATTTTAATTACGGAACTTGATAATGTTACGGAACACGTAATTCGCACCTATGGGAACTTAAAGGTGATAGGAGACTGCAGAGCTAATCCAGTCAATATTGATATTGAAGCCTGTAATGCAATGAAGATTCCGGTATTCTGCACACCGGCGAGAAATGCACAGGCAGTGGCTGAATTACTGGTTGGGATGCTGATCAACTTTCACAGGAATATTCAGTCTTCCATTCAGTGGGTGGAGGATGGCAACTGGAAACCGGGCGGAGATGAGCCCTATGGTAAGTTCATGGGGAATGAGTTGTATGGCAGAAAAGTTGGTTTTGTCGGGTTTGGCGCAGTGGGGCAGAAAACAGCCGGTATTCTGGAGGCCTTTGGCTGCCAGATATTCTTTTACGATCCATTTGTAGAATCAGTAAAAGAAAGTTACAGGAAAACAGATATGGAATACATATTCAGTCATAGCGACATTATTACGGTACACCTTCCTGTTTTGAAAAGCACAATACATATGATTGGCGAGGATTTGCTGGAACGTATGAAACCAACGGCCGTATTTGTCAATACTGCAAGAGCGGCAGTCGTAGATACGAAAGCTTTGGAGTCAATATTGAGAAGTGGGAAGATTAGAGGAGCAATCCTGGACGTGCTAGATCATGAGCCGCCCACCGAGGAAGATTTGAAAATCGCAGAATTACCAAATGTACTGCTGACACCGCATATCTGTGGGGCTACATATGAGGTGATTGACCATCACTCCATAATTATGCTGGAGCGGCTGATGAAGTGGAAAGAAGGTACGGATTGGGAAGGTGTAGTTTTCAATAAGCAGATGTTAAGTTAAAGGGTTGGATGTTGCTTTGACAATTGAAAATAAGGAGGAAAAGAAATGAAGAGACGGATGAAGAAGATAGCAGTGTTGTTCATGAGTGTTGTGATGGTTCTTGTAATGATTGGATGTAGCTCTACATCCGAAGAGACACCGAAGTCGGGCGCTGAGGATAACAAAGAATCAGATAATACAGAGACGAAAGGAAAAAAGGATGCATCCGGCGTGAAGGGGGTTCTGGATGGTATGGACGTGCCTTCACTGGAGGGTTATACGATAGGCGTTGCAGTTCTGGGAACAGACCATGAATTTGACTTACATGCATATCAGGGACAGATTGACCGAATCAAGGAATTAGGTGGTGAAGCAGTAGCGGTGGACGGGGAGAGAAACGATCAGAAACACATTGCCGACATTGAGAATATGATTACACAGAAACCAGATGCAATTATTAAACAGTTGGGAGACGCAGATGTGTACGAGCCGGTTATGAAAAAGGTCAGCGATGCCGGCATCCCGTTATTTACGGTAGATTTGGTAAGTCAATATTCGATTTGCAACAGCACATCCGATAACTATCTGATTGGAGAAGAACTGGCGCGCAATATGTTTGAAGATTTAGGCGGTGAAGGAAAGATCGCAGTATTCAATGGATTCTATGGAGTCCGGGTATGCGGCATTAGATATGACATGATGAAATATGTGGCGAAGGATTATCCGGGAATCGAATTTATAGAGCCAGAGCTTCAGGACGTCATTACCGGGGCAGCGGAAGATGCCAGAAAGAAGACACTTGATCTGCTGACAAAGGAGCCGGATGTGGATGCAATTTGGCTGGCATGGGATACGCCGTGTATCGGAGTTGCACAGGCATGTGCAGAGGCAGGAAGAGAGGAAGTGAAGATCTATGCGGTAGATGGCTCTTCAACTGTGCTGGAACTGGTGGCAGACCAGAATTCTACAATGTACGGTGACATGGCTCAGAATCCATACCAGATAGGACAGGCAGCAGTGGATCAATGCGCCAGATATCTTGCAGGGGAGCAGGTGCCAAGTACGGTTTATTCTGCGCCGGTATATGTGAACAAGCTGAATTGGGAGACTGCGATCAAAGAATTGGGAATTGAATTGAACGTCAAATAAGCAGAGGCAACTGTAGGAAGGTGAAGATATGGCTGGAGCAGAATATATACTGGAAATGCTAGATGTTACAAAGGAATTTCCGGGAGTAAAAGCGTTGTCTAATGTAACAATTCAGATCAAAGCAGGGGAAGTACATGGTCTTGTCGGTGAAAATGGGGCAGGAAAGTCAACTATCATGAAGATACTTGCCGGACTTTATAGCAATGATGAGGGCCGGATTATCTTTGATGGTGAAGATATTACGAAGAAATTAAATGCCCGTACCGCAGAACATCTTGGAATCAGTTTTATCCATCAGGAGCGATATGTTGTTCGGCATCTTACAGTTGCTGAAATGCTGTTTTTAGGAATTGAAAAAACAAAATCTCTTTTTCGGTTCATGGACAGAAAGGGGATGGTAAAGTCAGCAGAAAAGATGCTGAAAGAAAAAGTGGGGGTAGAATTGCCGGGAGACAGACTGGTTAGTCAACTGACAGTTGGTGAACAGCAATTGATACAGATATGCAGGGCATTGATGAATGATCCCAAAGTAATCGTATTTGATGAACCAACGGCGGTACTGGCCAAGAAGGAATCGGAGCGTCTGTTTAACATCATCCATCAATTGAAAAAGGAAAAAGGTGTTATCTATATCTCCCATTATTTCGGTGAGATATTGGAATTATGTGACAGGGTGACGGTTCTTAGAAATGGAAAAAAGATAGATACTGTGGATGCGGCTGATGTAACAATTGATTCTCTGGTGACAATGATGGTGGGGCGAAATATTCTGGAACAGTATCCTCAAAAACAGCGGGAACCGGGGGAGACCATATTATCTGTAAAAGGGCTGACCCATAAAAAAGAATTCCGCGATTTGAATTTTCAGGTGCGAAGAGGTGAGATTCTTGGAATAACAGGACTTATGGGTTCCGGGCACGATAAGGTTGGAATCAGTATCTATGACAATGCAGATATTGTCGGCGGAGAGATAGAATTCAAAGGAAAGAAGATGAGCTACATCAGCCCTCAGAAGGCAGTTCAGGAAAAGATGGGATATGTCCCGGATGACAGAAGAGGGCTGGGGGCCATTCAGAAGATGTCGGTCCAGGAGAACATTACACTTGCCTGTCTGAAAAAGCTGGCGAGGTATGGAGTTATTTCCAATAAAGCAGAAGCAGAAGCGGCAGATGAGCAGATAGAACATCTTGGAATCAGGACGCCGGGAAGAGATGCTCAGACCGGAAATCTAAGCGGCGGCAACCAACAGAAAGTGGTATTGTCAAGGTGGCTTAGCGATGAGTCGGAATTATATATATTAAATCAGCCAACATCAGGAATTGATATAGGTGCAAGGGCTGATATATATAAGATAATTGATAAAATGGCAAGGAGTGGTGCGGCGGTCATTATAATCACGCAGGACATCCAGGAATTGTATGGGATGTCGGACCGGGTGATTGTTATGTACCGGGGAGTGACTAAACTGGAAATGGAAATAAGGGATCAGGATGTTACGAACCAAATCATTGTTGCTTCCATGGGAGGGGGTGCCGAAGATGAAACATAAAAGGGAGAATGCCGGTGACATGATTATGAGATACAGTGGTTACATCGCATTTGCCGTTATTATTATTTTCTTTGTAATCAAGGCCCCTATATTTTTGCGGTATAGCAATCTTGTCAATATATTGGCACAGTCGGCGGTCCTTGGTATATGCGGATTTGGCTTGACGGGTATTTTTATAGGAGGCGGGGACGACGTTATCCGGGGCGGGACGGATTTATCAATAACGCTTAATATGGCAGTTGCCGGAGCTATTATTGCAGTTATGGCAGGCGGCGGAAAGCCGCTTTGGCTGGCATTTGTAACGGCTGTACTGGTAAGTATCACTATAGAGGCTGTGAACGCATATACCATTGTAAAGCTTAAAATGGTACCGCTTCTCTCCACGATATGTATGATGTATCTGCTTCAGGGGGTAGAGCGGATTATTACGAATAATGTTGTAGTCCCGGCGAATCATAAAGCTCTGGCCTTTATCTCAAATACGGCAATACTTGGAATTCCCGTTATAGCATGGATATTTGTTGTAGTGGCAATCGTTATGTATGTTCTGTTTAACGTGTGTTCTTACGGAAATAAAGTCAGTGCGTCAGGAGGAAGCGAGCTGGCGGCAAAGGCCGATGGAATTAATGTATCCCTGATGGTAGCAAGTACATACTTAATTGGCGGTGTCATGGCATCCGTTTCTGCTTTTTTAATGGTAGCAAGGTTGTCTAGTTATACTCCGGGTGCGGGAGACCTGCAGTTGTTTGATGTGATGTTAGTCAGCTATCTTGGGGCGGTGTTCTCGCGAAGATACAGGCCAAATATACCGGGAACTTTTATAGCAGCATTATTTATCGGGGTGCTGACAAATGGGTTTACATTGATTAATGTTCCATCTTACTGGGTGTATGCAATCAAAGGTGCATTGATTCTGGTTACCGTTTCAATCACGACAATACAGAAGAGGAGGGTGGAATAATATGAAAAGAAAATCATTTTCACTTGGCAGATTTCTTTATGATAACACAACGGCATTTATGATGCTTGGTATATTTGCTTTCTTTTCTGTTTTTGCAGAAGGGTTTCTGTCGATTGGAAACATTACTACTGTATTAAGTTCCTCCTCTGTCTTATTGCTGGTATCAATTGGAATGTGCTTTGTCGTGATTAGCGGAGGGACGGATCTGTCGGTTGCGGCGGCATATGGAATGGGGGGACTGGTCTGTGTGTATGCAATCCGGGCCGGAATTCCGGCAGAGGCAGGTATCCTGCTGGCACTGGCAGCAGGGCTTGTGTTCGGGCTGATCAACAGCTTCCTTATATTGAAAGTGGGGATTTCTGTCTGGCTCGCCACACTTGGAACGCTGTTTATTGGTGAAAGTATAGAGCGGATTGTGACAAAAGGGGGCACGCCAGTATATCTTTCAGGTGTGGACGGGGTTTTTAAAAGTATTGGGCAGGGAACGGTTGTTAATATTGTGCAGAAAGGAGCAAATATTACAATAAAGTCCTCCATTGTCCTGGCACTGATTATAGCCGTCGCAGCCGCCTTTATTTTAAAAAAGACAGTATTAGGAAGACACCTATACGCGGCAGGTCTGCAGCGCAGGGCCGCGGAGCTTTCGGGCGTGTCTGTCGGGAAATGCGTGACGATTGCGTTTGTCGTAAGCGGGGCTTGCTGCTGCCTGGCAGGGGTGATTGGAGGAGCGCAGTTATCTTCGTATATCCCGGTAAACGGACGCTATTATTTACTGGATGCCATTGGCACGGTATTTATAGGAAGCACGATGCATAGACGGGGATTTGCCAATGTGGGCGGAACAATTGTAGGTGTCATATTTTTTGGATTCTTAACAAACGGTCTAAACCTCATTGGAGTACAGTTCTATTGGCAGTACGTAATCAGGGGCGGACTAATCTTATTTGTCCTTGCGGTCAATGCATATCAGAGAAATGTCTGGGCGCTGCGTACGAGGAGACATCAATAATCAAATTAAGCATAAAAAAGGAGCGAAAAGACATGGGAAAATATTTATCAGATAAAAAAGCAAAGGAACTCATATGTGAGATTGGAAGAAGAGTGTTTGACAGGGGGCTGGTGGCAGCAAATGACGGAAATATTACCCTCCGGGTAGGAGAGCGGGAGGTATGGGCAACGCCCACCGGTGTCAGCAAGGGATATATGACACCGGAGATGCTGGTGAAAATGGATTTTGACGGAAATGTTCTGGAAGGGACCTGGACCCCTTCCTCAGAAGTAAAAATGCATCTCAGAGTATATAACGAGAATAAAGCGGTGGGAGGAACTGTTCATGCACATCCGCCGACTGCGACTGCGTATGCGATAACCGGGGAGTGGATTGACCAGCCGGTCTTTGCGGAGGCAATCGTTATGCTGGGTGTGGTTCCGGTTGCAAGCTACGCAACTCCGGGAACTCAGGCAGTGCCCGATTCCGTGGCGCCATATTGCAAAGATTATAATTGCTGCCTTCTGGCAGCACATGGTGCGCTGACATGGGGTGCAGATTTGATGCAGGCGTATTACAGGATGGAGGCGCTGGAGCATTTTGCCAAAATCCACATGGCGGCAGTCGGACTGCAGAAACCGGCACAGATGCTTACGGAGAGCCAGGTGGATGAATTGCTGGCAATCAGAGAGCGGGTAAATAATGGGAGCAAGGCAGGTCAAATTCCGTCAAACAGAGAGGTATAGATATGAATGATTTCGAATATTATAATCCGACAAAAGTTGTGTTTGGACAGGGCAGATTTGCAGATTTAGGAGCGGAGGTGAAGTCCCTGGGCGATAAAGCGCTTCTGGTAAAGCAGGAGGGTCCGTTAGAACAGATGGGTGTATATGAAAGGGCGGTCAAAAGTTTAGAGGAAGCCCAGGTTACAGTACAGGTATTGGAATATGTTTCAAGCAATCCTAAACTGTCAAAGATTCAGGAAGGAATCGCTCTGGCAAAAGAAGAGGGAGCTGAGGTTGTTGTAGCCGTAGGAGGGGGAAGTGCTATAGATGCAGGAAAAGCGATAGCAATTGGTGCTGCCTGTGATGGAGATGTATGGGAATTCTTCCGAAGAGAAAGAGAAGTATCCGCTTCACTGCCAATGGTAGCAGTCAGCACGATATCTGCAACAGGTGCTGAGACAAGCTGTCATGTGGTGGTAACCAATGATGAGCCGGAAGATACCGCAAAGTGGCAGAAATGGGCGATACACGATCCACATGCATTTCCCGAAACAGCCATTATTGATCCCAAGCTTCTGGTATCTGTGCCGAATAAGATTACAGCGGCAGGGATGGCGGACACAATCTCCCATATTATAGAAGGATATTTTGACGGGGTTCCCAATAATCCGATTTCTGACAGAATAGGCGAGGGGATTGTGATGACTGTAATCGAGAATGAAAAAGTGTTGGACAATCCGGAAGACCTGAATGCAAGGGCAGCGCTTAGCTGGGCGGCTACGTTGGCTATGAGCGGGCTTCAGGATTGTGGCAGATCCAATGCAGGATTTCCTGCACATTGGATCCAACATGCAGTGGGTGCGCTGACTGATTCCTCACATGGAGAGGGGCTGGCAGTGATTAATCCTGCATGGCTGGAGTTAGAAAATGAGAAATCACCGGTTAAATTCATGCAGTTTGCCGAGAGAGTCTTTGGCATTGAGAGAACCGAACAAATGACAGACAGAGAGTATGGGCTGGCAGGAATCCAGGCATTAAAAGCGGTATTTAGACGGTGGGGACTTCCGGAAACGCTGCGAGAACTGGGCGTTACAAGTGAGATGATTCCAACTATTGTGCAGGGGGTTATGGAGAGTCCGGAAACCTATGTTTTTGAAGAAGGAACTGTGGAACAGGTGCTGCGAATGTGTTTGTAAAATAGAGGCTGACAGGGTTGTTCAAGGACGTTGGATAACCCTGTGTGAATTTGACTAAGTTACCAGATTATGGTATTATCATAGCACTGAATTGGGCCACTAAATGTGCTATGCATAGGAGAAAAGAATGTGTAAAGAGGCATATTTAGTCATGGACATCGGCACAGGTAATTCAAGAGTCGTGCTTATGTCAGTGGAAGGTGAACTGATTGGGATAAGGTCGTTTGCAAATCCGTATCACAGGGATTATGCATATGAAGATGCATTGTACTTTTTACCCGAAGACTGGTCAGAGGTAATCTTATCATATGTGAAGGAAATGCTCATATCTTATCCAGGATATGGCATCAAGGCATTTACATCTACGAGCGCCCGGGAATCTGTTGTACTTTTGGATAAGGAAGGGAAAGCGTTCTATGGACTTCCTAATATAGACAACCGCGGAGATGAGTGGATTGGAGAAATCCCAAACGAACATGAGATATATTATAAGACAGGACGTTGGCTGTCTGGAGTCTTTTCGGCAGGTAAGCTATTAGGACTTCGGAAAAAAAGGCCGGAAATATACAAGAAGATTTCTAAAATAACGAGCCTGAGTGATTGGATTGGCTATCTTTTTACAGGCAATCTTTTAATGGAGCACTCCCAGGCGTGTGAGACGCAGGTTTTCGATATCGGACGGCTTGAGTGGTCGCAGGAATTGTGCAGCATATTTGGAATTGATACCGATATTCTCCCTTCACTTGATACGGCAGGCAAAAATCTTGGGCATATAAAAGCATCAGTCTGCCACGAACTAGGGCTCTCTACGGATGTGGTGTTTGTCGTTGGCGGTGCGGATACGCAGATGGCGGTCAAAGGGATGGATGCAAAACAAAATGAGGTTGTCATCGTTTCGGGAACGACTTCTCCGATTGTTACAATTGTTCCATATAAGTTTTATGATGAGAGGCAGAGATGCTGGACAGATTCTTATATTGATGGAAAGAGCTACCAGATAGAGACAAATGCGGGCGTCACAGGCTTAAACTATCAGCGTATGAAATCGTTCCTTTTTCCAGATGTAACATATGAGAAGATAGAGGAAGAACTACAGAAAATAGACAGAGTCAGGTGTATTGCAAGTTTTGGTACATTGATTTTTTCGGAGAACAGATCATTGCAAAACGGGGGGTTTTATATGTCGGCTCCGATTGATGAAAATCTGGACCGCTATGATCTGGCATATGCCTTGATAGCGGATATTGCCTGTGGAATCAGCAACCAATGCCATAGCTTATGTGAAATGACATCGATTGATAAGAATTATGTTTTTGGGTGCGGAGGCGGATTTCGGTCTGCCATGCTGGGCCAATTGACAGCGGATCTCCTGCAGAGGAAATTAATACTGCGGGAAGGATATGTGCAGGCATCGGCCAGGGGATGTGTTAGGGTCTGTAATGATTATTTTGGATGCAGTCGGTGTAATACGGCAGTTGATAAAGTATATGAACCGGAAAATAATCAAATGATACAAGAGTATTATAATCGCTGGGAAGCAGTTAGAAATAAGATAGGAACATAAAAATTAAGCAATGAAAGGGGAATATGGATCTTTATAGTCAGATCCACATATAGCATATGAGACCAGTAAAACTACGTAGTCACGCTTTGATAGAACAGGTAGGCAGAATGTACTACATCTTACAGATGAATCAACAGGAGATTGCGGAGAAGCTTGGAATCAGCAGGACTACGGTAGTGCGTCTGCTGACAGAGGGAAGAGAACTGGGAATTATACAGATTTACATCCATGGCCAGGATGACGGGATGCGACAGGAAGAGCTGGAAGCGGAGCTGATGAAGCGTTATGGCATGCGGGATATTATAGTGGCAAGGAACGTGGAGCCAAATTCAACTTATAATGTGGCAGCACGTTACATACAAGGCATTATGCCACGGAAGGGTACCATCGCGATATCCGGTGGGAAGACCATGAATGCCGTTGCCAATTATTTTCATCCGATAGAAGGAGAAAATGAGTTGAACATCACTCAGCTGACCGGAATGTTTGGGGAGAATATTCCAAGTGTTACGGTTGCACAGAATTGGGCGGAAAAGTTAAATGCAAATGCAGTCTACCTGGCAGCTCCGGGTATCGTAAGCTCTCCGGAAAAAAGAGACCTGTTTTTAAACGATGCAAATATCATAAACACATATAAAGAGATATGTAATGCTGAATATGCGATAACAGGAATAGGAATTACGAATTCTGTAAAAGAGAATCTTAAAAACCTGGAGTTTCCTCCGTATCTCTTTGAAGAATTGGATCAGAGATGTGTTGGGGATATTATGTTTCATTTTTATGATAAAAACGGCAGATTTAATGCTGAGAAGGTATCCAGCTGCGTAGTAGGAGCAACAACTGCCGATTACTTAAGGATACCGGTAAGGATTGCAGTAGCCTTTGGAGAAGAGAAGGTGAAAGCGATACATGCAGCTATGAAAGGTAAGATTATAAATATCATGATTACAGATGAAGACACAGCAAGATGCATTTTGCAGCTGTGAATAATTGGTCATGGGGACGGGGGATTTTTAAAAATCCCCCGTCCCCAACTTATCCCAATTTAGCGAATAAAGTCGAAAAATCAGAAAAAAATATTCGGATGCTGGAAATGTATCCATTATTTATACACAATTTGTGGATTAATAGGATAATAAATGTGGAAAACTCTGGAATTATATGGAAAATGCCGCCGGCGAGTAAAAAAATTGACGAATAAGGTAAGATATTATATTACGTATGTCGAATTTGGATACACCGTCAATATTGCGTTGTATTCCGTGTTTTGAATTCACCGTCCATTTCGTCCAGCTTCTTCAGACATTTTTGTGTGAATACTTTTGCGTGCTCTATATCCAGGCTGTCCGGATGGGTCAGCGCCTCATCAAAGTTACGGATATACATATCCATCTGTGCCTCATTCTCAGGTGCCCTCATGGATTCATATTTTTCCCGTACCTTCCGGGGCATCTTACCCTGACAGATGAATGCGCCGAGGTAGTCATTATCATTTTCTATCCATGCATTGACACTCTTTTCTATCGCCTTATAATAATCAGGAGAGTCGCCCATGCCGCAGATGCCGAACAAAGCAATCCTCTTTCCGCCGAGCCCGTTTATAAAGTCGCTCACTTCCATGCTGCACGTGCCACAGTTCACGCAAAATCCGATAAAGTAGACTTTCGCTTCCGGAATGGACTTGTCTGTCGTGATATCGATGAGATCCTTGGAGTTGCCGGGCAGGTTAGAAAATATGGCGGCAGCGATTTTCTTCGTATTGCCGGACCGGCTCTCATATAGTACGAGATATTCTAACATATCAGTTACCCCTCCTTTAACATATCTTAGCTGTTCTTGATAAATGTCGTACTGCATTTGGGGCAGCGGACTTCTATCTTGCCCTTTCCCTTTGGTATCCGTATCTTCTGCCTGCAAGAAGGGCATTTGTAGATATGGTACACTTTGCGCTGTGACGCCGAGCTTTTCTGCCGGGAGAACCAGGCGCGTATCTTGTACGTCTTATTGAGCCATTTCTGGTTTTCCGCAGCTCTCTTATAGACATTCCGGGAGAACATACGGAAGTAAGAGTAGACGACGCAGGCCCACGCAAAGACAGTGAGGGCAGAAAACATAAGACCGTCAAACCAGCCAGACAGTATGATTGCCGCTACTGCGGCTATTAAAGTAAATTTGCCAAATGAATCGATGCCGTATCTTCCGGACATAAAACGAATAAACTTTTCTTTCAAATTAAATCACCCTCCTAATTAAGCATCATACGCTGTCTGGACATAAAGTCAATAAACTCCTCATTAAAAATATATAAAATAATAAAGAAAGTCATATTAATACGTATGACAAATATTGTCAATCAAATTGAGATTGCAATTAATTTCGTATTGGTATATGATGGAAATATAATACGAGCTATAATACAAGTTGTTAGGAGAATGTATAAATGGGCGTTATTGAAAAAACGAACGCAACACCGTTATATCTGCAGTTGAAGAACAAGATCAAAAAGGAAATCAGAACAGGCATGCTGAAGCCGGGGGACAAGATTCCGTCGGAGGCGCAGCTGCAGAAAGAGTACCATATGAGCCGGGTCACTGTCCGTAATGCCATGGAGGAACTGACAGTCGAAGGGTACATCATAAAGGTGCAGGGAAAAGGCAGCTTCGTTGCGGACTCCGATATGCTCCGTCTGCCCATCGGTGTGACCAGCTTTACGGAGGATGCCAGGATGCAGGGAATCAATCTTACGTCCGAGGTCATCAAATTTGGGATTGAAGATATTAAGACAGAGCTGGACCGGGAATTTTTTGGCGGCAATACGAACGGAGAAGTCCTTGTGCTCAAAAGGGTCAGAAGTGCGGACGGCGTGCCGATTACAATTGAGGAGAACCATATGTCGCCGGACCTGATAGACATGCGTGAAGAGGACCTGACAAAGTCGTTCTATGACATACTAATTAATAAATACCATATGGTGCCTTCGAACAAGGGGCGAAGAAGTGTGAGGATTATATTTGCGGATGAAGAGATAGCTAAGTATCTGGATCTGTCACTGGGGACACCTGTAATCGAATGCGAGGTGTGCGTGTTTGATATGAACGGGGACCCGATACATACGGTAAAAGATATCGTAAGGGGAGATAACGACCGTTTTTTGAAATGGTATGTATAATATGACTTGATACAAGTTAATAAAAAAGTAAACAGGCTTTTCGGATGAAGAGCCTGTTTTTTTTACTAAAAATGGAATAATAATTTATAAAATTTGCACAAAAAGGTATTATGAAAGAGAATTTTATTGACAAAAAAGATAGTTGTCATTATAGTAATATATAAGACGTATTAATACATGTTAAACGGAGAGCAAGTATGAATAGAAAACCGAGAATTTTAGGAATTGGCATTGCTACCATGGATATCTACCGACATCAGAAGCGGATGTACCCTGGCGGGAATGAGTACAATGTGGCTTACAATGCAGCGCTGCAGGGAATTGATGCCGGGTTCATGGGGATTTTCGCGGATGATGCGGCAGGACGTATTCTGGAAAAGACTCTGGCTGACGCAGGGATAGATACGAGCCATTCTCATCACGAAAAAGGGTCGAGCGGTTATGCGCTTGTGGACCTTCGGGATGGAGACCGCATCTTCCTTGACTGGAACAGACAAGGTGTGACAGACCTATATCCCTTTACTTTTACGGAAGAGGAAATCGCGTATATTAAGACGTTTGATGTTGCCTGTATCAGCTGGGGGGCCAGAGTGGGTGCAGATAAGATCAGGAAGCTTTCCGGAGCAGGCATAGAGGTGTGCTACGATTTTTATGATAACTTTACGCAGGAAGACATAGAGAACATATCACCGTATATAAAATATGCATTTTTTTCCTGCAGCCATATAGATGAAGAAGAGACGAGAGGCATCCTGGAAGAATGTGTCCGCCTCGGGGCCCGGATAGCAGTCGGGACAAGAGGCGGCGAACCGGCTGTGGCGTATGACGGCGCCAGGTACTATTCGCAGGACATATGTAAGGTGACAGCCATTGATACAATGGGTGCAGGAGATTCCTATATCAGTGCATTTCTATCGAATTATTTATCAGCGGAGGCTGACGAGCCTTTATCAGCTGAAGATAAGATAACTATTTCACTTAAAAAGGCGGCGGAATTTGCCGCAGAAGTAGTAGTAAAGGACGGTTCATTAGGTGTGGGGTATGACGTCGACCCGGAGAACCTGTCTAAGATCATTAATATCTAGTTGCCACTTGGAGAAAGGAAGGAAAGGGATTATGAAAAAAAAGGTTCTAACAGTTGTTTTGATGATGGCTATGACCGTATCGCTCATCGCCGGGTGCGGCGGCAAGGAAAAAGAGGCTGATGGTGATAAGATTAAGCTGACGTTCCTGGATAAGCATCCGGAAGAAGAATATAAAGGGTATTTTGAACAGGCGATAGCTGATTTTGAAGACGCCCATCCTGATGTCGATATTGAATATGAGAACATCAGCGACCAGGCCATCAAGGAGAAGCTAAGCGTGCTGGCGGCAGGCGGCGATCTGCCGGACATTTTCTTTGCATGGGGAGGCGAATGCCTGAACCGCTTCTCCCGCGCCGGGCGGACGCTGGACCTTACCCCTTATATGGAAGACGACCCGGAATGGAGAGACAGCTTTCTTCCGTCGTTTTTAAGCAGCAGCGTGTATGACGGCAAGAATTATGCAGTGCCTTACAGGAGTTCCGTGCTGTATATGCTTTACAGCAAGCAGGTATTTGCAGACAATAATCTTGACGTACCCGAGACGTGGGATGAATTCATAGATGTATGCCAGAAATTGCAGGAAAATGATGTCACCCCGATTGCATTCGGCAATTCGGACAAGTGGTATACGATGTGGTACGTAGGCCAGTTTAATGCAAACTATGTAGATGCCGGTGCACGTACGAGTGATTACAATCCGGAGTCAGGAGAATTTACGGATTCCGGCTATACGAAAGCCGTACAGACATTCCTCGACCTGAACGATAAAGGGTACCTTGGGACAAATGTCAATTCGCAGGATTACTATCAGGTACGCGAAGAGTTCGCGGCAGGCAGATATGGCATGATTCTGGACGCGACGAGCCAGTTCTCCTTCTATACGGACGCAATGGGTGAGGACGGTTACGGGTACTTCAAGATTCCAATCCCTAATGACGCGTCAGGTGATGAGGCAACCAGCATCGTGACAGGCGGCTCTGAAAACTATGCTGTCTCGGCAGAGTGCAAGCATCCGGATGAAGCGGTTGCATTTCTCAAGTTCATGACATCCAAAGAGCAGGCACTGAAACAGACGAAAGAGACCGGACTTCCGAATGCACTGATCGGCGGCATCACAGAAGATAATTCCGACCCCGTCATTGCAGCGGCATATGAGACTGCAGAAGACTACACCGCAATTGCCGAATGGCTGGACCAGTGCGTGGACGGCAATGTGGCCAATACATATATGGCAAGCCTGCAGGAAGGCCTGGACGGTAAGACGGCGGAAGATATCATAGCAGATGTGCAGAAGGCGGCAAAAGAAGTCGCAGAAGCAAACAAGTAAGAAGTGGCAGGGGAGCGGGCTGGTCCCCTCCCTTGCCCGAAGAGGAGGATAGTGTCGTGAGAAAAAAGAATCAGAAGACGGTAGGGCTATATCTCTTCCCGGCGCTTTTCATCGTAATCATCGTATTGTATCTTCCGATTTTCATCAACCTGTATGAGAGCTTCTTCAGCTGGGGCGCCATGAGCACGAAGCATGAGTTCGTAGGCTTCGCGAATTATATCAAGATGTTTAAGGACGAGGTGTTTTACGTTGCGCTGAAGAACAACATGATCTTCATGGTGACGTCCGTCATATTCCAGATAGGAATTTCCCTTATCATAGCAAATGTGCTGGAATGCAAGTTCATGAGGAGGTCGCAGAACTTCTTCCGGTCCATATACTTTATCCCGTCCCTTCTCATGGTGACGGTAGTCGGCATCGCGTTCAAGATGATAGTAAGCCCGTCAATCGGAGTCTTGAACCCTCTGCTCGAACTGGCCGGGGCTGACGCATCTAAGATGGATCTTCTCGGCAATGCAGGCAGCGCGACTTATGCGATTGCGGCAATGTCCCAATGGCAGTACATTGGATATACGGTGATTCTGTTCATCGTAGCGATACAGAATATTCCGGGGGAACTGTATGAAGCGGCGGATATCGACGGAGCGAATGCGGTGAAGAAGTTTTTCTATATTACGGTGCCGGAGATCAAAGATACGATACTGATCAATACGATCATAACGGTGACAGGTTCTATCCGGGAGTATGACGAAGTATTCGTGACCACCAACGGAGGGCCCGGATATGCGACAGAGACGCTGGCGACGTACCTGTATAAAGCAGGGTTTCGAAACGACCAGATGGGGTATGCGTCTGCACTGGCGTTCTTCATCTTCATTGTAACATTTATCATCGGGTTGGCGCAGATGAAGGGTTACCGCCTGGACGACCAGCAGTAGGAGGGAGATATATGAAGAAGACGGTTTCACATGTGGCTGCTTATGCGTTCTTTATAGCATTTGCAATCATCATCATCCTGCCGCTCATCTGGATGATAATCACGGGATTCAAAACGAACCAGGAACTGTTCCTGTCGCCCTTTTCCCTGCCTGAACAGTGGAAGTGGGAGAATTATGTGGATGCCTGGAACCAGGGGATAGGCATCTACCTTTCTAATAGCGTAATCATAACAGTGGGCGCGACCGTATTGTCTACGTTCGTCAGCTGCCTTGCGGCATATCCGCTGGCAAGGCTCAATTTCAGGTCCAAGAAGCTGTGGATATATGTCATCCTGGGCGGCCTGATGCTGGCGCCCCAGTCTTCGGTCATCTCGCTGTTCAAGATGGTTAAGATAGCGGGGCTCTATGACACAAGAACGAGCCTTATATTGATAGACGCGGCATTCCGTATACCATTTGCCGCATTTTTGATAATGACGTTCTACAAAAGCATCAGCTACAGCCTGGATGAGTCGGCCTATATCGATGGGGCTACCACGTGGCAGATATTCCGCAAGATTATCGTGCCTCTGAGCAAGCCGATTATTGCGTCCTGCGCTATCGTCAGCTTCCGGGCAGTCTGGAATGAACTGATGTTTGCAAACATTATGCTGCAGAGTACGGATAAAAAGACCGTGCCGGTCGGCCTTATGAATTTCCAGGGCATGACGACGACGAACTGGACGCTCGTAGTCGCAAGCATGGTGATAGCGTCCCTCCCGCTGGTGATAGCGTTCCTGCTCCTGCAGAAGCAGTTCGTACGCGGCCTTACGGCGGGAAGTGTGAAAGGATAAATGGAGTATGAAGCATTTGAAAGAATCACAGATATTAACATCGAATTATCCATATTATAAATATTCTCTGGATTACGCATTAGAATCGTTGAGAAGGATGGGCGCGGGACCGGTTGAATTCTATGCGTGCTATCCCCACTTTCATCTCGATGATGTGGATTACTGGGATGTGAAGAGAATAACCAAAAAGCTGATTGACAACAAGCTGAATGTAGTCTGCTTTACCCCGGAGCAATGCCTGTATCCGGTCAACATTGCAGCCCGTGATATCAATGCAAGGAAGAGAAGCATGGACGTATTTAAAAAAGCAATCCGGTACGGGGCGGAGATGGGAGCGGAGTATATCGTCACACTGGCCGGTTACGGGACACTGGACGAGGAGGAATCCTCTGTCTGGAACCGGTCCGCGGAGTCGCTTGGAATACTGGGAGATATGGCGGGCAGCTACGGAGTGAAGCTGGTGCTGGAGACAGCGCCGAGGGAATATACGACGACCCACAATTCAAAAGATGTCGTCCGCATGATTCGTGACGCCGGCTCTTTGGCAGTCAGAGGGATGATAGACACGGCGACGCTCGGATTTTCAGGTGAGACGATGGAGCAGGCAATTGCAGATCTGGAAGGATATCTGGCCCATGTGCATGTGGCAGACGGTATCCCCAATGGACACCTTATTCTGGGTGAAGGCAGCCTGGATATACAGGATATGCTGATGAAGCTGGACGATGCAGGCTATAAGGGTCCGCTCAGCCTGGAGATACTGAACGACAAGTATATGCGCCGGCCGCATGAGGCGATGGAGACATCTTATAAAAGATTAAAAGAATATATTTCAAAATAAACAGTTAAGGAGACAGGTCATGGAAATCAGAGAGATTATTGAAAAAATTGCAAGAGACAAAGAGGCGTCCGGAGGTATTAAGAGCGTCGTATGGCTGGCGGCAGGCGGTTCTAACGGCGGCAACTATCCGGCGCAGTATTTTATGGACCGTGAGTCAAAGACCATCCGTTCCCAGATGTTCACAAGCAATGAATTCGTATATGCTGCGCCGAGATTTGTCGATGAGAATACGGTAGCCGTCGTGACCTCCATGAGAGGTACGCCGGAAACATGTGTTGCGGCACAGGTGGCTAAGGACCTTGGAGCGACGACAATCGGACTGTATGTACAGGAGTCGCTTCTGACAGAGACGTGCGACTACAATGTCAGATATGACAGTATCATGTTTGACGAATCAGATCAGAGCAGGACAAATGCAGCGCTTGGAATGCGGATAGCCATTGATATCGTGGACGTCATGGAAGGTTATGAACATTATGGGGACGCCATATCGGCCTATGATATTCTCGATAAAGTGTATAACGACGCTAAGTCGTACTGCATGCCTCTCGCAGAAAAGTGGGCCCAAAAGAACAAAGAGGAACATGTGATTACCGTCATGGCAAGCGGCCCTGCCTATGCGGCAGGCTATATCTTCTCAATCTGTAATATCATGGAGATGCTGCAGATTCAGTCCCCGACAATAAACTGCTGTGAATTCTTCCACGGTCCGTTTGAAGTGCTGGATAAGAACGAGTCGTTCTTCCTTCTCGTATCAGAGGGGAGGACGAGGAAGGCAGATGAAAGGGCCGTCAGGTTCTTAAAAGAATACGGCGGGGAAAAGGTATATATCCTGGATGCGAAAGAATTAGGCATCAACAGATTCAAAGATTCTGTTGCAGAGTATTTCAACCATATGTTATTCTCTCCTATATTAAATAATACATATATGAAGCAGCTTTCCGCAGCGGCTAAGATTGACTATATGACACGCCGGTATATGTGGAAGGTACAGTATTAGACAGTAACAGAGGTGCCTGCATTGGAGAATCATATTATCATAAGAATCCTGACCCGTATTTTTGACTTGATAGTTTTAAATATACTGTGGCTCGTCTGCTCTGTCCCGATTGTAACGATTGGAGCATCTACGACAGCGTTATATTCGGTCATGCTGAAAGTCGTAGCCGGTGAGGAAAGCTACATTATGAAAGACTTTTTTAAAGCCTTCCGGGTAAGCTTCTGGCAGAGCACGGCCGTGTGGCTCATACTGCTTGCGGCAGGCGCCGCACTCGGAGCAGATATCGTGATATTCCAGAGGGCATCTGGCATTGCCCGGGCAGGGCTGGCAGTGTTCTATATCATCACATTTTTTTATGCAATCGAAGTGATATTCGTATTTCCGCTTATTGCAAAGTTTGAAAACACGACAGGCAATATGCTGAAGAATGCCATACTGATTCCGGCCTCCCGGCTCCCATTCGCCGCGGCTGTCCTCGTCATGACAGGCACGTGCCTTGTGCTTACCTTCCTGAACTATACCACGCTTATGGTGGGCGCGGCAGTGTGGGGCATAATCGGAGTGGCGGTGCTTGCTTATGTGAATTCCATATTTATCCGTAAGATTATAGAACCATATATGTAAAATCAGGTCGGCCATACTATAACGGCTGGTTCCATTATAGTGTAATATGGCTGACCTTTTTCACTGCCCATGTTCACTACGGTATGTTGATACGCACAGGAGTATCAGATATTTTTGCATATGAAATAATTTTAAATGAGGCATCTGGCCGATAAATCTTATGGTCTGCTGATATGATGCTGGTATCCGAGACATTTAAGGTGAAGACATTCTCGCCGGCTTCTGTATAAGCGCCCTCTTCTATTATCTTAGATTGCCGGTACAGGCAATAAGACCCATCCTTTGTAAATGTCAGGTATTCATCTTCTTCACCTCTCCCATCGCCCGTACAGTACGTCCCCACGATATCATCGGAGTATTCTCTGGAAGATACATATTGGAAGATATTTATTCCCAGAGATATTAACAATAAAAACACAAGTATGGAAATGAATATAGGTTTTCTCATAAAATTCGCGCCCCCTTTGCTATCATATGGTTTAAACTTATTTGTCAGGCAAGTGTGTCCATCCATTGAATGATTTGAGTATATCTTAAAATCGATGTAAATACAAGAAACGGGTGATTGCCATTACGCAAAACGTTTTTGCCGGGTACACATAATTTCATAAAATAATTGAGCAGTTGCCGCCTGAATGCTATAATGGGAACATAGCGGTACTATGGAACCAGCCGGGTAAGTGGCGGAGCAAGGAGGGAAAAGGCATGCAGGAGCTTACGAGACTGATAAAAGAGGATATGAAGCCGGCACTCGGGGTTACAGAACCCGGAGCCATCGCCTTTGCGGTTGCCAGGGCGAGGGAGCATACAGAAGGAGAGATCAGGCAGGTGCGGGTGGCGCTGAACTCGGGCATGTACAAGAATGCATTTACGTGCGGCATCCCTAATTCCGGACATTTCGGCAATCTGTACGCCGCGGCGCTTGGAGCGGTGGCGGCAGATGCATCGCTCGGGCTTCGGTCTCTGGAACATATAACGGAAGAAGACGACGCACATGCGGCAGAGCTTGTGGAGGAAGGCCGGGTAGAAGTGGTTATGGATCATATCGGCTCGGAGATAACGATTGACGCGGCAGTCACAGCAGGACAAGATCAATGCACGGTCCATATCCGTGGAGGCCATACAGATATTACTTGCATAGAGAAAAATGGGGGCGTCATCTTCAGTGCCGCAGAGAAGGCGGAAGAAGGGCAGGAATCCGAACAGGGGATGCCCGTCATACACAAGTATACGCTTCACGAGATTCTGGACTATGTAAAGACCGTCCAGGAAGGGGAGATCAGCTTTATCCGGGACGCATTTACGATGAACATGGATCTTCTCGAAGAAGGGATACAGTCGCCGAAGACGAAGATCGTCCATCAGCTGCTGAAAGAGAATGAGAGCAGAATCATCTCCGATGACGCGAGGAAGACCGCACAGCTGCTCTGCAACGGTGCGATCGAGGCGAGGGTCCTTGGTCTGGCGCGGCCGGCAATGAGCATAACCGGGAGCGGCGCGCACGGAATCATCGCTACCATGCCGTTGTTTGCGTATTATGAAGTGAATTATGAAGTGGTGGACGACGATATCCTGCTGCGTGCTACGGCGTTGAGCTATCTGATTACGATGTACATCAAAGAGTATTCCGGGAAGCTGTCTGCATTCTGCGGGTGCGGGATAGCCGCAGGCACAGGTATGGCATGTGGGCTTGCATATATGAGGAATGCTTCCGAAGAGCAGATTACGATGGTAATCCAGAACATGGCGAGCGGGCTCACGGGCATGATCTGTGACGGAGGCAACCAGGGATGTGCCATGAAGGGGATCGTGGCTGTAGATGCAGCGTTTCGGGCTGTGGACATGGCCATGGAACACGTATGTATAGACGATATCCATGGTATTAACGGGAAGACGCCGGAAGATACTATGCGGAATATGGGACGGATCGCGTCCCCCGGTATGGTGGAGACAGAGAAGACGATAGTAGAGATTATGGAGCATAAGTAATACAGAGGAAAGACAGGGGATAAGGCACATGAGTACAGACGGGAAGAATAAAAAACGCCACAGAGGGAGAAGAAAGAAGAAGGCAAAGAACAGCCTTGTCACAAATATCGTGCTGGCGGCTGCGGTAGTCGTATTCTGCGTATCGGCATTCCAGCTGATTAAGATTGCCAAGGGATATCTGGACGGGCGGAACGAGTATAAGAAGATTGCGGACCTGGCACTGAAGGATACCGATGACAAGGATAAATTCAGGGTGGATTTCGATGAGCTTCTGAAAATGAACCCTGATACGGTAGGCTGGCTGCGTTTCCATCCCGAACCTTCCATCATCAATTATCCGGTCGTACAGGGAAAGGATAACCAGGAATATCTGCACAAGACATTTTCCGCAAATGAAAATACGCTGGGAACTATTTTCCTGAATGTGGATAATAGTAAGGATTTTTCGGATAAAAATTCTATCGTGTATGGACACAGGATGAAGGACGGTTCCATGTTCCGGCATCTGTGGGATTATGATGATCAAGAGTTCTACAGCAAGAATCCGTACTTTTACATCTATACGCCGGACGGCAGGGAGATCACGTACCATATCTTTGCCGCAGCCAAAGTAGGGGATACGTCCAGGGCTTATACCACGGTGTTTGGTTCAGAAGCGCAGTTTGAAGAAGTTGTCAAAGAGATGAAAGAAGCGTCGTTCTATAACACGAACGTAGAGGTCGGCGGGGACGATTCGATCGTCACGCTGTCCACCTGTACCGCAGAGAGCGACGATAACCGCATGATAGTATGCGGCGTGAAAGAAAAGGAAGTAAAACTGGAGGATTGAGGATGGATTATACTTATGAAATCGGAGATATTGTCACGATGAAGAAGAAGCATCCGTGCGGAAGCAAAGAATGGGAGATCCTGCGGGTCGGCGCGGATTTCCGCCTTAAGTGTCTCGGATGCGGACATCAGATAATGATTGCCCGCAAATTAGTAGAAAAAAATACGAAGCAATTAAGGAAAAAAGCTTGAAACAAGCATCGTTTTATGATATCATATTAAATCGTGATACATGAAATGTCCGTACGCAAATTGCGGCGGATATCCTTGCTCCCACCAATGAGCGGGGGCCAAAAGACCAGAAGGAGGTGCGAAGACGACATGAACAAATATGAATTAGCTGTTGTTGTCAATGCAAAAATCGAAGATGACGAGAGAGCACAGGTTATCGAAAAGGTAAAAGCGTTAGTAGAACGTTTCGGTGGCAGTGTGACAGACGTCGATGAATGGGGTAAGAAGAGATTGGCTTACGAGATTCAGAAGATGAAAGAAGCATATTACTATTTCATCCACTTCGAATCTGCAGCAGAAGTTCCAGGCGAGATTGAACAGAGAATCCGCATTATGGACAACGTGCTCAGATATTTATGCGTGAAACAAGAGGCATAAGCAGGAAGAAGAGGTATAAATATGAATAAAGTAATTTTGATGGGACGCTTAACGAGAGATCCGGAAGTCAGATACTCGCAGGGGGATAACCCACTGGCTATCGCAAGATATACGCTGGCTGTCGACCGCAGGTTCAAGCGGGACGGAGAGGCTACCGCGGATTTTATTTCGTGTGTTGCATTCGGAAAACAGGCAGAGCATACGGAAAAGTATTACCGTCAGGGGCTCAAAGTTACAATCAGCGGCCGTATCCAGACAGGAAGCTATACGAACAAAGACGGTGTCAAAGTATATACGACAGAGGTCGTGGTAGAAGAGCAGGAATTTGCCGAGAGCAAGGCTGCAAGCGACGCCAACGCGGGAAGTTTCCATCAGGCGGCTCCAGCACCGGCACCGGTGTCAGACGCTGGTGACGGCTTCATGAATATTCCGGATGGAATAGATGAAGAATTACCGTTTAATTAAGCGAGAGCAATCGAATATTCATTTTCAGAAAGGAGAACAGCTATGGCTTACGATAAAGGAAATCGTCCGGAAGGCGGCTTCAAAAGAAGAGGCGGCGGACGCAGAAGAAAGAAAGTATGTGTATTCTGTGGTAAAGAGAATAACGATATAGATTACAAAGATGTGGCAAAGTTGAGAAAATATATCTCTGAGAGAGGAAAGATTCTTCCTAGAAGAATCACAGGCAACTGTGCCAAGCATCAGAGAGCTCTTACTGTTGCAATCAAGAGAGCAAGACATATCGCTATCATGCCATATGTCCAGGATTAATCCGAACAGATGACATGTGACCGCCGCTGCGCTGCAGCGGCGGTTTTTTATATCAGAGGAAACTTCGTTCCCTATGATATAAAAACCCTCCGGGGGATGCGCACACTTTGTTCCATATCGGTTGACAGAATGAATGAATTAGGATAAAATAACATATACTTTATATTATCTTAATAAAGGAGGGCGCACAATGCAATACATCGAACGCACGCTGGAAAGAAAATTTTTGCACATGAGTGCCTTTTTCAAGGCCGTCCTGGTGACAGGCGCCCGGCAGGTCGGAAAGACGACGATGCTAAAGCATTTGGCCGAGGGACAGAGCAGAACCTATGTTTCGCTGGATAACGCGATGGTGCGGATGCTTGCCCAAACGGATCCCGTGCTGTTTTTTCAAACCTACAAGCCGCCGATTATCATTGACGAGGTACAGAAGGCCCCACAGCTTTTTGAGCAAATCAAAATCCTGTGCGACGAGAGCGAGGAAAAGGGTCTCTTTTGGCTGACTGGCTCCCAGCAGTTTAACATGATGAAGAACGTTCGGGAAACGCTGGCCGGGAGAATAGGCATCCTGGAGCTTTATAGCATGTCAAAGAATGAAATTGAGGGGATTGGCTTTTCAGACGGTCTCGATTTCTCTCTGCCTTGCCTGCTGGAGAGGCAAAAGCAGGTTAAGAAGAACGACATCATCGACGTATTCGAGCATATTTGGCGGGGCGGTATGCCTCAGGTGCTTGATGCCGATGCAGAGCAGCGGCAGGAATACTACAATTCCTATGTGGACACTTACTTGATGCGCGATGTCGCGGAGGCGGGCGGCATCACAGATGCAGTGCGCTTCCGCAAGTTTTTGAACGCCTGCGCAGCCCTGGTGGCCGAGCAGGTTAATTATAAGACGCTGGCCGAAGCCGCCGATATCGCACAGCCTACAGCAAAGGAGTGGGTGCGGGTGCTGCAAGGGCTGGGGATTATCTACCTTTTACAGCCGTTTTCCAACAACGAATTGAAGCGGCTCACCAAAACGCCAAAGCTGTATTTCTGCGACACCGGCCTTTGCGCCTATCTCTCCATGTGGCTTACACGGGACACCTTAATGAACGGCGCGGTCAACGGACATTACTTTGAAAACTATGTGGTGATGGAGCTGTTGAAATACTATACCTATGCAAAGGCAAAGGCCAACCTGACCTATTACCGCGATTCCAACGCCAAGGAGATCGACGTTTTTGTAGAGGAAAACAATCTGATACACCCGCTGGAGATTAAGAAGTCCGCCAACCCCGACCGCCGCGAGGTAAAAAAGTATGCGCTGCTAGATAAGACCAGCCTGGAAAGAGGCTGCGGCGGCATACTCTGCATGTGCGAGGAAGTTATACCCATTGACGATAAAAACTGCTTCATCCCCTGTAATCTGATTTAGATGCGAAATCGGTTAAGGTAGATTAGAGTTGACGGTATATATTGTGCAAATTCTGAAAGTAGAAGTACACAACTATCTGAAAAAGAGTTATAATAATCATATAATCAAGGGAACCGGAGTCGGGCAGAAGGCGAGGAGATGGTGAATATGAAGAAGAACACGATTATCACGATAGGGAGACAGTTTGGAAGCGGCGGACATGAGATTGCCAACCGGCTGGCAGAGCGTCTGGATATACCGCTCTATGACCGGAACCTGATTCAGATGGCAGCCAAGGAGCTGGGCATCAGCCATGAGACGGCAGAGACGGTCGATGAGACGATTCTCGGAAAGTTCCTGTCGGCATATGTGGTGAATATGGGTGAGTACACCTCTTTCATGGACGGGGAGGCGACAGAACCTTTAAGCGATCAGGTATACCAGACACAGTCGGACATCATCAGGAAGCTGGCGAAAAGAAGCCCGTGTATCATGGTAGGGAGGTGTGCGGACCACATATTGGAATATGATTTCAACTGTATCAATGCATTTATATATGCGGAAAAGGAAGACAGAGTACGCCGTGTCACGAGGATATACAACCTGAATGAAAAACAGGCGCAGGAAAAGATAAAAAAGACGGACAAAGAGAGGAAGCTCTACTATGAGGCGCACACAGGCCGCCCGTGGGGCAGCATAGAGTCGCACCAGATGTTGTTCAACGTAAGCAGGCTCGGGATAGATGATATCGTGGATGTGCTGGCAGCCATGTTCCGTGCCAGAAGGTAATGCAGGAATTGGAAAATGATAGATTAGAAGCGTACGCCATCGTAAAGATGTGGAATAATTCCTGACTGGTCAGTGCGCTTGCAAGCTGTAAGCAAAAAGGACGCGGAAAACGCAGACTCCAGATGGATTCGACAGGAAAGCTGAATGCTTTCCCGTCTCAGCCATCTCAAAAACCGGACTTGAGTTCCGGTTTTTGGTCTGTGTTCGCCGCGTTCTTTTTGTTAACATCTTGGCAAAGCTCCCTCCAACAGCCAGGAACCATCCCACATCTTCCCGCTGTCTGATACACCTCAGAGCTCAAATTTCCAAATCTGCAGGATTCCCTGCACTGTTCCAATGGATAGAATTATTGGCGGATAATGTCAGGCATGTTTGCTACTTTGACCGCCAGAGAATCTCGCATGGCTGTAGTGTTATGGTCTCGCGGTTGCCTTCTCCGTCGTAGAAGGCGGTCGTCTGCACTTCGTTGGAATTATTGAGGATTGCGTATTTTCCGCTTTCGGGATAGGCGTTGACTTCGCAGTTGAGGTTGTCGGCGTACCATCTTTGGAAGTGGTCTTCTTTATGTGCAGCGTAGTACAGGGAGCGCATCAGGAGGCGCGTGTTCTCATAGCTGTACGGAAGTCCCGCGATGTATACGCCGCGTCCTTCTCCGTACGTATTGGCTGCGAGGTGCACTTCGTTGTCAGAATACTCTATTATCTCCGTACCGGAGGAGAGGGCGTAGATATCATGCTTGCTTTCTCCAAAGTCGAAGTCCGCGGACCTGTCTTCTGTGATAAAGTGCGTATCGAGCGCTTTTTTATGATATTTGTCCGTAGACAGGGTGAAGCCAAGCTCCTTGTCTACGCCAAGTGCGTCAGCAAGCTGGAAGAAGCGTCCGCCGTGGTGTACCGCAGACGGCTCTCCTACGCCGACGAACCCACCGCCTGCATGTATCCAACGGCGTATGGTGGTGATAAGCTGCGTATCCAGCCACTCCTCTCCGCCTGAGAATGCGGTTTCGGCATCCCCTGCGTTGATGATGACATCGATATCCTCCGGAATGCCGTTGCTGCGGATGTCGTCGAAGCTCATGAATACGACATCCACGGCGGCACCGCTCAAGGATTCCAGAATACCGAAGTAGGAATAGGTCTGCTTGTACCAGAGCGCGTGGGCTACCATGTAAGACTGCCAGGAGCGTAAGTGCCCCCAGGAGTTGAGAATAGCAACCTTGAGGCCGCAGTAAGGTTTCTTTCCTTTTACATTGTCATATATAAGCCGGAACTCGTCCGTAACCTTTTCGATATAGTCTACAAATTTCGGGAACTTGTAAGCCAGGCTCAGATATCCCCCGTAGCCGATACGGTCTACCGGGTTCCTCATAAGCGCTCTCCTTGCACTGAGCCAATTATCGATGGCCTCGATGCACGGGTCGTTCCCCTCGTAGAAGGTGTCCGGAAAGAAGTAGGGAAGGAATCGCCCTTCCGTATACTTGACTCCCGGGATGTCGGAGATGAGCCGCAAGGTGGCGCCTCCGCCCACGCTGCCGACTACGGCGTCAAGCCCGATGCTTTCAAAGTGCGGGCCGTATGGCTCCGTGCCGATCCAGTTGTCCCCGAGGAACATCATGGCCTCCCTTCCTGCATCGTGTACAAGGTCGACGAGTTCTTTGGCTTTACGGGCCACGAACTCCTGGATAAATGCCATGTAATCCCGGTATGCTTTAGAAGGGACACGGAAGGTCGTGTTGTAATATCCGTTGTCTACGATATCCTCCGGGCGGAGCGCATAGCCATATTCCTGCTCGAATTCTTCCAGTGCGCGGATGGAGACGGTGGCGCCATAACCGAACCAGTCTACAAACTTCTCCCGGGCTTCGGAATTGAAGACGAGCGTAAAGTGGTAAAAGAAGGTCGTAAATCTGACCACATCTGTATCAGGATTATCTATAAGCCACTGCCTCAGATAGTCTTTCGCAAAGGTTCCAGAAGCAGGCTGGCGGACATCGAACGGTATATCGTGAGGCTTGTCTCCCCAGTTGTTGGTAATGTGGTTGTACATCTGTGTCGGGTCCCATATCGCATATACGAAAAAGGATACGGTATATTCGTGGAACGGGACGGCACCTTCCACCGTAACAAGATCCTTGTCGGTATCTACGGACCAGCATTCGGCAGGAACCACTTCCTGGGTCGTGCGGTCTATGACTTCCCACCACTTTTTCGGATCATGTACGTAGTCAGCCTGTACCTGTTCGCGGAAATACCCGTCTAGAAAATCAATGGTGACAGTCGTATCGACTGCAAGATTGTGCCTGGACATGAGCAGCATCTGCTGGCATTCTTCCATATGCTCTTTGGCGAATGCATTATGACCTCTTGCCACAAAGTATGTCGTATATATTTTTGCATCTAAAGATTTGATTTCATCATCCAGCTTCGTGCCATCGCTGTCACGAAGGGCATCTGCGCCCCAGCGGTCGAGCATTTCCTGCGTTTCTTTTAAAAAATTGGATTCGCTCGGCAGCGTGACTCTTCCTTTTGTTTTAGACATAATTAACCTCCCTGATTCAACGCGTGCAGGACGATAAAGCTCCCCACGCAAACATTTAATTTGAGTATATGGAATAACGGGTGAGATTACAATAGCACGATTGTTGGTTTTTTTTGCACATTTGTGTGTTATCATTTGTACAATCTTGTATTTCGCAATACTGTCTGCTACATTTAAAGGCAGAGCAACAGGGTGTGAACAATTGAATATCAATGTGGAAAAGGAGCTGCAAGATTGTCTATGAAGTCTATGGAAGTCGAAGTGATTCGAAGCGCTGAAGATTTGGAAATGCTGTCCCCTTTTAAAGTGGACAACAACTTGTGGGGAACAACAACTGTCCCGGAAACATATGGGTATCTCGGATTTATCCCGGATGACGGATTCTATCTGAAGATGGTATGCAAGGAAGCAGATCCGCTTAGGAAGTACAGGGATATGAATGCGCCTGTATATCGTGACAGTGCCATGGAAGCCTTCTTTCTGTTTGAATCGGAACGGGAGCGGTACATACAGCCGACTTATCTGAATTTTGAGGTGAATGCCAACGGCGCTCTGCTGGCGGCATATGGTAAGGAGCGCATATACCGCACTTATTTTGCGAAAGAAGAACATCAGGAATTTGCTTGCAGTACACAGATAGAAGAAGACCGGTGGAGCGCGGCGCTGCACATACCGGTTTCGATTCTGGAACATATATACGGCCCCCTCTGTCTGGAGGCCGGCAGTACATTTACCTGTAATTTCTATAAGATATCAGAGGCGGCTGAAATAGAGCACTATGCCTCCTGGTCTATGATAGAGACGGACGTGCCGAGCTTTCATCTGCCGGAATACTTTGGAACCGCTGTGATATCCGAGGGGCGAAGGAGCCGCCGGCAGGACTAGAAGCTGCCCTCGGCCATTGCTTTTATAGAAGAGGCGTATTCGGAAGGCGTCATTCCCGTCACCTTTTTAAACTGCCTGGAAAAATAATGGATGGAAGTGTAGCCAAGGTGTTCGGATACCTGCGTGAAGTTCATGCGGTTCGTCCGTATCATTTCCTTGGCTGCATCGATCTTCATCTGAGAAAAATACTCGATAATGCCGAGAGCGCTTCTCTCCTTGAAGATTTTCTGCAGCTGAGAACGGCCGATGAGGTTATCGCGGCAGATCTGTTCTATCGTCACGTGTGAACTGATATTGCTTTCGAGATAGTCGACGACGCGGTTGAATATTTCATTATCACTTCTATTTTTGGTCGTCTTCTGGGGTGCGGCCTTGGGCAGCTTCTTGTCAAATATGATTGGATTGGAATATCTTCTTATTATATGTATAAGGAACTGTTCCAGAAAGAGCCGGATGAGCTGTTCAGAACCGAACATGTCGGATTCCTTCTGAGGCATGTTCTGCAGATAAGGATCGTCCAGCCTGCAGTCAAAACAGCGGCGAGCTTCAATTATAATAGAAGCGAGGAGATTCCGCTCCGTCTCGTCAATTTTCAATATGCGTTTTTTGAAAAAGCGCATGGCTTCGTTGCGGCACTGGAACGATATAACGACAAGGTTAGGAGCAGAGTCCCCGGTCGCTTTTACATTATGAAATTCGTTTGGCTGATGGAATGCCACATCGCCCTTCTTCAGCACGGTAAACGAACTGCCGCCCGTCACGCCTACCTCTCCTTTGTCCACGCAGATAAATTCCCAGAAGTCATGTGATTCCCCTTCGAATGAGAAATCGCTCATATATTCAAAGTAGTGGATACTGTATATCTTGCCGACAGATATAGAATCTTTCAATTCAACTCCGTTATATCCCATAATAATCCCCCTGTTTTGTGTGTTTTGTAATATGAATGATGTAGATTTTTGTCTAATCTTACTAATATTATACCTCTTGTTTTGTGAAAAATCAAAACTAAAATGCGGATAGTGCAAATTAAGAGGATTTTAGGACAAAGATTTTTGTGCATATTTGTAATACAATAAATCTAGACACAAAGTAATCTTTATAGGAGGTAAAGTATTATGAAAAAAAGAGTTTTGAGCGTATTATTGTGCGTAACAATGATCGCTGCCATGGTTGTCGGATGTGGCAAGAAGTCTGATGGCGATGGGGGAGACAAAGGTGGAAAGAAACTTGTTTACTGGGCAATGTGGAGTGAAGGCGAACCACAGGCGAAGGTAATCAAATCCGCTATTGAGAAGTATACGAAGGATACAGGAGTAGAAGTTGACGTACAGTTCAAAGGACGTAATGGACAGCGCGAAGGCCTGCAGCCTGCATTGGACGCAAAGCAGCAGATTGACCTGTTTGATGAAGACGTCAACCGTGTAAATGGTTCATGGGGCAAATACCTGCTCGACCTGGAAGACCTTGCAAAAGACTTTGAAGCCGAGCACGGCAACGAGACGCTGTACAAGATCGCCCGCAACGCATATGCACAGAACAACGACGGAGACGAGACGCTGCATTCTATTCCTTATCAGCCATCGATCTTCGGATTCTTCTACAACAAGACATTGTTTGACCAAGCCGGCATCGAAGCAGTTCCTACGACATGGGAAGAGTTAGATGCTGCATGCGCTAAGTTAAAGGATGCAGGTATTACACCTATTACAGGCGACACTACATACATGACATCTTTCATGGGATACCACCTTGGACGTTACCTTGGACAGGACGGCGTGAAGGCTCTCGTTGGAGACCCGGCTGTTGCTGATAAGGTTGAATCAGGCGATATCGAGAAAGTATCCTGGGAAGATGAGAAAGTAGTTCAGGCTGCAAAGGATATCGAAGATTTCGCAGCGAAGGGATACTTCTCCAAGAACATAGCTTCCAACATCTACCCGGCAGGACAGAATCAGGAGTTCGCTCCTGGTGAAGCTGCAATCATCCTCTGTGGTTCCTGGCTGCCGAACGAAATCAAGGTCGGAGAAAATGCTGAGGGCGATGACAAGGTTGAAGTGGCAGACGACCTGACATGGGGTTACTTCAACTATCCATCTGTGAAAGACGGAAAAGACGACAGCACAGCAAACAACATTGCAAACCAGGTGCTGGCAATCAACAAAGATTCTAAGATGACAGAAGAAGCTTTTGAACTCATCACATATATCACGGCAGGAGATGCTGACAAGCAGATGACGACGGACGCTCTGTGTATCCCGGCAGACAAGGCTAACGCAGATGCATGGCCGACAGAACTTACAGAAGTGAAGCCAGGGTTCGACGCTACGACGACATACTATGACTGGGCTGTAGGCGCAGAGAACAATGGAGACCTTACACCGGTTCTCAACGAGAACGTTGTGAAGCTCATGGCAGGAAGCATGACAGCAGATGATTTCATCAAATCTTGCAAAGAGGCATCTGGACAATAGGCCCTGTGCGGTTGACAAGAACAGAAGTTAATAGGTAATATATATATGGTGGCATGGCGTCATACGCTGCCACCATATTTTTTAAGACAAGGAGGTTGTCTGATGAAGAAAAATAAAGGAATGATTGTGGGGTTCCTCGCACCGGCCGTTATTATCTTTCTCATTGTATTCCTGTACCCGATTGTCCGTACGGTAATGATGAGCCTGTATAAGATAGAGGCCGTGACAGACACCATGGACTTATGGACATTCGTAGGAGTACAGAACTACCAGAAGCTTTTTACGACGGCTATTTTTAAGACGGCCATGATGAATATTGTGAAGATATGGCTTATCGGCGGTATTATCGTAATGATCGTATCGCTGTTCTTCGGCGTAATCCTTACAAGCGGCATCAGAGGGAAGAAATTCTTCCGTGCCATCATCTATCTGCCCAATATCGTCAGTGCGGTCGCACTGGCTACGATGTGGCTGCAGTACGTATACAGCCCCAAATTCGGACTTTTGAAGAGCGTGCTGGATGCGCTCGGGTTACATAAGCTAGCGGAGACGCAGTGGACTGCCCCGGAGAATGTATTCTGGGCCCTGCTGCTTGCATACTGCTTTGGTATGATTGGTTACCATATGCTGATCTGGATGAGCGGCATCGAACGTATCAGTCCGGACCTGTATGAGGCTGCCACGATTGACGGGGCCAACAAGCCGCAGCAGTTCCGCTACATGACACTCCCTCTGCTGAAGGGCGTGTTTAAGACAAATATTACGATGTGGACCGTCAGCACGGCTGCCTTTTTCGTATGGTCACAGCTGTTCTCCTCTGTTACGGCCAACCGGGCCACGATAGTGCCGGTACAGTATATGTACATGCAGATATTCGGCGCGGGCAACGCAGTGACAGAACGTAATGCAGGATACGGTGCGGCAATAGGTATTATCCTGTGCCTGTGCGTAGTTCTTGTATTTACGGTATGTAACAAGTTCATCAAAGATGACGATCTGGAATTCTAGGAAGGAGGAGCGGTCATGTCTAAGAATAAAGAAAAGAAAGTTAGAGAGAAGATTAACTGGAAAAAAGAAGCAAAGCTGGCTCCGGGCTATATCGTCATCATTTTGTGGGTATTATTTACACTGATGCTGCTTGGCTGGATTATAGCGGCCAGCCTGTCTACCACCGGAGATATATTCGCGGGGAAGGCGCTGAAGTTCCCTTCCGGGCTTCATTTTGAAAACTATATCGAGGCGTGGGGGTCCGGAGGTGTTGCTACCTTCTTCATGAATTCCCTGATGTACTCTATCGTATCCTGTATCCTGCTCATACTGATCTGTGCGCCTGCGGCATATGTTCTGGCGAGATTCACGTTTCTCGGAAACAAGATTATCCAGACCGGGTTCGTATCGGCGATGGGCGTACCGATTACGATGATTGTGCTTCCGCTGTTCTGCATCGTCGCGAATATGGGCATCCTGAACAGTATCGTGGCGAGCAAGGCGACACTGATGTTTTTGTATATAGGCATTAACATACCATATACGACTATATTCCTGCTGACGTTCTTTGCGAATCTTTCTCGTACATATGAGGAAGCGGCGGCTATCGACGGCTGTCCTCCGACGAAGACATTCTGGAAGATCATGTTCCCGATGGCACAGTCAGGAATCGTGACAGTGACGATATTCAACTTCATCAATATATGGAACGAATACTTCCTGTCCCTCATATTTGCAAACAGCGACGCCCTGCGTCCTGTAGCCGTAGGATTATATGGAATGCTTCAGTCCATGCAGTACACAGGCAACTGGTCAGGCATGTTTGCCGCCGTCGTCATCGTGTTCCTGCCGACATTCATCCTTTACATCTTCCTGTCGGAGAAGATTATCGGCGGCGTTACCGGTGGTATCAAAGGGTAATTGTTACTGTTGAATTAGAAAAGAGCTTGGAGGAAAGACAATGAATAAACCGGTATTGGTCATCATGGCGGCAGGAATGGGCAGCCGCTATGGTGGATTGAAACAGATTGACCCAGTAGACGAAGAAGGACATATCATCATGGACTTCTCCATGTTTGATGCCAAGAGGGCTGGATTTGAGAAGGTCATCTTCATCATCAAGAGGGAGAACGAGGCTGACTTCAGAGCGGCTGTCGGTGACCGGATGGCGAAGTACATGGATGTATCCTATGCCTATCAGGAGATTGGCAATATCCCGGACGGCTACCAGGTTCCGGAAGGGCGTGTAAAGCCATGGGGAACGGCTCACGCTGTCTTAAGCTGCATCAATCAGATAGATGGTCCGTTTGCGGTCATCAATGCAGACGACTACTATGGACAGGAAGCGTTCCGGCTTATCTATGACTATCTGGCATCCCATGAGGATGACGATAAATATCGTTACACTATGGTTGGTTATGAACTTGGCAATACGGTAACGGATAACGGGCATGTGGCACGTGGCGTATGCGATATGAACGAAGATGGCGAGCTAAAAGCCATCCACGAGAGGACCCGCATTGAGAAACGGGACAACGGAATCGCCTACACAGAGGATGACGGCAAGACGTGGGTGAACGTACCCGCTGATACGACGGTGTCCATGAACATGTGGGGATTTACGCGTAGCATTCTGGAGGAAGTCGAGGCCGGCTTCCCTGCATTCCTGGACGAAGGGCTTAAGGTCAATCCGATGAAATGTGAATATTTCCTGCCGGCAGTAGTAAGTGATCTGCTCGGTGAGGGCAAGGCCACGGTCGCGGTGCTTAAATCTGCGGATAAGTGGTATGGTGTTACCTACAAAGAGGATAAGCCTGTCGTCATGGCAGCGATAAAAAAGATGAAAGAAGATGGCGTCTATCCGGCTCATCTCTGGGAGGAAGCATAATGTCACAGATAACAAGGGAGCAGCGTGATGAGGTGATTGCGCATTTCCAGTATGAAGGTATGCTGGTGGAGGAAGGCCCATATGGAAGCGGGCATATCAACGATACGTTCCTGCTCGTGTTCGAGATTGCCGAGATGGGGCAGATTAAAGTGATCCTTCAGCGGATGAATAAGGACGTGTTCGAGAAGCCGGTGGAGCTTATGGAGAATATCCTTGGAGTTACGTCCTATCTCAGGGAACGGATTATCGAAAACGGCGGCGACCCAGAGCGGGAGACGCTCAATGTGATACCGACCGTTGACGGGAAACCATACTATCTGGATTCCTGGGGCGACTACTGGCGGTCCTATAAATTCATCACAGACGCCACGAGCTATGATCAGGTGGAGAAGCCGGATCATTTCTACCAGAGTGCGGTTGCTTTTGGCAACTTCCAAAGGCTGCTGGCGGATTATCCGGCAGAGACGCTACATGAGACGATCAAGGGCTTCCACGACACGAAGGCCAGGTTCGCGGCATTTAAAAAGGTAGTGGAAGAAGATGTGATGGGCCGGGCGGCGTCTGTACAGGAAGAGATCCAGTTCGTGCTCGACCGGGAGGAGATTGCAGATTACTTCTGCGACCTGCTCGCCAAAGGGGAGATTCCGCTCCGGGTAACGCACAATGACACGAAGCTGAATAATATCATGATTGACAACAAGACCGGGAAAGGCATCTGCGTGATTGACCTGGATACGGTCATGCCAGGACTGGCCATGAATGATTTCGGTGATTCTATCCGTTTCGGTGCCAGTACCGCGGCAGAGGATGAGCAGAATCTTGACAAAGTATCTTGCAGCATGGACCTTTTTGACTTATATGCCAGGGGGTATATCGAAGGATGCGCAGGAAAGCTGACCAAAAGAGAGATAGAGCTGATGCCGATGGGGGCCAAGACGATGACTTACGAGTGCGGCATGCGTTTCCTGACAGATTATCTCCAGGGAGATACCTATTTTAAGATACACAGGGAAGGCCATAACCTGGACAGATGCCGTACGCAGTTCAGGCTGGTTGAAGATATGGAGAAGAAGTGGTATACTATGCAGGACATCGTTAACAAGTATAGCAACAGCTAGGAGGCAGAACATATGGCAAAAATATTGATAACAGGCGGTGCTGGCTACATTGGCAGCCATACGGCGCTGGAACTGCTGAACGAAGGTTACGAAGTAGTCGTATATGACAACCTGAGCAATTCTTCCAGAGAATCGGTAAAAAGAGTGGAAGAGCTGACAGGAAAGAAGATTGCATTTTATGAAGGGGATGTGCTGGATGAGGCTGGACTCGAGAAGATGTTTGGCGAGCAGAAGGTGGATGCTGTCATCCACTGTGCTGCGCTCAAAGCGGTAGGAGAATCCGTACAGAAGCCTTTGGAATACTATCACAATAATATAACCGGTACGCTCAGCCTCATGAAAGTGATGAGGAAGGTGGGGGTGAAGAACATCGTGTTCAGTTCCTCTGCAACAGTGTACGGAAGCCCGGAAATCATACCGATTACGGAAGACTGCCCGAAAGGACAGTGTACAAATCCCTATGGCTGGACGAAGTCTATGATGGAGCAGATTATGACGGATGTGCAGAAGGCGGAGCCTGAGTGGAATGTCATTCTCCTGCGTTACTTCAATCCGGTCGGTGCCCACAAGAGCGGCCGTATCGGGGAGGATCCCAAGGGTATCCCGAACAACCTCATGCCTTACATCTCACAGGTGGCGGTCGGCAAGCTCGACAAGCTCGGCGTCTTCGGAGATGACTATGACACGCCGGACGGGACCGGTGTCCGGGACTATATCCATGTCGTAGACCTGGCGGTCGGCCACGTTAAGGCGATTCAGAAGATATTCGACAAGCCGGGGCTTGCGGTATACAATCTCGGAACCGGCAAAGGGTATTCTGTCCTTGACATGGTCAAAGCGTTCGCCAAGGCGAGCGGCAAAGAAGTGCCTTATGAGATCAAGCCCCGCCGTGAAGGTGACATCGCCATGTGCTATGCAGACCCGAAGAAGGCAAGAGAAGAGCTTGGGTGGGAAGCGGAGCACGGTCTGGATGAAATGTGCGAAGACACATGGAGATGGCAGTCCATGAATCCGGACGGATATAGAAGCTGAAGGAAATAATATCAGACAATGAAGCGGAAGCCTTAGGGCCTCCGCTTTTATAAATTCAAATAAAAAAATGGAGACAACAGGACTTGAACCTGCGACCCTTCGCACGTCAAGCGAATGCTCTCCCACTGAGCTATGTCTCCATGATAGTATTATATCAATAGAAGGCTGGAAAAGCAACATATAATATAGCAGGTGGTGAGAAAGGATGGGAGCGGACGGCTCCCTCCTACTCGATTCCGACGTCACCGTGAAGCATCTTTATATATCTGCTCGGCGACATGCCCGTGGATTTCTTGAATATCTGACTAAAATATTGCGGATTGTTTCCACAGCCTACCATATCTGCCACATTCTGAATGGAGTCAAGGTCGGAGGACGCCAATATCTCCTTTGCCCGTTTTATCCTCATGTCCGTCAGGTATCGGGAGAATTTACAGCCGGTTTCTTTTAAAAATCTTTTGCTTAGATAGTCAACGTTCATAAACAGGTAATTTTCTGCAATCCATTTCAGTGAAAGTCCAGAATCGCAGATATGTGCCTCCACGTATTCCTGTATCTTGTGGCTGATATCGCCGGTATATCGCTGTGAGTGATATTCTTCAAAAAAGCAGGTAAGCTGCTCATCTAACAGCATGGCGATTGCACCGCAGTCTTTTTCCTTTTCCAGCTTTATGAGAAATTCAGCGGCATCCACCATATCAAAAGAGCGCAGCCTGGCGACAGAAAAGATAATCACTGAGGCCGCAAGCTGTTTTAAAAAGTCGGCGTCAGAGAGGGAGGCCAATGTACTTTTGAGCTCCAGATATGCCTGGGTGGAGTCCGGCTTTTCCGGCGAGTATACGGACGCCGTCAGCCGCTGTACCTCCTTGATGATATTCTGGTAATTGTAGATGGACAGCGTATTGCTGCCCTCTGTGAAATATAGGATCTCATATTTTCTTATGTGGGGAATAAGCTCTGTCAGCATATCCGCAAGGCTCGGGCAGTGATCGTGCCTGTACTTGATGGAGACGGCCTGCTCTAATGCGACAGAATCGAGAAACTCATATATCTGTTCCAGATTGTCGTTTACCGACTTAAAGAAGAATATCATCGTGTTGTATACATAGATGATATGGAATGTAATGCCGGGGCAGGATCTGTCGCGGAAATGCTGTAGCTTATCCAGCAGTATGGGATGGTTTTCCGGTGTTACAAAATAAATATAAAATAACTCATAAGATATATTGTCAAAATCAATGTAGCGCTTGTAGTTTGAAAAAACATAAGAAAATTCTGCATTTGTCTCCTGGCTGAGACTGTCATTGATAATGCCGACCATCAGATTCAGATTCATATTTCTGGCGATAAAGTTCTGCGGGGGGCTATCCTTGGATGTAAGATAATTGGCATAATCCTTCTGTACGTCCCGCAGGCTTTCTATAATCTGCTCCTCGTTGCAGGGCTTTAACAGATAATGTCTGACGCCGTACTGCATGGCTTTTTTGGCATATTCAAACTCCCCGTACCCGGATAGAATGATAAACTGCGTATCTTTGTTGACCGCGTGTATACGTTGAATGAGGTCGAGGCCTGAGAGTCCGGGCATCTTGATATCCGTGAGAACAATCTCCGGGTATTCGTCCAGAATGATATTGTAAGCTTCTATTCCGTCTTTCGCAGTTCCGATGAGCTGAAGGGAGAGGGAATCCCAGTCAATCAGGTCCGCTATAGTCTCGCGTATGATTTTCTCATCATCTACTATCAATACTTTCAGCATGCGTTCCTCCTGGTATTATGATTCTTGCCACGGCGTGCTCTTCGTCCCTGTTAAAGAGAATCAGGCCATAGCCGGTTCCGTAAGTAAGCTGGATGCGTTTGTGGATATTCAGAAGCCCGATGCCAAATCCGTGCGGGGTGATGAGGCCATTTTCGAGCTTCTCGAGCAGATCAGCTTCAAACTGGGAACCGTTATTGATGACATCTATGGTAATCGTGTCATCCAGACGGGCGCCCTCCAGCCTTATATGACACACCTCGGTGCTTTTTTCCATCGCGTAGTTGACAGAATTTTCTACGAGCGGCTGTATCGTAAAGTGAGGCAGGGAAATATCAAGTATGCCGGGCTCCACTTCCTGGGAGTAAGTCAGCCTGTCCTCAAAACGGATGCGCTGGATTGTCAGGTAGCACTGTACGATCTCCAGCTCGTGGCTCAGAGTGAAGTTCCGTGTGCCGGAACTTAAGGTTTCCCGCAATAGAGTTCCGAGCGCCTCTACCATGGAGGATATATCCTTTTCGCCGATTGCCTTAGCCCGCCAGTTCACCGCCTCCAGCGTGTTATAAAGAAAATGAGGATTGATCTGGTTTTCCAGCGCCTTCAACCTGGCGTCTTTGGAAAGGATTTCATTGACATAGTTCTGCTGTATCAAGTCCTGTATCTTCATGGTCATCTGGTCAAACTGGTTGTGAAGGACGCCGATCTCATCTATCCTGCTGCTGTAATCGTAGCCGATATCAGGCGCTTTCGATTCATCTTTCCCAAAGGCCTTCATCTTATTTACAAGACGCCGGAAATCTTCGGTCACAGAACGGATCAGCATTCTGGACAGCAGGATTGCAATGAGCACGGATACGAGGATGATGGCCAGCGCAAGCAGCATGGTAAAGCTCAGAGTCTGAAAGATGCGGTCATAGGGTATCAGGCAGATATAATCCCAGGACGTGTTCTTGATCGTTCCCTGCACCGCAAAATACCTGTCTGAATCGACAGTAACAACTCCGTAGTCCGAACTTAGCTGACGGTTTATGTCCTTGAGCTGTTCTGAACTGATGCCGTCGGAATGATAGAATTCCGAACCATTTTCCAGCAGGGCGTACTGTGTCTCTTCCGACGGCAGGACGGAACGGGTCGAAGAACGAATCAGCCGGTTCATGTCCACACATACGACGACAGTGCCGAGCCTGTGGAAATTCATCTGCTCCACCCTTCGGGAATCACGGCCGAGAAAGAGTCCGTAGGAGTTGCAGTAGTCTGTGACAGCACACGGGTACCCCGATACATTATTCGCCGCAGCAATCACTTCCTTGTGAACCTGTTCGGGTACGGAGGAGCTTTGGGCCTCATAGCTTTGTACGACTCCGCCTGGATAATAGAGATTGATATAGCTGATGCTGTTGTTCTTGTATGTGGAATAATAATCTGCCAGCAGTGTTTCCAGAGCATTTTCCGCATTGCCGATCCGGATCTCGGATTCCTCATCATTCAGGGTGATCAGGTTCTTGCGTATATTTGAGTTAGAGACTATGGCACTTGTCATTGATTCTATATTGGATATTTTTCTGGAGATATCCTCGGCGCTGTAGGTTAAGGAACCGGCAAGGGCCTGATACAGCAGTTTGTTGCTTGAATTTAATACCATAGTAATACCTGCAATGGAGGAAGATATCATAAGCAGCATTACAATTAATATGATGCCTACGATCTTAGTCCCAAGCTGCAGATTAGAGATTCTGTCTATCATTGCTTTTTTATTCTTCATCGTAAATATCTCCATGTCCGTGTGTCAACAATACTTATTATAATGTATATAAGCCGCAGGAAAAAGGCCTGAATCAAATAGAACGGAATTTTAGAAAAACAAGACGGAAAAGTTTATATCATATTGAAAATAAAGCCTCTATAATGTGCTTATGCAAAAGAAAACAAATGTAAGGAGGAATGAAGATGAAAAAATTGGTATCAGTATTATTGTGCTTGATGCTGACGGCTGCAATGGTGACAGGATGCGGGAGCAGTGATGCAGGTGCAGGAACCGGGGGCAAGAGTACGAAGGAGACAAAAGAGACGGGGGAGGAAAAGACCGCAGACCCGGAGGAGTATCAGGTTGTCATGGTCGTAAAGCAGAGCGATTCATGGTTCGATGACATGGCTACAGGCGTAGAGCAGTTAAAAAAGGATACGGGACTGAACGTCTCAGTCCAGGTTCCGGAGACGGGAGATGCCGCAAGCCAGATCTCTATTATGGAAGATCTGATTGCACAGGGAGTAGATGCAATCTGCGTCGTTCCAAATGACCCGGAGGCGCTTGTGCCGACGATCGAGAAGGCGAGGGAATCAGGTATCGTGGTAGTTACACATGAAGCGCCGGGTATTGCAGGTGATGTGGACCTGGATGTAGAGGCCTTTGTAAATGAGGAGTTCGGCAAGCTGTTTGGAGAAAAGCTGGCAACAGCCATGGGCGGCAAAGGACAGTACGCCGGATTTGTGGGCGGACTGACGATGGAGACGCATATGGCGTGGTATAAGGCGGCAGTTGCCTATATAGAGGAAAACTACCCGGAAATGGAATGTGTCTCAAAAGAACCGTATGAGGATGGAAACAGCATAGATGGGGCACATGATAAGGCGTTAGAGATTTTAAAAGCTTATCCGGATATTAAGGGCTTCTTTGACTGTTCCGCACAGGGCGGCGGTATCTGCGAGACGCTTCAGGAAAAGAACAAGACGGATGATATAAAGGTGGTATCCCTGGCGCTGCCGTCCATGTCTGCCACTTATCTGGAGGACGGTTCTATGGCGGCAGGACTGGCATGGAGACCGGCGGACGCCGGATATGCGACATGCTATGCCGCGTATCTGCTGGCATCGGGGCAGAAGGTAGAGACAGGAACCGATCTTAAGATTACCGGTTACGAAGAGGTGGAAGTAAAGGATGGGGTTGCCTATGGCAATGCGCCTCTTGAATTCTCAGCCGACAACATTAATGATTATAATTTCTAAACAGAATCAAAACTGCTGCCCGATTGACATAATCGGGCAGCAGCTTTATGAGAGACATGCTTGGAGGTAGCATTATGGGAACAGTCTTAGAAGCCAGACATATATACAAGTCATTTGTGGGTGTTCAGGCACTGAAGGATATTAACATAAAGATTGAAAGCGGTAAGATTCACTGCCTGGCCGGAGAGAATGGATGCGGCAAATCGACATTTGTAAAAAATATCTCAGGCGTATATTCGCCTGATTCGGGAGAAGTTGTCTTAAACGGCAGCCTGTATCATTCTCTGACACCGTCGCAGGCCATGCGGGAGGGAATCCAGGTAATCTATCAGGACTTATCGCTCTTCCAGCATCTGACGGTGGCAGAAAATATAGCAATCGGCAGACTTAAGTCCGATAAGAAGCGGATTGTAAACTGGAAGAAGGTGCATGCGATTGCCAAAGAGCAGCTGGATAAGATTGGCGTACATATGGACATTAACCAGCCGGTGGGAGAGATATCAATGGCAAACAGGCAGATTACCGCCATATGCAGAGCGCTTGCGCAGGATGCCAGGATTCTATTCATGGATGAGCCTACGACCGCGCTTACGAGGACGGAAGTCGACAGACTGATGAAAATAATGCTGGATCTTAAGAAGAAGGGCCTGGCGATTATCTTTATCAGCCATAAGCTGGACGAAGTGTTTTCCGTGGCAGACACCATTACGATTTTCCGCAATGGTGAGAAGATAGGTGACTTTGAGAGCAAAGAGCTGGATAAGAAAAGTCTTTCCTATCATATGACAGGAAGGGAAGTGGAGTACCCACGATACCGGCGTTCCATAAAAGATAACACACCGGTTCTGGAGATAGAAAATCTTTCGAGAAAAAAACAGTATGAATCGCTCTCCCTTCGTGTACGTCCCGGGGATATCGTAGGGGTAACCGGACTTCTCGGCTCCGGAAGGACCGAGCTCGCATTATCGCTTTTCGGACTGAATCCCGCGGATAGCGGACGCATCAAGATAGACGGAAAAGAAGCTGCCATATCGTCGCCCATGGCTGCAAAGAAGCTGGGCATCGCCCTGCTCCCGGAGGACCGTGTCCATCAGGGGCTGTTCATGGACAGAGAGGTGAAGGAAAACATATCTTCTGCCATAGTAGATGACATTTCCGCAAGAGGGCTTCTGGATAAGGGCAGAGAAAAAAAGATTGCGGAAGATTACGCGCGGCAGCTGAAGGTGAGGACGCCTTCTGTTGAAACTGCAGTTGGAACCTTGTCGGGCGGCAACCAGCAGAAAGTTGTGATAGGAAAATGGACAGCGGCCAAGCCGAGAGTATTTATCATGGACACTCCTACCGTTGGAATCGACATCGGCTCAAAGGCGGAAATATATGAACAGATACATAAGCTGGCGGCGAAAGGAATGTCAATTCTCTTTATTTCTGATGAGATACAGGAAATCATCGCAAACTGCAACAGGGTAATGGTTCTCGCAGACGGCAGATGTGTACGGATGCTGGAAGAGGATGACTTGGAAGAAAATGCAGAGCAGACGATAACAGAACTTATTGGACGGCATGCAGAGGAGACCGCAAAGGGGGAAGCATTATGAAGACGAAAAAATTAGACCGGTTTCAGGGAATTCTTCTGTTGATAATTATCATGTACAGTGTTTTTGTCGCGATAAAGAATCCGGCGTTCATACATATAGAGACTGTTTTTGATATCACCCGTGTCGCGTCAACTACGCTGATGGTTGCAATCGGCCTTCTCGTGGTGATGATATCAGGTGGGATTGACGTATCATTTATGGCTGTCGCCCTGTTCGGAAGCTACACGACAATCAACATTATGATTGGAACCGGAATAGATAATCTGGCATTCGCGTTCGTCAGCTCTGCGCTTCTTGGCGGGCTTCTCGGCGTTATCAACGCGCTGCTCATCAGCTGGCTCAAGCTGCCGCCATTTATCATTACGCTTGGAACACAGAATCTGTTCCATGGCATCATGACTACGTTTATCAGCGACAAGTCCTTTGGCGCGGGGGTGCTCCCGGAAAGCCTGCATGCCTTTGGACAGGCGTCTGTATTTAAGGTCAAAGATGTCGGGCTGACGGCTTCCGTGCTTCCGGTGCTGCTGGCCGGCCTTGTGACCTGGTTCATATTATACAGGACAATGATTGGAAGAGGCATATTTGCAATCGGAAATGACGAAGAGTCAGCCAGAAGGGCGGGGTTCAACCCGTTTATGATACGGCTGTTCGTATATGTGTATTCGGGAATCCTTGCCGGAATCATGGGTATGATGTATGTGGCACAGACGAATGCCCTGTATCCAAATAAGCTCGTCGGGGATGAACTGATTGTCGTAGCCGCGGTTGTAATTGGCGGTACAAAGATTACAGGAGGGCAGGGCAAGATATTTGGAGCCGTCCTCGGCGTAATCATCATCTATCTTCTGAATACAACGTTGATTATGATCGGTCTGTCATCCTCGTGGAACAATCTGTTTGTTGGGACTATTCTGGTCATCTCAGTAGCTGTGACATCATATCAGGAGAAGGTGAAAAATCGAAATAACCTTATCTTTACAGAATAGGGAGGCAGAAGATGAATAAAGTAAATAAAATGATCCGCAGAGATTTGAATCTCAGTATACTTACAGGAGTGACCATGCTTGTGCTGCTGTGGTCGGCCGTATCCTTCGGGGACGCGATGTACTCTCTGAAAAATATACAGTCTATGACGTTCCAGATACCGGAATTTGGATTCCTGGCCTTGGCGATGATGCTGTCCAACATGATTGGAGGAATTGATCTGTCCATTATCGCCAATGCAAATACGGTTGCCATCACGAGCGCATATATTCTCAATGGACAGTGGGCATTCGGACTGACCGGCTCTGCAAGAATCGTGGCCGCTGTCGCGGCGGCGGTGATTGTCAGCCTGCTGTTTGGGCTGCTGAACGGGGTGCTCATCTCCAGGACTTCGGCTCCGCCCCTCATAGCAACGCTTGGGACGATGACGCTGTTCCAGGGTATCGGGATGGCGGTGACTGGGGGCGCCAGCGTCGGAGATATTGACAAAGGGTTCGCGCAGATGGGCAAGGCCACGCTGATGCAGGTTCCCCTCATTTTCTGGCTGTTTCTGCTGACGGCAGTGATTCTGGGCATGGTCTTGTCAAAAAGCAAGTTTGGAAGGAAACTATATCTGTATGGGGACAACCCTACCGCCTCCAGATTCTCCGCGATAGATAATGATAAGATGTGCATCTGTACGTTTCTTCTGACAGGCGTTCTCGCAGGAATGGCAGGCCTGATCGTACTCAGCAGAGTCAATTCCGCCAAAGTAGGATACGGCGATTCCTATCTGCTTCAGACGCTGATTGTATGCGTGGTCGGAGGGATAGATCCAAACGGTGGCAAAGGCAAGGTGTGGGGAGTGCTGATAGCAGTCGTGCTGATGCAGATCTTATCCAGCGCTTTTACGATTATGTCATTGTCTCCTTATACGAAGAAATTGATCTGGGGTATTATGCTCGTACTTGTACTTGGCCTGAATTATGCATTAAGAAAGTATACCAACAGGGTGGAACTTAGAAAAAGTCTGAAAGAGGGATGTTAGAAGTGAGAGAAGAGAAATATAAGAAATTATATAAGACGATACTTCTGGAACACGAAAAGGTGTTTGAAAAGCAGGATTTGACTGAGCTGGGACAGTTCATGGAACATATAAGAACAGCCCGTCGCATATTTGTGATGGGCGTTGGGAGAGAAGGCATTGCCGCGCGTGCATTTGCAATGCGGCTGATGCATCTTGGAAAAGAAGTGCATTGGATCTGGGATGACACGACGCCAGGCATGAGGGACAAAGATCTGTTCATCGCCGTCAACGGCTCGGGCAGAATAGGACATATTCACTATGTGACGGAACGGGCGAAAGAGAGCGGCGCGGCTGTTGCAGTCGTCACAGGCGGGCCGAAAGAGAAGACACCGGCTCTTGCAGACTGCGTACTGTTCGTACCGGCGTGCGTCTATAATGGTACGGATGACAGGGCTGTGCCGTCCGTACAGCCGATGGGCAACTTGTTTGAACAGCATCTGTTCCTCTTGTTTGATATGATTATTATTCAACTGGAAGAAGAGATGCAGATTACGCATGCACAGATGGAGGCAAGGCACAGAAATATAGAGTAGCATCCGGAAAACCGCAAAAGCAGCAGATACATGACAGAACGCCGTGTGGACAGCGCAAGCCTGTATCTGCTGCCTTTATCTATAGGAGGGGCAGGCGGTGCTCCTGTCTGCGTCCTATTCCTTCCGTGTGACCGGGATCCATACTTCAAACTTGGCGTTGTCCGGATCGGCATTTTGGTATACCTCGATATCAGGTGCGTCTCCATATTCATATCCGGAACCCGGCAGCCATTCGGTGACAATCCTCTGCTCCAGCTCCTGGATGGAACGGTTGGTCCCCGAACCGGAGAAGATAGCCCATGTAGCAGCCGGAACATGGTATTCTTCCAGATTGCCGGTCAGCTCCTGGCTGCTTGATACTGCCAGATAGTATCTCCATTCTTCATCGTCATGGCAGGCGCTCACGCCTAACAGCCCCATAGGTTCGCGGTCCATCATCTGTGCCAGCGCCGCGATAGTGCCGTCCGCGGCTGCTTTCTGCCACATTCCCGGTACGACATGAAAGTTCTGTTCGATTTCCTTATGCAGAGGCTCCGATACTCCGATTATGCGGAAAGCTTCTTTTGATTCGATGCGGTAATTCATTTCTTCTACTCCTTTTATTGTGATTTGAAAACTTACAGGCGGAAACGACTTAAGAGGTGCCCCTTCCTTTTTTGCGGCGGAAGGCGTGATACCATGTACGTTCTGAAATGCCCGGTTGAAGGCAGTAGGAGAGGAATAGCCGTATTTTAATGCGATATCCAGAATCTTTGCTCCGGTATCCTGAAGATCTGCAGCGGCAAGCGTCATCCGCCTGCGGCGGATGTATTCGGAAAGCGGGGTGCCTGCCATATAGGCGAACATCCGCTGGAAATGATAGGTGGAGCAGCAGGCGATTCTGGCGGCCTGCGTATAATCTATCTCCTCCGTAATATTTTCTTCTATATAATTCACTGCCTTGTTAAGACGTTCTATCCAGTCCATTCGTACCTTCTCCTTTTCATATGCATTATTATAGTTGCTTTTATTTACAGATACCTCTCTTTTCGTGCACGATAAAGAGAGGATTTTTATCTAACGGAACGGTGCTATTATTATACAGTTTTACCGAAAAGATACAAGTCCTTTTCTTTCGCCGGGAAAGATGATATAATATTGACGTATATTGTGGCTTTGTTTATGAAAAGAATGTGACTGAGATCAGTCAGATTAGAGGATGGAGATATGAAGGAAAAGAAGAAAGTCCAACTGAAAGGCCAGCTGAGACTGTATATGCAGTGGCCGGCCATCATGGCGCTGTTCCTTGTGGCCGTGAACATATGGATATACAAGATCGACCGGCGTGCGGGGACATTGATGTTCATATTCCTGCTCATCTATATCGTAATGGTTGGCATATTGTACCTGTACAGCAAGTCCATCATCATGAAGGATCTGGTTGAATTTGCGGCCCAGTACGGCATCGTGCAGAATACCCTTCTGCGGGAGCTGTCGGTTCCTTATGCGATTCTGCTGGAAGACGGCAAAGCGGTATGGATGAATGACAAGTTTGAGGAGATATTTGGCAAAAGGCCGAAAGGGGAGGCTTATATCAGCAAGTATATTCCGGAGCTGAATAAGAATATATTTCCGAAAGAAGAGAACGAGTCAGTGGAGATGGACGTCTACTATGAGAACCGGGAATATAAGGCGGAGCTCCGGCGTGTGTCGGTAGAAGGATTCAATGAGACAGAGCAGCTGATGGAACTTCCGGAAGAGCGGGAGTATTTTATCGCGGTCCATCTGAATGATGTGACGGAGCTGAACATATGTAAAAAGGAAAATGAAGAACAGCGTCTCGTTTCAGGGCTTATCTATATTGACAACTATGATGAAGTGATCAACAGCGTGGAAGAAGTGCGCCAGTCGCTCCTGATGGCGCTCGTCGACCGTAAGATCAACCAGTACATCGCCAGAGTGGACGGGATAGTCAAGAAGCTGGAAAATGACAAGTATTTTATCGCTATAAAGAAACAGTATTTCAAGAAGCTGGAGGAGGATAAGTTTTCTCTTCTGGAAGATGTGAAGTCTGTCAATATCGGGAACGGGATTCCGGCCACCTTGAGCATCGGGCTCGGCCTGAGCAATTCCGCATATTCACAGAGCTATAACTATGCCCGTGTGGCCATAGACCTTGCGCTCGCGCGCGGCGGGGATCAGGCTGTAATCAAGGACTGCAGCGGCATCACCTACTATGGGGGCAAGCGGGAACAGACCTCGAAGAATACGAGGGTGAAGGCGAGGGTAAAGGCGGAAGCGCTTCGGGAATTCATCACGGTGAAAGAGCATATCCTTGTCATGGGGCATAAGCTTACGGACGTAGATTCTTTTGGTGCTGCCGTCGGCATATACAGAGCTGCTGCGGCACTTGAGAAGAAGGCCCACATCATTATCAATGAAGTCTCGGCATCGCTTCGCCCGCTGTATGAGGTGTATGCCAGTGACCCTGCTTATCCTGAGGACCTGTTCCTGAACTCGCAGCAGGCCATCGATATGGCGGACGGCGATACGATGGTCGTCGTCGTGGACACGAACAGGCCGCAGATGACAGAGTGCGAGGAACTGCTCCGCATGACGCGCACGATTGTCGTACTCGACCATCACAGGCAGAGCAGTGACAATATCGACAATGCGCTACTGTCCTATATAGAGCCGTATGCGTCATCAGCCTGCGAGATGGTTGCAGAGGTCCTGCAGTATATCGTGGACGACATCAAGATACCGAACATTGAGGCGAGCAGCCTGTACGCAGGTATCATGATTGACACGAACAATTTCATGAACCGGACGGGCGTGCGTACATTTGAGGCGGCTGCCTTCCTGCGCCGCTGCGGCGCGGATATTACACTTGTCCGTAAGATGTTCCGGGACGATATGGACGCGTACCGTGCGAAGGCGGAGATTATCAGCAGCGCGGAAGTGTATGAGGAAAAGTTTGCCATAGCAAGGGGGGCGGGCCTTCCTATAGAGAGCCCGACCATCATAGGTGCGCAGGCAGCCAACGAGCTGCTTGACATCAGCCAGATCAAGGCATCCTTTGTGCTGACGGATTACAATGGGAAGATATATATCAGCGCCCGCTCTATCGATGAAGTCAATGTACAGATTATTATGGAACGGCTCGGCGGCGGCGGACATATGAATGCCGCGGGCGCGCAGCTGCTAGACCTGGACATCGACGGGGCGGTGGAGAAGCTGAAAGAAGTCATACGAGACATGGTAGAAGGAGGAGACATCTAAGATGAAGGTAATATTAAATGAAGACGTAAAATCACTCGGCAAGAAAGGGGATATCGTAGAGGTAAGCGACGGATATGCCAGGAACTTTATCCTTAAGAATAACAAAGGCGTCGAGGCCAACAGTAAGAATCTGAATGACCTGAAGCTTAAGAAAGCGAATGCGGATAAGGTGGCGCAGGAGCAGTACGAGGCGGCGAAGGAACTGGGAGCCAGAATAGAAGCGGGCAAGATAGAAGTGTCTATCAAGGTAGGGGAAGGCGGCAAGGCGTTCGGAGCCGTGTCCTCCAAAGAGATCTCGGCGGAGGTGAAGGGACAGATGGGCCTGGAGATAGATAAGAAGAAAGTGCAGCTTAAGGAGACGATCAAGACGCTTGGGACGCACAATGTCCCGATCAAACTGCATCCGAAGGTGACAGCAGAACTGAAAGTCGTTGTTACGGAAGAAGTATAGGAGGATTGCGGTATGGAAGAGGCGCTCATTAAAAGAGTCATGCCCCATAGCGTGGAAGCGGAACAGTCTGTCGTAGGTGCCATGCTGATGGATAAGGACGCCATCTTGACGGCATCGGAGATTATCAGCGGGCAGGACTTCTATCAGTCTGCCTACGGAGTGATATTTGATTCCATGGTGGAACTCTTTAACGAGGGTAAGCCGGTGGACTTGATTACCCTTCAGGAGCGGCTGAAAGAGAAGGACGTGCCGGCGGAGATCGCAAGCCTTGAATTTGTCAAGGATCTGGTGACGGCTGTGCCCACATCCGCCAATGTCAAATATTATGCCGACATCGTGTCCGACAAGGCTATGATGCGCAAGCTGATTAAGCTCAATGAAGAGATTGCCAACATATGCTATGCGGGAAAAGAGCCGCTCGAATCGGTACTTGAAACGACGGAGAAGTCAGTATTCGATCTGCTGCAGAGGCGGAATACCGGTGACTATGTCCCGATTAAGGATGTCGTGCTCAACGCGCTGGACCGCATTGAAAAAGCGTCTAAAAATAAGGGGACCGTGACAGGGATTCCGACAGGATTCGTGGATCTGGACTACAAGCTGTCCGGCCTTCAGCCGTCCGACCTGGTGCTCGTGGCGGCCAGGCCATCCATGGGTAAGACGGCATTTGTACTGAACATTGCCCAGTATATCGCGTTCAAAAAGGATAAGGGCGTGGCTATCTTCAGCCTGGAAATGTCCAAAGAACAGCTCGTGAACCGTCTGTTCTCCCTCGAATCCCAGGTGGATGCCCAGGCACTCAGAACAGGTAACATGAAGGATTCCGACTGGGAGAAGCTCATAGAAGGCGCCGGGATTATCGGCCAGTCCAACCTGATTATAGATGATACGCCCGGCATATCCGTGTCCGAGCTCCGGTCCAAATGCAGGAAGTACAAGCTGGAACACGGGCTGGATATCGTCATCATCGACTACCTGCAGCTCATGACCGGAAGCGTAGGCAAGAGCTCTGAGTCAAGACAGCAGGAGATATCGGAGATATCCCGCTCCCTGAAGGCGCTGGCGAGGGAGCTGAGCGTTCCCGTCATCGCGCTGTCACAGCTCAGCCGCGCGGTGGAGAGCAGGCCGGATAAGAGGCCCATGCTTTCCGACCTTCGTGAATCCGGGGCGATAGAGCAGGATGCCGACGTGGTCATGTTCATATACAGGGATGAATATTATAATAAGGATTCAGAATTTAAAAGACAGGCAGAGATTATTATTGCAAAACAAAGAAACGGCCCTGTAGGGACCGTTCATCTGGCTTGGCTTGGCGAGTACACGAAATTTGCCAACCTAAGCAGGCAGGAATAATTTTTTGAGCTTTTCCACTGGGCCGGTTCCCGCTGCAGCTTTCCGGTAAGATTGCTGCTGGCGGATGAGCTGGTCCAGTTTTTTGAACTGTTCTTCTTCCTGGCGCTCTTTTGCATCAAGCAGGAATGACATCTCTTTGCTGAACATGGAGAGAAGAACTTCATTGTTGTTTTCCAGCATCCGCTTCATGTACAGCTGCTCCCGCGTACGGCGGATATCGGGTATCAGAGCCTTCAGATCTGAAAATGGCACCCCCTGCTCGTACAATTCTTTGATACAGCCATACAGTTTTGCGTCATCTTTTGTCTCGCGTCGCAACTGTTCTAATGCGTTTCCCATTTTTATACCCCCTTATGAATAAAGATTCTTTCATGGAGTTATCATAGCATACGAATGTGGTAAAACGAGTCAAAACACGTCGAGGACAAGCAAAAAATAAAAAAGGCATATTTATTGCATTTTATGCAAAAATGGTGAAAAGCATTCTAAAAAAATGATATAATAAAAAACGAGAGCAATTGTTAAAATATGGAAGAGATGAGGGTAAGATATGTATTGCAGAAAGTGCGGTGCAGAACATGATGCAGGCAGCAGATTCTGCTGTAAGTGCGGCGCCCCGGTTCAGGGGATTCCGGAAGGAGCGGACGGAGGTTCTCATAAAAGAAACAGGAAGATTCTGTGCATCGTCCTGGCGTCCTGTGTCCTTGTGGCGGCTGCTGCAATAGCCGCGGCAGCGATATCAAAAAAGAGCAGTGAAAAAAGGTTCGGAGATAATGTGGCCAGGGCGGACAAATATATGGAAGAGCTGGACTATGACAAGGCCGAGGACAGCTATCTGAAAGCTATCAGCATCGATGAGAAGCAGGAAGAGCCATACTTGCAGCTGGCACGTATATATGAGAAGAAGAATGAGCCGGAAAAAGCCAGGGCGATTCTGGAAAAAGGCGTTAAAAACACTGGAAGCGGCACGATAAAGAATAAGTATAACCTCTATACATATGTGGATGAGGTGCTCATCCCGGAGCTCGGGCAGTGCAGTCCGGGAACTTACACGACAGAATATAAAAAGTCCGGCCAATACAGTGCATATGTAGAGAGCATACACAGTGAGAAAGGGGTCGTCACGTCAAGGATAATGGACTTCGATTCCGACGGGGAGGAAGAGCTGCTTGTTGCGGTCATGGACAACACGGCAGAGGATGAACTGTTCCATACGCAGAGAAATAAAATAGTTCTGCAGATGTATGAAAGTTCAGGTGGAAAAGTTGTCAAGAATGCGGAGTGGGGCATTTCGTCACATGTTCTCGGAACGATTGACTTTGAAGAGGATATGCTGTTTTTGAAGGAGCAGGGAGAAACCGTCTACATATGCGGGAGCTTTTCAAGCCTGGCATATACGCTGGCTGACGGCTGGGGATTTGAATCGTTCGTGCTGACATATGACGGGGGATTTCAGAAGTATACAGGAACAGACGGAGAGACAGGTGGCTCGTCCTTTGAATTCTACGAGAGCGAATCTTATATAATGGCAGACAGGCTCGAACGTATCGGTCTTACCAGATCTGCATCTGACATCCGGGATACATGGATGATGAAGCTGTCCATGGAAGACGAGAAGGACGATCTTCTGTTTACGATTGCCGGAAAGCGTCAGCAAGATAATTTCCCGTCCCATTACGGAGATATCAACCCGGAGGAGCTTGGAAAAATAGATTTGGAATTTGCTGTCTGGCAGCAGGGTGAATACAAGAAGCAGGAGAGCCAGAGCACAGACGTCTCAGGAAGTGATACGAATTCCGGCGTGGATTACAGAGCGGTCTATGCACCCATTGTCGAACAGGCGCTGGAGGACTACGGGAAATATAACACATACGCCCTCTGGGACATAGACAGAGACGGGATACAGGAACTGTTCATCCTCTGCGGCCACTCAGAAGCCGACTACATGTATGAAGTATACACGGTATCGGATGGAAACGCGGCCTATATGGGAGAATTCAGCGGCTCCCACACTGCCCTTTATGGCCCGGAGGAAGATGGAGAGCCATATATTACAGCGGCCCAGTGCCACATGGACTGGGAGACGATATACCATGTATCCATGGCAGATGGAAAGATAACAAGCGAACAGATATCACAGCGGGAAGTGCCGGGAGGTGCAGATTACTATACGAATCCGAACGAGCTGCCATATGCGGACGTGTCGGACCTGTCGCTGCTTGACGAGGCGGAGTAAGTGGGAATACAGAGGAAAGAGAGCGTACATAAGATAGTATGGAGACAAGAACACTGACGATCATAGACACGGGCAGCCGGCTTACGGAAGTGAAGCTGGACAGCTTCGGCAAAGAGAAGGTCACGATGGGACGCAGCCGGGAACAGTGCGATATCGTCATACCGGATAATATCGTATCTAAGCTGCACGGGACATTTTACCTGGACGGAGAAGATACGTGGTATGAGGACAACGGCAGCATGAACGGAACCTTTGCCGGTGACGGAGAGCAGCGGCGGCTGCTCTCAGGCGGGGGAGGCTGCGTCAGACTGTATGACAAGACAGTGCTGCGCATCGGAGACGTGCACGCGCCGGATAAGATGATACTCCTCTTATACAGAATCGTGCCGGAAGGGGAGGTGTGGAAGAAGGCATCTCTTGGGCAGGACGGCATCAGCATCGGACGGGCCGACGGCTGCCAGATCAGACTGAAGCATCCCGCAGTGTCCAAGGTACACTGCTTTGTCCTGAAGCAGAACGGCGGATATGTGCTGAAGGACAACAGAAGCGCCAACGGGGTGATGGTAAACGGACGCAGCATCACCGGTCCGGTGGTTCTTAAAGATAAGGATCTTATACAGATACTGGACTTCCAGCTCTTCTTTTCCGGCGAGTGCATCTACTATAAGGCAGTCGCGCACGGCATCTCCCTGAGAGCCAGCGGCATTGATAAATATGTAGGCAGAGGGAAGAAAAAGAAGCAGATACTGAAGAATGTAAGCTGTGAGATCCAGGGCAATGAATTCGTAGCCATCATCGGAGGATCCGGAGCGGGAAAAACTACGCTCATGAACGCTGTGAGCGGGTTTGAACCGGAATTTGACGGCAAGGTGTACTGCAATGGCATCGACCTGATAGAACAGTTCCAGAACCTGAAGAATATCATCGGCTTCGTGCCCCAGCAGGATATCATCTATGAGAATCTGACGCTGCGCCGTATGCTCTACTATACCGCCCGCATGAAGATGCCGGAAGATACGCAGAAGCAGGAGATAGCGGAACGGATAGACGAGGTTCTGGCGATGGTGGACCTGAAAGAGCACGAAGGCACGTATATCCGGAAGCTCTCAGGCGGCCAGAAGAAAAGGGCGAGCATAGCGGTAGAGCTTCTGGCAGATCCGAAGCTGTTCTTCCTCGATGAGCCGACATCGGGCCTGGATCCGGGAACGGAGAAGAATCTTATGATGACGCTTAGCGCCTTATCCAAAGAGCAGAACAAGACAATCATCATGGTGACGCATACGACGCAGAACCTTCATCTGTGCGATAAGGTCATCTTCATGGGACCCGGAGGCAGGCTCTGCTTCTGCGGAGATGTCAACGCGGCGAAAGCATTCTATGAGACGGATGACCTCGTCAATATCTATAACATGATTGCCGAGAATCCGTGGCTCTGGGAGCGCAGATACGCAGCATATCGGAAAGATAAGGAGGCAGCCCATGCACCGGCGGGCAGGTCGGAGCTGATGAAGCCGAAAAAGGTGTCTGCGTTCCGGCAGTTTTCCATACTGACGCTGCGCTATGCGGAGCTTATGAAAAATGACCGGCCAAGGCTGGCAGTGCTTCTGCTGCAGCCGCTCCTCATAGCAGTCCTGCTCAACGTGGTGGCGGAGAAGAATATATTCAAGATATACGAAAGCACCAAGTCCATGCTGTTTGCACTGAGCTGTTCAGGTATCTGGATCGGGCTTTTCAACTCTATCCAGGAGATCTGCAAGGAACGGGTCATACTGAAGCGGGAATATATGGCGAATCTGAAGCTGCCCGGCTATGTGATGTCCAAGTTCGTGCTTCAGGCGGCGCTTGGCTTTGTGCAGGCGCTCATTCTGACCCTGGTCTTCTTGAAGCTGGTCGGAAAGGAACGGGAAGGCATCTTCCTGTCACAGTTCGGGCCTGAGATCGTATTAACAGTATGGCTTACGATACTGGCGTCTGTCACAATGGGCTTCGTCATCTCCTCCCTTGTGGAGACCGGCGATAAGGCGATGGCCGTGGCTCCCTTCGTGCTCATCATCCAGCTTCTGTTTTCCGGCATCCTGTTCACGCTCAAGGGGGCAGGCAAGATCATCTCTTACTGTACCGTGAGCCGTTGGTCGGTGGAGGGGCTTGGAAGCATTGCGAAGCTGAACCGGCTGGATTTGAAGCTGCAGAAAGACTATCCGATGCTGGAGCACGCGGCAGAAAGCTTCTTCAAGGCCACGAAGGGACATGTCCTGGAGACGTGGGGAATCCTTGTATGTATGGCGGTGCTGTTCATGGGGGTCAGCATCCTGATGCTGAGGAGAATATCGAAGGACCGAAGATAGGAGGAAAAAGTTATGAATTATCTGGATGGATGGAAAGAGGCGGGGGAGGTGTTCATACCGCCCCTGAAGAGCAAGGGGTTTGAAGAAGACATTATCCTGCGCAAGAGGATAGAACCGGTACAGAAGGAAGGGCATCCTGCTACAGTGAAGAGGATACAGCCTTCATATTCAGGCAGCGAACCGACCGTATTTGTGGCACAGACATCGAGGGCGTATCTTAAAAGGATGAAAGACGGGGAGACGATGGAACTGATCGGGCGGGAGACCGTCATTGGCAAAGAAGCAGATTCGGATTACGTCATAAGAGACAATCCTACCGTGAGCAGGCACCATGCCCGGATTATGGCGTCGGAGGACGGATATTTCCTGGAGGACCTCGGGTCATCCAACCATACGTATGTGGACGGCGGCGAGATCGGGCAGCCGGTGAAGCTTACGGACGGCATGCTCTTCATGCTGTCGGATGAAGAATTTCAGTTCAACTTAGAGATGGGGCAGGAATAAGATGGATATTACAGAACTACTTTCAGATACATATATCATAAGAGAAAAGCTAGGAGAAGGCAGCGGCGGTATCGTCTACCGGGCTTATCACAAACGTCTGAAAAAAGAAGTTGTCATAAAGCGCATGCGGACCCGGAGCGTATCCGTGCTTGTGAACAGGCAGGAAGTGGATATACTGAAGAACCTGCATCACTCCTATCTGCCACAGGTACTTGACTTTCTTACGATAGACAAAGAGGTCTATACGGTGATGAGCTATATTCCCGGCAAGTCGCTGCAGCAGCTTTTGAAAGACGGCTATCATTTTACGCAGAATGAGCTGATCAGGTGGGGCATGCAGCTGTGCAGCGCCTTGAACTATCTGCACAGCCAGAAGCCGCCCATCATCCACAGCGACATCAAGCCCGCGAACATTATGCTGACGCCGGAAGGGAATATCTGCCTGATCGACTTCAACATATCCTTCTTCATGGATGAGAACACGGTGCTCGGATATACCGACGGATATACGTCACCAGAGCAGTACATCATCGCCCTGGACAGCGAATCGGTCCACAGCCTGCCGCAGTATTCCAGCATTGACGAGAAGACGGACATCTACAGCGTGGGAGCGACGTTCTACCATCTTGCCTCAGGGAAGAAGACGAAGGATTATAAGGATCCGATAGATATGGAGCTTCTAACGAGAAGGACCGGAGAAGCCTTTGCTAAGGTCATCGAGAAATCAATGCAGATCGACCCGGATGACAGGTTCGACAGCGCTTTTGAGATGTTCCAGGCGTTCAAAAGCATAACAAAGCAGGATGCCAGATACCGGATGCTCCTGCGCAGGCAGAGGGGGATAAGGGCCGGGCTTGTCGTGCTGATGGCCGGATTCATCGTGCTCGGAGGGTATGGCATCCATACGATCAAGGTGGAGAAGACGGCGGCCTACAATGAACTGGTAGCGCAGCAGAAGGAGGAGCGGCTGGCCCAGGATTATGAAAAAGCAGAGGATACATACAAAAAGGCGGTAAAGATACTGCCCGGAGCGCTCGAGAGCTATTACCAGAACGCGTCTGCGCTGTATAATCAGCAGAAGTACGGCGCATGTATCGAGTTTATCGATTACGACGTTCTCGAGAATGAGAAGATAGACCCGTTGAAAAAGCGGATGGCAGATATCTATTACCTGAAAGCAGAGAGCCACTTCCGGCTCGGAGAGTTTGAAAAAGCGGTACAGGCATACGAGCAGCTGTTTAAGCTCGGCGGATACGACGGCGGATATTACAGAGACTATGCCGTAGCCCTTGCATATAATGGATCGGCAGGCAAGGCTCGGGACGTGCTTGACGAGGCAGTGGAGTATGGACTGAAAGAAGATTCCGTCTACTATGCAAAGGGAGAGATCAATAAATCATTGAACGAGCTTGCCGGCGCGGCAAATGATTTCCAGCAGTGTATCGGCCTGACGGATGACATGGAGCTTAAAAGCAGGGCATATGTGATGTTAAGTGAGATATACGAGATGCAGGGGCAGGACGTAAAGAAGCGGGATATCCTGGCAGAGGCAAGAACTGCCGTGCCGGCGGAATACAGGATGATCATACTGGAGCGGCTCGCACAGGCGGATATCGATTTGGCAGAAGCCGGACAGTCCAGATACCGGGCCGAGGCTGTGGAAGTGCTGAACGAGGTCATCAGCCTTGGATGGGAGACATATGACACGTATGACAATCTCGCCATACTGTACGAAAAGCAGGGGGACCTTGACAAAGCGGCGGATATCCTTGGAGCCATGACCCGGCTGTACGGGGAGGATTACAATATCTATAAACGCTATGCATTCCTGGAAGTGGACCGGCAGGAGCGAAAGGGCAATACGGCACGTGACTACAAGGCGTTTGCAGGATACTATGAGAAGGCGGAACAACTGTATTACGCGCAGCTTGCGGGCAATGACACGGATGCGGAGATGCAGCTTCTGGAACAGGTATATGCACAGGTGAAGTCAGGAGGATGGCTATAATGGGAATAACGGCAGGATGGATTATCACTGTAGTCAGTGCGGTTGGAATCATCGGCTGTATCGCAGCACTGGCTGCCAGCAGGAAGGTATTTGACAGACAGAGGAAGAAGCTGCTCGACGAGATAGAGACCGAGTAAGAGGGAGGAAGAAGATGAAAGAGAAACTGAAGTACATAGCGGGCGCCTTGCTCGCCTGCTCGCTTATTGCCGGCTTTATGCCGCTCATTGAAGTGGGAGCGATGAAGATGTCGGTGATGGATATCCTGAAAATCGGGGTCGGAAATTACGGCGATACGGAGCTGATAAGAGAAGTGATGGAATTGTTTAAAGAGTATCTGAGGCCGAGCGTCATCACGGTCATCATACTCATCGCCCTCATCCTTGCGGGCGCGTTCCTGACGGTAGTGCTCGATGCGTCGAAAGCATATATTGCGGCCATAGCAGGCGGTGTGGTGAACAATATCCTCGTCATCATATTAGGCGTGACGGTGAAAGGCAAGATGGATGAAGTGGAGAGCGCGTTCAGCTTCTTTGGACTGAGCAGCGGGATACGGTTCCACGTATCTACCATAGTGCTGTGGATTATATTATATGTAGCTGTCTTTGGGCTGTCGGTCTGTGGGATGATACTGAAAACCGGGAATAAGACGGTGGGGAGGTCTCAGGATATTATGCCGGAGAGCCTCAGCGACAGGACGAACCCGTGGAATGCGCCCCAGGATCCAAAAAAACAGGCCTATCTGGACCGCATCGGGCAGCTGGAGCGGGAGAGAGAGGCGGCGAAAAAGAATGCCCCACCTGTGAGGCAGCAGACGTCCGAAGCGGACTTCCACGGTGCCATCGGTGGCAGGACCGGAATATATGAGTCAAAAATATATCCTCTCTGTGAGAAGGTGCAGATATACTTTGCCAAGGCAGGGACGGACGTATATATCGCCCCGGAAAGAGGCGAAGATGCAGTTGCCGGCGTATACTATGTAGAAGAATATGAGGAATACTGTGTAGAGCCTTATGAGAAGAACAGCTTCTTCCTCTTGAGCGGGCAGCCGCTTGGCGCGGGGAGGTGCTATCATCTCCCCCGCGGGATTGAAGTGTACATAGGAGATAAGTGCCATGCATTTGTGCTGGCTTAGACGAAAGGACAGGAAAAGGATATGTATTGCCGAAAATGTGGCAGCCCCAATGAGGAAGGGGCGCGCTTCTGTGCAAAGTGCGGGGTGGAAATAGAGCCGCCGCAGGAGCAGGAAGAGAAAGCGAAGAAAGGAAAGAAGGTCAGACTGTGGGCCGGAGCCGCAGCCATCCTTCTGACAGCAGCCATACTGGCCGGTTACTTTGCGATGAAGAATGTAGATGCGAAGGGCGAGTACGAAGAATATATGGCAAAAGCGGACAAATATCTGGAAACGATGGACTATGAGAAAGCAGAGACGGAATATCTGAAAGCCATTGCCATAGACCCGAAGCAGGAGGAGCCATACGTGAAGCTGGCCGAGCTGTATGAGGCAAACGGGGAACCGGAGAAGGCAGAAAGCATCCTTGCAAAAGCAGAGAAGAAAGTACCGGAAAAGAACCGTAAGAAGCTGGAACAGAAAAAGGAAGAGGCAAAGCAGCATAAGGAACAGAAAGAGGATTACAAGGCCACATGGGAGAGCGAGCCTCAGATTGAAGCGGACGCCATCTATTATCTGGCGGAGAGCGACAACTATAAGAAGCCTGCAAATGAGCTGAAACGCCAGCTCTTCTCTCCATATGCCGTAATCCAGTCAGAAGAGGGCAAAGGGCTGGTCGGGATAGATGGCGAGATGGAAGGCGGCCTGGAGTATAAGGAGATACAGACCTATGCAGGAGAGTATCTGCTGGAACGGTCTGAGCCTGTGTACGATGACGAGATGCAGAACGATTGGACGATGTACCGGATAAGCGAGGATACGGATGGAATAGAGCCTGCATGGGGGCTTGGCGGCGGCGTACCGATGGATGTCTTCTATGAATACGAAGGAAATCTTACGAGCGTACTTGATGACATGGGAGGCAGCTTTCATGAATTTCGACAGGACATGCCGGAAGGCGCGTTCCCCGTCCGGCATTATGAGCAGCCTTATACGAGTGACACGATTGACGGGAATTATGAAGAGTGGATGGAAACGGGCGGCCTGTATGCGGTTTACAATGATGGCGGGCCGGTTACGGACTTTATATATGAAGAGTGCGGCACGGCATCTTCGGGCTTGCTGGCCGTAAAGAAGGACGGCAGATGGGGATACGTGGATGAAAGCGGCAAGGAAGTGATTCCGGCAGAGTTCGATGCGTCCTGGCATTATTATTCGGCACCGGAATCCTATGGCGAGGAATATGAAGACTACTGCTATGCCGCAACGGAGGGCTACGTCGTGCTCTGTAAAGAAGGCCGGTGGGAGATGCGGGACACCTCCGGTGAGACTGTCATACCTTCCGGAATATACGAGGAACTTCTGCCTGTATACGAAGGAAAATGTTGGGCGAAGGAAGACGGCAGATGGGGCGTACTTCAGATATATGAATGGAAGGAAGACGAGACGCAGGAGGATGTCGATGAGGCAGACCTACAGGATAGCGGGGGAACAGACAGTGCCTATACGGTCTACGAGAGCGGGCCGATAGAACTGACCGGCACCATCCAGTATGAAAAGGGGATGCATCCGAACGGGGAGGAGCTGGACGTCCTGCTGCTGAAGCTGGACACCCCCGCAGGCTTCCGCGTCGGAGGGGGTGCGGAGGAAGAGACAACGTATGACAACTGCACAGATATACAGATATTTAACCCAATAAGCGATATGGATGAATCATGGGACGGAAAGCATGTAAAGGTAACGGGGCAGCTGCGCGGAGATGCACATACGGCGTACTATTTCCGCAATTATGTTATTGATAGCGCCAACATCAGCGAGATAAGATAAGGAGAGGGACAAATGAGCGACAACGACAAGACAGTATTTGTAAATTATGAGAAGGGAGCACAGGAACCGGAGCTGGAACGGGCGTATATGGAGCTTGGGAAGGCATATTACGAAGGGCGTTTTGAAGATCCGCTGCCGGAACTTCTGCCATTGTTCGATAAGATTACGAGGATTAAGAAAGAAAACGAGAAGGATGAGAACGTATGTCCCCACTGCGGGAGCGAACTGAAGCCGGGCTCGCTGTTCTGTGCACAGTGCGGGCAGAGGGTGTAAAAAGAAAGCATATGAGTGACAGAAGAAAGAGACCACTCATTTAGCTACAGTGAGGAGGATTAGTGATATGCGGTGTCAGAAATGTGGAACACCAGTAGGAAAAGAGGACCTTTTCTGCCCAGAGTGCGGCAGCAGGGTGGAGCAGAAATCAAATACAAAGGTAATCGTCATCGCGGCGGTCATCATGGCTGCTATCGTGGCAGGAATCATCTTCTGGGTCATGTGGGGAAGCGGGAGCAAGGGCGGCGACAGCGGCAGGAATGAGACGAAGTCGGCGGATACGAAGGAAAAAGGCAGCAGTGACGAGGCGAAAAAGAAGAAGTCCAAAGAAGATACCGAAGCAGGCACGGTAAAAGAACCGGCGGACACGAAGCCCGAGAGCACGGGATACATTCTGCCTGAAAGTGATGCGCGCTATCTGTCGGATGCGGACATAGCAAGCCTGTCCCTGAAAGACCTGAACTATGCCAAGAACGAGATATATGCGAGACACGGGCGCAGGTTCAAGTCCAATGAGCTGCAGCAGTATTTTGACAGCCAGAGCTGGTATACAGGCCAGTATGACCCGGACGACTTTGACGCCAATTACAGCCAGAGCGTGCTGAACGATTATGAGAAGAAGAATGCGGAGCTGCTGCGCAAGAAGGAGTTCTCTATCAATTCCGGCGGCTATCCGCTGGACCAGTGACGACAGGTGAGGGGATATGAAGAAGAAAAGAATCTATGTCATAATGACGCTGGTGCTGCTGTTTACAGTCGGGGCAGCAGCCTTCATATATATCTTAAAGAGCCCGTTTGAAGCAAAGAGAAGCCCGGTTTCTGAAACGGTGAGAAAGGGTGCGGCTGAGAAGATGACAGAAGTGGACAGAGAAAAGCTCGTGCCGGAGACGGCTAAGCCGAAAGGAATCAAGATAGCCATAGATCCGGGGCACCAGGGGCCCCATGTAGACATGAGCGCCCAGGAAGAGAATGCGCCCGGTTCAGGCGTGATGAAGCAGAAGGCGACATCGGGCACCACCGGCACTTATACCGGACTGGGGGAATACGAACTGAATCTGGACATCGCCCTGAAGGTAAGGGACAGACTTGAGAAGCTTGGGTATGAAGTCGTAATGGCCCGGGAGGATAACGATACGGCTATCAGCAATAAAGAGAGAGCGCAGATGGCCAATGAAGCAGGAGCCGATGTGTGCGTCAGGATCCATGCGAACGGAAGCGAGAGCCCGTCAAGCGAGGGGGCGCTCTGCCTTGTCATGTCCCAGGATAACCCGTACGTCGGGCAGCTGTACGGTGAGAGCAGCAGGCTGGCGGAATCGGTCCTATCGTCCTACTGCGAAGCCACAGGATTCTCGAATCAGGGCATTCAGGTCAATGACACGATGACCGGGCTCAACTGGAGCGAGATTCCGGTGATGATTCTGGAGATGGGATTTATGACCAACGAGCAGGACGATACGATGATGGCGGATGCCGCCTTCCAGGAAAAGATGGCGGACGGTATCGCGGCAGGCATAGAGGATTATTTTGCACATCGATGATATAGGGGATGGGAGGAAAGGAATGTGGGAATGAAGAAAGGCGCGCTTGCAGCGGTACTCTGTGTGGTTCTTTTAACGACTGCCTGTGGAGGCGGAGATAAAGACGCGGATAAGAAGGCAGAAGATGCCGGGGCAAAGAAAAAGAACCTGGTCATTACGACGGAAGAGGAAGGCCCAGGTGAGCAGGACGATGCAGGAACCGGACAGACACAGGACCCGCCGGCGCAGGACATACAGGCACAGGTGGAGGGCCTGACGTCCGGGCTTGCCGGAGGCGGAGAGTGGGCGGTATATGTATACGGGCTTGATACGGGCAGGGAAGCGTCGGTCAACAATAAGCCGATGCAGTCGGCGAGCCTCATCAAGCTCTTTATTGCAGGAACCGTGTATGAGCAGAAAGACAGGATGGATGCGCACAATGGTGCACAGGAGACGGAGACGCTGCTTCGGTCGATGATAACCGTAAGCGATAATGATGCGGCAAATACACTTGTGAAACGGCTCGGGAACGGAGATGCGGCCGCAGGGATGCAGGCGGTCAATGACTTCGCGGCTGCCCATGGGTATTCGCAGACTCATATGGGACGCCTTATGCTGGACTTCGACGCAGAAGACGACAACTATACTTCGGTGGAAGACTGTGGCGCATTTCTTTGTGACCTATACCATCAGGAGCTAACCGGTGCAGAACAGATTACCGGTTTTATGAAGGAGCAGACAAGGACAGAAAAGATTCCCGCAGGTGTCCCTGCGGGAACGGTCACAGCCAACAAGACGGGGGAGCTCGACACGGTGGAAAATGATGCCGCCCTCGTCTGGGGCGGACAGGAGCCGTATGCCATCTGTGTCATGTCGCAAGGGCTGACCGATGCGGCTGCCGCCAGAACGGGCATACAGAAGCTGTCGTCCAATCTATATGAACTGATGCGGTAGGAATTACATAAATTACGGTCCGGGGAGGCGGTGCAAGGTGTCATATGACACGGTGGAAGGGTTTATTTCCTTTCAGGACATTGACGACTTCCTCTGCCGCTTTCTGCTGCAGGGCATGTATCGCTGTCTCGCTGTACCAGGCGCTGTGCGCGGTGGCGATGACATTGTCCATCTGTAGGAGGGGGTGGTCCGGGCGAACAGGCTCTTCCTCAAATACATCGATGCCCGCCCCCGCAATCCTCTTCTCCAGTAATGCTTTTATCAATGCCTGTTCCTCTATGATGCCTCCCCTTGCCGTGTTTATCAGGAAGGCGGAGGCTTTCATCTTTTCTAACTCCTCTTCTCCGATGAGGTGAAACGTGTCTTTGGTTAGCGGGCAGTGGACAGAGAGGAAGTCGCTTGTCCGCAGCAGGGTGTCAAGAGATACAAGTGCGACAGACTGTTCTTTCGCTGTCTCCGGACGGGCGAAAGGATCATATGCAGATACCGTCATTCCGAAGGCCTGCATCTTCCTGGCCACCATCTGAGGAATCCGTCCGAAGCCTACCAGGCCAAGCGTACATTCCGAGAGTCTCCGGAGGGGAATGGCACTTCCATAGCCCCAGTCGCCAGATCTCAGCGCTCCTGCAAGTACCGGGAGCTTCCTGCCGAGCGCCAGCATCATGGCGCAGGCGTGGTCCGACACTTCCGCCACTCCGTAATCCGGCACGTTGCATACGTAGATGCCCTTTGCGGCGGCAGCCTCGCAGTCGATATTATTCACCCCGATACCATATTTGATTATCATCCTGCAATGCTCCATGCTTTCGATGACGTCGGATGTGACGGAAGAATACTGGGTGATGACCGCATCGGCATCTTTTACAACTGGTATGAGTTCTTCCGGCTTTTTGACCTGATAGGCGTACAGTTCGAATCCTGCACCTTCTATCAGTCCTCTTTCCGTGTCTATATTTTCATATTCGTAATCTGTGATAACTACTTTCATGTTGTTTTCCTCCTTATAACAGCTGCATCTTTTCTGCTACGAGATATGCCCCGAGCGCTGACGTGGAAAAGCCCCGGTCGGGTTCATAGATGGTGACATGCTCATATATATGTTCCGCACGGAGGATATCCCTCAATGCCAGATTCAGGGGAGCCTTGCCGCTGATTACTACGTGCGTATCTTCGGTGAGGCTCAGTGCCCGGGAGTTTGTTATAGCTGTGATATCACCCTGCAGCACGGCTCCCAGAATGTAGTTCGCTATCTTGGAAGGGTTCCTTTCCTTGAATAAGCTCAGGATACGCCCGGAGAAGCAGGCTCTTCCAAGCCCGACCCTTTTCGCGTTCTCGTACCCGAGCAGCAGCCAGTCCCTGTCATAGTCGCCGCTCTTTACGAAGCTCCGTCCGACCGACTTGGCGATGATCGTGTCATTCGTGACAGATGCCAGCAGCTCGCCGGAGATGGAGGTGAGGCATCCGGTTATCCTTCCGTCTTTGTCCACGGACACGAACTTATTGTGGGAACCCGGAAGGATCAGGAGCATCGGCCGGCCTTCGTGATATTTGTGGATGATGGCGAGGCTTTCCACTTCCTCCCCTCTCATGATATCCATGGATTCGTAGTCATCAAAGGTTATATCGCCGTCTGCATTCTTGATTCCCGGTATAAAGTGGATGGGCACCGGGCAGACATCGGGGAGAAGGAGCTCTTTCGTGGCCGCCGCAATCTCATCGAGTCCCGCCGGCGCGGTCAGATGAGGGACTTCCACGATGCCTACGTCAGAAGTTATCATACCGCTTGCTATGATATGGCGGATATCGCGGTAAGTAAGGGAGCTGCCGTCCAGCAGCTGTTCCAGACATTCCTTTACTGCCTGCTTAAGCTTTTTGTTGCTGCCGTCTATGGCTGTGTTGCGGACGCCGACCTCTCTTCTTGCCTCGTCGATACGGAGCCTGCTGTCATCCCACAGGATGCACCGGGTATTGGTCGTGCCGCCGTCAATGGTAATAGTATATGTGCTCATATTATTCCTTTCCTTTCACGGTGAAATTTAATATAAGCATCTGTTTTTTTCATTCAATCAAAGCGTTTGTCATAGTTTGTATTTCTTAAAGGTGTTCCTCGTATCCTGCAGCCTGGGGAGCATATCATTCGCATTCGCGATACTTATCATAGAGAATAGTGCATCGATCAGGCAGAACTGGGATACTCTTGAGTTGAGCGCGTCGGTCAGGATGTTCCGCTCCTCGCTGACGGTACTTAATATGACCTGTGACAGCCTTGCGATGGAGGAGCCGGGCGCTCCGGTGATGAGGATGGCCGGTATCCTGCGCTGGTAAGCCATCTCGATCTGCTTGTACAGGTCGGCGGTCTCGCCGGACTGCGAGACGCACAGGATGACGTCGCCCGGCCGCGGATGGGTCAGGATGGCAGCGTTCATATGCGCGTCTGGGTTACAGACGCAGTTCAGCCCAAGTTCGGTAAGCCTGAAGAAAGCGTACTGGCAGATGGAAGCGGAAGCACCGTGGCCGAGGATGATGATTCGGTTCGCGGCTGAGAGCAGCTTCTGGGCATCCATGCATTCTTCGGCGGCAATATCCGCATTTTTGCTGAGTGAAGACATGGCGCCCAGGAATACCTTTTTCTTGATTTCGGTCGGCTCGTCATCCAGCGTGATATCACTTTCCGAATGATAAAAGGTTCTGCCTACAAGTTCCTGCGCCAGCTTGATCTTAAAAGATTTGAATCCGTCAAAGCCGAGAAGCCGGTAGAACTTAACGACGGAGGCTTCGCTCTTCAGGCTCGTATGGCTTATGAGATCGGTGATGGATTTATCTACCACTTCCGACGGATTCTTAAGTATATAGTCGGCCAGCTGCTTCTGTCCTTTGGTAAGCTGCGGATATAATTCGCTGATCTTGGCCAGCGTGGGATAATGGTCATTGTCGATATGCATATGTAACCTCCCTTTCCATTTTCTTACTACAAATATAACATAATGATATTTAAAATTCAAACTGAAAATAATAAAATTTTTTTATTTATATAAACATATTGCATATAAAAAGTGATGTTAAATAATGGAAAATGAACAAATTTACAAAAATATATTGACAAAAAAATAAAAAAATTATATTTTATAATCATAAAGCATTTGTCGTATCATTCAATCAAAACAAAAAAATCAAGGAGGAAGACATTATGAAAAACTGGAAGAAGCAAATGAAGAAGGCAGCATCGCTGCTCCTCGCAGGCGTGATGGTATTATCACTGGTGGCTTGCGGAAGCAAAGGCTCGGATGGCAAATCGGACAAGGAAGATAAGAAGGCGGACAAGAAGACAGAACAGGAAGGACAGGATTTTACAAAAGATGTATTGAAAGACCTTGCATTGAAGGAAGATGGAACGCCAATCAAGGCAGCGATTACTGTGGCGGAGCTGGACAGCGAATATATCATCGCGGTACAGAAATATATGCAGTACATACTGGAAGAGGCCGGAGCGGATGTGACAGTGAGCAGCGCGGACGGCGATGCCGAGAACCAGTGCAATCAGATATACGACTTCATTGAGAAGGGCGTAGAAGTAGTCCTTATCCAGGCAGCCGACAGCAACGCCGTGGCTCCTGCAATCAAGGCATGTAACGATGCGGGTGTAAAAGTCATTGCAGTAAACAGGACCATCTACGGCGACTGCAAAGTCGACTACAGCGTATTGATAGACGATAAGGCGATGGGTGAGATGTGTGCCAAATATATTGCGGACAATGCTTCCGGAAAAGGCACGAAAGTGACGACGATGCAGGGGACGCTCGGAACGGCGACGGCAGACGACCGTGCGGAAGGATTTAATGCAGGCGTGCAGGCAAACGGGCTTGACAATATCAGGGACAATCCGTGCGACTGGTCTTCTGAGACAGCCATGGCAGCCATGAACGATGTGCTGACGACGGATTCTGACGTAGGAGCGGTATTCTTGCACAGCGACTGTATGCTGGCAGGTGTCGTGTCCGCCCTGACCCAGTCCGACAAGCTGAAGAATGTAGGCGAAGACGGCCACGTCATGATCGTATCGATTGACGGAGCAGCTTCTGCTCTCGACTATATCCGTCAGGATGTGTTGGATATGACGGTAGACAATTCCCCGCTTGCAATGGCTACGATAGCGGCCAAGGCGGTGCTGACGAAGGTAGTCAAAGGTGAAGACCTGGGCGGCAATGTAATCACGGTAGATGCCACGGCTATCACGAAAGACAATGTAGACGACGCCGCATTCTGGGGCAACTTCAATGTGGATGACGGATACTGGAGCGAGACGGCAAGCGTTTGGGATCAGTATACGATCGAATAGACTTCTGATAACAAAGAGGGTGTTGAAATATACACCCTCTGACAATTCTAGGAATCGGAAAGGGAGCTAACTATGGAAAAACAGGGCCTGATCATGAAAAGCATTGGAAAGCAGTTCAACGGTGTCACGGTGCTGGAAGATGTCGATTTTGAAGTCCGTCCCGGAGAGATACATGGCCTGCTCGGCGAAAACGGGGCCGGTAAGTCTACTCTGATGAAGATTGTTAACGGCGTGCTGTCGCCGACTGCGGGTGAGATCTATATCGACGGAGAAAAGACAGCTTTTGATTCGCCCCATGCTGCATCCAGGGCCGGTATCCGCATGGTCTATCAGGAGCTTGACCTGTTTGCGCATCTTACGGTGGCGGAAAATATCTGTCAGGGTAATATACCGAAGAATGGTCTGAGGCTGGTCAACTGGACGCGGATGCGGGAGATATCCCGTGAACTGCTAGAGACGATTGATGTAGATATCGATGTGGACGAGCGGCTGGACCGTCTGAGTATCGCGCAGCAGCAGATTGTGGCAATCGCAAGGGCGCTGAATGGCAACTGTAAGATTATACTGCTGGATGAGCCGACTTCGGCCCTTCCAAAGAAGGATGTAGAACATCTGTTTAAAATCGTAAGGCAACTGAAGGAAAAGAATATTTCTGTCGTCTTCATATCACATAAGCTGGATGAGATGATGGAGATTACAGACCGTATCACTATTCTGAACAATGGCAGGAAGGTTGCCACGGTCGATACGGCGGATATCAATGAAGATACCCTGGCTGAGATGGTCGTCGGCAGGTCAATCAAGAACAAATATCCTAAGATACACTATAAGACAGGAGAGACATTGCTCAAGATGGAGCATATCTCCCTCAAAGATCGGCTTTATGATGTGTCATTTGAACTGAAAAAGGGAGAGGTCCTTGGAATCGTAGGGCTTCTCGGCGCCGGAAAGACAGAGATAGCAAAAGCGCTGTTCGGCGTATATGGAAAGGGAAGCAAACGGCTGACAGGCAGCATATATATGAACGGCAGGGATGCAAGATTTGCCGCCCCTGCCCAGGCGGTAAAGGCCGGTATCGGATATATCTCAGAAGACAGAGGCTCAGAGGGGCTGCAGGTGGACCAGGCCATAGACTTCAACATATCGCTGGCGGCGCTGCGGAAGATGAGCAGGATGGGCCTTCTGAACCTGAAGAAGGAGAGGGAGACGAATACCCGTCTCATAGACAAGCTTCAGATCAAATGCGAGACCCCGAGACAGAAGGTAAGCAGCCTAAGCGGAGGAAACCAGCAGAAGGTCGTCATTGCCAAGTGGTTTGCCACCCAGGCCAGGATCGTTGTCCTGGACGAGCCGACGAGGGGAATCGACATTGGCGCCAAAGTAGAAGTCTACAACCTGATTAACGAGATGGTAGAAGCCGGAATCGGGGTGCTTCTGCTGTCCTCGGAGGTGCCGGAGGTGTTCGGCATGGCGGACCGTATACTCGTCCTGAAAGACGGGAGGATAACGGGCGAGATGGAGAACGGCAGCATCACCGAAGCGGAGCTTCAAAGACAAGTAATGTAAATGACACGAAGGAGAAGAGATATGAATAAAAAAGTTAAACTCTTTATGAAATCACAGGGGTCGGTGTTTCTTATACTGGTGCTGATGTGTCTGGTGGCGTCTCTCTTTACAGATAAGTTTTTCTCACCTTCCAACTTAAGCAACGTGCTGACCCAGTCTGTGACATGTGGCATATCAGCGCTTGGAATGACCTTTGTCATATTGACAGGAGGGATAGACCTGTCGGTAGGCGGTTGTATCGTGTTCACGGCTACGATAGGGATGAAATTCCTGGCGGAAGGAACGATTGGAATCGGGACGGCTGTACTTATGATGCTGGGGCTCGGCATACTGGTCGGCGTGTTCAACGGTTTCCTAATCACTGTTCTTAAGATGCCGTCCTTCATAGCGACGCTGGCATCTTCGAGCGTGACCGCGGGGCTTGCGCTTTACATATCTATGGGCAAGACAATCATAGGGCTGCCGATTGAATACAGCGTCATAGGGCTGAAGAAGGTGATGGGGCTTCCCATCTGCGTGTGGATGATGTTTGCGCTTTACATTCTGTCATATATCATCCTAAAGTATACGGGATACGGACGAAAAGTATATGCCACCGGCAGCAACAGGAAATCGGCGTGGCTGAGCGGTATCAATGTCAGAATCGTAGAGTTCTCTGTCTATGTCATCAACGGCCTTATGTCCGCTCTCGTAGGTATCGTCCTGACATCCAAGCTCTTATCGTCAACGAGTACGATAGGAAACGGCATGGAGGTAAACTCCATCGCTGCTGTCGTTATCGGTGGAGCGAGCATGACAGGGGGAGAAGGCGGCGTCGCAGGTACGATTGTCGGAGCGCTCATACTGACGATTATCAGCAACGCTATGAATCTGATGAGCGTCAATGCATATCTGCAGGAAGTCGTGATGGGGCTGATTATCATCATTGCACTGCTGTTTGACATGCTGCGCAAAGGGTATATTTTCAGGAAACCAGACGAAGAGTAAAGGGAAGTGGTGATTTATATGTTGGTTGAATTAAGTTATATCATTGATGAAGATGTGCCGAAATGGCCGACGAATCCGGAAGAGAAGTATGATTACAACCAGGCGGTCCGGTTCGGGGACGCATGTAATGCATCATCCGTGTACCATCATCTGCACACCGGGACGCATGTGGACGCGCCGTTCCATTTCGATGCCGCGGGAAAGACAATCGATCAGATTCCGGTGGAGGACTTCTACTATACGGCCCCGTTCGTACTGGAGCTTAAGAAGTCCAGAGGGGAACGGATAGAACTTGAGGAACTGCAGGCGCATGAGAAGGAGATTGCCGGGTGTGACATACTCTTCGTCTACACCGGGTATTCAGACCTAAGGGAGAGCAGCCCGGAGGAATTCGTGTCCGATTTCCCGTCTGTGGCTCCGGACGCGGCGCGTTACCTGAGAAGTCATTTTCCCGGCCTTAAGGCGGTGGCTCTGGATTCTATCAGTTTTGACAGTGCCGAAACCGGGGCGGCAGAAGGGTTCCCTTCCCACCATGCCCTGCTGGAGACGAACGAGGAGCAGAGGGAACGCACCCTCCTTCTATATGAGGATGTCAACATTAAGAAGCTGATGGAACTGGATGATAAGGTACGGGCAGTCTGCGCATTTCCTGTTAGATTTGCGGGGCTGGAAGCCGGACCTGTGAATATGGTAGCAATAGTATAAAGAAAAGGAGCAGAAGTCATGAAAAAATTAAAAGGTGTGGTACCTCCCATGATAACCCCATTCGACGAGGAAGGACGTCTGGATGAATATAATCTTCAGAAGCTGGTGGAATACCTGTCGCCAAAGGTAGACGGACTGTTTATCTGTGGATCCTACGGCTGCGGGCCGCTGATGACGCTTCAGGAGCGCAAGCGGGTTGCGGAAGTTGTAAAGAAGTATTCCGCTCCGGATACGAAGATTGTCGTGCATACAGGAGCGCTTACGACAAAAGAAACGACAGAGCTTACGCTCCATGCGGCTGAGGCGGGCTGTGATGCCGCTGCTGCAGTCGGCCCTTATTATTTCCACTACGGGGATGAGGAACTGATCCGGTATTATTCAGACGTGATTGAGGCGGCAGGAGAGAGGATACCATTCTATGCGTATCACAACCCGAAATTCCAGGGTTACGAGACAAGCCTCAACGTTATGAAGCAGCTGAAGAATGTCGGATTGTCCGGCATAAAAGACGCCACCTTTGACCTCATGAACTATGCAGTATACGAGCGGGAGCTTGTGGATGACAACTTTGACCTTGCGCTTGGGACGGAGGCACTCTGGATATCGGCGCACGCGCTTGGGTGCCGTGCATATATCCCGGGCATCGGAAACGTATTCCCGGAACTGTGCAAAGAGATGTTTGATGCGTCCATGGACGGCGAGAAGGCGAAAGCAAGGGATCTTCAGTTTTTGATCAATAAGCTGCGGGATATCATGTATCTTGCAGGTTCCACACAGCTTGCCATCTATGCCATTGCAGAGATCAGGGACATCATGGCTGCCCATCCGAGGAGGCCCTTCCTGCCACCGTCTGCCGGCGAGAAGGAGGCTATCAAAGAAGCACTTAAGGAACTGGGGGTAATCTGATGTATTACATAATCATTGACTGTGGAACGACCAATTCAAGGGCATATGTGGTGAGAGAGGACGGGAGCATAGCAGGACAGGCGTCGAAGAAGGTAGGAGTGCGGGATACTTCCATCACAGGGTCCAAGGATGTGCTTACAGCAGGGCTTAAGGATACGGTCACGAAGGCGGTACAGGCTGCCGGGGTCGAAGAGGGAGATATCCGTGCGGTCTTTTCCTCCGGTATGATTACATCGGAGATTGGGCTCTGTGAGCTGCCCCATCTGACCGCACCGTGCGGAGCAGAAGACCTGGCTGCGCATATGGAACTTGTAGAGGGGCTTGACCTGTATGCAGGCAAGCCGGTCTATTTCGTGCGGGGTATCAAGAACAAGATGGCGGAAGAGATGGAGAGCCCATTCGCGGCGGCGGGCAGCCTGGACTTCATGCGGGGAGAGGAGACGCAGATGATGGGAATCCTCCGGAACAAGGAGCTTATCCTGCCTGCGACAGTGGTGGTGCTCTCCTCACATACCAAGTTCATATCGGCAGACGGCGGCGGGAAGATTCTTGGCAGCCTTACGACGATGAGCGGGCAGACGTTCGAGGCAGTCAAAAATAATACCTTTCTCACAAAGTCACTGGAGGATGACGGAAGCGGAGCGCCGGAAGATTATTTTGACGAGGCAGTCGTGGAGCATGCGGCTGCATGGGTCCGCAGGGCAGGGCTTGTGCGTTCCTTCATGTTCCCCCGTTTTCTGGATGTGCTTCTGGATACGAAATGGTATGAGAGACGTCTCTTCTTTGAAGCGCTCATTGCGGCGGATGACATGCTCTCGATAGGCCAGATGGATATGTTCGGATTAGGGAGGCCGCAGCGGTTCGTGCTTGTCGGTCTGAGAGAACGGTGCAGGCTCTATGAATATATCCTAAGGAAGGAATACGCGGAGGCAGAGGTGTCTGTCATCTCGGATAAAGAGCAGATTGACCGGCTGAGTATCGAGGGTATGCTCAGCCTCGCAGAGAAGGCGGGGATTATAAGATGATGAAAATAGTGATAGCGGATTATTATTATCCGGATCTGAATGAAGAATACAAGGTGTTTGAACGGCTTGCAGAGGTGGAGGTCGTGGACCTGACTAAAATATCAGAGGGCGGCATAAAAGAGCCGGACTCGCTCATTCCTTATGTGAAAGACGCGGATGCGCTTATCGTCCAGTTTGCGGCGATAGACAAGTCTGTCATCGACAGCATGGAGCGGTGCAAGGTGATTGCCAGATATGCAATCGGGGTGGATACGATTGATATAGAGGCTGCGTCAGCCAAAGGTATCTATGTGGCCAACGTGCCGGATTACTGTATCGGCGAAGTGGCAGATACAGCCATCGCCCACATCATGAATGCGCAGAGAAAGATAACGCTTGCAAACCGGCTCCTTCTGGCGAAGGAATTTGATATGGACAAGATACGGCCGATAAGAAGGATGGAGCATGAGGTGCTCTGCCTGATCGGGTTCGGTCATATAGCCCGGAATGTTGCAGCAAAGATGAAGGCATTCTTCCAGGAGATTGTGATATATGATCCATATTTTAAAGACTGCGCGTCCTATCCGGAATTCCGGTTTCTTGGCTTTGAGGAGGCAGTGAGCGGGGCGGACGTCATCTCCCTTCATGTTCCGCTGAACGGCTCCACGATGCATATGCTGTCGGAGGACGCTTTCCGGATGATGAAAGATGGAGTGGTCATCGTGAATACGGCCCGTGGCGGGCTGATTGATGAGGCGGCTCTTATAAAAGCGCTGGACAGCGGGAAGGTGGGGTACTGTGGCCTGGATGTCGTATCGACGGAAGACTTCGAGCATTCCCCGCTGCTGTCTAAGGAACATGTGCTCCTGACGCCTCATATGGGCTGGTGTTCCGAGGAGGCGGTAGTGGAACTTCAGCGCAAGACGGCTGAAAATGTGGTAGAGACGCTGCTGCACGGGAAACCCGTATATTGCGTCAACAAGTTATAAGCTGCAGGAGGGCGATGAAAATGGATATGTATCCAGTTATATCAGAGAATCCGGTGCTGGCCATATTCAGAAATGTTCCGCCGGAGCTTACGTTAGATTACGCGGAAGCTGTAGTAAGAGGAGGCATCTCGTTTTTTGAGATTGCCCTTAACAGTGCGGATGGTATCGGGCAGATCAAGGCGCTGAGGGAACATTTTGGAGACAGATGCAGGATTGGGGCAGGCACGGCGATAACGGTGGAGTCAGCCAGGGAGGCACTCGACGCGGGGGCCCAGTTCCTCCTGACACCGGGCACGCCGCTGGATGTGCTCGAATACTGCGCTGTCAACGACATCGCCCTTCTGCCCGGGGTCCTGACGCCGAGCGATGTGGCGGTAAGCCTGCAGTACGGGTTCAAGACGATGAAGCTGTTTCCGGCCAGGAGTGTGCCGCCAGGATATGTGAAGGCGCTGAAGGGGCCGTACGATGACACGGACTATATTGCCATCGGCGGAGTGTCTCCATCTAATATCGGACAATTTTTTGAGGAAGGCTATGCGGGTGTCGGAATGGCCGGAGGGCTGATGCCGGAAGAGATGGTAAAGAACGAGAAGTGGGAAGAAGGGGCGGCGTATATCCGTTCGCTTTTGGATAGTATCGATGTATATGCCAAGAAAGGAATCTGCCATGAAGATAGCTGAGGTTAATACGTATACGGTCCGCCCACGATGGGGCTTCGTAGAAATCGTGACGGACGACGGCCTGACCGGATGGGGCGAGCCTGTCCTGGAAGGACACTTAGGCGCCGTGCTGGCATGCGTGAGGGAGATGGCGGATTATCTGTACGGAAGGAATCCGCTCCACATCGAGGATATCTGGACGATGCTTTACCGGGCCGGCTTCTACCGGGGCGGAGGCGTGCTTATGAGTGCTATTGCGGGCATCGACCAGGCATTATGGGACATCAAGGGCAAGTATCACGACGCGCCGGTGTACGAGCTGCTGGGCGGCCCATGCCGGAACAGGATAAAGGTATACAGCTGGATTGGAGGAGACCGGCCTTCTGATGTGAAGGAGGCTGCGCTTGCCAAGAAGGCAGAAGGTTTCCGGGCCGTCAAGATGAATGCGACGGAAGAGCTGCAGATAATCGACAGCTATGAGAAGATAGACGCGGTGCTGGAACGGACCGCCGCGGTGAGGGAGGCCTGTGGGAAATACTTCGGCATTGCCATCGATTTCCACGGACGGGTGCACAAACCGATGGCTAAGGTTCTGGCGAAGAAGCTGGAGGAATTCGAGCCCATGTTTATCGAGGAGCCTGTCCTGTGCGAACACATGGAGGCATTTTCCGAGATTGCCTCATACTGTAACATTCCCATCGCCACAGGGGAACGGCTCTTCACGAAATATGATTTCAGGCGCCTCCTGTCGGCGGGCGGCGTCTCTATCGTCCAGCCGGACCTGAGCCATGCGGGTGGAATCACAGAGGTGCGGAAGATTGCCGCTATGGCGGAGGCGTATGATGTGGCTCTGGCACCCCACTGCCCCCTTGGGCCGATTGCGCTGGCCAGCTGCTTTCAGGTCGACGCGTGCTCGTACAACGCCGTCATCCAGGAGCAGAGCATGGGTATCCACTATAATGTGGGGAGGTCGGTGCTGGACTATGTGCACAATAAGGAGGACTTCTGCTTTAAGGACGGGTATGCGGATCTGCCGCATCTGCCGGGAATCGGCGTCGATATGAATAAGGAGCTCGTGGTCAGTGAAAACATGGCGCCCCACGCATGGAAGAATCCGGTATGGCGTCACGAGGACGGTTCCATAGCAGAATGGTAGGACACGGATGGTACGGCTGCCAGTCCTAAATCTGCCGATAATAAAAAAGCATTGACTGTAACCGCATGGGATTACAGCAATGCTTTTTTCATTATCACTTGATTAAAAAAACCGATTAGCCCTGAGAAATAGCTCCTGTTGGACATTGAGCTGCACATGCACCACAATCAACACAAGCGTCTGCATCGATTTCATAATGGTCTGCGCCCTGAGCAATAGCTCCTACCGGACATTCAGCTTCGCAAGCTCCGCAGCTTACACATTCATCACTAATTACGTGTGCCATAGTATGTACCCTCCTTCTTAATTATCGATAGACATAATCCAATTTTGTCTATTCCTATCATAATACAAATAAATTAAATATACAAGTAAAATCATGCTTTAAATTAAGTACAAAGCGCGAAGGAAATCCCCTTTATCCGGGTGCTTCTTTCGCTGCCTTATAGGCGGACAATATGACCGTTCTGGCCGCTTCGGCGTCCTCTTTTGACGGCTCTTTCGTGTCTTTGAGAGGATAGTCGTATCCCATGCTCTCATATTTGGAACGGCCCATGGAATGGTACGGCAGGACATCGAGGGCCTTGATATTGCCAAGCTCCGCCATAAAACGCCCCAGTTCCTGCAGATATTCTTTATAGAACGTGATGCCGGGGACGATGACGTGCCGGATCCAGACCGGAATCTGCCTCTCGTCCAGATAGCGGGCAAAATCCAGGACTCTTTCATTGGAGTGGCCCGTCAGTACCTTGTGCCTGCGGTCGTCCATGTGCTTGATATCAAGCAGTATCAAGTCCGTAAGTGATAATAATTGATCAAGCTGCTTCATAGATATCTCATTGTTCGGGTTGAACATGATGCCTGACGTATCCACACATGTGTGGATATCATGCTTTTTCAGGTTCCGAAACAGCTCTGTGAGAAATTCCATCTGCATCATCGGCTCTCCGCCTGTCACAGTAACGCCGCCGCTTCTGTAGAACGGAAGGTTAGAGTAGAATCCGTCCAGCACCTCATCCACCGACATCGTCTTGCCGGTGCGCGGTTCCCACGTATCCGGGTTGTGGCAGTAGAGGCAGCGCATCGGGCAGCCCTGGAAGAAGATGACATACCGGATGCCGGGGCCGTCCACCGTGCCGCAGCTTTCGATCGAATGTATAAATCCTTTCAATATATTCACCCCATTTCTATAGAAGGGACAGGGTAAAGAGCGGTTGGGGACGGGGGTTTTTTAAAAAACCCCCGTCCCCAACCGCGTCTTGCCCTGTCCCTACATGTTATTGTGGAACGTGCGGGCGATGACGTCATCCTGCTGTTCTTTTGTAAGCTTGATGAAGTTTACCGCATATCCGGATACGCGTACGGTGAGCTGCGGGTAGCTTTCGGGATGCTTCTGTGCGTCCAGCAATGTCTCCTTCGAGAATACGTTTACGTTCAGGTGGTGTCCCCCCTGTTCTACGTATCCGTCCAGCATTGCTACAAGGTTATCTATCTGCTGTTTGTTTACTGCCATAGCTAGTTCCTCCTCTTAATGATTGCTTATCATGGCTGCCTTATAATCTGCAGCCGGGTTATTCGTTGTCGATGCTGTCTTCGATGTTCGGTATGTTGCATGCCAGGTCTTTGCAGTCTTCGATTCTGTCCAGATCCAGATCTCCGGCAAATATCTGGTCTTCCTTGCCGAGTGCGCCGGGGATGATGGAAAAGGTGTTGGAGATTCCATCCTGAGCATGCCGGAACGGTATCTTGGCGACGGAGGCGAGGGATGCCAGTGCCCCGTGGGTGTCGCGCTGGTGCATCGGGTTGGCGCCAGGTGCCAGCGGTTCGCCCATTTTTCTCCCGTCCGGCGTATTACCGGTCTTCTTGCCGTACACCACATTGGAGGTGATAGTCAGGATGGACATAGTCGGTACGGAATGGCGGTAGGTGTGGTGCTTACGGATTTTGTCCATAAAGCTGCGTACGACTTCTACCGCGATATCATCCGCCCGGTCATCGTTGTTGCCGTATTTGGGAAAATCCCCTTCTACTTCATAGTCCACGACAAGGCCGTCCTCATCTCTAACAGGCCTTACCCTGGCATATTTGATAGCGGACAGGGAGTCTGCCACCACAGACAGGCCGGCAATCCCGGTTGCGAAGTAACGCTTTACTTCCCGGTCGTGGAGCGCCATCTGCAGCTTTTCATAGCTGTATTTGTCGTGCATGTAGTGGATGATATTCAACGTGTTCACATACAGGCTGGCCAGCCATTCCATCATGTCGTCGAACTTGGACATGACATCATCGTAGTCGAGATATTCCCCCTCCACCGGTCGGAACCGGGGCCCTACCTGTACCTTCATCCGCTCATCGACCCCGCCGTTGATTGCATAGAGCAGGCATTTGGCAAGATTCGCCCTTGCGCCGAAGAACTGCATCTCCTTTCCGACACGCATGGATGAGACGCAGCATGCGATCGCGTAGTCGTCGCCGTGGGTCACCCGCATCAGGTCGTCGTTTTCATACTGTATGGAAGAAGACTTGATAGACATCTTCGCACAGTATTCCTTGAAGTTCCTCGGAAGCTTCGTAGACCAGAGCACGGTGAGGTTCGGCTCCGGGGATGTCCCGAGGTTGTCCAGCGTGTGCAGATAGCGGAAAGAAGTCCGTGTCACGAGCGTCCTCCCGTCGATGCCCATGCCGCCGATGGATTCCGTAACCCATGTCGGGTCCCCGGAGAACAGGGAATTGTATTCCGGCGTACGTGCGAACTTCACGAGCCGGAGCTTCATGATAAAGTGGTCGATATATTCCTGCGCCTGTTCCTCGGTAATCAGTCCTCTGTCCAGGTCTCGCTGAATGTATATATCCAGAAATGTGGACGTACGGCCAAGGCTCATGGCTGCGCCGTTCTGCTCCTTCACCGCCGCCAGATAGCCGAAATACAGCCACTGGATAGCCTCCTTCGCATTCCGGGCAGGTCTGCGGATGTCAAAACCGTAGATGTCTCCGAGCTTATGCAAGTCGCCGAGGGCGCGGATCTGCTCGGACAGTTCTTCCCTTAGCCGGATGTTGTCGCCGGTCATCCTTACGAGAGAAGTCTCCAGCTGCTGCTTCTTGTCTTCTATGAGCCAGTCTGTGCCATACAGCGCCACGCGGCGGTAGTCGCCGATGATCCGCCCGCGCCCGTAAGCATCGGGCAGCCCGGTTATGATTGCCGACTTCCTTGCCAGGCGCATCTCCGGCGTATACGCGTCAAAGACGCCCTGGTTATGGGTCTTTCTATATTCCGTAAATATCTTCACAATCTCAGGGTCGACCTCGTAGCCATTTTCTTTGCAGGCATTTTCCGCCATACGGATACCGCCATACGGCTGTAAAGACCTTTTGAACGGCTTATCTGTCTGGAAGCCTACGATCTGTTCTCTGTCCTTATCCAGATATCCAGGTCCGTGGGATGTGATTCCTGAGACGATGGACGTGTCCATATCCAGGACGCCGCCTGCTTCCCGTTCCTGCCTGGACAGTTCCATCACCTGTTTCCAGAGCCTGTCCGTGGCCTCGGTCGGACCTGCGAGAAAAGAATCTTCCCCCTCATAGGGGGTATAATTGAGCTGGATGAAATCCCTTACGTTTACAGAGGTACGGTTCCAGCGCCCCGGCCTGAACCCGTCCCAGCTATCGGCATGCCATTTGTGTTCCATCATGTCTCCTCCTGTTGTTATATGAATTGTAAAATATTTGGTTAACTTAGACTAACTTCTGCCTTATCATTATATGGGATAATATATAGCTCCGTCAACATATTTGCTTGTACTAAATGGGATACAGTATACAAAAGAAGATTCTAATATAAAAATTAAGAAAATTTTCAACACTTTTTCACTGTTTTGGTGTATAGTGTTTGTTGGAAAAGCAGATTTTATTATATATGGGAGTTGGAATTATGAAAAGATTATGGAATGCTGTTGCAGCGGCGCTATGCGTGACGATGCTGGCAAGTGCGTGCGCTTCGGGTAATGTCAGTGATGCAAAAGCAGATAATTCAGAAGATAAAAAGAAGAAAAATACAGAGAAGGAATATCAGGGCAGCCTCGATATGATACAGCCGAGGGCGTACAGCAATATCAACGGATTGACCCTGGAGCCGGGCTCTTATATCTCCATCATCGGAAAAAGTGCCGACGGGCAATACTGGGAAGCAGTAGAGAAGGGAGTCCTTCAGGCGGTCAGCGATCTGAACAAGGAACTGGGATATAAGGGAAAAGACAAGATTAAAGTGACATACAGCGGACCTGCCACGGCTTATGATGTGGACGAGCAGGTTAACATACTGGATGAAGAGCTGGACAGATATCCGGTGGCTCTTGGAATCGCCATGGTAGATGCGAAAGCGTGCGATGTACAGTTCGACCTTGCGGCAGAGGGAGACATTCCGGTCGTGGCGTTTGATTCCGGCAGTGATTACCAGGGATTGATGGCTACGGTCGAGTCCGATAACGATAAGAGTGCAAGGGCGGCCGCAGACAAGATGGCGGAAGCCATAGACGACGCGGGAGAGATTATCATATTTGCCAATGACTCCAAGTCCAAGTCCTCACAGGAGCGGGAACAGTCATTCGCTGCGCAGGTTGCGGAGCAGCATCCGAATGTGGATGTGGTGGATGCCTGCCACAAGGATCAGCTGCCTGAGATGCAGAAACGGGTCGCAGATGAGATAAATGCAGGAACATACCAAAGGGACGGAGAGGAACAGCCGACGGAAGAGATAGCACCTGACAGCATATCGGAAGAAGATGTCATAAAGTACCTCTTTGCGAAGCATCCGGATGTCAAGGGCTGCTATGCGACAAGCGGCGAAGCCGTCAATATGGTTGTGGCCGCCGTTGACAGGCTCGAACGCAAGGATCTGAAGATCATCGGATATGACACGGATGACGCAATAATGGAGGCACTGTCGGAAGGCAAGATTACGGGGCTCATCGTACAGAATCCATTTGGCATGGGATATGCGACGGTAGTCGCCGCAGCGAGGGCCGCCATGAAAGCCGGCAATGAAGCAGTCGTGAATACGGGCTATACCTGGGTGACTGAGGAGAATTATAAAGAGAAAGATATCAAAAAATTATTATATTAAAATCAGATGGATGTTCTGCACTTCTGTGGTGCGGACTGCGGTGAGGAAAACATGGAAAGCAGTAAGAAGCGGCTAGACGAACATAATTACCGTACAGATAAAAATGGATGGAATTTTGTCCATGTAGAAGGAAGCCCTTTGGAAAGAGGATATTCTTATGGAAGGCTTATGGCCGGGGAAATAGAAGCCTCCGTCTGGGAAGCATCACGCCTTGTGGAGCTGCAGACGGGGCTGGACTGGAAGTTCCTAAAAGAAAGCAGCTTCAGCATCCTTCCTACATGGAAGAGACAGATGAACCGGGTGCCATACCAAGAATTCCTGACGGAGATGGACGGGATGGTCCGGGGAGTAAGAGAAGAGATTCCCTCCAGCCGCCTGACGATAGACGACCTGATTCTATGGAATGGTTACGAAGAGCTTATGAACTACTGGCTTCCGACCGCGGTAGATGAGATATACGACAGCATGTCCGGACGGCACGTAAAAGGAGGGGTATCCAGATGCCGGGGAGGCCGGGCGGATGACCGCTGCAGCGCGTTTATAGCGACGGGCTCCTATACGGCTGACGGCAGGATTGTCATGGCCCATAACAGCTTTACCCCTTTTGAAAACTGTAATTATATGAATGTCATAGCAGACATCGTACCGGAACAAGGCAGCCCTTTTATCATGCAGACGCTGCCGGGGTATATCCACAGCCTGTCCGACTTTTATGAAACGAGGACCGGTGCCGGCAAAGGGCTTATGATAACGGAGACTACGATAGGAGGCTTTAATGTCTACGATGCAGAGAAGGTTCCGGAGTTCGCCAGAATCCGTTATGCGGTCCAGTATGCCGTGACGCCGGACGAATTCGTCGAGCTGTTTTGGAAAGACAACAATGGAGGTTATGCCAATACCTGGTTTGTGGGCGATATAGAGACGAATGAAATCATGCGGTTCGAGGCAGGGCTTAAGTTCTATCATATCGATAAGACGAAAGACGGATATTACGCAGGCTTCAACGCGCCTCTGGATCCGCGTATCCGTAACCTCGAGTGTGCAGACAGCGGCTTTGCCGATATACGCAGACACCAGGGTGCGAGGCAGGTAAGGATTCCGCAGCTTATGGAAGAATACAAGGGCAGGATAGATAATGAGGCCGCCCAGAAGATAATTGCAGATCACTATGACGTATATCTTAAGAAAGAGAATCCGGGTTCCAGAACGGTATGTTCCCACTACGAGCTGGATATGAGAGAATATATGAGCCAGCCTGGCCGTCCGGCGCCTTATGAGCCGAGAGGGGCCGTCGATGGCGTGACAGCCACTTCTGCCGATGCGCTGGAACGGAGCCTGTGGGCCAGATGGGGGAGCTCATGCGGCATGCCGTTCTGTGCGGCAAAATTCCTAGAGGCCAATCCCCAGTTCGACCACTTGAGAGAATTCCTAAGAGACCGGCCGAGCCGGCCCTGGACGAGATTCGGACATGAAGAGAGCCGGCAGTAGGTTACCTACTCCGGCTTGCTTTTTGGAAGGGAGAAGCTGAATTCTGTGCCGACGCCTTCCGTGCTCACTACATTTACATTCTCACCGTGTGCCTGGATTGCCTCTTTGACGATAGCAAGTCCGAGCCCGGTTCCCTTCTTATCTTTTCCCCGGGACAGGTCTGTCTTGTAAAACCGCTCCCAGATTTTGTTAAGTGCATTTCGTGGTATGCCGATTCCATAATCTTTGACAGAGGTATATACCTTATCCCCGCGTTCCGTGGTTTCGATAGTGACGGCGGAATCCGTATCGCTGAATTTGATCGCATTGTCCAGCAGGTTATAAAGCACCTGCTGGATTTTACGTTTATCTGCATTCACACATAAGTGCTTTGTGGCAAATATTAGCTCGATGGATATCTTTTTCTGCGTACACGTGCCCTCGAAGGAAGCGGCCACATTCTTTATCATTTCGTGGATGTCAAAGGATTCTTTGTTCAGCAGAAGATTCTGCGTGTCAAATTCATTCAGCGTAAGCAGATCCTGTGTCAGGTCGGTAAGACGCTCTGTCTCAAATAAAATAATCTTAAGATACTTTTCCTGAAGTTCCTGAGGTATCGTACCGTCCACCATAGCTTCTACATACCCTTTGATGGAAGTGAGCGGAGAACGGAAATCATGTGACACATTAGCCACGAACTTTTTCTGGTAGTCTTCCATATCTCTCAGCTGCGAGGACATATAGTTGAGGGAAGCGCCGAGATAACCCATCTCATCTTCCGTGTTCAGGGGAATCTCATAGTCCAGGTTGCCGGAGGCATACTGGGTGGCGGCCTCCGTTATCTTGCGCAGCGGGCGGTAGACAAAGAACTGGAACGCCAGCAGGATGATGAAGGACAGGATATATATGACGGCCATGGAGATGTATACCGAGTTGAGGAGCAGGTCACGAATCTCCATGACATCCGACATATGCTTGTGTATGATCAGATAGCCTTTTGGAGTATAGTTATATACCACAGGAGCGATGACAGTAATAACTTCTTCGTCAAAGCATCCATGATAATCGCCTACCTGATACTGGGAACTTCCGCCTTCCGCCGGATTAAAGTCTATAATCTGTTCAGGTGCCATCGGGTAATTGTCGGACTGGGCGGAGACGATAATCTTGCCTTCCCGGTCCACGAACCATATGGCAGCGTCCAGATGTGACTCCATGCCCCTCAGCTGCAGATGCACGTCGGAGGATGTCAGGCGGTTTGAAAAATAGTCCGGGAGATAATCGCTTGCCACGATATTAGCTTCCTTGTACATGCTGCCGGACGTATAGTCCTCAAGCCGCCCTTCCGTCAGTCCTGACGTCAAAGTAGCGATTGTAAAGAAGCCTAGGAATCCGAAGATGATATATACAATTATAAACTTTAGATACAGTGTGCTGCGCATGTGCATTCCTCTTATTTTACTTCAAATTTATACCCGATTCCCCATACGGTGCTGAGTCCCCATGTGCCGTGGTCCTTAATCTTTTCACGGAGCCGTTTGATATGGACATCCACGGTACGGGTGTCCCCGATGTATTCATAGCCCCATATCTGATCCAGCAGCTGCTCCCTTGTAAAGACCTGGTTCGGGGAGGAGGCGAGGAAATATAAAAGCTCCAGCTCCTTTGGAGGCATATCTACATTCTCTCCGTCTACGACGACGGAATAGTTGGTCAGATTGATGACGATACCGGGATATTCCACGCATTTCCCCTTGTCTTCTGCCGGTTCTTCCACCTTCGGGACCGCCTGATAGCGGCGGAGGACCGCTTTTACCCTGGCCACCAGTTCCTTCGAATCGAAAGGCTTCATCATATAGTCATCGGCACCGAGCTCCAGGCCGAGGACCTTATCGAATACCTCCCCTTTGGCGGAAAGCATGATGATAGGTACGTTGGACTTGGAACGGATTTCCCGGCAGACCTGGTAACCGTCGATTCCGGGAAGCATGAGGTCGAGCAAGATCAGGTTCGGCTGGTACGTATCATAAGCGATAAGCGCCTTTTCCCCGTCATGTACCATCATCGTGTCGAAGCATTCCTTCGTCAGATACAAGGAGATGAGTTCGGCTATATTTTCATCATCATCTACAATCAATATTTTCTGCTTGTTTACCATAACTGGCCTCCTTCAAGTATTATTTCAGTTCCACTATCGTAACCCCGGCGTCCCCCTCACCAAAAGCGCCGAGGCGGTATGATTTCACACGTTTCTGCCGCTTCAGGTAGTTATGGATGCCTGTGCGCAGGGCGCCGGTTCCTTTTCCGTGGACGACACGTACTGTAGATAAATGTGCAAGCGACGCGTCATCAAGGTACTTATCCAGTTCTGCGACGGCTTCGTCTACCGTCTTGCCGAGAAGATTGATTTCAGGGCTTACCGAGAAGGCTTTGCCCATCTTCATCTTGCCCTTGCCTGTCTTATGCATCTGCTTTGCGGAGTATGCAGGTGTGTCCTCAATAATCTCCAGGTCAGAGATATGGACCTGGGAGCGGAGTATTCCCATCTGAACTGTGACATTACCTTTCGAGTCGGGAAGAGAGCCCACGGTTCCGTTCAGGTTCATGCTCAGCACCCGGACGGATTCCCCGAGTCTGAGATCTCCTGGCTTGTGCTGCTTCTTCGGCTTTTTCGCCTCCTGGCTCATGCCGGTGGCGGTGGAATTCATTTTCTTGCGGAGCCGTTCCCGTTCTCTCTCCATGTCCGCGGCAGAGATGTTCTCTTTGCCGAACTTGTGGAAATTACGTATCGTTTCATCAGCCACATCCTTGGCCTCTGCCAGGATAGCATGTGCTTTTTCATTTGCTTCCCGCAGGATGCGCTCTTTTTGTTCATCCAGTCTTTTCTGCTTCTGGCTTGCCTCGTGTTTCAGCCGTTCCAGCTCCCGCCGGTAGGCCGCTATCTCATCCTGCTCTTTTTCTATCGTGCGCCTGCTTGTCTCCAGATCTGCAAGGAGGTCTTCAAAGGACTCGTCCTGTTCGGACAGATGCCGCTTTGCATCTTCTATAATATAGGAAGGAAGTCCAAGCTTCCCGGCGATGGCAAAGGCATTGCTTTTGCCGGGTATGCCGATGAGCAGATGGTACGTAGGACGAAGCGTCTCCACGTCAAATTCACAGCACGCATTTTCCACGCCCGGTGTTGTGAGGGCATATACTTTCAATTCGCTGTAATGGGTGGTTGCCATGGTCCGGATACCCCGTTCGTGCAGATGGTTCAGGATAGAAGTGGCGAGAGCGGCTCCTTCTGTCGGATCGGTGCCTGCGCCCAGCTCGTCGAAAAGGACGAGAGAACGTTCATCCACATGCTTCAAAAAGGAAACGATATTCGTCATATGGGAAGAGAAGGTGCTCAGGCTCTGTTCTATGCTCTGCTCATCCCCGATATCGGCATATACATCGTGGAACACGGACAGCTCTGAACGGTCAAGGGCAGGAATGTGGAGCCCTGCCTGGCCCATGAGGGTAAAGAGCCCGACGGTCTTGAGGGAGACGGTCTTGCCTCCCGTGTTCGGGCCGGTGACGATAAGAAGGTCAAAGGCATCGCCTAATGTCACCGTTATCGGTACGACGGTATGCTTATCGAGAAGAGGATGCCGGCCTTCTCTTATATGAATGCGCCCTTCTGTGTTGAACAGAGGCATGCTGGCATTCATGTCCAGAGCAAGGGAGCCCCTGGCAAAAATGAAATCCAGCTCCGTGAGCACTGAAAAGTCCAGCCGGATGGCTGGTAAGTGCTCGGCTGCCCCGGCGCTCAGACGGGCCAGGATGACCTGTATCTCTTCCTGTTCCTTTGCATACAGCTCTTTCAAATCATTATTCAGTTTTACGACAGCCATAGGTTCGATAAAGAGGGTCGATCCGGTGGAGGACTGGTCGTGTATGAGCCCCTGTACGTGGCTCCGGTGTTCCGCTTTCACGGGGATGCAGTACCGGTCTCCGCGCATGGTGATGATCGGATCCTGCAGATAGGTTCTGAGTGAACCATTTACCATGCTGTTCAATGTCCCATGTACTTTATCGTTGATCTGGCCCATCTGGCGCCGGATGTTCTTCAGCGTACTGCTGGCGTCATCACTGATCTCATCCTCTTCGATGATACAGCGGCGGATGTCACCGGACAGAACTGAAATCGGCTGAAGCTGTTCAAAATAGGAGTCCAGACAGTCGGACAGCTCGTCAGTAGTCTCATGGCGTCCATATGCCTTGGCACGGCCTGCGGCTTCCAGAAGCTTACAGATGCGGAGCAGATCTCCGCTTCCAAGGACGGCACCGATTTCCAGACGTTTCATAGAGTCCTCTACAGGGCAGTTTCCACTAAAAGAAAGCCGTCCCTTCTTTACTATACGGGTAAAGGCGGCGGCCGTCTGTTCCTGGGCAGCCTGTATATCCCCCGGAGACGTCATCGGTTTGAGCTTACGGCACCGTTCCTTTCCGGCAGGAGAAGACGCGTGTCCGGTCAGCATCTCTATTATCTTATTGTATTCGAGTTTTACTAATGTTTTTTGATTCATTTTATTCACCTAGACTTATTCTAACCTATTTGTCCCATAAAGAAAAGGATAAATATTGAACATTCACCGGTGATACGGTATACTATATTAAGGATTGTAAAGGAGTATTGCTATGTCTATGGAAGAACAAAAAGATCCACTAGAACATACAGAAGAGCAGGAAGAAGAGCAAGAATATTCTTTTCTGCAGGAAACAATCAAGGACGAGGCGGGCGGAACAAAGAAGACAAGGAAAAATATACTGCGGATGATTGGACTTGGACTTGTATTCGGCATTGCGGCCAGCTTTAGTTTCTGTGTGCTTAAACCGTGGTTTGAGCGGCAGCTTCAGAGCAATCCTGAGAAAGTCACCATTCCGAAAGAAGAAGAGCAGGAGGACACGGCAGACGAGGACGGCACAAAAGACGGCACGCAGCAGGTTCTCGATGCAGATAGCTACCGCCAGTTGAATCAGGCGTTAAATGCAGTCGCGCAGGAAGCGGCGAAGAGTGTCGTAGAGATAAACGGGATAGCAGGGGAGGAAGGCTGGCTGGAGGCCGATTACGATAAGAAGAACAGCGTGTCGGGCCTCATCATTGCAGACAATGGACAGCAGCTACTCATACTTGGAAAGACATCTATATTAAAAGAGAGCAATGAAGTGACAGTCACCTTCTATGACGGTAAGACGTATAAGGCGGGAGTGAAGAAAAAGGATTCCAACCTCGGGCTTGGTATCTATGCGGTCAACAGAAAAGACATTCAGGAAAGTACCTGGTCCCAGTCGAAGATTGCAGTGCTGGGAAGTTCTAATTCACTATCAAAGGGCGAGACTGCCATAGCGATAGGTAAGCCCTTTAATTATGCGGGCGGCGCGGGTTACGGCATCATCTCTTCCAACAAGAATGTCGTTGACACCGCGGACGGACAGTACCGGCTCATCTGTACGGACATACCGGGCACGGTGAAGGGGAGCGGATTCATCATCAACCTGAAGGGGGAAGTCACCGGCATTATCGACCAGAGCATATCCGATGAGGACAGTATGAAGCTTACGACTGCATATGGGATATCTGACCTGAAGGAACTGATTGAACTGCTTTCGAATGGGAAAGCGGTGCCTTATATCGGGATACTTGGCATCGATGTGACAGAGAGCATTGAACAGCAGGGGATTCCGCAAGGTGTGTACGTAAAAGAAGTAGAGGTGGATTCGCCGGCCATGTCTGCAGGGATCCAGAGCGGCGACATCATTACGAGCATCGGCGGCGCTGAGGTCAAGACCGTATCGGCCTACCAGTCCGTGCTCATTGACAAGGCGGTTGGCAGCAAAGTGAAGATAAAAGGCCAGCGTCAAGGCTCCGGCGGTTATGTTGACATCGATTTCAACGTGACGATAGGAAGTAAAGAATAAAGAAAGAGGCAGCTATATGAGATACATTAATACCCTACAGGAGGGCGAGACAATAAGGAACATCTACCTTTGCAAAGGAAAGCGTTCCGCAGAGACAAGAAACGGCAAGCCATATGACAACCTGCTGCTGCAGGATAAGACGGGAACTCTGGATGGAAAGGTCTGGGACCCGAATTCCGGCGGAATCGCCGATTATGATGAGATGGATTTTATAGAATGCTATGGAGAAGTGACGAGCTACAATAACAATCTCCAGTTGAACATAAAGCAGATTAGAAAGGCCCAGGAAGGGGAATACGTGGCGGCTGACTACATGCCGACGACGGAGAAGAGTCCTGACAGTATGTACGAGGAACTGCTCGGATATATCGGCCAGATTGACAACTCATACCTTCGTCAGGCAGTGGAATACTATTTCGTGAATGACGAAGCATTTATTAAGAAATTCAAAGGGCACTCCGCCGCAAAGAGCGTACATCACGGATTTGCAGGAGGCCTTCTGGAACATACACTGAGCGTCGTGAAATTGTGTGAATATATGACGGGCGCTTATCCGATACTTAGCAAAGACCTGCTCTATGCCGCGGCAATCTGCCATGATATCGGCAAGACGGTGGAACTCTCCGCATTTCCGGAGAACGACTATACAGACGACGGTCAGCTACTTGGACATATCGTCATCGGCGTAGAGATGGTAAGCGATGCCGTACGCACGATACCGGACTTTCCGGAGAAGCTTGCCAGCGAGCTGAAGCACTGCATCGTGGCGCACCATGGAGAGCTCGAATACGGCTCACCAAAGAAGCCGGCGCTGGCAGAGGCGCTGGCGCTCAACTTTGCAGACTGCACCGACGCAAAGATGCAGACACTGACAGAGATATTCAAAGATAAAAACAGCAATGACTGGCTCGGCTATAACCGCCTGTTCGAGTCGAACCTGCGGAAGACCAGCGTGTAGATAATTGGGGACGTAACAAAATTCAAAAGTGTTACGTCCCAAATTAGCTTTTGCCCTGTACCTTTTTGGGGAAAGGAGAATTATTATGCAGAAAAATGATGTAGTTATGGTTGCGATAGAAGATATCGGAGTGAACGGGGAAGGGATAGGAAAGGTAGACGGATACACCTTATTTATCAAGGATGCTGTCATCGGGGACGTGGTGGAAGCCAAGGTGACGAAGGCCAAGAAGAATTATGGGTATGCACGGCTGATGAATATTCATACAAAGTCCGGATTCCGCACCGAACCGAGATGCGACGTGGCCCGTCAGTGTGGGGGATGCCAGATACAGGCGATGTCTTATGAACGGCAGCTTGCATATAAAAATGAGAAGGTCAGGAATAACCTCATACGGATTGGCGATGTACCGGAAGAGTTGCTGCAGGAGGTGATGGAGCCCATCTGCGGTATGGAGGAACCGTTCCATTACCGCAACAAGGCGCAGTTCCCGGTCGGCATGGACAGGGAAGGCAATATTATTACCGGTTTTTACGCTGGGAGGACACACCAGATAATCCCTCATATGGACTGCGCCATCGGAAGAGGGGAAAACAAGGATATTCTGGAGATTATCTTAACGTTTATGAAGGAATATCAGATTCCGCCTTATGATGAGACAAGCCACAGGGGGCTTGTCCGCCATATACTGATTCGCAGCGGGCACAGGACGAACGAAATTATGGTGTGCCTCGTCATTAATGGAACGGAAGTTCCCCATAGCCATATCCTTACAGAGCGCCTGGCGGCAATTCCGGGGATGAAGAGCATTACCTACAGCGTCAACCGGGAGAAGACAAACGTAATTATGGGCCGTGAGACCGGGCTCTTGTGGGGACAGGAGTACATCACTGATTTTATCGGCGACATCAGGTATCACATATCCCCGCTTTCCTTCTATCAGGTCAATCCTGTTCAGACAGAACAGCTCTATGGAACTGTGCTGGAATATGCAGGCCTCAGCGGCAATGAGACGGTGTGGGACCTGTACTGCGGCATCGGAACCATCTCTCTATTCCTGGCCAGGAAGGCAAAGCAGGTGTACGGAGTGGAAATCGTTCCCCAGGCCATCGAAGACGCGAAACAGAATGCGCAGATAAACGGGATAAAGAATGCGCAGTTCTACGTGGGGAAGGCCGAGGAAGTGCTGCCGGAACGATATGAAAGAGACGGAATCCATGGCGATATCATCGTCGTGGATCCGCCAAGGAAAGGCTGTGAGGAATCCGTGCTGGAGACGATGGTGAAAATGCGGCCGGAGAAGATTGTGTATGTGAGCTGCGACTCCGCTACGCTGGCCCGGGACGTGAAGTACCTGAGGGAGAGAGGGTATGAAGTGGGGAAGGTGAAGGCGGTGGATATGTTTCCGCATAGCGTGCATGTGGAAAGTATCGTGCTTTTATCTCACAATTCACCGGACAGTGTTATCAATGTGAAGGTGGAGTTTGGGAAGGGTGAGGGTAATGTCGTTGGATGCAATATTAGAGCGGGAAAAGAAATATCAGACAAGACCGAAAGTTATATATAGAATGCTAAAGAATATGCGGAGAAAAAATACGGCTTTAAAGAGCATACTGACAATGTATGATGCGCCTAATGTGGCAGAGAAATTAAAGCGTCCAAGAAAGATTCCACAGAAATAAGGTAGAATTATTTGCCGGATTTTTCCTGTGATGATAAACAGTGAATGTAAAATAGTTTGTAAAAGCGATGCAATATTACGAATCAAATAGTAAATTGTGTACGGAGGGGGCTCTTGGAAGATAATAAGTATAAGATACGATTAGGGACATTACAGAAATTATATGATATTGGAAAAAAGATTAGTCTTATCGACGAAAATAAAAGGGCAACAACAATTCGGGCAGCACAAGCAGAGAAAGTGGTTGAAAAAGTGTTGCTGCACTGTGGAAGTATTGTAAAATTGCTTAGTATAGATAAAGAGAATTATGCTGAATTGGATATTGCACTAGTAGCATCTGCAGCTAGAAATATAATAGATTCAGCAAACATATATTTTTATGTTTCAGAGAGGGGAATTTCAGAGGAAGAAGTAAACCTTCGTTATAATATGCAGATTCTTAATTATTATAAAAATATTAAAAACATATTTGGCAAATTAAATTTTTCTTTAACAAGTTCTAGAATGAGGCTGATTGATGCAGAGAATATAAGAAACGAAATTAAGAATAGTAAAATATATTTGAATGCAGATAAAGATGAAAGAAGTTTAATGCTGTCTGGCAAACAATTAATTAATAAGCCTGATATGAAGATACTGAATTATAATATAGAGTCTGGTATCTATAATTTGTTATCAAATAGTACGCACAGCTTCTACATAGGATTAAGCAATAACTCTTTAAGTAAATCCGGCATATTTGCAAGCTATATTGATTTTATAATGTTGGCCATTATTGCTGTTGAAACAGCTATAATATACACTGCAAACATAATCAATGACTATATTTTATTAAGAAAAAAGTTAGGCAATAAAATATCAGAAAACGAAAGGGTAATAGTTAAAAATTTGATGAAACCGGACTATATATATGAATACTTGGAGCACCAGAAGGATTTTTTTGACGGTGATTTATTAGATATATTTCCATCAGTATCTCATGATTAGCAGTATATTACTGACTTGACCATTTGATGTTCTTAATATAGCGGCAGCTTTGGGGAGACGGAACTCAGATGGAAGAGATGACAAGAAGAATACCATGTCTGAATATGGCGGGATTTCAGAATGAAAATGCTGTATAGTGGTGATAAGGATGATTCGGACGGAAGATTTTTTGTGGGAATCGCTTCTACAAAAATCTATTGCCTCCCAGTCTGCCGGGCAAAGATGCATTTTTAGAAACGGATATTGGAATCAGGCATACACTTCCGGGTCATACGCCAAAGGAGCTGCTCACATTGTCTGAAAAATGGCGGCCATGGCGGAGTTACGCGACAATGAATCAGTGGAATAACTTGTGACAGTAAAGTGAAAAAAGGAGCGGTAAGATATGTATTATACTATGTGTTATGACTCTCCCGTCGGCAGACTTTTGCTTGCGGAGAGGGATGGAGCTCTTACTGGGCTCTGGATGGAAGGGCAGAAATACTATTGTGATTCTCTGCAGGGGGAAAGGTTGGAGAAAGCGGATACTGAAGTTCTGCATCAGGCAGAAGTGTGGCTGGACCGGTATTTTAAGGGAGAGAAACCATCTGCCGGCGAACTGCCCCTTGCCCCGGAGGGAAGTGCATTCCGCAGGGAAGTGTGGAAGCTGCTCTGTGAGATTCCTTATGGGGAGGTCACGACCTACGGGGAGATATCCAAGAAGATTGCAGCAGCCAGGGGGCTTTCCAACATGTCAGCGCAGGCTGTGGGCGGTGCTGTCGGCCATAATCCTATTTCCATTATCATTCCCTGTCACCGGGTGGTCGGTACAAATGGGAGCCTGACAGGGTATGCAGGGGGCTTGGAAAAGAAGATCAAACTGCTAGCTCTGGAGGGGGCGGATATGGACAAGCTGTATGTTCCTGCCAGAGGAACGGCGCTTTAGGCAGGGAACAGACATTGAAATCAGAGGGATGCGTTGATATGTCTTGCCAGTTCCACCTCCATTTCAAACAGACAGGTGATCAGGCGGCATGATTCACCGAAGGCGGTGCTGCTTTGATTGGAGAGCGCCGCTTTATATAAGCCGTTTTTGACTGCCAGCCATTTTTCATAGTATTGATGTGAGAAGAACAAGGGCGCTTTTGTGGCTGCGCTGTCCTGTCCATTCAAAAAATGCCTGTATAAATAACGTCCGGTGAGCAGGCAGTCGACATATTTTGCAGGAAGGAGACGCTCTTTTTCTGATCCTTGCATCCAGATATGAGCCTGTTCAAGAAGATGACGTAATGTTTCGGGATGGGCCATCAGCACTTCCTGCGCCTGTGCAGGCAGTGTATTATGCGTATCATTTAATGATAGGATGCGGCAGCGGTCCATATTAATGGGGATGTGGGCATACGCTTTGGGTATCAGCTCATGTGCAGTTATCGTCTGACCACTGATTCCATACGTTGGGTCGAAACAGTCGTGAAGCTCTGCGTTTCCTTTTTGGACGATAAAATAATGTGGCCCGTGTAGAAGCTTATAGAGCGGACTCCATGGAATGACACAGGCATCCATGCCTATGATGACATAACTTCCGTCAGGTGTTTCAGCCCATCCTGTTTCCCGGTTTTCAACTGTGGTAAGAGGCGTATCTAATCTCATGCCCATAGTCTCCAGCGTTTCTTGTATCCGCCGGGAGAGAAAAACGCTGCAGATTGGGTCGTAGCGCAGATACCCTTCTGCCCAAAGCCTGGAAAAGGCGGCAGTATAGTCGAGACCAGATGCGTTGGCTATTGTAATCAGACAATCGTGATAACAGTTAAGGCCTTGGAAGTGGATTAGCTTCACTGGGATACCTCCTCATGCGTACGTTTGTTTTTGCCGGTTGTCGTTTTATCCAGCTTCTCGACAAGCCGGATGAAGCGGGGGCACTTATAATCTGCCAGATGACCGGTACACCAGCTCTGGATGGCCGCAGGCGAGGTATCCGGGGCTGCCGGGACTACGTCGGCACAGACACATTCGGTGCCAGGTGCATCCGACCTTCCGTACACCATACAGTCCTCTACGAGCGGGCAGCTCTGCAGGCATGTTTCTACCTCCTCTGGATATACGTTGAATCCCCGTACAAGCAGCATATTTTTCTTGCGTCCGCAGATATAGAGATAGCCGTCGCTGTCATAGTATCCGATATCTCCGGTGTGAAGCCAGCCGCCTCTCAGGATTTCTTCGGTGGCTTTCTTATCCTTATAATAGCCGAGCATTATGTTAGGTCCACGGACTATGATTTCTCCCTGCTGCTCTGGTTCATCCGTTATTCCACTCTCTGTTTCCAGACAGACGGTTACGCCCGGCAGCGGCACGCCTACGGAATCCAGCTTATCTGGCGGAAGCCCCCGGAATGGCTGCGCAATGAGGGGAGAGGCTTCGGTCATGCCGTATCCGGACCAGAACCGTATATGGGGGTAGGCGGCAGACAAGCGGCTTAACGTACCGTCAGGTACTTTGCTTCCGCCAAATCCAAAATAGCGAAGAGAAGTGATGTCATACGGTATGGGGCGGCCAAGGGTACGGTCCAACAGTATGGCGGCCACAGATCCACCGTCATAATGGCTGATTCCATGCTCCTGCGCGGCCTGAAACAGAGTGTCCAACGTAAAGCCTTCGGCCATGGCATACAGCGGGAACCCACGCAGCATACAAGAAAAGAGGACGAGCAGGCCGTATATTCCTGAAAAAGGCGTACCAAGAGCATACCGGGGTGATGGATCCCGGTATTTTTCATACCCCATGTGTCGTAAATAAGCTGCTACATTGAATGCTACGTTCTGTTCGGAGAGCTCTGCCAGTTTAGGATGACCCGTAGTGCCGGATGAAGCGAGCAGAAGCATAGGGGCGCCGGGATCGGTTCTTTGTATGTCGGGCAGCGGCTGCGGTGCAGAGCGTAAAGAATCGGTACATAAGATGGCCGGCGCATGTGCACAAGACTCGGCGGCGGCTTCGCATATAGGGCGCATGGAACGGCAGGTGATTATCGTACTTATCTGAGCTCGGTTCAGCAGGCAGGAGAGTTCCGTTGCGGCCAGATGTATGTTCAGCGGGAAAGCCATCCATCCTGCCTGAAGCACGGCGAATAAAGCAGCGAGGAAATGGCTCCCGTCAGGGAGGAAGATTGCTGCTGTCTGTCTGCCGTCTGTATGTGGAAGAGCTGCTTGCAGCGCTGCCGCACGCTGTGCCAGTTCAGCATAGGATACGGTCTCCTCTTCGCCCAATACCGCCGGAAGGGTCACTTCCCATCTTGCCTGTAATGCATCTCTAATCATTTGTCCGGACCTCCTTAACCTTTTGCTCCACTAGTTCTATGAGCTGCCCGGCAATGTGGCAGCCTTCCATCTCTCCCAGTTCGAAGGTAATACCGTATCGATCTTCTATATCCATCAGCAGGGAGACAAAAGAGAGAGAGTCCAGGTGCAGATCTTCATACAGATTGGTCGTATCTGTAATAGGAGCAGTAATGACGGTTTCCTGCTCTATGAGTTGTATAATGGCTTTTCGTACAGACATGGCGGTTCCTCCTATTTTATATTGCGCAAGATAACCCCGGACTTGACCGGAGACAAATCCGGGGTATTTACATGATATTCATTCGATATATAAGCCACCGCTTATGGAAGCGGTTATATACTGCGCTTCCGCCGTACCGGCCCCTATTATACCGAAGATAATCGTTACCAGCGTTCCAGCCGGCAGCAGGATATCTAATCCTGTCTGACTGGCGCTGCGAATGGTGTATTTGGGGATTTCTGCGCTTCCTATATAAGGTGGAAAGTATATGATACTGTTTTGAAGCACTGTAAAGGCGAGCCTGTCGGTCTGCCCTATGGCCAGGCACATAAAGGGCCGTATGATAACACCTTCCTCCAGATATAGTTCCTGACGGTTGGCAAATACGCTGTAAATATTGCGTACCGTACCATCATACGGCATGACAAAGGAAGAAGGGTAGGATTCACTTGTACTGATTGTGATAACACCGGAGGCCCATTCCCCAGGGTCAAATACGGAAAAATACCCGTTATCGCCACCAAAGCCTGCATAAGCAATCTGGGCCGGCGCCCCTGTACTGTCGGTACTAAGCGGGACGCCTGATGAATTTTGGTTGGAGTAGGAGAAGGGGATGGTGGCAGCTGTAGGACCCGGCTCACCTTGCGGCCCTGCAGCGCCCGGTTCGCCCTGTGGTCCTGCAGCGCCCGGTTCACCCTGGACACCGGCAGGCCCCGGCTCACCTTGCGGCCCGGCAGAGCCCGGTTCACCCTGTGGTCCTGCAACGCCTGGCTCACCCTGGACACCGGCAGGCCCCGGTTCTCCTTGCGGCCCGGCAGGCCCCGGCTCGCCTTGTGGTCCTGCAGGCCCTGGCACTCCGGAACAACAGGGAATGCAGCAGTCCGGCTGAGGCGGGCGGCAATTATTTTTACGGCTGCAATTTGTATCACATTTATCTGGAACGTTGTCAGAATGTTCGTTATAATACATAGAAATTCCTCCTTTTGGGAAGATACAAGGATTGTTTTCTATATAATTTATGCATTCAGCGCTGCATAAGTGTTTGTAAAGATTCTGCCTGCAGAGATTCTTACCTGTTTCAATAGACGGGCCGGCTGGATTATAGTAGACTGAACTTAGCGAATAAATAGAAGTTTAGAGGTAACCCGGGTAATAGAATTTTCTGACGATATCTGTTGCTGGGCATGTGGGCTTCCATCACTGACATGGGATATGGCATTGATTGATGCGATAGGGGACTATTAAACAGGCTTACAGTAAAAGGAGAATACTACCATGCGGATTATTTTGATTCTTATAGCTTTGGGAGCATTAATCGGCTTGTTCGTAAATGCAGGACATAAATTATTCCTTTGGTTCCGTCCCATTTTCTCTGGTGTCGGACCGGTGGCGTTTGGAATCTCATACGGTATTATGGTGGCAGCCGTCCTGATACTCTTTGTACTCAGCCGCATTCCGGACAGCCCGATACCGCGAACGGTTTTTCTGATTGACCATTATGCATTGGGCGTAATTGTTCTTCTGATGCTGCTTGTCAATCTTACGAATCTGGCCTTGTTATTGGCCAGGCTGTGCCATATCATTCCGACGCCGCTGCCACAGAAAGCTGCAATTACTGCGGGAGCGGCAGCGGTCGTTCTGTCGGTGGCATTATCGGTCTACGGAGGAATCCATGCGTCGAAGGTTCAGACGGTAAACTATAAGATACAGATACAAGAAGGCAACGGAGATACAGATGCAATGAATATCGTTCTAATCAGCGATCTGCATATCGGATATGTCGTGGACGAGAAGCATGTGGAAAAGATTGTAGCGGCGGTAAATGCGGAGGAGCCTGACCTTGTGTGTATAGCAGGAGACATGTTCGACGGTGATATTACAGCGGTGAAAAATCCATCGGTACTTCAAGAATCGTTTCGCAGTATAAAAGCACCTTATGGTGTATATGCCTGCCTTGGAAATCACGATGCAGGGGCTGGATATGAGGACATGTTGAAATTCCTTGAAAAGGCGCAGGTTCACCTTCTTCAGGATGAGTCCGTGCTGATAGCAAATAAGCTGATACTGGCCGGAAGGAAAGATTCGGGACCGATTGGCGGGCAGGGGGAAGCAAGAAGGGAGTTGGCAGAAGAGGCAGGTATGGAACACCTGCCGAGGATCGTGCTGGACCATAGGCCGGAAAACATCGGCAGCTATAATAAGAGTACAGATCTCATCCTAAGCGGTCACACGCACCGTGGACAGATGTTCCCGTTTAACCTTGTGACGGGAATCATGCTGGATATGAACTATGGATATTACCGCCTGGGCGAAGAGGGACCTCAGGCTGTCGTTACCTCGGGGGCGGGAACCTGGGGGCCGCCACAGCGGGTTGGGACAGACAACGAGATTGCAGTGATTCAGGTACTGCTTCCTGCGGCGGAGGACGGGAGCCGGGACTGAAAGGGAATTGTCCGTACGGGCACCAGAAAGACAGCACCCGATGGTCTAAAATATATAGACGGTACACACCGAAGGACTGCTTCTGACATATGATAGCAAGAGGTGAAAATATTATGAACATGTGCCGTTTCAGCAATAATACAAGAGATTATGTAGAGCAGTATCATTGCATCCTGGATGAGATGATCCGCAATATGAACTGCGCCGAGCTTACAGACAGCCTCTCAGGCAGCTTCATAACGCAGATGATACCACACCATCGTGCCGCGATTGAGATGTCAAAGAACCTGCTTTGCTACACTACGAACATTCCGTTGCAGGATATAGCACTGAACATTATCTCGTCCCAGGAGAAGAGCATTCAGAACATGACAGAGGTATTTCCCCGATGTGAGTCATGTATCAACTGTAAGAGGGATATCGAGTGCTATGAAATGAAGAATGAACGCATCATCAGCGATATGATTTATGAGATGAAATCTGCATGTACGGATAATCATATCAACTGCAACTTTATGCGCGAGATGATACCGCATCACAGGGGGGCGGTACGCATGTCAGAGAATGCGTTGCGTTTTTCGCTCTGTCCGGAGCTGGTTCCGCTGCTCGATGCAATCATCGTATCACAAAAGGAAGGAATCAGAAAGATGCAGTGTCTGATGAAAAAAGCGGGCTGTTAACTTATTCCGGCAATAAAGGAGGACATGGGTAGCATGAGACATACGCTTCCCGTGTCCTCCTTTTCTTATCTGTGCTGGTCCATGTATCCGATAAGGTCCGTGAGACTAAGAGGGCGGCTGTAATAGTAGCCCTGATAGATGCTGCAGCCGAGTTCCAGGAGCATATCCCGCTGCTCCGCTGTCTCTACGAACTCCGCCACCACACGCAGGTTCAGGCTGTGTGCCATCGAGATGATGCCCGACAGGATATCTTTAGACCGTTCGTTATCCGGAAGCTGGGATACCAGCTTGCCGTCCAGCTTCACTTCGTCAAAGATCCGTTCCTGCAGATACAAGATAGAATTATGCCCCATGCCGAAGTCATCAAGGCTGAAGCTGATTCCGCTGCTTTTGAGGCGGCTCATATCCTGCATCAGCGTATCGGAGATAATCATTGCAGAGCGCTCTGTAATCTCCAATACAGCGTGGATGCGTCCCAGATCATAACTCTCTATGATACCGAGTGATTTATCGAAGAAACCATCCTCCTCCATCTGCTTAGAAGAGATGTTGACAGACAGATACAGGTCATTCGCTAAGTGCGGCTCCAGCAATCTGGAGTCGCGGCAAGCCTGGTGCAGGAGGTAACGGCTCAGTTCAAGCAGAAACCCACCTTCATAGGCAAGAGCGATAAGCACCGGAGGGGCAATGTAGCCGGCGACCGGGTGCTTCCATCTTAAGAGTGCCTCTATCCCGTGGAGCGCACCATCTGACGAAGTCTGAGGCTGGTAGAACAGTTCTATCTGTCCGCGGTGAAGCGCATTACTAAGGTCCATGGCAAGTGTTTTAGCATAGGAGTAATACGGATATCTGTGATGGAGAAAATGCGGCAGAGTACCGTTTTCCTCACCGGCAGCCATGTCCTGCTCCATACGGCGGACAATCTTCTGAAATGCCAGCGTCTCCTTCTGTTCGCTGCGTTTGATGAAAGGGATATAGATGAGAACCCCTATCGAGAGATTGACAAGCTGCAGTATACTTCCGGCTACGGAGCCGGTAGCCTTATAACCGCTGAGCACGATTGGCACCGTCCATTCCACAGACTGGGTCACGACAGGCACAAGCCCTGCCTGCGCGGCCAGGGTGCTCGTTAGCGTCAGCACGACAGGCGTCAATATGAATGGTATCATCATCGTAAAGTTAAAAATAATCGGAAATCCGAACACGGCTATCTCGCTGATATTAAACAAGGCCGAAGGAAGTGCCACATAAGCAATCTTACGGTTATGGCTCTTTCTGGATCTGATACATAAGGCGATGATAAAGCTCAAGGCACAGCCGCAGCCGCCCAGGAATACGAAGGTGTCCAGGAAGGTCTTGGAGAATATCTCTGTCGGTGCGCCGCCCGCAAGCATGAGGGACTGGTTGACGGAGATATTCTGTTCAAAGAGCTTCTGGGATACCGCTTCCAGCGTGTTCGTACCATGTATGCCAAAGAACCAGAGCACGTGTGTCACGACCACATAGAGCAGGATGCCGAACAGATTGCCGCTCATCTGGTCGAAGATCTTCAGGAAGATATAGGAGCCGAAGTTTGTGACATTGCTGCTCCCCCATGCCGTGCGGAGTGCATAGCCTGTAATCCCGAATCCGACGATGATAATAATTACCGGCATCAGACTCTGGATGGAAATATTGAACAGATATTCCGCGCCTGTCGCGTGTAGCTTTCTGAGCCGGCTGCCAAGCCTCAGCATCCACTGGAAGAGAATACAGGAAAGCAGGGTGATGCACATGGCTGTAAATACCCATTCGGCTTTGAACACATATTCGTCATGTCCCTCGATGCCACCGCAGAAAGCAAGATAAGAGCAGACGGATACGACAGGATAGAGTAAAAAAGTATCGGTCTTCGCCAGCAGCCCGTAGGACAGGCTGATGGTGATGCTCAGTACGAGGGCAAGAGAGCCCAGGCTGACCGTATATAATGTCTCAAAAAGGGCGGCGGCTGCCCCGCCGAGAAAGTGCTCCAGAAATGACTGATATGCGTCATTTGGAAAATTTCTCAGAAGCAGCGAAAAAGATCCCATGATAAGAAACGGAATAGCAAGTGTCAGGCCATTCCGTACGGATTGTGCAGAGATTGAATTTTGAAACCGGGATATTGTGCTGCTGGCTGATTTCATGATATAACTTCCCCCCAAATACATTTCAGATATCATGCTGCCATTTTAGTTTATAACAAATTGACTCAATAAACAATATGAAAAAGATTCTTGTCAGATATATTTTTGACAGAGCTCAATTATATGCTACAATTGGAATATATTACCGTCCGGTCATGTGGCATCAGTGAGCCAAGTATGTTAAAATTCCATTAAAGATAAGAAAAAATATGACACACAGTTGTCATATTTCATGCGCTATGATGATACAGAGCATTACTATAGGATTGCGATACACATTTTTAAGTAAGGACAGAGGAGGAGCAGGCAATGGAATGGAACGAGCTATATGATGCCGGCAGGAAGCCGGATATGGAACAGATAGGAGCGTATGTAACGAACGGCCTTTGGGAGGAACTTTGCCGCCATCTGGAGCAGGAATATAAGACGGCACCGAAGATTGAATACAGCCGCTGCTCCATGCAGCCGGGCTGGAACGTAAAGTATAAGAAAGGGGGACGGGCACTCTGTACGCTGTATCCCGCTGAAGGGTATTATACATGCATGGTGAGCATAGGAAGCAGAGAGGCTGCTGAGGCAGAACTTTTACTGACCGCATGTACGCCATATGTCAGGGAGCTTTATCGCGATGCAGGCTGTCTCAACGGAAGCCGGTGGCTGATGATTGATGTTACAGACCGCGACATACTGACAGACGTGATGGAGCTGATTCAAACCAGGGTGCAGAGAAAGGCAGGCTGATGCGCCATGTGGCATGAACTGTAAGGTGGCGTAATATCTTATGAAATACCCTTCGATTTTTTACGATAGTCGGACGGAGTGATGCCGAAGCATTTGCGAAATGCTTCGGCATAATAGCTTGTTCCGTTAAAGCCGACTTCGTATGCAATCTCTGTAATATTCATGTCTGTCGTATATAATAGTTCAGTGTTACTTTTTCCTGATAGTGCTGCTGGATTAAGCTCATCATACTTTTCAGGAGGGTAAGGTCATTGTTGCATATTATTTTCTGGTCATTTGAAGGTGGTGTATTTTCATAAATCAATGCCCATATCCATGTAAAAATACTCTGAATCTTTAAAGCGGCAGCGGGAGCGTCTTTTAAGGAAGGTATTTCGCAGATTCCATCAACCTGCAATAATCGCATATCCACAGGCTGCACCGTTCCTAAAAACACGCCTTTTTCATTGCCTTTTTATGTGGGGATGATATAATGGAAGTGCCGGAATTAAGAACATGCCGCGGCAGAAACGGAAGGTGGAAGTTGTGAGTTGGAACATAGCGCCAGAATCGATATCCTTAGTCATATTGGCAATCATATGGGTATACTCCCGTAAGGGCAGCCATATTCCCACGCTGAAGAACAGAATGTTTCAGGGCTGCCTGATGGTTACGTTCAGTGCCATGTTTACGAATATAGCCTCCACAGTTATGTTATATCATTATGACGCCATCCCGCTGTGGACGACGTGGACAATGACAACCATATATTTTATACTTACCCCGCTGATGGGACTCGTATATTTCCTATACAGCATATCGGTCATATATTCGGAAGAGACGGCGAGAAATAAAATAATGGGTTACGGCCTGATTCCGGGTATTCTATATTTCATACTTATATTACTGAATCCATTTACAAAAAATATATTTGATATTAATGCGGCGTACGGTTATGTAAGGGGAAGTCTTATAGATGTTACATATGTTGTCTTTTATGCCTACTGTGCAGCGAGCATCGTAACCGCCCTTATGAACAGAAGAAAGATTGAGCCAAAGATTTACCGCATCTTATCGACGTTTCCGGTATTGGCGGTGCTTGTCATCATCGTGCAGCAGATCTATCCTGATATTATACTCTCGGGTTCGGCAGCTACATGCGCCATGCTCATTATCTACCTTCATCTTCAGAACAAGCAGATATCTATGGATTATATGACAAACGTGCCAAACCGTCAGGAACTGCTCAACATGCTCAGCCTTACGCTGAACAGGCATCCGGAGGCACAATTCACGCTGGTAGTCGTATCTCTTAGAGAATTCCGACAGATTAATAATGTGTGCGGTCAGCGTATTGGCGATGAATTTCTAAAAGCTGTCTGCGGGTTCCTCTGCTCTCTTGGAAAGGAAGGAAGCGTATACCGGTTTAACGGCGATGAATTTGCGATTCTCTTCACAGAGGAAAGCGATGATTCCATACGCAAGTATGTAACGAGCATCCTGAAACGGATGGAGCAGCCGTGGACCGTGGGGAATTACCAGTTCAACCTGTCTGCAGTTATCGGCATTATCCGGCACAAGGATGTGGATGACACGTTAGAGCATATCATCAATGCTATTGAATATGCGGTGTATCAAGCCAAAACCGGGAAAAAAGGGCAAGTCTGCTACTGTGATGAGGAAGTGCTCCGGAAGCTGCGCAGAAGACAGCAGATTATGCAGATATTGAAGGAGAAGCTGAATGATAAAAGCTTTGAGATGTATTACCAGCCCATATATTCGATAGAGTCCGGAACGTTCAACTATGCGGAATCGCTCATGCGTATGAATGACACTCCTATCGGCCCTGTATATCCGTCTGAGTTTATTCCGATTGCAGAAGAGACAGGTATGATAATTGATATCACTTATGCCGTCCTCGGCAAAGTGTGTGTATTCGTCAATGGGCTGATGGCGGAGCACATTCCGATAAGGGCGGTCCATGTCAATTTCCCTGCCGTCCAGTTTACACAGCCAGATCTTGGAGAGAAGGTAATGGAAATCATTCAGAAGAACGGTACGCCCCCCTCGGCTATCAAAATTGAGTTTACAGAGAGCACGCTTGCGGAGAAGCCGCAGGCGGTCACTGATTTCGCGGCTGAGATGGAAAAGTACGGAATTGAGATGGGGCTTGATGATTTCGGAACAGGGTATTCTAATTTTGCCATGGTAATTAACATTCCGTTTGGTACGATCAAACTGGATAAAAGTCTTGTGTGGGCGATGATAGGCAACAGGAATTCTGCACTAGGCGTCAAGAATATCGTCCGTACGTTCAAAGAGCTTGGAATGACGGTCGTGGCAGAAGGAGTTGAGACAGAGGAGCAGAGACAGATGGTCGTGGACTCCCAGGTTGACCAGATTCAGGGCTTTTATTATGCCCGTCCTATGCCCGAGGAAGAATTCAAAGCATTCTTGAAGCGCAACAGCGGACAGATCCAGGAGTAATTGTTATCCGGCAGGGATGCAGACGATTCATCTGTATCCCTGTCGTTATCGTCTGATACGGGTTATTTGTGGGGCTGGACAACGAAGGAAGCATTATCGCTCGGACCCAGACCCGGTACGGTCCAGCGTCCATCGGTATCTACGGTAGTATATGCCTGTGTTCCACTGGCAGGAGTCGCAGCCTGTTATTCTTGCGTCATCGTTTTGGTTAGAAACTTGTGTCATATAAATCACCTGCTTTTCGTAGTTGTACTTTAGCATATGTTGCCTTTTGGCGTAATGTGTAAACAAGGGGTTTCTGGGCATTTATTTATGTGGCAAATCGTCTGGTGGCATGATAGAATAAAGTATACCCGCTGAACAGAAGTTGTTCAATAAGGGTAAGCATGTGAAAGAAGGAGTTGTTTATGATATATAGATTAAAAGCGGCTTTGATAAAATGTGGTGCATTGATACTCGGCCTGACCGTAATGCTTGCCGCTGCTTCTGTGCCCCATAGCCGTGCGCTGGCGGATGAGCCGGAAGAGGGGCGCGTCCTGAAGGTGGTATTTTCAGAGGTGCCGGGATTTACAGAATTGGATGAAGACGGTACGAGGCACGGCATTGTCGTAGACTATCTGAATGAGATTGCCAAGTATACCGGATGGGAATATGAGTACATAGACTTGGACAGCGAGACTTTGGTGGATGAGTTCCTGCAGGGCGGCTATGACTTGATGGGCGGAACCTTTTATCAGGAAGAGCTGGAGCAGTATTTTGCATACCCTGACTATAATACAGGATACAGCAAGTCAGTCCTGCTGGCACGCCGGGATGATGACAGCATACGGTCGTTCGACTGGAAGAGCATGTCCGGCAAGACGATCGGCGTATACGAACGTGCCAAGGAAAATACGCGGCGGCTGAAGGTTTTTCTGGACAGTAACGGGATTGACTGTACGTTGAAGACATATACAGCGGACCAGATGAAGGACGGGAACCTATATTCCTATCTGGAAAGCAAAGAGGTAGATATGCTTCTCGGGAATTCCGGAGGTGACGCAAATGTGTTCCGCGTGGTTGCGGAGTTTGACTCACAGCCTCACTATATCGTTACGACCCCCGACAGGCAGGACGTTCTTGAAGGCCTCAATATGGCCATGGAGAAGATCGTAGATTCCAATCCGCATTTTGCGCAGGAGCGGTATGATGCTAATGTTCAGGACAGCAGCACCGCAAGCATCGCCCTGAATCAGGAAGAAAAGGACTATATTGCAGAGAAAAAGACGGTATCTGTGGCCGTGCTGAAGAACTGGCATCCTCTGTACTGCATGGAGACGGAGAGCGACCTGCATAACGGGATTATATCAGATATGCTTACAGAGGTCAGCAGTTTTACAGGGCTGGAATTCACATATCACTATGCGGACAGTTACGCGGATGCTCTGAAGATGGTGCAGGAAGGAAAGGCAGACATGCTGGGGGCATATCTTGGAACAGACGAGGAGGGCGCAAGGCAGGAACTGGCGCTTACGAAGCCATATGTGGACTTGAATGATATCATAGTGAGGAATAAGTCCGTGAGCTATCCGTCGGACGGACTGACAGGCGGAGTGCTGGAGGGCAGGGAGCTGCCGGGAGAAATAAAAGCCTCGGAAGTAAAGTATTACAAAAGCGCGACAGAAGCACTCAGGGCAGTGGACCGGGGCGAGGCAGATTTTTATTACGGGGTTTCCGCCGTCATGGAGCAGGAGATACAGAACTACCGGTTTTCAAACGTAGTTCCAAACACGCTTATCAACGACAGGAATGACATAAGCTTTGCGATAGCAAGACCTGCCGAAGGACAGCTGCTTACGATTATGAACAAAGCGATTAACAGCTTGAGCGCTGAACAGAAAGATACGCTGGCTAACCAGAATATGATTTCTACTGGCACGGGAAGTCTGACGCTCGTTGAGATGATTTATGCCAATCCGTTTATGTTTATCGTAATCTGCGGTGGTGTATTTCTTCTGGTCGTGGTACTGATTCTCGTGATGGCACGTTCCCGCATACATTCGGCAAGGATGCAGAGCAGCCTTGCCAAGGCAGAAGAGGAGAGCCGTGCCAAGGGTGAGTTCCTGTCCAGGATGAGTCACGAGATACGTACGCCGATGAACGCCATAGTAGGCCTTAGCGACCTGACATGTATGATAGATGATGTGCCAGAAAGCGTAAGGGAGAACCTGTCTAAGATTCGCTCTTCCTCCCGCTATCTGCTCGGGCTGATCAGTGATATACTGGACATGAGCAGAATTGAGCAGGGAATGATGACAGTTGACAGCGAGCCGTTTTACATGGATCAGGTCATGAATGAGGTTGAGAGCATGATGACAGCAGAAGCCGGGCGGCAGAGGCTGGACTTTAGGATGAAACTGAAGATGCAGGATGACAAGCGGCTTGTTGGGGATGCGGTCCGGCTGAAGCAGGTGATGATGAACCTGATATCCAATGCGTTCAAATTTACACCCGCCGGAGGCCACGTTCAGGTCGACATAGCCGAGGAGGAGTCATCCACCGGCAAGGCGGTATTTTCGTTCAAGGTTGCCGATGACGGCATCGGGATATCCGAAAAAGACCAGAAGCGAATCTTCGAGTCGTTTGAACAAGTAGGAACAAATTATACGAAGAGCCAGGGGACCGGGCTTGGACTTGCCATAAGCAGAAACATCGTAGAACTCATGGGAGGGGAGCTGGATCTGACTAGTGAACCAGAGAAAGGAAGTGTATTCTATTTTACGGTAGCATTTCCTATTGACATGGAAGAGGGTGGCGTCAGGATAGAACAGCCGGAAGATATGCCGTTGGGCTATCTGAAAGGCACGCATATCCTTCTGGCAGAGGACAATGACCTGAATGCGGAGATTGCCATAGAATTGCTGGAGATGCAGGAAGCATCCGTACACCGTGCAGAGAACGGCAAGGCCGCGGTAGAGATATTCGAGAGCAGCAAGCCCGGAGAGTTCCAAGCGATACTGATGGATATACAGATGCCGGTGATGGACGGACTGGAAGCATGCCGCACGATACGCAGGCTGAAGCGGAAAGACGCCGCTGATATCCCGATTATTGCGATGACGGCAAATACGTTCAAGGAAGACGTGGACCTGGCAACGGAAGCAGGTATGGATGGATTTGTGACGAAACCGGTTGACGTACAGTACCTGTACCAGATCTTGCGTAAGGTAATCAGAAGACAGGCTTAGGAGAAGTGCAGCAATCACGTATCCGCAGGACTGGTTTTATGACGAAAAGGAGAGATTCTGCACTTCCCGGTGGACAATTATTTTTATGAAGGGAAGAGGATGCGGTATTTCTTGGAGAGCCTGTCACGAAGCTACTCGACATTGCGGAGCTGCATCAGGAGCGGTGCCCCGGTTCAAATCCCGGGGCATCGCTCCGTTCTGCGCCAGCTTTTCTTCCAGCAGATATGCCTGTATCACAAGATGATAGTATAGCTGGGGATCACTCTGGCCGGTACGGTTTATCTCTGCCAGCAGTTTGGAAGACGTCTCATACTTTTTCCAGAGATGCCCGGTCGCCATCTTCCTCGTATACGGAAGGAGAAGACAGTTGACTGCGAATGCCAACGCTACCCCTGCCAAGATATAGCCAAGCCTGATGAGGAAGATATGACCGACGGCCTGCACACCGAATGCGTCCATAAACACGGCACCGCCCAACGCTCCCACGGTAGAGCAGGCAAAGGTCAGGGCGTAGTCTGTGAAGTAGAATGATATATAGCCGGACAGCATCATGGCAGCGGTACGGCCGGCGGCAGAGGGGACGAGGGAATAGATGGCTACGGATACGAGACCCCCTGCAAGCGTGGCGGCGAGCCGCTTTTTCATCTTGGCTGGTACGTCATCTGCATAGGGCAGAGAGACGGAGGCAAGCGTAAACATAAGCCAGCGCCCGTGCGGGAGGGGACAGAACTGGACAAGCAGTGCGGCACAGGATAGAAGCAGTGCGGTTCTCACGGCATAGACAGCACGGACAGGACTCAGATCCAGGGCGGCCTGCAGCCGCACCTTTACGGACAGGGCTGTCCTGTGGTAATGGGATTTGCGCTGAGGATCTGCCATATGGAGCAGCCGGTCACGGATGTAGAGAAGCGCCCCGCAGAACTGTTCAGATGATTGGCCGGAACCAGGTGGGGACACGCGGCAGAAGTCTGCCGTAGGCAGCTTTTCAGATTCACGGCAGATAAAGGCGCGGAACATCTCCAGGACAGCTTCGGTGTGACAGAGCAGATCCCTGTCCGGAACAGACAGGCTGGTTGGCAGCTCCCTGACAAGAAGCAGGAGCTGTTCCAGTCCGCGCCCGGCGGCAATCATAGAAAATGCAGCGTCGGATACGCACAGAACCCGCCTGCGGCGCTCATATACCATCTGGCTTAAGCGGCTGAGGCTGCGGTGCATGTCAGAGGGGGAGGGGTTCTCCGAAGCTTCTCTGTTCTTATGCGCTATCAGAAGGAGAATGTCGTCTATCATATCGGCCAGGACATCTCTGGCTGTCTCAGCGGCTCTGTCTCGTCCCATGAACCACTGATATAAGATGATGGAGACTGCTCCCGCCAGCATGCCGAGCAGCCGGCGTGGAAGCTGTCCGGCATCTGCCGGAGAGATGTATACGAGGAACAGATAGGACAATATATACGGAAAGTACATATGATTTGAATATTCATACGTATATGCGTACAAAATTAGTAAAATTGTGATAAAATTAACTGCAAAAGACAGAGGCGCAGACAGTGTAACCACAAGGAAAGCGGCAGCCGCCATCCAGACAAGTACGGCAGCCTGGATAAGCAGATGTCTGATTGGTGCGGCCGTCAGGTCCCGTACCATGGATGCGGACATCATAATCGTAAAAATGACACCTACGATAGAGTTTTCCGGGCCGAATACGAATTGAAATATATTTACGTAAGCAATTATAAAAAGGAAGTTTAATGTACTGGAACGAACCTTTTCTTTCGTTATCCGGGGCATATTCCATTTTTTTGTAGTCATCAGCTGCAGCATCTCCTTTCAGCTTGAAATAAATGGCTGTACATTGTATTATTATATGAATAATAAAATATACATGATAGTCATACTTTATTTACTAATATACAAGAGTAAAGAATAACATTTTTAAATTCATTTGTCAATAAGGAGAAAAAGATGGAATCAGAAAAAATGTCGGAGAAATTTGTCCAGAATCTGCTTCTTGTACTGCCTGACTGGCATGCGAAGCTCGTACGCCCGTTCAAGGATTCCCTGAGCGGGGAGATGAGCCTGGAGACCTATTACTGCCTGGAGACGCTTAGAGTATGCGGGGCTGTTACGATGACGGAGCTTGCACGTCGTCTTAAGGTGCCGAAGCAGCAGGTGACGAAATTGATCGATAAGCTGAGCGGGCATCAGTTTATAGAGCGAATATATAAAGAAGACGACCGGAGGGCGGTCTGGATAAAGCTTACGCCCACGGCCGTCTCTTATCTGGACGGATACTATCTGAAGAACAGAGCCTTTATATCGTCGTTGGACGAGCAGCTTACAGAAGAGGAACTTAAGCGGCTCAACCGTGCTGTCGCAGACCTTGGTGAGATTCTGCCCCGGCTCAGCTAGCCGCAAGCAGCCTTTTAAGACATGAGATAATAGGCAGCGCTGAAAGGAGCCAGGTCCAGCTGGATACAGCCGTCTTCCGGCATGAGGGACGCTTCGTCGCAAGATTCATTTCCACCGTACGATTCAAAATCGCTGGAGAGCAGGAGCTCGATTCGGGCAGCGCCGGCTGCGGGAAGGAGATATTCCTTCTGTAGTTCATCTGAGAAGTTGAATACGGCCAGGATCCTTTCTCTCCCATCTGTCCGCTCAAATGCATATATACAGCGTTCCTCCCGGGCACAGTCTATCCAGGAGAATCCGTTCTGGTCATAATCCATGGCATATAATGCAGGGTGGGACAGGTAGATTCGGTTGAGCTCTTTCATAAAGCGGTAGTATGCATCATGGATTGGATATGCCAGGACATCCCAGTCCTGTTCCCGTTTTTCATCCCATTCCCTGAGCTGGCCGAATTCATTTCCCATAAAGTTAAGCTTCTTGCCGGGATGGGCGTACATATACATATATAATGCCCTTGCCTGGGGGAATTTGTCGTCGTAGCTTCCGCTCATTTTCTGGAGGATGGTGGCCTTGCCGTGTACGACTTCGTCGTGGGACAGCGGAAGAAGGAAGGCATCACAGTAGTAGTAATGCATGGAAAAGGTGAGCTTGTGGTAGTCACGGCTTCTGTACTGCGGCGCGGTGCGGAAGTATTCCAGCGTATCGTTCATCCATCCCATGTCCCATTTGTAGTCAAACCCGAGGCCGCCGTCCTCCGTCCTCTTTGTCACGCCCGGATAGGATGAGGAATCTTCCGCACACAGTATTGCGGAAGGGTGCCGTTCTTTCAGGCCCCGATTCATGTCCCGGATGAATTCTACGCCGGTCTTATTCACGCCCCGTGAGGCATCTCCCTGCCAGTAGATGATATTGCTTATGGCATCCATGCGTATGCCGTCGGCGTGATATTCTGTCAGCCAGTAGTTGGCGGCGGACTGGAGGAAGCTTCTCACTTCTCCACGGGAGTGCATGAAGTTACAGCTGCCCCATTCGCTGCGTCCTATGTCCACATGCGGGTATTCATACAGGCTTGTGCCATCATACCGGGCGAGGGCGTACCCGTCTACGGCGAAATGGACCGGGACGAAGTCGAGGATGACGCCGATGTCGTTCTGATGACAGAGGTCGATGAATGCCATGAGCTCCTGCGCTGTGCCGTAACGTGAAGTCGGGCTGAAGAATCCGGTGTTCTGGTATCCCCATGACTTATCGCATGGGTGCTCGCTCAATGGCATGATTTCAACGTAATTATAGTGGCATTCTTTCAGATATGGAATAAGTAGCTCCGCCATCGCAGTGTAAGAATACCAGTCGTCTTCTTTGCCGGAAGGCTTTTTCCAGGAACCAAAATGCATTTCATATATATTGAGCGGCTTTGATCTGCAGTCTGTCCGCCTTGACATCCATCGGGAATCGTGAAAGCAGTAGCTGTCCAGGTTCCGGATGATGGACGCGCTGGCCGGGCGGAGCTCCATGCCGAATCCATAGGGGTCGCAGTGGTCGACGTATGTTCCGTCCTTGCGGCAGATCCGGTATTTGTACATCATGCCGGGTGTGGCATCCGGTACATGACATTCCCAGAAGTTGCCGTCATATACCCGGTTCATGCCATATTCCGTCCATCCGTTAAATTCCCCAATCAGGCTGATGTCCTTTGCCGCCGGCGCGAAGGTGCGGAAGGTGACACCTCCATGTTCAGGGTGTGCGCCCAGATACTTATACGCGTCAAATATTTTCCCGGTATAAAATCCATAGTAATCCATCTTCTCTCCTCCTGTATAAATCATGGCCTGTCGTATATATCTGCTATAAATAATAGACAGCAGTCGTTTATCGCGTTTATAATGATTATACAGACAGACATGCCAGGTATCCACCATCGTTAGAGGATAACAGTCGGATAAACGACTATCGGGAAGATCAGTTGGATAAAGAGGAGGATTCATATGGACTTACGGATAGAAAAGACAGAAAAGAGTATAAAAAATGCATTTATAGAACTACGGGCGCGAAAGCCGCTGGAAAAGATTACGGTAAAGGAGCTCTGCAGTATTGCACGGATTAACAAGTCTACCTTCTACTCCCACTACAGGGACATCTACGATCTGTCTGACGCTATGGAGGCGGAGATTGTCGAGGCGGTGACGAACAGCATCTCCCACCCCGAGTACATCATAGAGAATCCGGCGGCATTTACGCAGGAGCTGTTTGTGGCATATCTATCCCAGAGTTCTCTGACAGACACGGTATTCTCCGGGAGCGAGAGCAGCCATCTCGCATCCAGGATCGAGGACAGCGTGAAGAAGCTGCTGTTTGAAAAGCATCCGGGCCTCCGGGAAGATATGGTCCTGAACATCGTGCTCAGCTACTGTATCCAGGGGGCATATCATGCGTTCCGGGGAAACAGCCGGTATGATGCTGACAAGAAGATTGCGGTCATAAGCAGTATAACGGAAAACATCAGGCCGCTCCTTGAAGATTATGAATAAAGAGTATATTTTTTAATAGATTCATGCTATACTTAGAGCTATAACCTGGAAGATTCATAAAAGGAGATTGCTATGGAGTTTATAGATGTACTTATAAAGATGGAGATTGATCCACAGGAGACAATCCGCAGATTCTGCCAGAACGAGTCTATGCTTAAGAAGTATCTGCTCAGGTTCCGGGATGAAGCCACATATCCGAACTTAAAAAGAGCGATAGAAGAGAAAGACTATAAAGAGATCGAGACGTGTGCACATACGTTGAAGGGGCTGTCTGCCAATCTGGGTATGAATAATCTGAGCAGTAGATGTGCTCATATTGTGGATGCAGTAAGAAATAATACATACGATAATCTGGATGAGCTGTTTGCGAAGGTGGAAGTAGAGTATGACCGGCTGACCGAATGTCTGAAAGAACTGGAGTAAAGCCGCCGGGGCGGGCAGTGCCAACTGGCATCCCGCTGCGGCCTGAAGCAGAGGAATATAAAAAGGAAGCTTTGCGTATTTTTACAGAGCTTCCTTTTGTGCGTCTATAAGCAAAACAGAACTTGATGGCAGCATTTGGCTAATCCATCATGAACTTCTCTATCACATGGAGCACGCCATCCTCGTCGTTCGACTTCGTAATGTAGTCGGCCTTCTCCAGCACGAGAGGCTGAGCGTTGGCCATGGCCACTCCCAGACCGGCGGTCTCTATCATGGTCACATCGTTATAGCCGTCCCCGCAGCAGACCATCTCATCCGCGGTCAGGCCGATGCTTGTCAGCAGCCGGAGCAGAGAGTGGGCCTTGTCGATGCCCGGAGGCATGATCTCCAGAAAGAACGGGTCAGACAGATAGATATAGAGGTAAGAGCGGAAGCGTTCCGTGACCTCTGCCTTTACCTCCTGTATCACGTCAGGCTCCCCGGTAACGAGGAACTTGTTCGCAGGAGCAGTAATATGGGACGGAAAATCATCCACGGATACGAGAGGCATATGGTTGATACGGGATTCCAGCTCGCTGTACTTGTTCGTGCTGCCACCCGACAGCAGCACGTCAGAGGTATAGCCTACGATATCAACACCCCGGTTCCGGTACTTGTCCACGATATCAAACAGAGGCGCGACAATATCCATAGGAAGCGTCTTGTTATAGATGACTTCCCGGCTTCTGCAGTCCGTTATCCGGCCGCCGTTGTAAGACAAGATATAACTGCCGTAGCGGTCCAGGCTGAGCTGGCCGGCCAGCGGCAGCACGCCCTGCGTAGGACGTCCACTTGCGAGCACCACCTTCTTGCCCTGCTCCTGAATATGAATCAATGCCTCAAGCGTCGGCCTGGAAACCTCCTTCTTAGAGTTGGTCAGGGTGCCATCCAAATCCAATGCTAATATCTGATAATTCATGCGTAACTCCTTTAATTTTGAAGGGGGTCAGACCCCTTGTGCAACAGGGGTCTGACCCCTATGAAAATTTTACGAGTTGTTCGACAATTTCGGGGAACCACATTCCGTGTGACGCCTTCACAAGGACATTGTCCCCTTCCTTTATTATGTTGTTCATCTGTGCGAGGAAATCCTGCTTCGTGGCGAACCAGAGCACTTCTATGCCGGGAGCTTTGTCTGCTCCGGCGGCGATTTCTTTTGCCAGCTCCCCGATTGCACACAGGACGTCTACGCCGTGCCTTGCGGCGTATTCACCGACTTCCCGGTGAAGTTCTTTTTCATTATTCCCGAGTTCTCCCATGTTGCCGAGCACGGCTACCTTCCGGCCGATGGCCATGTCAAGGACATCGATGGCTGCCTTTGTGGATATCGGATTGGCATTGTAGCAGTCATCCAGTATCATGAGGCTGCCGGTGGAGATGATGTTATTGCGTCCCGGGAGGGTCGTGTGTGCCTCGATGCCGGCCTTGATCTCCTCTACTGCAAGGCCGAGTGCAGCGCCTACGGCAGCGCCTGCCAGGGCATTGGAGACCATATGTGCGCCGGGAGTAGGAATAAGGCACTCAAAAGCTTCGCCGTCCGGCATGTGTATCGTACAGGCCGTTCCTTTTAAGCCCATGGGCACGATATCGGACGCATGGCACTGGCAGTCTTCCGTCGTACCGAAGAGGACAGGAGTAACCCCTTTCACTGGCCCCATCCTGGACAGAAGGTCATCATCGCCGTTAAGGATGATGCTTCCGCCATGTTTCATATCCTGTATCATCTGGGATTTCTCTTGGAGAATCCCCTCCCTCGTCTTGAAGAATTCCAGATGGGCCACGCCGATATTCGTAATGACACAGATATCAGGACTGGCGACAGAGGAGAGGCGGCGCATTTCTCCGAAATGGTTGACCCCCATCTCCAGAATCACGACCTCATGCGCTTCATTCATCTCAAAAATGGTGAGGGGAAGTCCCCATTCATTGTTGAAGTTGCCTAACGTCTTGTGGACATTGTATTTCTGAGACACGACAGAGGCAATCATTTCCTTTGTACTTGTCTTGCCGACGCTTCCTGTGATACCGACTACCGTCACATCAAAAGAGTCCCGGTACAGTTTGGCGATGTCCAGCAGCGCCTGCCCGGTGGACTCTACGAGAATATATGGGAAGTCCGTATCACCGAGATCCTCATGGGAGACGACGCAGAGAGCGCCCCTTTCAATTGTATCAGGGATAAACTTATGTGCATTGACATTCTCTCCGTCAATGGCGACAAACAGGTAATCCTTCTCGACTTTTCTGCTGTCGATTACGACACCTGCCACTTCCCGGCTCTTTTTGCTTTCATCGCCGTGGTACGTGCCGTGACAGGCGTCTGCAATATTTTCCAGTGTAAGGTTCTTCATATTCCTTATCCTCTTACTTTCATTGATTCTTCAATTATTTTCTCACACAGTTCTCCGTAATCCATGCCGGCATTCAGGGCAGCCCTCGGGAGAAGGCTTGTAGGAGTCATGCCCGGCAGCCCGTTCATCTCAAGGCAGTAGAACCTGCCGTCCGTCTCATCCACGATAAAATCAGCCCGGGCGTAGACATCCATGCGCAGCGCCTCGAACGCTTTCTCTCCGGCACGCTGGATTTTCTTCATCATCTTCGCGTCCAGGGAGATTGGCGGGCATATCTCGGTCGCCCCTCCGTCCTGGTATTTGTTTTCATAAGAAAACACCTCGTCTCTCGGTATGATCTCTACGAGAGGCAGCGCCTTGCCTGCAAAGATGCCGCATGCATACTCGCGGCCCCTGATAAAAGGTTCGATGACAACTTCGTCCTGATGGTCCTCGTCAAAAGAGCGGCGGACCGCCTCCTTATAATCCTCTTCGGTGTGGCAGATATATACGCCGAGGCTGGAACCGCTGGAACAAGGCTTTACGACGAGCGGCAGATAGTATCCGAGCTCATCGAGAGTCGTGTCTTTCGTCTTTTCTGTGAGAGAAGTCCCCCTTGGCGTAGGCACGCGTGTCATCTTGAACACCTGCTTCGCGACAAGCTTGTTCATGGACATGGCGCATCCGAGCGAATTAGGTCCCGTATACTTGATTCCGAGGACATCGAACGTGGCCTGCATCTTTCCGTTTTCCCCAACGGAACCGTGAAGTCCCATGAACGTAATATCGGCCAGACGACACAGCTCGACGACATTCGGACCAAGATAGCATTCAGACTGGTCTGGGCGGGAAGCTTTGACTGCTTCGATATCCGGTGCGGTCGTCTTGATGCCCTGGGCAATCTCAAGCCCCGCGCCCGGAAGGTCGAATACTTCTTCCAGCTTATCAGAATCGTAAGGTAATCCAAGATAGACATCCAGCAGAAATGCCTTGTGTCCCCGTTCTCTTAAGGTTCTGCAGATACCGGCGCCCGAGATAAGGGATACATCCCGCTCGGGGCTCAGTCCTCCTGCTAAAACGATAATCTTCATAAACAAATGCTCTCCTTTTTAGTTAGTCGTGCTGATCTGATCTAAGAGTGATTTCTTTACTTCATACAGATTCTGTGACAAATCTACATATACGCGGTGCGGGTAGAACAGCCGCTTCGTCTCTTCCCACAGAGTCCTCTTTTCCTGGCGGCAGTATGCGGCAATCTCCTTTACAGAAGGGGACTTATATACACATTCTCCGTTCTTGAATACAGGAACGAGTATTTCACGCATCGTGTAGGATCCACCCGGCAGCTTTGTCTTCTTCCATGTCTCAATCGGGTCGAACAGAAGCAGGTCGCTGCCTGTGTCATATTCTTCTCCGACAAAGCAGATCAGATCGGCTTTTACTTTACCTGTTGTTTTATCATAGATTCTATAAATCGTTTTGTTACCAGGATTTGTAATTTTCTCAGTGTTTTCTGAAATTTTTATCTTAGGTACGAATTCACCGTCCTCATTCATGATGGCCGCAAGCTTGTACACGCCTCCGAATGACGGACAGTCTTTGGACGTGATGAGGTTCGTCCCTACCCCCCAGGAATTGATGGCGGCACCCTGCATCTTCAGATCGTGGAGCAGATACTCGTCAAGGTCATTGGACGCAGTGATGGTAGCATCGGTAAACCCGGCTGCATCGAGCATCTTGCGGGCTTCCTTGGATAAGTAGGCAAGGTCGCCGCTGTCGAGGCGGATACCATACTTTTTAAAATGGACGCCCTTCTCCTTCATCTCTTGAAACACACGTATCGCGTTCGGTACGCCGGACTTGAGCGTATCATACGTATCCACGAGCAGGGTACAGTTATCCGGATACATCTCGGCATAGGTCCTGAACGCGGAATACTCGTCCTTAAAACTCATAATCCAGCTGTGCGCATGTGTCCCCATGACTGGCACGTCAAACAGCTGCCCTGCCAGCACGTTAGATGTTCCCACGCAGCCTCCTATCATGGCGGCTCTTGCTCCATACAGCCCTGCATCCGGTCCCTGGGCGCGGCGCAGGCCAAATTCCATAATACCGTCCCCGTTAGCAGCGAACACGATACGGGATGTCTTGGTCGCGATAAGAGACTGATGATTGATAATGTTCAGTATCGCCGTTTCCACAAGCTGCGCTTCCATAATAGGGGCGATGACCTTCAGAAGAGGCTCCTTCGGAAAGATGACAGTCCCTTCGGGAATCGCATAGATATCGCCGCTGAAATGAAATCCACTCAGGTAGTGGAGGAAATCTTCGCTGAAGATGCCCAGGCTCCTGAGATAGTCCACATCATCATATGTGAAGTTCAGATTCTTGATATAGTCAATCACCTGGTCAAGTCCGGCACATATAGAATAGCCGTTGTTACAAGGATTCTGGCGGAAAAACACGTCAAAAATCACAGTTTCGTTCTGTCCCTGTTCGTAATAACCCTGCATCATGGTCAACTCATATAGATCCGTCAGCAAGGTCAAATCTCTTCTGCTCATTTTCCTGTTAAAACTCCTTTTTTTCTCGGGGCAGTCCGTACTGCCCTGTCTATATGAATACCCGGCATGGGATATTCTGTCTTATTATATCACCAGACGCATAAAATGTAAAAGAGAAAAGTAATCAACCAGAGGCTCAGACAAGCCTTTGGTTCTTATTGATCGTCTCCTGTATGATATTCTGGCAGTACTGTCCGAGATGCTTCTTCGTCTCTTTGTCCAGGTCATTCGGATAGACAGGCGTGCCGTATTCCAGAATGACATGGGTCTTTTTGATGCGCGGGAACTGCTGCTCAAAGATGGCATGCGTGTTGTTGAGGCTCATCGGTATGATGGCACAGCCAGTCTTCTCTGCAATCTTGAAGGAACCGTCGTGAAACGGCAGCATGCTCAGTTCATCCCCGTCGTTGCGTGTTCCTTCGGGAAATATGCAGATGGAGATGCCTTCCTTCACATACTCTATCGCCTTCAGGATTGTTTTCAGCCCCTCTTTTGGCGTACTTCTGTCGAGAAACAGACAGTACAGCCGTTTCATCCAGTCTCTGAGAAGCGGATAGCGCAGCATCTCCTTCTTGGCAATATATCCGGTGAGGCGACGACAGCGGGAATAGGTGATGAGTATATCGAAGTAGCTTCTGTGGTTTCCGATAAAAAGTACCGGTTCGTCTGGAACATGTTCCTCACCTATGACGGTGACTTCCACACCGGAGATGCGGAGCATCAGGCGGAAGACCCACTGTACGAGACGCAGGGAGCTTACATCTGCAGTCCTGCGTCTGAACTTATGGATGATCCATTCCACTCCAAGTACCGGAATGCCCAGTACGAGATACAGCATCAATACGATTACAACACATATAAATCTTATCATCAGTATAACCTCTCTGTTTATGTTATTTAATATCTTCCATATAATATGGCCATGTCTTTCAGCTCTTTTGCAAGCGGCGCGCTTAATATCCCCTTCTTGAAGCGCCAGTTCCAGTTGCCGGCGGCAACCCCCGGTATGTTCATCCTGGCTTCCTTCCCGTAAGACAGGACATCCTGCATCGGTACGACCGCACAGGCGGCGATGCTGCCGAGGCAGAGACGTATGAATTCTTTATTGATCTTCGTGCCGTCCGAATTCGTATAGCGCCTTACCTTTTCCTGGCAGGCAGGATTCAGCGTCTCATACCATCCGAGCGTCGTGTCATTGTCGTGCGTCCCGGTATAGCAGACGCAGTGAGGGGTCGTAAACTGGTGGGGGAGGAAAGCATTTTCCTCGGTGCCCTCGAATGCGAACTGAAGGACTTTCATGCCCGGGAAGTGAAATTCATTCCGCAGCGCCTCGACTTCCGGAGTGATGACGCCAAGGTCTTCCGCTATTATCGGCAGTCCCTCTCCGAGCGCGTCTTCTATGGCATGGAACAGCTCCCGGCCGGGAGCTTTGACCCACTCGCCGTGTACGGCTGTCTCTTCTCCGTACGGGACAGACCAGTATGCTTCAAAACCACGGAAGTGGTCGATACGCAGAATATCAAGCAGCGTAAGCTGATGGCGTATCCGACAGATCCACCATGCAAAGCCTTCCTCCTCGTGGGCTGCCCAGTGATAGAGGGGATTGCCCCAGAGCTGGCCGGTCTCGGAAAAGTAATCCGGCGGCACGCCCGCCACTTTGACAGGATATCCCTTTGAATCGAGCTGGAACAGATGCTGGTTCGCCCACACGTCTGCGCTGTCCATGGAGACGAAGATGGGGATATCGCCGATGATTCGTATATCATGCCTGTTTGCATAAGCTTTCAGCTCTCTCCATTCTTCAAAAAAGAGGAACTGCAGAAATTTGTAGAACCCGCTGTCCTTTTCATAAGCCTCCTGCAGACGGGCTTTGCATTCCGGAGACGGATTTCTGCATTCGTCTTCCCATTCGAGCCAGCTTACGCCTCCGTGTGCATCCTTGCACGCCATAAAGAGTGCATAATCATCCAGCCAGGCCGCGTTCTGTCCGCAGAATGCTTCGTATGCCGCTAGGAGTTCCCGGTGGGCCTCCTGATAGGCAGAAGTGCAGAAGCGGCGGTAAGCATTCTGAAAGATACGCTGCTTCCAGGGGATGATGACGCCGTAGTCGACGTGTTCGTCGTCGCGTACGGGACAGTGTAAGATCTCATAACCTTGTACCAGCTCCAATTCTTTTAAATGTGCCGGGCTGATAAGAAGGGGCTGCCCTGCAAAGGCAGAGAAGCTCTGGTAGGGGGAATCGCCGTAACCGGTAGGGGTGAGCGGAAGCATCTGCCAGATATGCTGTCCCGCGCGTTCTAAAAAGTCTACGAACTCATAGGCATCTGCCCCTAAGTCTCCGATACCGTACGGGGACGGCAGGGAGGTAGGATGCAGCAGAATGCCGGAGATTCTGTTCTGTTCATTCATGTGGGTACGCCTGCTTTCTATAAAGATTAAGTAGTTTTATGACAAATATGCGTCTATTATACTACAAAATTGGAATTTTTCATAGCTTTGCTGTGTATGATGTTAAAGAGAATGTAGCTTTGAGGAATCTGATGAAAAGATTATGCTCCTATGTGCTTCTTCTGGCCTGCACATTCCTTCTGACAGCGTGTTCCGTCACAAAGACGGACAAAGACAAGATACGCGATATCGACTTCACCGTGGTCGATACGGAAGCTGTCCCGGAAGAGCTGGCCGCACAGATAGAAGAGGCGAAGGCGGAACCATTCAGGCTTACTTACGGGGATAATGGATATCTGTACATTGCCCGTGGATATGGGACAAAAGATACAAGCGGGTACAGTGTGGAGGTGCCGGAATGCTATGAGACATCCAATGCAGTCTGCATGAAAAGCAGTCTTCTGGGGCCGGACAAAACGGAAGAGGTAAAGAAAAAGCCGACTTATCCGTATGTAGTTATAAAAATGGAATACAGCGACAAAAACGTAGAATTTGATTAAGGAGGAATGAAAAATGGAATATATGAAAAAACAGGTACAGACTTACCGGACCGGGAAAGTCATTACCGACCAGTTCTACATTGACGATGATTATAATGTACCGGACGTGAAAAGTGATGTGATGCGCATCATACTCGGAGAGGGAATGCTGGATGTAGAGGACATGAAGGTCGTGGAAAATTACATCCGTGTGGCCGGAAAGATGAACTTCAAGGTGCTGTACGTGACCGAGGAGGGAGAATCGAGGCTGTCCTCCCTGGAAGGGAGGATTCCGTTTGAGGAGATGATATACACGGAACAGGTGCCGGAAGGGACGCCGTTTATCAAGGCTTCTAATATCGACCTGACAGTGACGACGATACATTCAAGGAAACTGAACCTGAAAGCCCTCGTGGAACTTCAGGTGTCTTCAGAAGGTATGGACGACCTGGAGGTGACGACGGATATTCTAAGCGATGCTCCAGTGTATAAGCGATATGCCGCAAAGCAGATGCTGCGCATGCTCACATCCAAGAAGGATACATACCGGATCAAGGAAGAAGTTGCCATCAGCGGGACGAAGGAAAATGTCGGCACGCTGCTCTGGACAGATGTCACGAGCCGCAAGCTCGATACGAGGCTTGGCACGGACGAGATGCTCATACAGGGCGAGCTGATGCTGTTCTGCTTCTATGAGTCTCTGGAGGGCAAGACAGACTGGATCGAACAAGTTATTCCTTATGAAGGACGTATAGAATGTTACGGTGCACAGGATAATATGTATCATCAGATATATCCGGAGCTTGCGGATGTCAACATCGATGTGCGCATGGATGAAGACGGCGAGATGCGCCTGCTCGGCGTGGAAGCCACGCTGGAACTCAGGCTTATCGTATATGAGGAAGAGAATGAGGATGTGCTGGAGGACGTATATTCGCTGGAGAAGACCTGCATCCCGAGAATAACAGAAGAGACATTTGAAAAGCTGCTCATGCAGAATCATTCAAAATGTAAAGTAATTGAACAGCTCTCCCTTCCGGAGATTAAGGACAGCATGCTCCAGGTGTGCCACAGCAGCGGAAAGATTCAGCTGGAGCGGACCGAGGTTGTGGACGGCGGTATACAGATAGAAGGCGTACTCCATATCAGCTTCCTCTATGTAAAAGCAGATGATGTCATCCCGTTTGACACGTGGCAGGGAATGGTTCCCTTTTCCTATCTTCTGGAGAGCAATGAAACGAGCAGTGACATGACCTATGACCTGACGTATGCGGTTGAGCAGCTTTCCATCGGCCTGCTCGGCAGCGACGAGATAGAGATCAAGGCCGTGCTGGCCTTCAACAGCTTCCTGAAACAGCCGGTACTGGTATCCAACATCGAAGAAGTAGACTTTGAACCGGTCGATATGGAGGAGATGGAACGGCGGCCCGGTATCGTAGGATATATCGTGCAAGATGGAGATATGCTCTGGGATCTTGCAAAACGATACAGCACGACGGTAGAAGGAATCATGGAAGTGAACGGCCTGGAATCAGAGCAGGTAAAACCAGGGGATAAGATATTGATTTTTAAGGAAAATATGAGTATACTATGAGTACACTGTATACAAGATACAACGATCTGAGGATAATGTAAACGTTAACTTACGAGGAGATAAAATATGGATAAACTGGAGTTGAAAGCACTGGCTAAGATAAACCTGGGCCTGGACGTACTCGGAAGGCGGAGCAACGGATACCACGATGTACGCATGGTGATGCAGACGGTGTACTTGTATGACCAGGTCATAATGGAGAAGAAGAAGGAGCCGGGCATCGAAGTGGAGACGAACCTGTATTTCCTTCCGGTCAATGAGAATAATCTCGCTTACAAGGCAGCAAAGCTGCTTATGGATGAATTTCACATAAAAGAGGGAATCAAGATTACGCTTAAGAAGCATATTCCGGTGGCGGCAGGTATGGCAGGCGGAAGTTCCAATGCAGCGGCAGTGCTCTATGGAATGAACCGCATGTTTGCCCTGAAGCTGCCGGAGAAAGCTTTGATGGAACGGGGGTTGACGCTTGGGGCGGACGTGCCGTACTGCATCATGCGGGGAACCGTGCTTGCAGAGGGCATCGGCGAGATTCTCACTCCTTTAAGCCCCATGCCGAAGTGCCATATATTGATAGCGAAGCCGCCCATCAGCGTATCGACCAAGTTCGTGTACGATGAGCTGGACTCCCGCGAGATAACAGCGCACCCGGATATAGACGGAATCATAGAGGGTCTGGATGGACAAGACCTGGCACGCACGGCCGGATGCCTTGGAAACGTGCTGGAGGAAGTCACGGTCCGGGAATACCCTGTAATCGAACAGATCAAGAATGTCATGAAAGGACAGGGGGCATTGAACGCCATCATGAGCGGAAGCGGCCCGACCGTATTCGGCATATTTGAGGAAAAGAGCAGGGCGAGGGAGGCCGGCAGAAAGATAAAGGAAACGGGATTAACGAAGCAGGTGTATGTTACGAACGTGCATAATGCAAGGAGGAAATGAGCATGGAACCAAACTTTCAAGTCAATATGAACGAATATCTCCCGCTCCGGGACGTCGTATTTAATACGCTCCGTCAGGCGATTCTGCGGGGAGAGCTGAAACCCGGGGAGAGGCTGATGGAGATCCAGCTCGCCAATAAGCTTGGTGTCAGCCGTACACCTATACGTGAAGCAATCCGTAAGCTGGAGCTGGAAGGACTTGTGCTCATGATTCCGCGAAAAGGGGCAGAGGTGGCAGAGATAACGGAGAAGAGCCTGCGGGATGTGCTGGAAGTCAGGAAAGCGCTGGAGGAGCTGGCGGTACAGCTCTGCTGTGACAAGATTACGAAGGATGAGATCAGGGAGCTTGAAAAGGCTGCGGAAGATTTTAAGACCGCCATAAGAAGAGGCGGCCTTACAGAGATAGCCGAGGCGGATGTCAAGTTCCACGATGTCATCTATATGGCAACGGACAACCAGAAGCTCATCCAGCTGCTGAACAACCTGCGTGAGCAGATGTACCGCTACAGGATGGAATATCTGAAAAGTGATGAAGTATATCCGCAGCTCATCGCAGAGCATAAAGACATTATCCGCCATGTCGCCGGCAAAGAGAAGGAAAAGGCGACCGAAGTCGTCAGCAAGCATATAGATAACCAGGTCGAGGGAGTCATCGATACGCTCCGCCTGAAAAAATTATAATTTTAAGGCCTGCTTTTGTATAAGCGCCGGAAAATGTGTACAGACTTCTTATAACATCCGAGGGGATTGTGAATAAGGAGGTACATATTATGCGGGAAGAAATTGAAAAGAGATATAGAAAGAAACAACTCATCTGTGTTATACTTGGTGTCTGTATAGCACTGATTCTGACAGGGAGCATCGTCAGCCGGCGGATGAAAGTAGTTGATGCGAAAGTGCGGGAAACCCAGGAGAAGCTGGCAGGAGAGGTGTTCCGGTTCCACGTGCTGGCGAACAGCGACAGCGAGGAGGATCAGGCGCTGAAGCTGAAAGTGCGGGACGCGGTACTGGCGTATATGAAAGCCGATATGAAAGGCGGGACGGCCGGCGAGCCGACCGCGGAGGATACGAAGAGATGGGCTCACAACCATCTGGAGGAAATTGAGGAGAAGGCGGAGGAGGTTATCCGTAAGGAAGGGTATTCCTACGGAGCAGAAGCGAATGTACAGTTCTGCCATTTTCCGGACAAGACTTACGGGGACATCACGTTTCCGGAAGGAGATTATGAGGCGCTGCGTATCGTGATCGGGCAAGGCAGAGGCCACAACTGGTGGTGCGTGCTCTATCCGAACTTATGCTTTATGAGCACGACGTGCGCGGTCGTAAGCGATGAGGGGAAAGAGGAGCTGAAAGAAGTGCTCACAGATGATGAATATGAAATGGTGACAGCCACTTCGGACTTTAAGATAAAATGGTTTTTCTTTGGAGGAGACGAGAAAGAGGACCGGTAGAGACATGGAGGCAGTTTCATGACTGAGTTTTTGGTAAGACGTTTTGTTAAGAATCATGAAGAGGTAGAGAAGGTGTCTGTCCGTACGGCCTATGGAGTGTTGGCGAGTGCGGTGGGCATCTTTTGCAATGTATTGTTATTTGTGGTCAAGGCGGCCGTGGGCTTCCTGCTCCACAGCATATCCGTAACCGCAGACGCTTTTAATAACCTCTCGGACGCGGGATCTTCCGTCATCGGGCTAGTGGGCGTCAAGATGGCAAGCAAACCGGCAGATAAAGACCATCCGTTCGGCCACGGAAGGATTGAATATATCGCGGCGCTGATCGTAGCGTTTCTCGTCCTGCAGGTCGGGTTTACCTTTTTCAAGGATGCCATCGGAAAGATACGTGAGCCGGAGATGATGAAGTTCAAGCTCATATCTGTTATCATACTCATACTGTCTGTCGGGGTGAAGCTCTGGATGGGCGTCTTTAACCGGAAGCTCGGACAGCGCATCAATTCGAAGGTCATGCTCGCAACGGCGGCAGACGCGCTCGGAGACGTGATAACAACGTCCGCCACGATCGCCTCTCTTCTGTTCTGGAAGGCAACCGGAATTAATATTGACGGCTTCGTAGGACTTGGCGTATCGCTAGTCGTCATGTGGGCGGGAATCGGCATTGCCAGAGATACGCTGGAGCCCCTTATCGGTGAACCCGTGGCGGCGGAAGAATATGTCAGGATATCGAGGTTCGTGGAGAAATATGACGGCATCGTCGGCAGCCATGACCTGATTGTACATAATTACGGGCCTGGGAGAAGCATGGCGTCCATCCATGCAGAAGTGCCGAACAATACGGATATAGAAGATTCGCATGAGATCATCGACAAGATAGAACGGGACGCGGCCAGGAAGCTTGGAATCTTTCTCGTGATACATATGGATCCTGTGGAGACGAAGGATGAGCAGGTGCTCGAGGCGAAGGAACATGTGGAAGAGGTGGTATCACGTCTGGATGGCAGGGCGAGCATCCACGACTTCCGCATGGTGGACGGCAGACACCAGATCAATCTTATCTTCGACCTCGTTGTTCCGAGAGAATACAGCAGGGAGCAGCAGAACAGCCTGAGCCACGCGGTCATGGAGGAACTTCAGAAGATAGATGAGAGATACCAGTGCGTCATTACGGTTGAGATGAGCTTTGTGGCAAGTGCACGGAAAGGACAGGAAGAATAAGAGATGTATTCATTTGACAGCAGAGTCAGGTTCAGTGAGGTGGACCACACGAAGCAGATAACCTTGCCAGGGGTTATCAATTATTTTCAGGACTGCAGCACCTTCCATTCGGAGAGTCTCGGCCTCGGGGTCGATTACTTCGCAAAACACAAGCGGGCATGGGTGCTGAACGCGTGGCAGGTCGTAACAGAACGCTATCCTAAGCTTGGAGAGCACATCACGGTCAGCACGTGGGCGACGGAATTCAACGGATTATACGGGCTCCGAAACTTCCGTATGACGGACGGTAAGGGCAGGACCACGGCATATGCCAATTCTGTCTGGGTATATATGGATATGGCGAAAGGAAGGCCGGTGAAGCCGCCGACCGAGGAGATTGAGGCATACGGGGAAGAAGAGCCCCTGGCAATGGATTATGCACCGAGGAAGATTGCCCTTCCGGATACATGGGAAGAAAAGCCCCCCTTTCCGGTGAGAAAGTATCATATCGATACGAATGAGCACGTCAATAACTGCCAGTATGTGCAGATGGCGCTGGAGGTGCTCGGGAAAGAGCCGGATATACGACAGGTTAGGGTAGAATACAGGAAATCGGCTGTCTATCAGGATATTATCAGCCCGCGCGTGTCAGAGGAGGAAGGCCGGACAGTCGTGTCACTTGGAGATGCACAGGGGAAACCTTATGCAATAGTAGAACTAAAGGAGAACTTATGATGACATTAGAAAAGGGATTAGGAAAAAAACAGGTGCTGAGCGTGATGAAGCTGGTGGACTTTGGGGTATATCTCGGAACGGAGGAAGAGAAAGTGCTGCTTCCGAAAAAGCAGGTTCCCGAAGGGACAAAAAAAGGAGACGAGATAGAAGTATTTCTCTATAAGGATTCTTCGGACAGGCTGATAGCCACGACGTCAGAGCCTGCACTGACACTCGGCGGGCTGGCCGTTCTGGCTGTAGCAGATACCGGACGGGTAGGAGCTTTCCTCGAGTGGGGGCTTGAGAAAGATCTGCTGCTGCCGTATAAGGAGCAGACGGCAAAGGTGGAGAAGGGGGACAAGGTGCTTGTGGCGCTGTATGTGGACAAGAGCCGGCGCCTCTGTGCGACGATGAAGGTGTATGACAGGCTGCTGACAGATTCACCTTATAAAAAAGATGACCATGTAAGCGGAACGGTCTATGAGTTCAGTGATAATTTTGGGGTGTTCGTGGCGGTAGATAACCGGTATTCCGCCCTGATACCAAAGAGAGAGGCATTTGGCAGCCTGAAAGTGGGAGATAAGGTACATGCGAGGGTCGTGAAAGTACATGCGGACGGAAAATTAGACTTAAGCATCAGGGAAAAGGCATTTATCCAGATGGACGCGGATGCCGCGGCAATTGTAAAACGGATGGAAGAATATGGGGGAGAGCTGCCGTTTACGGACAAGGCGGAGCCGGAACTCATCCAGAGAGAGTTCGGTTTGAGCAAAAATGCTTTTAAGCGTGCGGTAGGACGGCTGCTGAAAGAGGGCAAGGTAGAAATCAGAAATAGTTCCATCGTGCTCAAGTAATTATTACCAAAAACTGGTGTGAAAAATTGTGCACATTTTAAAAAGCGCCGAAAATCAACATTTGCCTTGATTTTGGCAGGGTTTTCGTATATATTGAGGGTGTAAAAAGAAAAGAGTAGAAAAGAAAAGGAGAGTAACAAGATGAAAGTTCAGAATATCACAAATATCGAAAAGTTTTTCGAAGTAGTAGACAGTTGCTCAGGTAAGGTAGAATTAGTAACAGGTGAAGGAGACAGACTTAATTTAAAATCTAAATTATCTCAGTATGTGTCTATGGCAAATATCTTCTCTAATGGAGAGATACCGGAGCTGGAAATCGTGGCACATGAAAAAGAAGATATCGACAAGCTCGTCGCATTCATGATTAACGGCTAAAGACAGGACTTATATACAGGCTGGCAGACAGCGCAGACGGCGGCAATATTCTTCTCGTAACGAGGAGAATATTGCTGCCGTCTTTTCTTATGCCGCAAAATTTGATATAGTTATCTTACCAGATACTTTAAGACGACATTCACAGAACAGGAGTAATTATGAGTTTTGCACATTTACATGTCCATACGGAGTACAGCCTCCTGGACGGTTCTAATAAAATCAAAGAGTGTATAGCCCGGGTAAAGGAGCTTGGCATGGACAGCGTGGCAATTACGGACCACGGCGTCATGTTCGGCGTCATAGACTTCTACCGCGCGGCAAAGGCGGCCGGAATAAAGCCGATACTAGGCTGTGAGGTGTATGTGGCGCCTGGTTCCCGGTTTGACAAGGAGGCAGGAGGCAGCGGCGAAGACAGGTATTACCATCTCGTGCTGCTGGCAGAAAATGACCTTGGATACCACAATCTGGTGAAGCTTGTGTCGAGAGGCTTCACGGAAGGCTACTATTACAAGCCCCGTGTGGATCTGGAACTGCTTCAGGAGTACCACGAGGGGATCATTGCGCTGAGTGCCTGCCTGGCGGGGGAAGTGCAGCGCAATATCATGAGGGGGATGTACAGCGAAGCAAAAGCGGCAGCGGAGCGCTACGAAGGGATATTCGGAGAAGGTAATTTCTTCCTGGAGCTGCAGGATCACGGCATGCAGGAACAGAAGATGGTAAACCAGTCGCTGCTCCGGCTTTCCCAGGAGACAGGTATCGAGCTTGTGGCTACGAACGACATCCACTATACATATGAGGACGACGTCAAGCCCCATGACATACTGCTCTGCCTCCAGACGGGAAAGAAGCTTGCGGATGAGGACCGTATGCGCTATGAAGGCGGCCAGTATTATATCAAGTCAGAGACGGAGATGCAGCAGCTGTTTCCATATGCGCTTCAGGCGCTGGAGAACACGCAGAGGATTGCAGACAGATGTAAGGTAGAGATAGAGTTTGGCGTGACGAAGCTTCCCAAATACGATGTGCCGGAAGGATACTCGTCCTGGGAATACCTGAGAAAGCTCTGCTTTGAAGGGCTTAAGCGCCATTACCCGGACGGGGAGGATGCACTGGCGGAGCGGCTCGAATATGAGCTGTCTGTCATACAGTCTATGGGATACGTGGATTATTTTCTCATCGTATGGGATTTTATCAAATATGCCAAAGACCACGACATTATCGTCGGCCCGGGCCGTGGATCTGCGGCGGGAAGCATCGTGTCATACTGTCTGGACATCACGAGCATAGACCCGATAAAGTATCAGCTTCTCTTTGAACGTTTCCTGAACCCGGAGCGTGTATCCATGCCCGATATCGATATTGACTTCTGCTTCGAGCGGAGGCAGGAGGTGATAGACTACGTGGTGGAGAAGTACGGCTCTGACCGGGTCGTACAGATCGTCACCTTCGGTACGCTGGCAGCCCGCGGCGTCATCCGGGATGTGGGGCGCGTGATGGACCTGCCGTATGCATTTGTGGACAATATCGCCAAGATGGTTCCGACAGAACTCAATATGACGCTGGAACGTGCGCTCAGTATGAATCCTGAGCTGAGGAGGGTGTATCAGGAGGACGGGCAGGTGCGGGAGCTCATCGACATGTCGAAGCGTCTGGAAGGGCTTCCCCGCCACACTTCCATGCATGCGGCCGGAGTTGTCATCAGCCAGAAGGCTGTGGATGAATATGTACCGCTGTCGCTTGGCTCCGACGGTTCTGTCACGACCCAGTTCACGATGACGACGCTGGAAGAGCTCGGCCTCCTGAAGATGGACTTTCTCGGGCTCCGGACATTGACTGTCATACAGAACGCGGCGCAGCTGGCCGGAGTGAGCAGGGGCGGGCCGCTTGATATGGACAGCATAGACTATGATGACAAGGATGTGCTGAGCTCTATCGGAACAGGACGTACAGACGGCATCTTCCAGCTGGAGAGCGGTGGGATGAAGAGCTTTATGAAGGAGCTGAAACCGCAGAGCCTGGAGGATATCATCGCGGGTATCTCCCTGTACCGTCCGGGACCGATGGACTTCATCCCCCAGTATATAAAGGGAAAGAACAATGCACAGAGCATTACGTATGACTGCCCGCAGCTGGAACCGATTCTGGCACCCACATACGGATGTATCGTCTATCAGGAACAGGTCATGCAGATTGTGCGGGACCTTGCCGGGTACACGCTTGGGCGGAGCGACCTCCTGCGCCGCGCCATGTCTAAGAAAAAGGGAGACGTGATGAAGAAAGAGCGCCAGAACTTTGTGTATGGCAATGAAGAAGAAGGCGTTCCCGGATGCATCAAAAACGGTATAGATGAGAAGACGGCCAATAAGATATATGACGAGATGATCGATTTTGCGAAGTATGCGTTCAACAAGTCCCATGCGGCTGCATACGCAGTTGTCTCTTATCAGACAGCGTGGCTTAAATATTACTATCCGGTAGAATTTATGGCGGCACTTATGACCTCCTGCATCGACAATCCCGGAAAAGTGGCGGAGTATATCTATACGTGCCGGCAGCAGATGGGAATCGAGATCATGCCGCCGGACATCAACAAAGGGCTTGGGAACTTCACAGTTGAGGACGGCCGTATCCGTTACGGCCTGGCAGCCATCAAGAGCATAGGCCGGCCGGTCATCGACGCGATTATCAAAGAGCGGGGCACAGGCGGGCCGTTCAAGACGCTCAAAGACTTCATCGAGCGCATGTCCGGGAAGGAAGTCAACAAGAGGACGCTGGAGAACTTCATCAAATCAGGGGCCTTTGACAGCCTTGGTGGGACGAGGAAGCAGTTCATGGTAATCTACGTGCAGATTCTGGACCAGGTAAACCAGGAGCGGAAGTATTCCATGACCGGACAGATGTCCTTATTCGATATGGTGGACGATGACCAGAAGGCGGAATTTGATATCCCGCTGCCGGACGTAGGCGAGTACGAGAAGGAAAACCTGCTGTCTTTTGAAAAAGAGGTACTGGGAATCTACTTAAGCGGGCATCCTATGGAAGAGTATGAGGAGAAGTGGAAGAAGAGCATTACGCGGACGACGCTGGATTTTCAGCTCGATGAAGAGACCGGGAGGACGAAGGTACATGACGGGGCAAGGGAAGTCGTAGGGGGAATCATCGCCGACAAGACGACCAAGTACACGAAGAACAACAAGACGATGGCATTCCTCACGCTGGAGGATCTGGCAGGTACCGTGGAGATTGTCGTGTTCCCGAAGGATTACGAGAAGAACCAGCAATACCTCACAGAGGAGAACAAAGTGTTCGTAAGAGGAAGAGTCTCGGAAGAGGACGAAGCGGCGAGCAAGCTTATCTGCGAGGCAGTCATCCCCTTTGAGCAGACGAAGAAGGAGCTGTGGCTCCAGTATGAAGGAAAGGCGGACTTCCTGGCACGGGAAGCGGAGCTGTATGACTTGATAAAGGAGTCTGACGGCGATGATCAGGTCGTCATATACTGTAAGGCCGAGAAGGCGGTAAAACGTCTTCCGAGAAGCAGGAATATCCATGTAGAGCCGGAGATTTTAAGCAGGTTGACGAATTACCTTGGAGAATCTTGTGTAAAAGTTATAGAAAAACCCATTGAAAACATTTCATAGATAAGGTAAAATGAACCACGAAGAAAAGATAGAATGAGAATGATCACAATACGATGGAGGAATTGAAATGGCAGACAAAGTGATTCGTACGATAGGTGTTTTGACAAGTGGCGGAGATGCCCCTGGAATGAATGCAGCTATCCGTGCAGTTGTCAGGACGGGATTAGGAAAAGACTTGAAAGTGAGAGGCATCAGAAGAGGATATCAGGGTCTTTTGAACGAAGAGATCATAGACCTGTCGGCCAGAGATGTATCCGATACCATCCAGCGCGGAGGCACTATCCTCCAGACGGCAAGATGTGAAGAGATGCGGACAGAAGAGGGACAGCAGAAGGCTGCCGCCATATGTAAGAAATACGGAATAGACGGTCTGGTAGTCATCGGCGGAGACGGCTCTTTTGCCGGAGCGCAGAAGCTGTCCAGACTGGGAATCAATACAATAGGGCTTCCGGGTACGATTGACCTGGATATCGCCTGTACGGAGTATACGATAGGGTTTGATACGGCGGTCAATACGGCGATGGAAGCGATAGACAAAGTAAGGGATACGTCCACGTCCCATGAGAGATGTTCCATCATCGAAGTGATGGGAAGGGATGCAGGCTACCTCGCGCTCTGGTGCGGAATCGCAAACGGTGCGGAACGTATCCTCATGCCGGAGGAGCACGACTATAATGAGGAAGCCATTGTCGAAGACATACAGGAGTGCAGAAAGCGCGGCAAGAAGAACTATATCATTATCAACGCGGAGGGAATCGGCGATTCTATGAATATGGCAAAGAGAATCGAAGAGGCCACCGGCATGGAGACGAGGGCGACTGTCCTTGGCCACATGCAGCGGGGCGGAAGCCCGACATGTAAAGACAGGGTATATGCGTCTATCATGGGTGCTATGGCTGTAGACCTGCTTATCCAGGGCAAGTCCAACCGTGTCGTAGGTTACAGGCACGGAGAATATCTGGACTTTGACATCGACGAGGCACTCGGCATGAAGAAGGGTATTCCGACATATCAGTATGAGATCGCGAGAGAGCTGGCACTTTAGGATATCGGTTTTCAGGACAGCAGAGACGTTCAGGATAGAGAGTTTTCTTTCACTGGATGTCTCTTTTTTCAAATAGTACAGTCAGACAGAGTACACGAACAGAGTGAAAAGAGGGATACAGATTGGTTATGAATAAAGACAGGACAGCGCCTGTAGGCGTGTTTGACTCAGGCGTGGGCGGGCTTACCGTGGCAAGGGAGATCATGCGCCAGCTGCCCGATGAGAATATCGTATATTTCGGCGATACGGCCAGAGTCCCATACGGCAGCAAGTCGAAGAATAATATTATCAGGTTCTCCCGCCAGATTCTCCGTTTTCTTGAGACGAAGGGCGTGAAAGCAATAGTCATAGCATGTAATACGGCGAGCGCCCTGGCGCTTGACGTGCTGAAGGAGGAATCTGACATTCCGGTTATCGGAGTCATCACGCCGGGAGCACGGGCGGCGGTTAAGGAGACCCGAAGCAAGAAGATAGGTGTCGTCGGGACGGAAGCTACTATCCGAAGCCATACATACTCCAAGGTCATCACGGAGATGGAGCCTGAGGCGTCGGTAATCGGCAAGCCGTGTCCGCTGTTCGTGCCGCTTGTGGAGGAAGGGTTTGCAAAGCACCATGTCACGGATGAGATCATCGAATACTACCTGGATGAGATGAAGCATTCGGATATAGACACGATGATACTCGGCTGTACCCATTATCCACTGCTGAGATCGCGCATCATGGAATACTTCGGAACAGATGTCCACATCGTAAATCCGGCCTATGAGACAGCGATGGATTTAAAAGCGCTCCTTGAAGGGCAGGGTATGGACAACGACTCGGGGAACCTTGCCAGATATGAATTCTATGTAAGCGACACGGCGGAAAAGTTCAAGCACTTTGCCAATTCCATACTGCCTTACAACGTAGAGACGATACAGCAAATCAATATAGAGGAATATTAGGTGAGATTATGACGAAAGATGTACTGTTAAGCATATCCGGCCTCCACTTTGACGCCGCGGGAGGAGAGTCGGACGAGAATGAACCGATAGAAGTGATCACTCCTGCATCTTACTATAACAAGAACGGCAAGCACTATGTCATATATGAGGAACCGGTGGAAGGCATGGCAGGCACGGTCAGGAACACGATCAAGATTACCGGAGACAGCGTGTTTGAGATTATCAAAAGCGGTCTGGCCAATGCCCACATGGTATTTGAAAAGGATAAGATCAATATGACCCAGTATGAGACACCTTACGGGGAGCTGCTCGTCGGCATCCACACGAGGAAGATAGAAGTGGATATCAGTGAAGCCAACATAGCGGTAGCCGTAAACTATGCGCTGGACATCAATGATGAGAAGGTGGCAGACTGTAATATTGACATGAACATAAAAGCATTGGAACGCTAGTCCCAATGCTTTTTATAATGTGCCGTCTTCTGATTCTTACTATCTGCCTGTAATCCGTTTAAAGAAGCCTTTTTTCTTCGGCGGTGTCTCAAGCGGCCCTCTCAGACCCTTTACACCTGTGATGTATATGCCGCTCACCGTAGCTTTCACTTCTTTTTTGACAGGGATGAGCGGAAATACCTGGGCATCGCACATCAGTGTCATGACCTTTGGCCCCACCTTGGCCTTTACGACAGGAACTTTGGACCGGCGGAGATACTTGGGGGTGCCCTCCACAACGACCGGAGGGAAACCTGCGTCCTTAAGGCGCATCTTACCCTTGTCGATGATAAGCATAGACACGGTCTGCGCCACCGCGTCAAGTTGTTCCTGCTGGGCAGCCTGTTTCTTTTCCGCTCTTTTGCCGAGAAAATATAATACAACACATGCTATAATTAATACAATTAAGATAACGAGCAGTACGATAGTTAATGTACTCATGGGGACCTCCTACAAATAGACTTTTTCACGATGTACATTGTATCATTCTTTTTGGTTAAGTGCAAGAGATTTGACATTTTAGGGTTACTTTTCTCGGCGGATGACGTTATAATAGAACACATATATTATGAGGGAGTGAAGTTATGTTACAGAATATAGCGCAAGGGGTGGGAACGACTTACTGGTGGATTCTCGACCATCTGCTGTTTATCAATATTATATTTTCCCTGCTGATCATCTTTTTTCAGCGCAGGAATCCGACCACTGTCTGGGCGTGGCTGCTCCTGCTCTACTTTGTGCCTATCCTTGGCTTCATACTGTATCTCGTTCTGGGACAGAATTTCCGCAAGGAGCGGATGTTCAAGATGAAGGAGATCGAAGGGGAGATCAAGTACGCCGTCCGGCGGCAGGAGGAGTCCATATACCGCAGGAAGCTGAGGCTGCGCGATCCGGAGCTTGAACGGTTCAAAAGCCTGATCTTGTACAACCTGAACGAAGGGGAAGCGGTGCTGACGGACAATAACGATATCCGCATCTACACAGATGGCAAAGAGAAGTTCCAGGCGCTCATGACGGAGATGGAACATGCCAGGAACTATATCCATCTGCAATACTATATCATACGCAACGATGAGCTGTGGCAGGAAATCGAGGAGGTGCTTGTCCGCAAGGCCAGGCAGGGCGTGGAAGTGAGGGTGCTTTTTGACAGCATGGGCTGCAGAAGCATGCACAACGCAGACTGGGTCAGGCTTGAGAAAGCCGGCATCGAGGTGGCGGAGTTCTTTCCGGCAGTACTCGGCAAGCTTCAGCTGCGCGTCAACTACCGTAATCACAGGAAGATTGTCGTAATCGACGGCCGGATCGGCTTCGTGGGCGGATTCAATATCGGGCGGGAATATCTTGGGCTGGACAAGAAGTTCGGCTACTGGAGAGACACGCATATCTGTATCGAAGGCTCGGCAGTCACTTCGCTGGCGGTGAGATTCGTGCTTGACTGGAACTATGCGGCAAGGGAAAATCTCTTCCTGGAGGACCGCCTCTTTGAGATACCGACATACATCCGCAATGGCCGCGACCCGGTCCAGATCATATCGAGCGGCCCGGACTCGAGGAGCCAGGAGATACGGAACAACTATCTGCGGCTCATCCATATGGCGAGAAAAAGCATCTATATCCAGACGCCCTATTTTATACCGGATGAGGATATCAGGGATGCGCTCGTCATCGCGGCCAAGTCGGGCATCGACGTGCGTATCATGATTCCTTGCAAGCCGGACCACCCGTTCGTGTACTGGGCCACCTATTCGTACGCGGGAGAGATGATTGAGGCAGGAGCAAGATGCTACACGTATGACAATGGGTTCCTACACACGAAGTGCCTCTGCGTGGACGGACTTGTAAGCTGCATCGGAACGGCCAATATGGATATCCGAAGCTTTTCCCTTAACTTCGAGGTAAACGCGGTAATCTACAGCGCCAGAACGACGGAGAAGCTTATGGAGGCTTTCGTCAACGACATACCTAAGAGTACCCTCATAACGAGAAAAGGCTACGAGCGCCGCGGGCTCGTCGTCCGTGTCAAGGAGCAGTTCTGCCGTCTCCTCTCTCCGGTATTATAACGGCGCCTCTTTAAAAAGTGAAATAAGTGTGAAAAAGGTTTCAAATTCAAAGGGAATGTGCTATAACTAATAGTGTGTGTTTCGGACAGAAGGACATAAAAGATAAAGAATCGACGAGGTGTATTTATGAAAAAGAAGTTAACTGCCGTATTGGCATTGGTATGTGCCGGTTCCATGGCACTGGCAGGATGTGCAGGAAGCAATATGATCGATACCGATGCGGTGAAGGTGGAAGGATATAAAGGTATTGAGGTACCAGAGGTTGAGAAAGCTTCCAAAGTGACGGACAAGGACGTGGAGAGTACCATCCAGTCCACGCTCGAATCTAAGGCAACACAGAAAGAGATTACTGACCGGACGGTGGAAAACGGCGATACGGTTAATATAGATTTCGTGGGAAAGATTGACGGGGAGGCGTTCGACGGCGGAAGTGCAGAAGATTATCCGCTTACGATAGGCTCCGGCGTATTTATCGATGGGTTTGAGGAAAGCGTTATCGGGCATAACGTCGGAGAGACGTATGACTGGAACGGAAAGTTCCCGGACAATTACGGCAATGCAGAGCAGGCCGGAAAAGATGTCGTATTCACGATTACGGTAAATAAGATTACGCTGGACGAAGTTCCCGAACTGAACGACAAGTTTGTAAAATCCGTGTCCAAGAAGTCTAAGACTGTAAAGGAATATAAGAAAGAAGTAAAGAAACAGCTGGAAAAAGATGCTGAGGCTGCGTACAATGATAACCTGTCATCCGCAGTGTGGGAGGCAGTGCTAGACAAATCAAAGGTCAAGAAATATCCAAAGAAAGATGTCAAAGAGATAGAGGATAACCTCATTCAGCAGTATAAAGATGCCGCAGGGTATTATGACATGGAATATGAGGCGTTCATCCAGGAGCAGATGGGAGCTTCCGTAGAGGACTTTGAAGATCAGGTGAACAAAGCGGCGAAGTCAAGCGTGAAGCAGAGCCTTGTCACGAAAGCTATCGCGGATAAAGAGAACATCAAGCTGTCAGATGACGAATACAAGAAACAGCTCAAGAAGATGGCCGAGAATTACGGCTATGCGGATGCAAAAGCGCTGAAAGAAGCGGCACCAGAAGAAGATCTGAAAGAGATGGCGCTGAATAACCTCGTAAAAGACTGGCTTGCAAAGAACTGCGTGCAGGTGGCAAAGACAGAGTCAAAAGATTCAGAAGAATAAATAACCATCGGGTTATTAATCAGTAATATAATTATGAACGTGTAAGAAGAGCCGGAACCAGGCACAAGGATGTCATGTAAAAAAACATCCCCGTACCTGATTCCGGCTCTTTTTAGTAACAGCGGCTTTCGCATCGGAGCATCTGCTGCGCACCTCCCCTCCGGCGTCCACAACTTAACTGACATGGAAAACGCAGCTTTTTGACCGTCCCGTCTCTTTCGCCTTATACAGGGCGGTATCGCTCTCTTTGATTAAGTCGTCAATCTTCTTCAGCGGATCGGTCGTGTATGCGATACCGATGCTTGCGGACAGGACTTTGAAGCAGCTATTTGTATTAAAAGCGTCCTGCAGCCCGGCAATGAGCGTATCCGCCTGTCGGATGAGCTCTTCTTCCGTCACCGGGTCTGTCCTGGCAACGAGAAATTCATCGCCGCCAAGCCTGGCAATGAGCGTACCAGGGAAACACTTCTTCAATGTCGCAGCCACCATGATGAGCGCTTCATCGCCGATCTGGTGCCCGTAAGTGTCGTTTACCATTTTAAAGTAATCTAAATCTATGTAAAGTATAGATATCTGTTCATAATTATGGTTTTCAGAGAAGCACTCATAGAAGTAGCGCCGGTTGCACAGTCCTGTCAGAAAGTCTGTATTTGAATTATTGTTCAGTTGTTCTTTGAGCAGAGACTCTTCGGTTATGTCGCGGTAGATCGTCAGTTCACCGACGATGCTCTCAAAGATATCATAAATCGGCTCATGTGTGATTTCGATGATCCGGTCCGAACCATTACACGGCAGATGAATCTCTTCCGTATCATTTTTTTGTATAGTTTCAAGACCCTTGAACATCGTATCGTACCATTCGCAGTAAGGCCTGCCGACTGCCTTCTCCCTGCTGATATTGAAATATTCCTCAAATTTCAGGTTGACGTCTACGATGATGTCATCCCCGTCTTTTACGAGTATAGCAAAGGGCATGCTGTTCAGCAGTATCTCCATCTCTGTGCTCATATTTTCCAGGACGGTGACATCATGCCCGATTCCTACCGTTCCCATGATATTCCCATCCCTGTCAAATAAGGGCGATTTGTAAGTGCGGAACTGGCGCATGCCGCTTCTGCTTTTGACAAGCTCGTTAAACTGGCACGTTTTACGTTCCCTGCGTACTATCGCCTCTGTCGCTTCACAGTCGTCCACTTCTACATCCCATATCGTGCAGTGGTCTTTGCCGGTCACGTCTCTGCGCTCTTTTCCGACAGTGTGGCAGAACACATTATTTACCTTGACGTGTATGCCGCTGTTGTCTTTAAACCAGACGAGATCTGGCATGCTGTCTATGAGCACGTCCAGATATGTGCCGGAGAGCCACAGGTCCTCTTCCAGCCTTATCCTGTCCATTAAGCGGCGGATGCGCTTCTTCAGGTAGCCTGCGCTTACAGGGCGGGGCAGCAATTCATCAGCAGCCATGTCCATATCCTGGCAGACGTCATCAGCAGGGCTGTGGATATAGAACAGATAAGAGCCTGCTTTCATTTCTTTTTTGATAGATGCCAACTTTTCCACAGGAATATCACAAATGATAATATCGCTGTCCTGCCAACCAGTCTGCATAGATGTTGTTGTATAAACGATGTAAGTAACAGGCCCTTCTTCCATGACAGATTGAATCAGAGGTTCTAAGTCAGTATGTTCAGAGAAAATAGTTATTTTACGTTCTTCTTGATACATATTAAGACCTCTCCTTTTCTGAGTCCCAATGAATCCGGGCTCTAGCCGTTCCCGTATTTTTCTTCAAATTCTTCCGGCGTGACAGGCCTTGAGATATAATACCCCTGGATGCTGTCAGCATGCATGCTGCGTACCGTGTCCAGCTCATCAGCATACTCCACGCCTTCTACACAGACAGAGATTCCGATGCTGTGGCACAGATTGATTACCGCCTGTATGAAGGAACGGTTGAAAAAATGTTCTTTATCGTTGATCAAGGAGATAAACATACGGTCAATCTTGACGATATCCGCCAATGTCTGTGAAAGCATTCCAAGAGAAGAATAGCCCGTCCCGAAATCATCCATGGCGATACATATGTCAATATCCTGCAGGCGCTGGAACGTAGTTTTCAAGGTCGGCATATCGGTCACAAAATAGCTTTCCGTCATCTCGAGTACGATGTGTCTGGCAGGAAGGTCATATTTTTTCAGCAGCTCCTCTACATAAGATACAAAGTCATCTTCAATTATCTGCACGTAGGATACATTGATATTCATGACAAAGTCAGGCCATTTGGCAATCCATTTCCTGCACGTGCAGAAAGCCTTATCAAGTACCCATTTGCCGACAGTTACGATATTTCCGCTGGATTCCAGGAGTGGTATGAATTCCGCCGGCCCTACTTTTTCCACCTTAGGCGAATGCCAGCGCAGCAGGGCTTCCGCTCCTTTCAGCCTAAGCTCCTCTGACCGGACGAGCGGCTGATACACGACAGAAAAACCTTCCATGCCGTTCATCACGCACCGCTGCAGCTCATTCGTCAGCTCCATAATGTACAGGTTGGACTGAAGAAGGCCCGGAGTAAACGCGGTGCACATGTTCTTGCCCTTCTTCTTGGATGCTTCCAGTGCGCTCATGGCGCATTTGATGAGGTCAAGGTAGTTGTCCGCATCCGTGCCGAGCATGGCTATGCCGGCTGAGATCGTGCAGTAGTAGGAGATGCCGTCAATCTCGTGTTCTTTATTGGCATAGATATGTATCTTGGAATATAAGCTATACATGTCCTCGAGCGTGGCCTCCGGACAGAAGACAGCGCCTTCGTCTCCGTCGAACCGGAAGATTTCTGCCTTATGCGGTATCATATGCTGGATATCCTGAGCAATCTTGCGAAGTACGGAATCGCCGAAGGTATGGTTTTTTAAATTGTTGATCCGCTTGAAATCATCAATCCCAAGCAAAAGGAACCCTCCCGCGGTATTGCCAAGGTTCAGATATGCTTCGATATGGTTCTTGCATTCTTCCTGGGTGAAGAGCCCGGTCGTCCGGTCCATCTTTCCCTTGCTGCCGACCGGAGTGACGACTCCTGCGAACATGGTGGGTTTGCCGCTTTCATCCCTGGACAGCAGGCCGCGGCAGCAGACCCAGATATATTCGTTCTTCTTGTTCAAAATCTGGTATTCTACATTGTGCATATCAGTATACCCTGACAGCATCTCATCGATAGAGTCATAATAACGCTTCTTGTCCTTCTCGTGTATAAGCTCACCCCAAAGAGGTATGAGCCCCGGCACGAGCCGCCCGGGCAGGTCAAAATCACGAACCATGTTCTCGGACACAAGAGCGGTATCCGTCGACATATCCACGATATAGATATAATCTTCGGTACTTTTGACGATGGCATTATAGAAAGCATCTGTATCTATATGAAATGAATCAGGTATGCGTTCATGATGTTTCATAGGTCCCTCCCTTTACACGAACAATCTTTAAATTCATTGTAGAATACCGGGTATGTTAAATCAACTAAAAGTAGCAAAAAATATACTGTTTGTGTAAAATATGGAAGCTATTCGTCGAATACTTCTATCTCCAGGTCTCCCTGGTACTTCCGCTCCATCTGGTGCCGGGCCTTCCGGTGCTCCACCGTGTCAAAGATGATAGAGAAATCATAATCCTCAGGATACAGATGGGAAGCAGCAACCTTCAGCTTCAGGCGTTTTTTGTTAATGACAAGCTTCTCTTTCTGTACCTGTACGAGTACGTTACCGCGGCTGTCCGACGGCTGAATGACGATGCCAATCTTATTGTCCGGCAGAACGGTTACACTGTCACCTCTCGTGAAGCTGCCTTCCTGTACTGCCACGGGCTTCATATGATCAACAGGCTTCAAGTGCGGGGCAGATATCCTGCGAAACGGTTCAGATACCCCATGGTCCTTAAGTTCGGCGATGATATGTTCCCCACGCGGACCGTAAGCTTCTTTGGCCGCAGCGGCCAGCATGGCTTCGGGCACACCGAGCCGCTTGGCGATATACAGTGCGCAGCTGTCGCCGGATTCACCGATGGTGAGGCGGTAGAGCGGTTTTAATGTTTCCTTGTCGAATTCCATACGGGCATTGGCGATATCGGGGTGGTGACCCGCGTATTCCTTAACCTCCGGATAGTGGGTCGTCACAAAGAACAAGGCGCCGCTTTTGCGCAGCTCTTCCAGTATAGAGATGGCAATCCCCATGCCCTCGGCAGGATCCGTGCCGGAACCGAGCTCATCCATGACGACAAGGCTGTCCTTTGTCACTCTTTTTAAGATATCCAGCACATTTTTGATATGCGCCGAGAAGGTGGACAGATTGTCTGCGATATTCTGCCCGTCCCCGATGTCGCACAGAATCTGGTTGTTCATTGCAACGTCGGCAGACGTACATGGTACATGGAGGCCAGCGCATGCCATGGCGCTTACGAGGGCAACGGTCTTAAGGGCGACCGTCTTCCCTCCGGTGTTCGGTCCGGTTATGACAATGCCTTTTGTGCCGCGGCCGGCCTCGAAGTCGAGCGGCACGCACGTCTCCTTTTCCAGCATCGGATGCCGTGCGCCAGTGATGGAGATATAACGGTCAAGGTTGATGGCCGGTTCTGTCGCATCCATATCAATGCTCAGCTTTGCCTTGGCAAATACAAAGTCGAGGACGGCGATGACACGTACGTCTTCTTTTAAAGCCTCCTCATGCCGGGCAATCTGCTCGAGCAGCTCGTAGAGCACCCTGCGTTCCTCGGAATCTTCCTGGATTTTCAACACTTCCAGATCTTCCCGGAGGGAAGCGACAGACTCAGGTTCAATGAACAGGGTTGCACCGGAAGATGATTTATCTACGACACTGCCGGCTACTTTCGCACGGCATTCCTTACGGACCGGAATACAGAGCCGCCCATTTCGCTGGACGATAAAAGAATCGCTGGCGCAGGCGCCGGCAGCTTTCAGCGCGCGGGAGGCCTTCTCGCTGATCTTCTCTTCTGCGTGCTGGATCTGCCGCCTGATATCCTTCAGATATCCGGAGGCATAGTCGTCCACACGTCCTGCACGGATACAGCGTTCTATATTCTCCTTCAGTTCCTCGGGAAGATACAGGTTGTCATTGTAGAAAGCAATCCGTATGTGTTGTTCCTCTCCTTTTTTCAGATAGAGCTTCAGACGGCGCACAGCATTGAGGAAAAGTCCCATCTCCTCGAGCTGTTCAGGCAGGAGCAGCTCTCCAATCACCGCCTTTTCTATAAACGCTTCGATGTGTTCCATAGCAGGAAGAGGCGGCAGTCCAAGCAGCTCAACCATATCACGTGCCTGTGTCGTCTCACGCATGTTTTTGCGCAGCTCTGACTCAGACAGGAAGGGGTGGAGGGAACGTATCCGTTCTTTGGCACGGGCGGTAAGGGCACAGTCTGCCAGTTTTCCTGTGATTTCATAATATCCGATGGTTTCTAATGATTTATTGTACATGTGAATATTCCTTTCTGTTATTAAAATAAAAGACCACAGAAGCGCATCCGCCCTCTTCAAGGCATACGGCTTCTGTGGTCCGGGAAACAGACAGGCGGAGGAAATAAAAAACACAGCCCTTACAAGCTGTGCATTCCATAGCATCCGTTCACTGTCTATATAAACATGAAAGCGTATGAATGTGTATCGTAAGGCGGATATACCGGTCGTTTCGGACGCACCGGTATAAAGAGTACAATAGCCCAAAAGCCAGGGTACTCCGACAACGTATTTATTTCGCTGTATATCCCTTCACTGACACAATTAACATACACTACCTCATTCATTGATTATTCTATGATATAACGGGTTCATTATAACATATGGGATAAAGTTGTCAACCGGAAAAGTGGTTTTACATAATATTGGCATGCAATTACAGAAGATTGGGGCATAGCAAGTCATACTCGTTCGCCCCCCTGCATAGATTGTAAAAACAAATTGTGCAGGGGTTATTTATATGAAAGATTATATTCAGGAACGAGCAGTAGAGATTGCGTACTATATCATTGAGCACCAGGCCACGGTGCGGCAGACGGCAAAGCAGTTTGGCGTTAGCAAATCCACCATACATAAGGATGTGACAGAGCGCCTTCTGCAGATCAATCCGGCTCTGGCCAACCAGGCGCGCAAGGTGCTGGACATGAACAAGTCTGAGCGCCATATCCGCGGCGGGATGGCTACGCGTGAAAAGTATCTGCATAGCCGCCACGATGAGGGACAATGCGTTCATAGTGAAAGTATGGTATAATACATACATATACTGAAACGGGCTTGTATACGAATGAAGGAGATACAGAATTGAGAAGAACAGGAACGTCTGCATCTGTAATTCTGATCTGTCTGCTTGTGGTGGCTCTTGCGGCAGGCAGTATTACGGGATGTAAAAAGGAAGAAAAAGCAGAAACGAAGGAGAAGGCAGAGCTTGTCCTCTGGCATTACTGGGACCTTCCGCATCAAAGGAGAACGCTGGAAGCGCTTGTAGACGACTATAATCAATCCCAGGATGACGTCCGGGTTAAGACAAGGTATATACCTGACGCGGACTTCAAGAAAGAGCTTGCGCTAAGTATGGCGGACGGTAATACGCCGGACATCGCGCTCGTTGATTCCGTCGATTTCCAGTTTTTTAATTCTATGCAGCCGTTCGTGGATCTGACGGATGACATAGAAGAGCTCGGGCAGTATCTGCCGGCGGCGGTGGAGCCGTGTACGGCAGAGGGGCGCACGCTCGGGCTTCCTGCGGGACTTAACTGTACCGCACTGTTTTATAACGCAGATATGTTTGAAGCAGCAGGCCTGTCCGTTCCCGGAACCTGGGAAGCATTCTACGATGCAGCACGTCTGCTTACGACGGATGATATCTGCGGATACGCCCAGATTGCACTCAAGGGTGAGGAGAGTCTGTACGCATTCCTTCCGATTCTATGGTCTATGGGAGGAGATGTGGATGCGATAGATTCTCCGGAGAGCAGACAGGCTTTTGAACTTCTTAGGAAGATGGCCCGCAGCGGTTATCTCGGCAAAGAGAGCATCAGCCTGACCGGATCAGATCTGGCAGGGCAGTTCGCGGACGGAAAGGTGGCAATGATGTTCAACAGCATCATGATGGCTGATCATATACGCGAACGGAATCCAGAGCTGGATTTTGGGATGACATATCTTCCGTCGGACGGTGAGAGAGTATCTGCGGTTGGCGGAGAGATTTTCGGCGTGATGGAGGGGGATAATGAAAAGGCTTCTGTTGCGTTTTTAAGATATATAAGTGAGGTGGACAGGCTTTCCTCCTATATAGACGGGCTGGGGCTTCTGGCACCAAGGAAGGATGTCATGGACAGGCAGTTCGCCGGCGACGCGCTTCTGCGCGAGGGTGCCGATATCTTCAAGACAGCCAGGATGCGGGAAATCAGTCCGGAATGGCCCCGCGTATCCGCCGTCATTGCAGAGGCCATCGATGAGGCCATCGCTGGCGGCAAGAGCGTAGAAACGATATTGGATGAAACGAGCGGCGCCATCCGGGGTATCAGGGAGGGTGCGCGATGAAGAGAGAGAGAACGCTGCGCCAGAAGCTGACCCCGTTCTTCTTCCTGGCGGTAGCCATACCAATCATCATATTTGCCTGCCTGTCGATGTACAGGCTGGAACGGAGCATACGGGCAAGCCTGGACAGGCAGATAGCCGGCAACATGAATAAGGCGGACCAGTGTCTGGACATGGTGCTCGACAAATACGGCACGCTGCTCTATGACCTGTGTACGGATGATGAAGTAATCTCCCTTGTGGAGGAAATCAACCGGAACCAGGACGGGCTGGAGGTAAACAGCAATTATCTGCGGCGTGAACTGAGCCATATCTGCAACCGCAACAGAGGTATCGAGGGCATTACGGTCATCACGGCAGAGGGAAGGACGATCTATTATGACCATCTGTCTGCCTCGTCTGCAGGCAGTTCGTGGGCGTCGGAGGTCACAGCCCCCGCTGTCACGGAAGGGCCGGTGTACGAAGGGATAACGGAGCCGGTCACTTCAGGTAAGGAGAGCGTTTATATGCTGCGCATAGCACGGCGGCTCGTGGATTACGAGGATATCCACAAAGAAGTCGGAACGGTCGTCATGAGCATGAATGAGGATCTGCTCACAGAAGCGCTGGATGCGTGGGACATTGCGGAAAACTATCTTGTACACGACAATCTTATCATCAGCGCACCAGACAATAATGACATCGGAAAAACTATAGATGAGATCAAGAAGGAAGAATATGAATATACGTCAGTGGTAAATGAAAGGACCGGTTTTACGATATACAACCGGCAGTCGCTGAAGGCATACCATGACACGTTTTATGAGCAGGGAATCTTCTGGCTGCTCATAACCGCGGCGGCGGTCGGCATCGTATTCGTACTCGTCTATGTGCTTACGAGGCCGTACCTGAAAGAAATCGACACGATTGCAGATGCCATGAATGAGGTGGAACAGGGCAATTTCAGAACAGAGGTGGCGGTCAATGATAAGATGCCGGTTGAGATACGTAAAATCTGCAACGGCTTTAATGAGATGGTAAAGCACATCGAGATGCTGATTGAGCAGGTGAAAGCGGCAATTCTGGAACAGAAGAATGCGGAGCTGTCCGCACTGGAGGCCCAGATTGATCCACATTTCCTCTATAATACGCTGGACACCATCAACTGGAAGGCGATTGAAAGAGGCGAATTTGAAATCAGCGAGATGGTTGGCGCGCTGGCGGATATCCTGAGGTACACGGTAAAAAATGCCGGTGGCGAGACGTCTATGGAGCAGGAGCTGTACTGGCTGCGCCAGTATATCATACTGCAGAGCGCCAAGGCAGGCAAAGAGATACTCGTCCGGCTGGATGTACCGGACAGCCTGAGAGGATGCCGCATACATAAGCTGCTGCTGCAGCCTTTTGTGGAAAATGCCATCAAGCACGGAATGAAGCGCAAAGAAGGGGAGTGCAGGATTGACATCTCCATGCACGGTACGGAACATCAGATACACATCATTATAACGGACAATGGAACCGGAATGGACACTTCCACGCTTGCAAGGCTCAACTCACAAGAATTTGAAAACGATACGGAATATGCCAGCAACCATCTTGGAATCACGAACGTCAGAAAGCGGCTCAGGCTATATTACGGGGAGCAGGCAGATGTCTATTTTGAAAGCAGGCCTGGCTCCTATACGAAGGTACATCTGTTTATTCCGGCGGTACCCGCCGGGGAAGGAGGAACACGGGCATGAGAATTGTAGTGGTAGAAGACGAGGCGCCAATCAGGAACGGCATGAGCAGGCTGCTGGAGAAGATTAATCCCGAATATGAGCTTGCGGGTACGGCAGAAAACGGATTGCAGGGGCTGGAGCTGATTGAGCGGGTAAAACCTGATCTCGTCATCATGGATATACATATGCCGGATATGGACGGGCTTACGATGCTTGCCAAAGTCCGGGAAAAGGGGATGAACTGCAAAGCCATGGTCTTGTCTGCATATTCTGACTTCTCTTATGCCAAGATAGCGATTGAGCTTGGAATTGAGAACTATCTGCTTAAGCCGATCAAGATACCGGAGCTGAAGCGGGCGCTGGAACAGGTGGAGAAAACGCTCATAGAGCAGCAGAGCAAGGAGGAGTTCTTCACGCTGGAAAATATATTTTACCGCAGCGCGACGGGGCAGTTTAGATCTGACAGACAGACGGATATCACATTGGAAGAACACTTCCGTATCGCACCGGATGAGGAGATTACGATTCTGCTCGTCAAGCTCGGCGGCTGCTACGCCGTCTACCATGATACGGTCCGGTCGCTGCTGGAAGAGACGGGAATCCATAAGGGGACGTTCTCTTCCTGCCTGCTGGAATTTGAGGAGAGAGAAAGCGTCATCATGCTCCTCTATAAGCTGGAGGACAGGGAGGAGCTGCGGCAGTATTTTCAAAAAACTGTCATGCCCATGCTCTGCGGACAGGTTAAGGGCAGCATCACTGCCGTCTGGCAGTCATGCGAAGGTCTGGCGGAAGTGAATCCGACACTGGCGAAGATGAGGGAAGCCCTGGAATGGAATCTCGTCTTTGGGCGGGAAACGCTCATAAGCGAAATGCGGATAGGCCAGACGGAACCTGTGCCGGTCAAGTATCCGATGGACATAGAGACACAGGCCAGACAGGCGGTCGTCTCTAACAACAAGGTGGAGTTTGACGCCTGCACGAAGCGGCTCAGAGAATACTTCCTGGCGGCTATCCACTTTCCAAAAGAGATTAAGGAAGCCTGTATCCGTTACTGCATGGCAGTGTATCATACCGCCAAGGAGGCGGGCAAGGTGTCGGAGGACATATCGACCCAGGATATCATGAACAGGATTACTCGCGCTTATACGTGGGAACAGATAGGTGAGGCATACCGCCAGTTCTTTGAAGGGCTCAGGTTCCACCGGGAAGAGGAGGCCACAAGCCTTATGGTGCAGCGTGCGGCGCAGCTCATACAGGAATACTATAACCAGGGGATCACGCTGGAAGAGATTGCACGTAAGCTGTGCGTTTCGGAGGAATACTTAAGCGCCCAGTTTAAAAAAGAGACGGGCAGGACATTTACAGAGACAATCCGCGGATTCCGGATAGAAAAAGTGAAAGAGCTGCTTCTCCAAACACCCCTGAAGCTGAACCAGATAGCAGACCTGGCCGGCTATACGGATCCAAAATATATGAGCAAGGTATTCAAAGAAGAAGTAGGAGTGACGCCTGCGGAATACCGAAAGCTGAATAATTAAGGAAGAAAAATGTCGAAATCTGGACAAATCCTGCTAAAAATTTCCACCTTTTTGAAAAATTTCCCCCTTTTTAATGAAACAATATATGGTAACATGGCAATAATAAAATAGAACATATGGACTAGATATTGAAAAGCTTATTGAACATTCACCGTTCTGTGAGCATAGATTAAAAAGGTAAGGAGAGATTATTATGAGTAGAAAGACAGTGGTATTTGAAAGACCTGACGATGTCTTAGACTTTGTTAACAAGGTGGGCAAGTATCCTTTTGACATGGATATGAAGCGCGGCAGATTCATCGTAGACGCAAAGTCTATCTTAGGACTTATGAATCTCGGACTAAAGAATAAGATTGAGCTGCAAGTGTATCATGACAGCTGTGACGAGCTGTGGCATGACATCGAAAAATACATCGCAGCGTAATATAGCACTTGAAGGAGGAAACCCCTCGGCGTATAATATATAGTTACCGGACTGTAAATGTCTGGTAAGTATATATCTGTCCGGCAGTTTATGCCAGACAGGATGTACGGTGAGGAGTTTTTTTATTATGGAACATAAAGTAAAGACAGACAGGAGCGGATATCTTTTTGACAACAAGACGCTTCTGGCATTGATTCTTCCGCTTATCGTCGAGCAGCTTCTTGCAGTGCTCGTCGGCATGGCGGATTCTATTATGATTGCAAGCGTGGGCGAACCGGCCGTGTCGGGCGTATCTCTCGTAGACCAGATAATGGTGCTGCTCATCAACCTCTTCGGAGCACTGGCGACGGGCGGGGCGGTCGTAGCCGGACAGTACCTTGGACAGAAAAATGAAAAGCAGGCGTGCAAGGCAGCGACACAGCTTGTATGGTTCATCACGATCAGCGCGGTCGCCATAACGATAGTCGTGTACGCGTGCAAATATGTCATACTGCACGGCGTCTTCGGAAAGATTGAGCAGGACGTCATGGGCCATGCCAATACATATCTGATGATCGTGACCGCGTCCATTCCGTTCATGGCGCTGTACAACGGCGGGGCAGCTATCTTCCGGGCCATGGGCAATTCCAAGGTGTCTATGCAGGTCTCCATCGTAATGAACATAATCAATGTAACGGGAAATGCCGTGCTGATCTACGGCTTCCACAGGGGGACGGAAGGTGTTGCCATCCCGACGCTCGTGTCCCGTATCGTGGCGGCGGTGCTCATCATGGCGCTGCTTGTGAATAAGAAGAGGACGCTGCACGTTGAAAAGACGCTGCGTTACCGTCCCGACTGGCGGCTCGTCAAGAAGATATTAAGCATCGGCATCCCTAACGGGCTTGAGAACAGCATGTTCCAGCTCGGCAAGATACTCGTGCTGAGCCTCGTATCGACGTTCGGCACATATGCTATTGCTGCCAACGCGGTATCCAATGCCGTGGCGCTGTTCCAGATACTTCCGGGCATGGCGATGACACTTGCGGCTACGACGGTCATCGCGCGCTGCGTAGGTGCAGGCGACTATGAACAGGTCCGCTATTATAATAAGAAGCTCATACTGATTACCCATGTCTGCATGGTGGTGACAGTGGGGGCCATTTTCCTCATACTTGCATTCATTTTGAAAGCATACCATCTGTCAGACATAACGGCGGGAGTCACGAGGCAGATCTTGTATTTCCACGGAATCAGCGCTATCTTCATATGGCCTGTATCCTTCATTCTGCCCGCTACGTTCCGGGCATCGGGGGACGCAAAGGCCTGTATGTACATTTCCATCCTGTCCATGTGGATATTCCGTATCATCTTCAGCTATATTCTCGGCAAATACCTGGGACTTGGCGTATTCGGCATCTGGGTGGCGATGATCATCGACTGGATATTCCGCGCGGTCTGCTTTGTCATACGGTACATCCGGGGGAGCTGGAAGAAAAAAGCAATCGTATAATCGCCCAAAGTTACAGGTTACCCTTGTAAATGCAAGGGTGCTCGTATATAATTGAAAAATAGTTTAGACATAGGAGGAACTTCTTGTGAAGAGAGATTTGGTAATCGTGATAGATTTCGGCGGCCAGTACAACCAGCTTGTAGCCCGCCGCGTCAGAGAGTGCAATGTATATTGTGAAATCTATTCTTATAAAACAGAGATTGAGAAGATTAAGGAACTGGATCCGATGGGCATCATCCTGACGGGCGGTCCGAACAGCTGCTATGAGGCGGACTCGCCGACTTACAGCAGAGAGCTGTTCGAGCTCGGGATACCAGTGCTCGGCCTCTGCTACGGCGCACAGCTCATGATGCATCTGCTTGGCGGCAGGGTAGAGAGGGCGGATGTCAGGGAGTACGGTAAGACGGAAGTTATGATAGATAAGCTGGAGTCAAAAATATTTGAGGAAGTCGTTTCCCCGACCATATGCTGGATGAGCCATTTTGACTCTATCTCGAAGGCCGCGCCCGGATTCGAGGTTACGGCCCATACGGCGGACTGTCCCGTGGCCGCGGCAGAGAACGGGGCGAAGAGGCTCTATGCTATCCAGTATCACCCGGAAGTACTCCACACGGCAGAAGGCACGAAGATGCTGTCCAATTTCGTACACGGCGTGTGCGGATGCGCCGGTGACTGGAGGATGGACTCTTTCGTGGAAGAGTCTATCAGGTCTATCCGTGAAAAAGTAGGGGACGGCAAGGTGCTCTGCGCCCTCTCCGGCGGCGTGGATTCCTCTGTGGCAGCAGTCATGCTCTCCAAGGCAATCGGAAGCCAGCTCACATGCGTGTTCGTAGATCACGGCCTGCTCCGGAAAAATGAAGGCGACGAGGTAGAAGAAGTCTTCGGGCCGGAGGGCAATTATGACCTCAACTTCGTGCGCGTCAATGCACAGCAGAGATTCTACGAAAAGCTTGCCGGCGTGACAGAGCCGGAAGAGAAACGGAAGATTATCGGTGAGGAATTCATCCGCGTGTTTGAGGAGGAGGCGAAGAAAATCGGAGCTGTGGATTTCCTCGTACAGGGGACGATATACCCGGATATAGTAGAAAGCGGCCTCGGCGGAGAATCCGCCGTCATCAAATCCCATCACAACGTGGGAGGCCTGCCAGATTATGTGGATTTTAAGGAGATTATCGAGCCGCTCAGAGATCTTTTCAAGGATGAGGTCCGCAAGGCCGGGCTGGAAATGGGGATACCGGAGTACCTCGTGTTCCGCCAGCCGTTCCCGGGGCCTGGACTTGGTGTCCGCATAGTGGGAGAAGTGACGGCCGAGAAGGTGAAGATGGTCCAGGATGCGGATGCAATCTACCGGGAAGAGATTCAGAACGCCGGACTTGATAAAGGAATCGGTCAGTATTTTGCCGCACTTACAAATATGAGGAGCGTCGGGGTCATGGGCGACGAGAGAACGTATGACTATGCGGTGGCCTTACGGGCGGTGAATACGGTCGACTTCATGACAGCGGAGGCTGCGGAGATACCGTGGAGCGTGCTGCAGAAGGTGACGAGCCGGATTGTGAATGAGGTGGCGCATGTGAACCGGGTGCTGTATGATTGCACTGGGAAGCCGCCGGGGACGATAGAGTTCGAGTAAATTCTATCATCCTTTAGTGTGGTGGAATTTAAAATTTCATTAATAGGACCAGAAGAAAAAATTTGATGAAGTGCAATAGGGATGTTATAATTTTGTTATATGTTTGTAATGTAAATGGAGGTAAAATATGAATTTAACTAATGATATTAAAATAGTTCGCTCCAAAAGTCTGCTCAGTCAAGAGACATTTGCAAAAACGCTGGGAGTTTCATTTACAACTGTCAACAGAAGAGTAGCAAAAAAGCAAATTGTCAAATATAACGAAGAGACTGATAGATGACTTTTGCGAGCAGAATAAGATTGATATTAGTATCAGTCAAAAATTTTTGGAGGATTGATAATGAGCTATAAGACAATAGATTTGTTTTCTGGCGCAGGAGGGCTGCATATCGGCTTTGAAAATGCAGGCTTCGATATAAAGCTATGCATTGATAATGATAATCTTGTTGAGCAAACTCACAAGAGGAACTTTCCTAATATTCCGATAATCAATAGGGACATTAGAGAGATTACTGTAGACGAGATAAAACAATATATCGGCAACGGTACACTTGATGTAGTAATAGGGGGGCCGCCTTGCCAAGGTTTTTCTACGATTGGCAAAAGGGTATCTTCGGATCCGGAAAAAAGGGCAAAACATGATTCCAGGAACGATTTAGTGCTCGTTTATGCGAATCTCATCAAAGACTTTCGTCCAAAGTTTATTGTAATGGAAAATGTCAAAGGGATATTGACATTGAAAAATGGAGAGTATCTGAAGAATGTAATGAAACAGCTTGAAGATGCGGGATATGATGCCAAGTATAAGCTTATTAACATGGCAGATTATGGAGTGCCAGAAATAAGGGAGCGAGTAATCATTATAGGTAATCGCGTGGGGCTTCCAGTGTCATTTCCTGAACCTGATCATTCGGACAATCCTGATGACGATCTTCCAGGGTGGAATAATTGTTGGGATGCCATTAAGGATTTGGAACTACTTGGAGACAAACCAGCTATAAACCATGTTGCGCTAAAGCATACTGCGAAAAATATTGCTAGATATAAACTTATACCAGAAGGTGGCAGATTGCCAGAAGATGATTTGCCTCCGGAATTGTATAGGCGCAACTTTGGCAATACATATAAACGGCTAAGCAGGACGAGACCGGCATTGACTATGGTGCCAGGAAATGATGCATTTCCGATTCATCCGACGTTGCATAGAAGCCTTACTGTTAGAGAAGCTGCCCGAATTCAGACTTTTCCGGATTCGATTATCTTTGAGGGAAACCGAAGACAACAAGGGCATCAAGTAGGAAATGCGGTGCCGCCAATGTTTTCGGAAAAATTGGCCAACTTTATTCTTAGTGAAATACAAAAAGCAAAGGATAGTGGATTATATGAATGCGATTGATTTGTTTTCAGGTGCTGGGGGATTGTCTATCGCCTTAAGGGATAGTGGGTTTAAGATAATAATGGCAAATGAAATCAATCCTCGTTTTGCTGAAACCCACAAGCATAACCTCCCGGATGTGCCTTTAATCGTAAAGGATATAAATGAATTGACCACAAAAGATATAAAAAAGGTTATCGGAGATACTGAGGTTGACCTTGTAGTAGGAGGACCTCCGTGTCAGGGATTTTCGGTTTTTGGCAAGCGTCGCTTTATCAATACACAGGAATATGATCCTCATGAGGACCCAAGAAATTTTCTGGTCTATCAGTACATTAGAATTGTAAAAGAGTTGAAACCTAAATTTTTCTTTATGGAAAATGTGAAGGGATTTACCAACCTTGATAAGGGGCTTTTTGTAGAAGAGGTAAAAAAACAATTCAGGAGTATCGGCTTTGAAAATATATGGTGTGAGATAATCTGTGCCTGTGATTACGGAGTGCCTCAAGAGAGGTACAGAATGTTTATGATTGGAAATCGTTTGGGAATTGATTTTGAGAAGCCGGCCCCAACGCATTTTTCCAAAGAATCTGGATTGAAACCGGAATATATGACAGTAGGTGATGTTATTATGAATCTGGTGGGCAAAGAAAATGAGGTACCCAATCATATTCCACTTGCACATAAAACCATTGTGGCTAGAAGATTTGGATATGTTAAAGAAGGAAGTAAACTCAACGTGAATGATTTACCTCCAGAACTTGCAGTTGCAACGCGAAAAGATTCAAAAACTGGAGTTGTTTCTAATTACAGCCATGTATTTAAGAGACTTGATAGGAAGAAGCCTTCAACTACGATGGTGCCAGGACATAATGCATTTCCTATTCATCCCACACTTAACCGAACATTGACTGCAAGGGAGGCTGCCAGAATTCAAACATTTCCAGATGACCATATCTTTTTTGGAACAAGACAGGAGCAGTGTATTCAGGTGGGAAATGCTGTACCTCCTAAAATGGCTGTGCCATTTATAAAAAAGATAAGAGAGTACATCGAGTCAAGCGAGGAGGAGTAAATATGAGCCATGACACAGAGGCAGCATATGCGTCTTCAGAAGTAGCAGATTTAATAATGAAAAATCAAGGTTTTTATTTTGGGAATATGGGAACTACAGGAACTTGGTCAGTGTTTGCTGGGCGTGAAGGAGGCCGCCAGTGGCCGCTTGCTGACGGTGTGATTAGTGCACAGAATACCACAGTACCCGAAATAAACATTGCGTTTGAATATAAAAGACCAAATGAGGGTGTGCATGGAATTCTCACTGCATTAGGGCAGTCACTTGCCTATCTCGAAAAAGGATACCGTGCTTCAGTAATGGTGGTTCCTGAAAAGTTTTCTTCGCATATGGATCCAGGAGGGCATATTAAACGTGTGATTGATACAACAGTTCCAGATATCCCAATATCGATATATACTTACTCGCAACCTAATTTATCTGCTACAAGACCTTTCTTAGGAAAATTGAAATGCGTTAGGGATGTTTCACTTCCGTCTAGCAGGATAATAGCTAGGACAGGGACAGGAACTAAGATTTCTGGAAGCGTGACTACTCTTTGGGCGCATATGCGAGAAGGAATGAGTCATCCGGATGCGTTCTATAGATACTGTCAGGCCGTAAAAGTAGTTACAGCGAGCTCAGAGGATTTGGCAAATATTGATATACCTCCTGAACTGGTAGCGGCAATCCACCGTATAGATTCAACTGCAGATGAGTTCAAGTATTTGTCGAACACTGTAGGTGATGAAGTGTCAGATAAAGCCTGGCGGTATGTGTGGTTCAATTATTATTTTTGGAACAATTTGATGCCAATATATAAAGCAAGAATGCCATACACTGTTAATGATACATCTACACGTATCAAAAAGAGCGAGACCGAATACCAGAAACTATTCTTTGGCCGAACTGATTCAATCAAGCAAAAGTTAGTTGATGCATTAAATGCTGGCTCAAAAGTTGAAGGTGATGCTTGGGAGGAATATGCCCGAAAAGTACGTAGCGATGCTCATAGTTATCGCGAGGTTATAGATTCAGGATTATATCATATCGGTTTCTTGTCGCCTGATGGGACACTCACGGATTTGGGATATAAATATGTGGATGCATGTGAGAGAATAGATAATGCATACATGGGAATCCCGCTGGAGATATTGAAAGCCTCCGTTCTTCAAAATGGGCAATATGGGGCGATGTTACATTACATTTACAAATTATCGGAGGAAAGATTCAATCAGAATCTTTTTGAATTTGCCACAAAAAATCCGAATGCAGGAGAATATAAGTTTGAGCCTACGGACTATTTGCTATGGCTTGACGATGAATTTACGAAGCTTCATTTATCTAAGAAGTCGTCAATTCGTGCCGGGGGCACAAGGAAGCCGTTTCAAGCAGAAATATCTTTTCTTAAAAAGATGGGTTTTGTAAAATCGTCTGGTTTGACTAGAAGGCTTACTGCTTATAGAGTGGGGCTGGGACTAGAAATTGATTGGCCGCAAGTACAGAATAGTATGATGTATTTCCAGAGCCTGTAACCTGAGATGCCAAGGAGACTTAAGTATGAAGCGAAGCAGATTGTTTACGGGAATTGTGAAAAACAATCTAGACAATCAGTTATAGGGGATATGGATGACTATTTGGTAAAAGTTGATTTTTCCTTGTTTAATTAACGCTTAAATTAGTTACAGATATCGGAGAGATTGAATATACTACACAGAGGTTTTGTTTATAGAAGTGTCAGACCTTCCAAAAAGTAGAATTGCATTTGATATGGTTTTAGATGCCACACTGGTAATGTACAACTAAGATAGTTATCATAATGATGAATCAGAAGTGAAACATCCGTATTTTATGATTCATTGAGAGAGATTTAGAGTGCAAATTATAGGATAAATAGACTTAGACATTTGTGTGTATCTGGTGCACAATAACCAGAAGAGGCCAATATCGAGTTCTCTTGCCCTGATTATTTGCATGGAAAAGATGGATAAGGAAGCGGATGAATTTTTGCCGAAGTATTTCGTGAAGGCAAAGTTACAACCCATGTGGCTGAATTTAGTAAGGCTCGCCAGGAATGTGGTTCTTACAGTTCTTAGATATAGTATTCCTGAGGGTGAGGACATATTTGGTTAGACTTATTTTTGCGATAGTAATACAAAACTTTATAACAGGGATGCAGATAAAGAAGTGATAATCCTCGTCAAATCAAGAAGCATAGTTGTGGATACTATATTTTCTTTAAAAGAATTATTGGTGCATATAGTAATACGATTATACATGGGTGTATACATTAGGCTCTTCATAAAGAGCTTTCGCCTTAAAGTGGCTGTTTGATGAAGATATGTTAAAAATTGAGGATTTTGTGCCGTCAATACTGTTAATTAGTTTTCTTGTTCGTTTGCGCAGACAAAAATTCTACAGTGTACTATTCTGTTTCATTATTATCAAGAGGGACTTTTCCGTTATTTAGGAATAATTTTAAAGCAGCCTTCTGATTGATACTATAGAAACATACTGCCAAAATACTAAGAGGAAGAAGCATGCAGTTACCAACCGCCCCAACATTAAAAACTGAACAATTATCCCGTCTTTTCAGCAAAATGAGTGAATGCTACAAACTCTTCTGGTTCCAAGCGCTGATTAATAAAGTAATGGAAGGAAAAATCATTATCTCCTTTAATGAACTGATTAATGAGATGATAGCTGATGCATGGTATATGGTTTCGGAGTATAAGCTGAACTTAGGGCCGGCTGACACTTTGGAAGCATTGGTACACCATGTGTTCAACACAGGAAGATTAAAATCAAATGAAAAGAAAGGGCACATCATCCAGTTCCTTGATGCAAGTAAAGACAAGAAACTGCTGAAGATGAAGAAAACATTGACCGACAACGTCCCCTACCGGTTGCAGGCGCCATTCATAGAAGGATTCAGCGGCGTAGGCTGGAGGGTATCTGAAAAGGTACTGGCCGAAAAGATAAACCGGGAAAAGCATTTGATTTATTATTATTTAAAAATAGATGGCTTAAATAGTCAGATAGAAATTAAAGAAGAGTGGGCTGAATATATCAAGCGTAATTACCAGATATTGTGTGGGTGGATCCGCTATAACTTGATTACATATCTGCAGAAGCGGAATCCAAGCGTCCCGGGGATAGTAAATAAGCTGGAGCCACCGATGGAACGTCAGATGGAGAAGGTAAAGAAGTATTGGAAGCTGCTTATAGGAATTAGTCCAGTACATGAAATATATTCTGGCCAGCTGCTTACGGCAAAGGATATCTCCATTGACCATTTTGTCCCGTGGTCTTATGTAGCGCACGATGAATTCTGGAACCTGCATCCGACAACGAGAAGTATTAACAGCCAAAAAAGCAATCAGCTGCCGGATTGGGAGAAATATTTCCCATTATTAAGTGAAATAGAATATTATTCTTATCAGAAGATGTGGGAATATGAAAAGGTGCATAATGAATTTGAAAAGTTGCAGAAAGAGCATGTAAATAACATGGAAGTGCGGATGAAGCTGTACCGTAAAGGACTGGACAGGCAGGAATTCACCGGCAATCTGGAAGAAGTTATCCTTCCGGTTTACCAGGCTGCACAGCATATGGGATTTCGCAATTGGGTATGTAAATGAAAAGAACAAGCATTGATTATTATGAGAAGTATGCAGAGACATTCTTTGAAACAACAGTTTTGGCTGATATGCAGATGGTGTATCAGCCCTTTCTTTCCTTGGTAAAACCACAGGGGAGGATTCTTGACCTTGGCTGTGGAAGCGGAAGGGACAGCAACTATTTCATCCGGCGCGGGTATCAGGTAACAGCGCTAGATGGTTCACCGACGCTTGCAAGGCTTGCATCCGATTATATCGGACAAGAAGTAATCTGCAGCAGGATAGAAGAATTGGCGTATGAGCGGGAATACGATGGCATCTGGGCGTGTGCGTCGCTGGTGCATATGGAAAAGAAATACATGCCAGAGATGCTTGGAAAAGTGAAACGAGCGTTGAAGGATGATGGGATTCTATATGTATCATTGAAGTATGGCAGCGGTGAAGGAGTCAAAGACGGACTTTATTTTAACTATTACGATGAAGCCCAATTACGGACAGTTATTGAAGAGCTGAAGGATATGGCAATTATGAAGCTGTTTAAAACAGAGGATGTAAGAAAAGAGCGGAACCAGGAATTCTGGATAAATGCGTTGATAAAACGAAAGACAAAATGCTAAGAATATACGCAATCTTTTATAATTAAGAAAGCTGGAAGATTCCATTACCATGGAATCTTCCAGCTTTCTTTCATTTCCAGGCAATACAACATTCCGTTTCCCTTGCACACTTCCCTCTCTATGGAAATATATAACATAGTAACAAATTTGGTTGACAAATCTCCACTTATAAAATATAATTAATTTAACTTTAATAAATATATGCAGATAAAAATGCATAGAAGCACAAAAACATGCCGAATACGATATCAATACGGTATTTTTTTGCCATAATTATGAAATAAACTTTAATAATTACAAAGTTTGTTTCATAATTAAGAGTCCAGAAAGGGGGATGCCGCAGAAATCCATTACAAAAACAGCCTATTTTGGCATACAACGGTAATTGTATTTAAACAACATTAATTTATTCTAAAAGGAGAAGGGTATGAAGAACATTTATAAGAAAGTAATTGCGGTTTTATTGGTTTTGACAATGATGTTATCTCTCGCTGCCTGCACAAGCGGAGATTCCGGCAGCAGTGGAAGTTCTTCGGGCGGCAGCAAGAAAGATAATAAGAAGGTCGGCATTGCCATGCCGACGAAGGATCTGCAGCGCTGGAGCGAAGACGGCGCCTACATGAAAGAGGCCATGGAAAAGGCGGGCTACACGGTAGATATCCAATATGCCAATAACGATATCGGTGTCCAGGCTTCACAGATTGAGAACATGATTACGGGAGGATGCGGAATCCTCGTTATCGCCTCTATCGACGGCGGAGCCCTTTCGGAAGTGCTGGAGAAGGCCAAAGCCGCCGACATCCCGGTCATCGCATATGACCGGCTTATCATGAATACAGATGCGGTCACGTATTATGCAACCTTTGACAATGAGAAAATCGGAATTATGCAGGGACAGTACATAGCGGATAAGTTAGACCTGGAACATAAGGACGGGCCGTTTAACATAGAGTTGTTCACCGGGCCGACCGATGACAACAATGTGAATTTCTACTTTGGCGGTGCCATGTCCATCTTGCAGAAATACGTAGACGAAGGCAAGCTGTTAATCAAGTCCGGGACAGAAGCATCGCTGGCCGCATGTGCCACACCAAACTGGTCGACAGAAGAGGCGCAGAAGCGGATGGAAAACATCATCACGAAGAGTTATACCGGAGGCGAGAAGCTGGATGCCGTGCTGTCATCCAACGATTCCGTGGCAAATGGCATAACGAACGCTCTGGTTGCCGCAGGCTACACAGCGGAAGATTTTCCGATTATCACCGGACAGGACTGTGAGATTACATCAGTGAGAAACATGATCAAGGGGCTGCAGTCGATGTCTGTCTTTGTGGATACGAGAGAGCTGGCTAATGTGACGGCCGACATGGTGGAAGCCATCATGAAGGGCGAAGAGCCGGAGATTAACAATACGGAAGACTATGATAACGGCACTGGTATCATTCCGACTTATCTCTGTGAGCCACAGGTTGCCGATATCGACAACTACAAAGAAGTGCTCATAGATTCCGGCTATTATACAGAGGACAGGCTTCAATAGCAGATTTACAGACTGACAGGGCGGCTGCGGTATGCAGCAGCTCCTTTAGAAAGGAAGAGATAGTTTGAGCAGAATACTAATGGAGATGAAGGGGATTACCAAAACCTTTCCCGGAGTCAAGGCTCTGGATGATGTAAACCTGCAGGTGGAAGAAGGCGGGATACACGCGCTCGTAGGTGAGAACGGGGCCGGAAAGTCAACCTTGATGAACATTCTAAGTGGGGTGTATCCATATGGAAGCTATGAAGGGAAAATCATCTATGAAGGGGAGCGCTGCGAATTTCAAAAGATCAAGGACAGCGAAAGAAAAGGGATTGTTATTATCCATCAGGAGCTGGCGCTCGTGCCATATATGACGATTGGAGAAAACATGTTTCTGGGTAATGAACGGGGCAGCCGATACAACGTGAACTGGAACGCCACGTTCAGCCAGGCAGAAGAGCTTTTAAAGACCGTCGGCTTGTCCGAGCCGCCGCAGACGCTCGTCAAAGATATCGGGGTCGGCAAGCAGCAGCTCGTGGAGATTGCCAAAGCACTGGCAAAAGACGTCAAGCTTTTGATTTTGGATGAGCCGACGGCTTCTTTGAACGAGTCGGATTCCAGAAAGCTGCTGGATCTGCTGCTGGCGCTGAAGAAGAAGGGGATGACCTCCATCATCATATCCCATAAGCTGAATGAAATTGCCTATGCAGCGGACAAGATTACGGTACTGCGGGACGGCATGACGATAGAGACGCTGGATAATGAGGCCCACGTCATCGATGAAGACCAGATTATCAGGGGAATGGTCGGAAGAGAACTGACAAACCGGTTTCCGGCAAGAGAGAATGTGGCAATCGGCGAGGTGAGCATGGACATCAGAAACTGGACGGTCCACCATCCCCTTGCCCCGGAGAGGAAGGTGGTCGATAACGTAAGCATGTATGTCAGACGCGGCGAGGTAGTCGGCATATCCGGCCTGATGGGAGCGGGGCGTACAGAATTTGCCATGAGTGTATTTGGCAGGAGCTACGGTGTGAATATCAGCGGAGAGATGACGCTTTCCGGCAGGAAAGTGAAACTGAATTCCGTCCAGCAGGCGATAGACAATAAGCTCGCTTATATTACCGAAGACCGTAAAGGCAACGGCCTCATATTAAGCAACCCGATCCGGGTGAACACGACGCTTGCGAAGATGGATAAGGTGAGCCGTTTTGGAGTCATTGACAAGAACAAAGAATATGAAGTGGCTGAGACGTATAAAGAGAAGCTGCGGACGAAGACACCTACCGTGGAACAGAATGTCGGCAACTTAAGCGGAGGCAACCAGCAGAAGGTCCTGCTCGGAAAATGGATGTTCACGGAACCGGATATTATGATTTTGGACGAGCCGACGAGGGGAATCGATGTCGGCGCAAAATATGAGATCTACAGTATTATCAACGCACTGGCTAAAGAGGGGAAGTCTATTGTCATGATATCTTCTGAACTACCGGAAATCCTCGGTATGTGCGATCGGATCTATATCATGAACCAGGGCAGGTTCGTAGGCGAGCTTGGCAGGGAAGAGGCGACGCAGGAAAAAATCATGACACTCATATTGAAGCAGGGCGGGGAGCAGTAAAGGAGGAGAGGATTAAGGTGAATAGTGTAAAAGAGGTACTGAAGAAGAATACAATGTTATTTATTCTGCTCATAGTCGCATTGTTTTTCGGATGGAAAACGAACGGGGTGTTATTCGATTCTCAGAATGTGACAAATCTGATAGCACAGAACGGCCATGTGGTAATCCTGGCGGTCGGCATGCTGATGTGCATATTGACCGGAGGCAATATCGACCTTTCGGTTGGCTCGGTTGTAGCATTCATAGGGGCTGTGGCAGGTAAGCTGATGGTTACATATAAGATGAATTTTGGACTCGTTATCGTCATCTGCCTTGTGCTTGGCATCTTGATAGGCATGTGGCAGGGCTTTTGGATTGCTTATATCAGGATTCCGTCCTTTATCGTAACCCTGGCAGGAATGCTCCTCTGGCGCGGCGTGGCGCTCATTATCCTGGACGGGCTGACGATATCGCCGTTTCCGGATGCATTTAAGATGATATTCAACAGCTATATCGCGAATCCCTTCGGGGGCAGCATCAACGTGACGTGCATGCTGGCTGCTGTGCTGGCGTGTCTGGCCTATCTCTTCGTATTTATTAACAGCCGCAGGAACAGGCAGAAAAAGGGATATGCGGTAGACAGACTGGCCCCCTCTGCCGGGAAGGCGGCTGTCATCTGTCTCGTCATCCTTCTGGCAGCCTACCGTATGGCACAGTTCCAGGGGCTTCCGACCATCCTCGTCATCCTGGCGATAGTCGTCGGCGTCTATACGTATTACACATCCAAGACGGTCGGCGGCCGTTATCTTTATGCAGTCGGCGGCAATGAGAAGGCGGCTAAGATGAGCGGGGTCAATACGAACCGCGTGCTGTTCTTTGCATTTACCAATATGGCATTTTTAAGTGCTGTCGCCGCACTCGTATGTGTGGCCAGATTTAACTCGGCGGCGCCGACAGCGGGCAAGAACTACGAGATGGACGCCATTGCTTCCTGCTACATCGGCGGGGCCTCGGCCTACGGTGGCACGGGAACGGTGATGGGAGCCGTAATCGGCGCCGTATTTATGGGTCTGCTCAATAACGGCATGTCCATCATGGGTGTAGATTCCAACTGGCAGCAGGCAATCAAAGGGCTGGTTCTCCTGGCCGCAGTTGCCTTTGATGTAATATCGAAGAAAAAAAGCAGATAAGGAGTGGCAGATATGGATTTAAAAAACTTATATAAATGGTGCAGCATTCCGGCCAAAGAGCTGGCGGGGAGAGAGGACTTGAAAGTTCCCCTGCGTATAGTGAAGGATTCCGATGAACTGGGAACGGTGATGGCCCGCGATTTGGTGGACGAGATAAAGAAAGCGAACGAAGAGAAGCGCATCTTCCGGCTCATCGTACCGTGCGGACCGAAAGAATGGTATGCGCCGTTTACCGATATGGTGAATGAAGCACATGTTTCGCTGCGGAATATGGTCTGCTACCACATGGATGAGAACCTGGACTGGGAAGGGAAACTGCTGCCGAAAGAGGACCCCAATAATTTCCGTACTTTCATGGAACGGTATTTCTATGGCGGCATAGAAGAGGAGCTGCAAGTTCTGCCGGAAAACCGGCATTATCTGACCCCGTATAATATGCAGGAGATGTCCCGGATGATTTCTGAGGTGGAGATCGATTACACGCTGGGAGGATGGGGCCAGGACGGACACATCGCGTTCAACCAGGCGAACCGCAATCCATATGTAGAAGTGTCGTTAGACGATGTGCGTAATTCCACCGCAAGGATACAGAACAACAATAACGATACGATACTTGCGCTGTCCCAGAGGGGATTGGGAGGGGCCTGGCAGTTCATGCCGCCTATGTCTATTACATTAGGGGTCAAAGAGTGTATGAAGGCTAAGAAAATAAGAGTCTATTCCGCCACAGGAGCGTGGAAGCAGACTGCCCTGCGGGTTGCACTGTTCTCGGAGCCGACCGTGGAATATCCGATGACGCTCCTGCAGGAACATCCAGACGCCTTGATTACAGCGACGAAAGAGACGGCCTCCCATCCCATCAGTGAACACCCGGAGTGGGAGTTCAGAGCCGTAAACAGTAAATAAGGGTAAAGGTGGGAGATATATGAAGTTTGACAAGATTATAGCGACCGGAGGCATCGGCACCGGCATGCTGTTCCTGAGCAGCCAGCAGAAACCTCTTGGACGGAGCGAGTCACGTTCCGTAACATTGAGCCCTGCAAAAGATTATTGCAAACAACAGATTGTCCTGTATTATACAGCGTCCCTGCTGAAGGACAAGATACCGGTGTACCCCGTCGGATATGTCGGGGCCGATGGCAGCGGCAGCGCGATAATTGAGGAAATGCGTCTGCAGGGCATGGATGTAACATACATATCCCAAAGCCCGGAGTATCCGACGACCATCAGCATCTGCCTGCAGTATCCGGACAGAGAGACATGCAACTTTACAGCCGGCAACAGCGCTTCGGGCCTCGTCACGCCGGAATATGTTAAAAACGCCATGATGCAGATTGGCGTAGATGAAAGGACAATCGTCTGTGCGATTCCGGAAGTACCGGTTGCTTCCCGGGCAGAGATGGTAAGAGCCGGAAAGATGAAGGGGGCCCTTACCGTCTTGTCGGTACCTGTTTCAGAGGCAGAGGAGTTTGAAGAGCTATCCATATACAGGTATGTGGACATCCTTGCCGTCAACTTGGAAGAGGCACAGGCAGTCGCCCATAGCAGCGAGACGGGGGAGATACTGCTCAGGCAGCTGGCAGATAAGTTGGGAAATTGGAACCCTTGTCTGTCAATCCTGATGACATGCGGCAGAGATGGGGCATATACTTACGCCAGCCAATCGGTGGAAAGGATTCCCCCATTACTTGGCAACGCTATAAATACGACCGGTGCCGGAGATGCATTTCTGGGCGGCGCCCTTGCCGGTATTGCCCGGGGCATGGAACTCCGGAAGGAACGAAACGACCTCGTGTTCGGAGAAACGACACTCAGAAGCGCGCCGGAGCTTGGAACGATCTGCGCCGGGATGGCAGTGGAATGTGAGGACAGCATCGCATTCCATGTGAGCCCTATGACGATTCAAGGTCTGATCTGCAAAAATGGATGGACTGCAGAAAATCATTTTATCTAAATAGCAAAATAACATTTGGGAAGAGGGGAAGATATATGGCACATATAAAAGTCCGGCCGTTTGGCAGGCTGTCTGGCGGACAGGATGCGTTTCTCTACACGCTCAAAAATAAAAACGATGTGACGGTCAGCATCACAGACTTTGGGGCTGCCTTGCAGGCGGTCCGGCTGCCCCAGAATGACGGGCGGCCGAGGGATGTAGTGCTTGGATTTGACAGCGCCGGCGGATATGAGCGTACAGGCCTCTACCTGGGGGCGACGATTGGCCGGTATGCGGGACAGATACGAGGCGGGAGCTTCTGGCTGGACGGAAGGCAGTATCGTTTGTTTAAAAACGACCATGAAAATACCCTCCACGGGGGAAAACGCGGCTTTGACAAGCACCTTTTTGCGGCCGGCCTTGATGAGGATAACAATAAAGTAACATTTCATGCATTGATAGAAGACGGAGAGGAAGGCTTTCCGGGGAATCTGGAAGTAGAATCGAGCTATGAGCTGACGGACAATGATGAGGTCATAATGATACACCGTGCGCTCAGTGACAAGGACACGGTGCTGAACATGACGAACCACAGCTATTACAATCTTGACGGGCATGACAGCGGCAGCATAGAAAATCACAGGCTGAAAATCTACAGCAGCCAGTTCCTTGAATTGTCAGAGGACTGCTGCCCCAATGGCAATGTGCTGGATGTGTCCGGGACACCGATGGATTTTCTCACCATGACAAGAATTGGTGAACGAATCGGACAGCCGTATAAGCAGCTCGATATCAGTGAAGGGTATGACCACAACTGGAATATCGGCGGGCCTGCGGGCACGGTAAGGAAAGTTGCAGAGCTGGAAAGCAGCAGCAATGATGTACGGATGGAGCTGTATTCCGACCTTCCGGGCCTCCAGTTTTACAGCGGCAACTATCTGAACGGCGGTGAAACAGGTAAAGGCGGATGCCGCTATGGCTTCCGGGGAGGGTTGTGCCTGGAGCCCCAGTACTATCCCGCGGCTCCAAACTACAGACAGTTCCCGCCGGCCGTGCTCAGGAGAAATGAGACTTATGAACATACGATCAGGCTGAAGTTCTCCTACACCGGAGGGTAAACTGGGAATTGTTGTAAATCAGGCCGCACCATGGTATAATTGGCGTTAAACAGGAGGGTATGAGATGAAAAAAGGAGGCAAACCTGAAGATCTTGGCGAGGCGAACAGAATGCTGATTCTGAACTACCTTCGCTTGAATGGAAGTATGTCCAAAGCCGATCTGGCCAGAAGGCTTGGAATGAGCTTTCCGGCGATTTCAGCAAATGTGAAGATATTAATTGAACAAGGTCATGTCAGGGAATCCGGAGAAGGCGACAACTCACTGGGACGAAAGTCCATGCTTCTGTCATTTAATGAGGAGATGGGATTTGTCATCGGCGTCGACATCGGCAGGTTTTGGATCCGGGCTATGGTTGCCGACCTGATGGGAAAGGTATTGGGCTATGTGAAAGCTCCCGCCGTCTCTGGCGGGGATGCACAAGAGCTGCATGATGCAGTCGTTGACGTTGTCAGGCAGGCGCTCGCAGAAGGCGGAAAGACGGAAAAGGATATCCTCTGTATCGGAATCGGTCTGCCGGGGGTAATCAGAGGCGACACGATACTGCTTGCTCCGTATTTCCCGGATATAGATTTGAAACAGTTTAAAAAGAGGATTAAAGAAGAATTTGAAACTGAGCTGATACTTGAAAACAGTGTCAATATGGGTGCCATAGGAGAACAGGCGGAGGGCGCCGGGAAAGGGTATGGCAACTTTATCGTCATCAACTATGGGGTCGGGGTCGGCTCGGCACTCGTCCTGAACGGCAGGATATATTCCGGCAGCCATAACGCCGCGGGAGAAATCGGATACATGGTGGCAGAGCCTATGAAGCTCAGGGATTCGTTCGAAGAAGTAGGCGTGCTGGAAAGTATTATCTCTAAAGAGAAGATAGAGAAGTTTATCTCACATGATAACTTCCAGCAGGAAGTGGAACTGCTCGTGGAAAGATACCGGGCAGATGATTTGTATGTCCGTTCGGTTCTGGATGAAATATCAATCAATATCGGGGTGACATTGATTAATTTATGCGCTGCATTAGATCTGGAGGCGGTCATCATCTCCGGCGGCCTGGGAACAGCATTCGGCAACGTGTTCATCGACACGTGGCGTTCCATGCTAGGCAACCATATCCCGTTTCCGCCGAAGATTGTCCTCTCAGAGCTGGATAACAAAGAAGGCGTTCTGGGAGCGATACATAAGAGTATCGAACACTTATTTACTGCTGAAAGCATTATCTAGACAGGAGGACTGCTATCCTTAAAGTGCAGCTCGAATTCAGGCAGTCCGCTGGAATAAGGAGCGATATCATACTGCTGAAAGTATAGGACGATTCCGTCGGCATTCATATAAAAGTTGTCCTTATGAAAGTTCTGCCGTATGAGTTCGGGATAATTGTCAAAATAGGTCGAAGGGGCAGCCTTAAGCCTCTGGGCAGTCTGTTCCTCTATACAAGCCTTTATGCGGTCTGGATAATCACGGTTCTCGGGATAGAAATCGGACAGCTCGATTCGGCGGCCTGAACTGAAGTCCCACGTGTCGGATGTCCGTTCGGTGGCGCCATGGGCTCCTCCCATGTACGTATACTGCTCGGTATAGAGGCTTGTGATGCAGCGCTCGTTATAAGTGACCGTGTACACTTCCTCCAGCTCATAGCTGTGAAACGGAGGATTGTTCTTCTGTATATAGCGGGCGCTTTCTACCGCTTCATCATACAGCACGGTGCGGCAGTATTGTTCCAGCTTTTCTGCTTTGGCGGCATAATACGCATTGATGCCGCGGGCAGCAGAGGTGCTGCACGTAGTGAGGAAGAACGGGTAGTCTATCTTGTAGGTAAAGACGGCAATGTCATTGTAGAACAGGATGTCTTTCAGTGTATTGTTACGGATTTTCTGCATAGGACCCTCCAACCATATATGAGGCAGGCCAACAATATCCCGCCCCGGTTTCATATCATATATAATATATTGCCTGGTGGCTTGTTGTATGAATATTTCAGATGCTGTCCGGGCCGTACCGTGTATATCACAGCTTCGCATCTGTACCCACCGTCCATATACCTTGCAGCTTGTGTTTTTCCTGATTATTCTTTATAATAAAAAGATATTGACAAGGGAGCAGACAGTATGAGAAAAGTAGTCATCATTATTAACGGAAATGGCGGGGTAGGTAAGGACACGCTGTGCGATCTGGCGGCTGAGGCCTTTAAAGTCACGAATATATCTTCTATCACCCCGATTAAGGACATAGCGGCTGAATACGGCTGGAAAGGGGAAAAGGACGCCAGGTCCAGAAAGTTCCTGGCAGACCTGAAGAAAGTATTTACGGAATACAATGACCTTCCTACAAGATACCTCGTGGAGGAATACCGAAAGTTTCTGGACAGCGAATCTCAGATTCTTTTCGTCCATATAAGAGAGGGCGAAGAGATAGACAAGTTTAAGAGCAAGGTGGAGACGCCATGTGCCACGCTCCTTGTCTGCAGAAGCCATATGGAGCATGCAAGATGGGGCAATGAAGCAGATGATAATGTGGCTGGCTATGCCTATGATTTTCAATATGACAATGACAAGCCGCTGCCGGAGGCAGGCCCTGACTTTGTCAGGTTCCTGCAGGAGCTCATAGAAGCTGTCTGGAAATAGAAAGTTTTATAGATGACGAGGGAATCAAGATGATAGTATTTGCCGTTTGCGATGACGAACCTTTTATGCTGGATGATGTTGTGTCCAGGCTTTCAAAATATGCAGAAGAAAGGCATATAGAGCATAAAATACTACGTTTCGATAGTGGTAAGGCGCTTCTGGAGAGCAAACTAGCATATGATATCTTATTTCTTGACATTCAGATGGAGCAGCCAGATGGTATGAAGACTGCAAAGTATTTACGGCAGAGGGGATTCCAGGGGCTGCTCATTTTTATTACCATTCTAAAAGATAACGTATTTGATTCGTTTGAGGCAGAACCATATGATTATCTTCTTAAGCCGCTGGACGAAGTCCGCTTTCGCCGCACATTAGATAGAGCAAGGAATACTCTGCTGCAGGAGGACGTACACACGCTAACGATTCGAAAAGGGAATACCTGTCAAGTGATTCCTTTTTCCCAGCTTATATATTGTGAAGTATTAGGTCGGAAGATATATCTGCATCAGCAAGGTGGCGGGACGATAGACTTTTACGAGAAGTTTGATAATTTAGAAAAACAGATGGACAGCCGTTTTTTCAGGTGTCACAGAAGCTATCTCGTCAATCTGGATTATGTACGCGGGTGTCGTGACGGACGGGTTCAATTGTCGGAGGGTGGTGATATACCTGTTTCACGTCTGCGGGAACAGGGACTTGCACAGGCTCTTTTGCTACATATGAAAGAAAGGCGGCAATACCGTGGATTGGTTTGAATTTTTCATATACAACGTAATATATATATGCGGAATCGGCATCTTGCAGCTTTTTTTCGTCTGTCGTGCTACAGGTGTCCGCATAAAGATATGGCAGTCTGCAATTTACCTTTCTTTTTTTTATGGCGTCTGCTGCATAAGCGCAATGCTGCCGTTTCATGACATGGGTTATCTGCTCAACATATTGCTTATGTACCTGGTGAATCGTTCTGTGCTGAAAAGCAGCCGTTCTGTATCCGGCGTATGGGCAGTTCTGGCGGCATACGTATCGCAAGTTTCGTTTGGCATTATGAATCCGATGTTATCTTTGGTCTTACCCCTTATGCTTGATCATTCCTTTTGGTTCTATGCAGTTATCATATTATCAATACTTCTGCCTCTCGCATTATGCTATGGCTGTTACCGGCTTATTTATCAGTGCTTTCTGCCACGGCAGAGTCAGAGTGAACACTGTATCTGGCTGCTTCTGCCACCGGGTATATTTCTCTTTGCAGTAGAGATGTATCTTCTATCCGCCAATTATGGAAACACCGTGACCATACCCGCACTGCCCGAATTGGACAGGCACCTTACTATGCTGATATTACAACTACTTGGAATCATGGTGATGTTCAGCTCCCTCTATGCTTACCGACGTGTCTATGATGGGTTTCAGACAGAATCCGCGCTGGCTTCGCTGATGCAGGAAACCCGTGCGCAAAAGTCCTATGTTGTGGAGGCACAGGCGCGATACGAAAACACAAGGGCATTCCGGCATGACGTTAAAAATCATCTGACGGTATTGGATGGTTTTTTGAAGGCTGGAAACATCGGGCAGGCACAGACATATTTACAAAAACTAGATGCGGCAACAGGTGAATTATCGTTTCCTTTTACGACCGGCAATCCAGTGGTGGATATTCTGCTGGAGAATAAATTGGCGTTATGCAAGGCGAATACAATCAAGCTCGACGTCTCTCTTGCGCTTCCATCCACCTGTGTGGTCACGGATTTGGACTGGTGCGTCATCTTTGCAAATGCACTTGATAATGCCATACAAGCGTGTAAGAAGGCAGATGCACCGGGCATGATACATATTGCCGGCGAGCGGCAAGGTGATTTTTATATGATGGAATTTGAAAATACTTGCCGAAAAGAGCGGCTGCCTGTGCCTGGCTTCGGAATCGGATTGAGCAATATAAAGACAGTCTCCGAAAAATATGGAGGATTTATGACGGTGGAAAGAAAAGAAGGAAAGTTTGTATTAAGTATCTTGTTAAACATCTCAATACGACCAGAAGACATTTCATTACATAATGATTGAAATTGTTGTCGATACCTCTACAATGAACTCATGGGCAAAAGAAGTGCAAAGGAGGATATTGACATGATAACTGATGTAACGCCAACTGCTTATACAAATTATACAAAGGGAAAAGAAATGCCTGCTCCTAAGCGGCAAGAGAAGACGCAGGAGGCAGCGCAGGCGGAACCGGTGGAGACAGGAGCTGAACTTACACCGGGAACTGATACGCCGTCTCCAAGATTCGATGAATACATACATGAGGAAGAAGGCATGCCAAAAGAGGAAAAGGACTCTCTGCCTGATGTAAAATCAGAGATGGTATGTACGGTAAATACAGATAAGGTAGACGCTGAAATCAAAAGCTTAAAAGAGAAGAAAGCACAAATTGAGCAGCAGATAATTAAGGCGGAAGATAATACAGAGCGTCAGTATAAACTGGAAAGACAATTACAACAAATAGAAAACGAACTCAGAGCAAAGGATAATGATTCCTACAGACGGCAGCATGCGGAATATAAATAGTCTTGAAGCGTCTGTGAATCTGTTTGGCGGCGGCCTTGGTAATAGCAAGGCCGCCGCTTTTCGTTTACAGATAGATTCATGCGCGGCTGGAGAATTTGGCAGCCAATACGAAATAACAGCGGCGGCAGCCCAATAAACAAAGAGCCAATCTTGACAGGGGACCGGAAAGAGATTAGCATTAAAGTAGCAGAGATAAAAACACAGTCTGGTTGGTAGTCCAGGCATATCCGGCAGGATATCAGTAACCTTCCTCCTTAGGTCGTCCATTCTTTGTCTGTGAAAATATATTAAGGAGGAATCATCATGGACAGAGTATCGGTATCAGTATGTGTGTATTTCGAGGATCCATTCTGGGTCGGGGTGGTGGAGAGAACCACAGAGGAAGGGCTGTCGGCCAGCAAGGTTACATTCGGGCCGGAGCCGAAGTCCTACGAGGTATATGGATTCTTACTTGAGAATTACTACAGGCTGCGATTCAGTCCGGCTGTGGAGACGGCTGTCAAGGAGCTGCATGTGAACCCGAAGCGGATGCAGCGCAAGGTGCGTAAGCAGATGGAAGACTGGGGGACGGGGACCAAATCCCAACAGGCATTACAGCTGCAGCATGAGCAGATGAAAACAGAGCGGAGGGGATCGGTTAAAGAGCACAGAGAAGTCGAAAAACTGCGTAAGTTTGAGTTGAAGCAGCAGAAGAAGAAGGAAAAGCACCGGGGCAGATAATGCCCCGGCGCTGCCTGCATAAAGAGGAAAGGAGGCTATATGATGTTAATGCATAGGAACAATGGTTGGGTGCGGAGGACATCTCCGTTTTAAAGGAGAATGACATGATAACAGAGAAATTCAGAATAGATGGCATCCCTGCGATTCTGTGGGGAAAAGAAAGCAGCAAGTGGATGATAGCGGCGCATGGAAGCCATTCGTCCAAAATCGATGACTGCATATGGATACTGGCAGAGGAAGCGCAGACCTTGGGGTATCAGGTGTTAAGCTTTGATTTCCCCCGGCATGGCGAGCGCGTATATGAGACAAGACATTGCATGGTGCAGCAGTGCGTGCGGGAACTGGCAAAGGTTATGGAGCATGCAAGGAAGAGGGCGGACCATATAAGCGTCTTCGGATGCAGCATGGGCGCTTACTTCAGCCTTCTGGCTTACGGGCAGGAGAAGATAGAATGTGCACTGTTCTTATCACCGGTGACGGATATGGAACGTGTGATTCAGAACACGATGAGACAGTTTCAAGTGTCTGAGGAACGGCTACGGGAAGAGAAGGTAATAGAGACGCCCTTCGAACCGCTTATCTGGGACTATTACTGTAATATTAAAGAACATCCCGTCCTGTCGTGGAACCATCCAACGTCTATCCTGTACGGGGAACATGACAATATCTGCGAATATGAATACGTAAGCGCATTTGCCAAGAAGAATCATTGCCATCTGGAAGTACAGCCGGGAGGAGAGCACTGGTTCCACACGAAGGAAGAGCTGGCGTATTATAGAGACTGGCTGAGACTCAGGTTGTAAGTTCTGCCATATGAAGGCGGATATGAAGGTTGGTGATAATAATGACGGATGTTATGACGAAGGAGCAGCGGAGCAAGACGATGAGCCGTATCCACAGGCAAGACACCAGTATCGAAGTGAAGCTCAGAAAAGCGCTGTGGAACAAGGGATATAGATACCGGAAGAACTATAAAGAGCTGCCAGGTTCTCCTGATATCGTCCTCACGAAATATCATATCTGCATCTTCTGTGACAGCGAGTTCTTTCACGGAAAGGACTGGCTCGTCCTTCGGCCGAAGCTTGAGAGGGGGAATAATCCTGGCTACTGGGTCAGGAAAATATCCAGAAATATAGAACGAGACGATGAGGTGGACAAAAAGCTGCTGTTCATGGGTTGGACGGTGATACATTTCTGGGGAAAAGATATTCTTAAGAATACGGAAGCGTGTATAAGAGTAATTGAGGAAACTATATTTGAAGACCGTTTACAAGAGGTTGAACTGGATGAAATGTGAGAAAGGGATAAGATATGCTGCCATATGATAAGACGGATCCGGCTTCTATCGAGGCCTACGCTAAGGGGCTGGCAGGCAAGACGTTCGGCCAGGTACTGGAGGAAAGCCGGTATCTGGACTTTGCCGTGAAGGACAGCAAGATTGATTACAGCAATCCGAACCAGAAGGGAAAGCTGGGTAACCTGTTGGAGGAGAAATACTTCGGTTATAAGGCGAACAGTGACCAGGAAGCCGACTTCCCGGAGGCGGGAGTCGAGCTGAAAGTTACCTGTTATGATGTGCTGAAGAACGGCAGCATATCTGCAGGAGAGCGCCTTGTCCTGACGATGATTTCCTACGAGGGCCCTGTGGAGAAAGATTTTTATCAGTCTCATGTGTGGGAGAAGTGCCGCAGGATCCTGCTCGTATATTACGAGAGAGATAAGAAGCTGGCGTACAATACGCTGTATAAGATTACATTTGCAAATATGGTATCACCGGCCCGGCAGGATATGCCGATTATCGTGCAGGACTATGACAGGATTATTCAGAAGATGGAAGCGGGAAAAGCCGATGAGCTCAGCGAGAGCGATACGCTCTATCTCGGGGCTTGTACGAAAGGTGCGACGGCGGCTTCCAGCATGCGCCCCCAGTTCTATCCGCCATATACGCCCGCAAGAAAAAGGGCATTCTGCTTCAAGAGGCAGTACATGGATTATATACTGCACACGTATATCATGCCGGGAAGGACCACATATGAACCACTGATTCGTGATGCAGAGGAACTGGCAGGGAGAACTTTTGAAGAAGTCATCACGTCCCGCATTGCATGTCATTATGGAGCAAGTGACAAAGAGCTGTGCGGCCTGTACGGCAGAGAATACAACAATAATAAGGCGCAGTGGTATGATCTGGCGTACCGGATGCTTGGCATCAGAGGTAATCACGCAGAAGAATTCCAGAAAGCCAACATCGCGGTCAAGGTGATACGCCTGGAAGAAAACAATACGATGAAAGAGAGCATGTCTTTTCCTCCTTTTAAATTTAAGGAGCTGGCCGAACAGACGTGGGAAGATTCAGACATATTCAGGTATTTTGACGAGACGCGGTTTTTCTTTGTCATCTTTAAAAAGGCAGGAGATGTATACTATCTGCATAAGTGCCAGTTCTGGAATATGCCGTACCATGATTTGAACGAAACGGTCAGAGACGGGTGGGAAAGGGTAAAAGAAAGAATTATGAACGGTGTGAGCTTTCATATATCACCTACGAAAACAGGACATATCATCCACAATAACCTTCCCGCCAAGAAGGACAACCGAATAATCCATGTCAGGCCCCATGCGGCGAAAAGCGCATATAAGCTGAACGGATTTGCCTCAGGCAATATCGAGAGGGATGCGGATGAGCTTCCAAGCGGCGAGTGTATGACAAGGCAGAGCTTTTGGATCAATAACAGCTATCTGCTGGAGCAGCTGGAAATCTAGCCGTGTAAGCTTAAGGTCATCCGGCGGTGTACGGCGAAGCGGTCCGGCCCATATGGGCCGGACCGCTTCGCCTGCGTTTAATGTATGTTATCTTCATGGTATGATATTGAGGTCAAAAGGTATTTGCCCCCTTGATACCTACGGATTACTCCGCATTTTCATGCTTGCATGAAACGCCTGACCTTTTGACCCTGGTATCATGGTATATTCTTAGAATTTCTGGTGCCATATCGGTGACAAGTTCGGTGACAAGTGCATTTCCCATCAGGAAGTAGCGCTGCCGGTTGCTTAAGGTCGTCTCTACCGTACTGCCATCCTCAAGCATCTGTATACCATGCTTCGTCCAGTCGTCAGGGAAGGTCTGGATCCGTTCTGCTTCAAGGGGGAGCAGGATCCGTTTCTGTCCCGTGGCCGGATCCAGTACGACGTGGGAGGAGCGGTTCACGCTACCTTCGCTTGTCAGCATCGTCCTGGCAGGAACAGCCTCGTTATCAGGATACGGGCAGGTACCCTCAGAAAAGATATAGGTAAATCCTTCCTTTGTCGTCCGTTCCTTTTTCTTGGACTGCTTTGCTTCGATCCACGGAGCTTCGTTTTTGATATTATAACTGTCGTCCGGTGCAGGTACGAGTATAGACCCGAGGATGCGGTCATTATCGGCTTTCACCGCAGCCGCCTTTTTCGTCGTGATGATTCCATCTGCCATATGGCCGGCCGTTTCAAACGTGAAAGCAAAAGATTCGCTGATTTGTGAGATGTCAAGATCTCTTACCGTAGCCTGCTTACACGTCTTTTCCTCATAGGTGCAGGGGAAAATGCCGCCAAAAAAATCAGGATTTCCCCCGGCATACCGTAAATGATTCTTATACGCGAAGATAAACGTACGGCGCCTCTTCTGCGGCTTTCCATATTCAGCGGCATTGATGACACGCCATTGGACATCATAGTCCAATTCATCGAAGCATTTCAGGATGACACCGAAGTCGCGCCCTCTCTGCGAGGCAGGTGATTTCAGCAGCCGGTCTACATTTTCGAGCAGGACATAGGAAGGCGATTTTGCCTCCAGAGTCGACCGGATATCCCACCAGAGGATTCCCTTTGTACCCTCTATGCCCTTTGAAGATTTCGGGCCTGCCACGGAATAGTTCTGGCAGGGGAATCCCCCTACAAGCAGGTCGAAGTCCGGCAGCTTGTCCTTGGGGACCTGATGTATATCAAGGTTGGTGTACGGACGCAGGTCTTCGGCGATGGTATCTAACGGGTAGTGCTTTATATAGCACTCATATGCAAATTGGCTTTTATAAGAAGGCTCCCACTGGTTGAAGAACACGGTTTCAAACTCATCGGAATAACGCTCCAGTCCATACCGGAAACCGCCGACACCTGCGAATAGTTCGCATACTTTCATATAAACAATCCTTTCTGTTCAGAATCTATTATATTATAAAGTAGGTGGAGAAATAAAACAAGCGGCAAATCAAGCTGTATAAAATTGGAGGGTTGCATGTCGGACAAAGCATATTTATAATCATGACATACAGATGTCGTGATTCACGTGCTATTCTGTTACCACAGACAAGTTAAAGGGGGGATTGAAGATGGCTTCAAGCAAAGAATTTGTAGCGTATATCGCGGACCAGCTTGCAGGCGCGGGAGAGATTACTTACCGGAAGATGTTCGGGGAGTATGGCATGTACTGTGACGGGAAGATATTTGCACTGATCTGTGACGACCAGTTCTTCGTCAAGATTACAGAAGCAGGGAGGAATATCTGGCCGGAGCTGGAGGAAGTGCCGCCTTACGAGGGAGCAAAACCATATTTTCTCGTAGAAGACATTGATGACAGCGAGCGCCTGTGCATATTGGCGGCAGAGACGTATAAGGAACTGCCGGAACCAAAGCCGAAAAAGAAAAAGGCAGAGAGGAAGAAGAATGGATAAAGAGAAGGTAACGAAGCTGGATTACAAAAAAGAATATAAGGATCTGTATCTTCCAAAGACAAAACCTATGGTTATCGATGTGCCAGAGATGGTTTTCATACAGGTAGAAGGGGAAGGGGATCCGAACACGGCCCAAAGCTATAAGAATGCGATGGAGGTGTTATACGGTCTTTCCTTTGGCATCAAGATGAGCAAGATGAGCGGCAGCCAGCCAAAGGGATATTTTGAATATGTCGTGCCGCCGCTGGAAGGCCTCTGGTGGATGGATGGGGATAGGTATCTGGGAACTATGGGACTGGCCGGACAAAAGGACAAGTTTCGATGGATATCTATGATCCGGCAGCCTGAATTTGTTACGCCGGACGTATTTGAATGGGCAAAAGAGAGCCTGAGGAAGAAGCATCCCGACATAGACCTTTCATCGACGAGGCTTGTAACATATACGGAAGGCCTCTGCTGCCAGGTCATGCACATCGGCCCATACGACGATGAACCGGCTACGATAGAGAAGTTAGGAAAGTTCATCGAGGAAAGCGGATATATATGCGACATAGGGGAAGAACGCCGCCATCATGAGATCTATCTCGGTGACCCGAGGCGGACGAAGCCGGAACGCCTGCGGACCGTAATCCGCCACCCGGTAAAAAGGCGTGACACCGAATCGTCCAGTTATAAATGATATCCTGAAAAATAGACAGTAAAATATGCCCACATCTGGTAGTTTTGTGATAGAATGTGTATAGAGTTTTGCATTGATATAATAAAATATAGTTTTTAAGGGCAGATGTGGAGCAGGATTATGAAGAAAATAGTTAAATTGGGGTTTCCGCTTATTGTAGCAGTCATTCTCATCATGAGTTTTTTATCTGCGAGATCGATGTCGGATATTGAAAATTACGGCAGGCTGATCAACTATGTCGGAATCGTGCGGGGGGCATCCCAGCGGGTGATAAAGCTGGAGACGAACGATATGCCGGACGATAATCTCATCAATTATGTGAGCAGTATCATGGATGAGCTTTTGACCGGAGAAGGCGAATATGGACTTGAGAGGACCGGCTATGGAGCGTTTAATGATAATCTGGAAAAGCTCGGGGAAAGATGGGAACAGATTAAGACGGAAATAGCCGAAGTGAGAAGCGGGCATGACAAAGAAAAGCTTCTTGCTTCAAGCGAGGAATTGTTTGATATAGCAAACGATACAGTATTTTCCATAGAAAAGTATTCGGGAATGCGTTCGGCATCGCTGGCCAGACAGCTCATCGTTATGGGTATTTTCTGCTTTCTGATCAGCATAGTCATCATAGGATATTACGTGCGGGAATATTTCAGGCTACGTAAAAAGACAGAGACGCTGGCAGATATGGCGGGACGTGACAAGCTTACAGGTGCGTTGACAACGGAGCGCTTCTATACAGATGCCCAGAAGATGCTTGACAGCACAGATGCCCGGGCAGCCATTCTATATATTGATTTTGAAAATTTCAAATACATCAACGATGTGTTTGGATATGAGGTGGGGGACGCTATCCTCCAGAAGTATGCGGAAGTGATGACTGCATCGCTCGGAAAAGGAGAGCTTTTAGCCCGGGTGATGGCGGACCGTTTTGTCTTGCTGCGTTTTTATGAAGACAAAGAGCTCATGTTGGAAGAACAGAAGGAGCTGGACCGCCGCTTTATGAATCTGGATGTCCTGCCGGACAAGCATTCGATAACGATTGCATGTGGTTTCTGCTGCAGGGAAGACGTCATAGAACAGTTAGACATAAACGGGCTGATCAATCGGGCCAACTATGCGCAGAAGACGATAAAGAACAAGCCGGATGTACATTATGCCTTTTATGATGACAGCATCAGGCAGAAGATGTTCCGGGAGATATATCTGACGGACCGTCTGCAGAAAGGTCTTGACACAGGGGAGTTCCGTGTCTATCTGCAGCCGAAGGTCTCCCCATTTGAGGGGAGGATAGAAGGAGCGGAAGCGCTCATACGGTGGATAACGGCTGACGGCGAGTTCATTACGCCGGGAGAATTTATCACGCTGTTTGAAAAGAACCACAGCATAAGAAAGCTGGACCAGTATGTATTCGAGTCAGTGTGCCGGCTGATGCATGAGCGGTATGAAAAAGGACGGGCGGTCGTTCCGGTGTCGGTCAATGTATCAAAGCTTACGTTCTACACCGCGGACTTTATCGATGCATATAAAGAGATAAAAGAGCGCTATGGCATTCCTGACAACATGCTGGAGATTGAATTTACAGAGACGGTGGCATGTGAGAACGAAAAGTATATGACCCAGATAGTAAAAGATCTGCATGAAAATGGATTCCTCTGTTCTATGGACGACTTTGGAACAGGGTATTCATCCCTTGGAATGCTGAAGAACCTCGATATTGATACATTGAAACTGGATGCACTGTTCTTTAGAGAAAGCAAGGATTTAAAAAAGGAACAGATTATAGTGAAAGAAGTGCTGCATATGATATACCAGCTGAATATCAAGGCGGTAGCGGAAGGGATTGAAACGGAGAGCCAGGTTGCCTTTCTGAAAGAGTGTGGCTGCGACTATATACAAGGCTATTACTATTATAAACCTATGCCGGCGGAAGAGTTTGGTGCAGAACTGGACAGGCAGTCGGTACAGGCAGTTTAGCATTTTGCACATACATATTGAAGGATAGTTGAAAAAATGCCCCCTTCAGTTGAACACACGTCCATTGCGGATGTGCCGGCCTTTGCTGTAATATGAAGATAGCAGGCAGAACGGTGGAGGTGGATGCATGAAAGAACAATTAGGAAAAACGATACAACATTTAAGAAAAGTACATTGCTATACGCAGGAACAGATGGCAGATGCCGTGGGAGTGTCTGTCGCGGCGGTATCGAAATGGGAAAATGGTGTGAGCTGTCCCGATGTCATGCTGCTTCCGGTGCTCGCAAGATATCTGGACACAGACATAAACTCGCTGCTGTCTTTCCATAAAAACCTATCGGAGGCAGAAGCGGCTTCACTAATCAATGAGGTGTCTGACATATTCTTTGGCAGCGGGTTTGAAGCCGCCTATGCGTTTCTGATGGAGAAGATCAGGGAGTATCCCGGCAGCGGCAGGCTGGTGCTGAACGGCGCTATGGTGTTGAATGGAGCACTCGTCATGAACGGGGATCTGGAAGAGGCGGAACGGTATGAAGAGCAGATAGAACAGTTGTATGAAAAGGCATCGGAAAGCGAAGATCCGGCAATCTGCAGCCAGGCGCAGTACATGCTCGCCTCAAGGTATATGGGGCGGGGGGAATACGACAGGGCAGAGGCTTTGATTGACAGGCTGCCTGACGAACAGGCGTATGATAAAAAACAGATGCAGGTGAATCTCTGCCTTGCACGTAATCAGCTTGCGGCTGCGGGGGAGATGGAGGAGCAAAAGCTGATGCTTGCCGCCAGCAGCCTGAGTATGGTGCTTGTAACCCTCATCGATATAGCGCTCAGAGAAGGCCGGGACGAAGACGCGCGCTATTTGGCAGAAACTGCCGAAAGTACGGCCCGTGCCCTGGACATGTGGGAATATACCGTCCAGCTGCCGTGGCTCGAGCTGTACACGCATAAGAAGGACAGGGACAACTGCCTGAAAACACTCAGATGCATGCTTGCATCGGTGACAGAGGAGTGGGACTTTACCTCTTCTCCACTGTACAGACATGTAAGGAAGAAGGCAGGGGAGGAAAGGCTTGGAGTCAAAATGAAAGAGACGCTCATATCCACTATAGAGCAGGACGGAAGATATGCGTTTCTGCGGGACTCGGAAGAATGGAAGAAGATACGATCCGCCGGGAGCGGGACGGACAGGAGTGCTGGACAAGATGAAACGTAATGTAGACTTTAAGGATATATCTGACGGGAAGCTGTACTCGTCCAACGACATGGTACGGGCGGACTGCCATAACTGCGAAGGGTGCTCTGCCTGCTGCCGCGGGATGGGGAAGTCCATCATGCTGGATCCGTTCGATATGCAGAGGCTGTGTAAAGGGCTGTCCGTAAATTTTGACGGACTGATGGAGCGGTATATAGAACTCCATGCAGCGGACGGCATGATCGTTCCGAATGTGAAGATGGATGGGCAGGAGGAAGCCTGCGTATTTCTCGATGCCGGGGGCAGATGCAGCATCCATTCCTTCCGTCCGGGCATATGCCGTCTGTTTCCGCTTGGACGGTATTATGAGGGAGATGGATTCCGGTATTTTCTACAGATACACGAGTGCAGGAAGAAGGACAGGGGAAAGATAAAGGTAAAGAAATGTAGGTTTGTCAAACATTTGTTACAGTGACCGTAAATAATCCTTTAAGACCTCATTCGGTGTTTTCCAGCCTAGAGGGCGCATGGGGAAATTGTTATAGTCCCTACGGTTATACACCTTCAGCTGCGCAGCAAAGTCCTCAAAGGAATAGAACAGATGGGTCGCATAAAAACGCTCATTGTCTTTCCGATGGCTGCGCTCTACCTTCCCGTTGTGACGAGGGGTAAAGGGACGGATGACCTTGTGCTTTATCCCATGTGTTTCCAAGCGCTTTTGGAAGAGGGTCGGCTTGTCCCGGTGAGAAGTAAAGCGGTTGGTGAACTCCGATCCATTATCCGTCTGGATGCACGCGATGGAGAGGGGGAACGCTTTTACGAGGTGTTCCACAAACTGCGCGGAAGAATAGGTGCTGTGTTCCTCAAAGGCTTCCACGAAGCGCCATCTGGAATACTCGTCAATGGCAGTGTACTGGAAGAACTGCTTCCCGATGACCCTGCTGTTTTTGAGGCAGGCGGAAGGGACGAATTTCACATCCACCTGAATACGCTGGCCGGGATACTCCATCTGCTCATAGGGCTTGGGGATGTACTTTGGATTGGGCGGATGGACGGCCATGATGCCCCGTTTTTTGAGGAAGCGGTAGAGTCCGGTGATGGAGCGGGAATAGCCGCGCTGCCTGAGCTTGACCCAGAAGACGACCAGTCCGGCATCCGGGTTGCGGCGGCGCATATCCGAGATAAGCTTAGCCTCCTGAGGGGTATGCTGGCTGGGGTGATGGTGAGGCCGTCTGGAGCGGTCACGCAGGGAATCCATGGAGCCGTCAAAGCGGCGTTTCCAGCGGTAGATATACTGCCGGTTGGTCTTGAATTTGACAGCGGCCTTGGTGACGCCATGCTTCTCAGCGTATCGGATCAGGGATAGACGGTATCTCATATCTTGTGTTATACTAGCCATAGCAGGGAACTCCTTTTTTGTTTGTTTTTGTTGTGGTGACTAAAATATAACACAAAAGGCAGTATCTCTGCTTTTTAAATATTCAGTTGTAACACATGTATTGTAATCCTACAGACAGGGGAAAGATAAAGGTAAAGAAATGGCTTGACACGCCGGATCTGAAGGCATATGAGCAGTATGTTACAGACTGGCACAGATTTCTGACAGACTGCCAGGAGGCCGCCGGAACGCTCGATGGAGAGAAGGTGCGTATCCTTAACCTGTATGTCCTGAGGACATTCTACCAGTCAGAATACAAGACGGATGATTTCTATAAAGAATTTTACACCAGGCTGAGCCAGGCAAGAGAAACGCTTGGCATCTGATGAAGATAGCAGGGAGCCGGATGTACAGGACGTGGAGTAGCAGTATCCACGTCCTTTTTTGCTGTCCCTATTTGTCGAAAATTGTAAAGATATGGAAGGAAACATCTTACGGATCCGTGCAGCCATGGTATAATCGTATTAATCAGATGAACTACGTAAAGAGGTGATACTATGTACATTGCAGATCTGCACATCCATTCCCGTTATTCAAGAGCCACGAGCAAAGACTGTACTCCGGAATATCTGGACCTGTGGGCCAGGAGGAAAGGGATCCACATTGTCGGCTCCGGGGATTTTACACATCCGGCATGGAGGGAAGAGCTGGCGGAAAAGCTCATGCCCGCCGAAGAGGGGCTGTATGTCCTGAAGAAAGGATATCGTATAGAAGACGGGCCGGACACAGGTGGCCGGACGCCCCGTTTTGTCATTACAGGAGAGATAAGCTCCATATATAAGAGAGGTGGCAGAGTACGGAAAGTACATAGCCTGATACTGCTTCCGGGACTTGAAGCCGCGGAAGTGATAGCGCGGAAGCTGGAAGCCATAGGCAATATCCATTCCGACGGCAGGCCCATTCTCGGACTTGACTGTCATGATCTGCTGGAAATCGTCCTGGAACTGTGCCCCGATGCCATCTTTGTACCCGCGCATATCTGGACGCCGCACTTTTCCCTGTTCGGAGCCTTCTCAGGATTCGACACGGTGGAGGAATGCTTTGGGGACCTGTCGCCTTACATACACGCCATGGAGACAGGATTGTCCTCCGACCCGCCTATGAACTGGCGTGTGTCCATGCTGGACAGTTACCAGCTCATCTCCAATTCAGACGCCCATTCTCCGGCGAAGCTTGGAAGGGAAGCCAATATGCTCGATATCGCGCTGTCTTATCCCGGGCTCAGAGATGCTGTTCAGTATGGAAAGGGGCTATATGGTACGATAGAATTTTTTCCCGAAGAAGGGAAGTACCATTTTGACGGCCATAGAAAATGCAGCCTCTGCCTGTCCCCTGCAGATACGGACAAATATCACGGAATCTGTCCTGTCTGTGGAAAAAAGATTACCATCGGCGTATCCCACAGGGTAGATCAGCTGTCGGACCGGGGGGAGGGATATGTTAAGGCGGACGCCGCACGGTTTGAAAGTCTTGTGCCCCTGCCGGAAGTGATTGGAGCATCGGTAGGGCATGCCCCGACCAGCGCAGGAGTACAGAAAGAATATCTCAGTATGCTGAAGCGGCTCGGGCCGGAGTTTGATATATTGAGGGAAGTACCGGTAGAAGAAATACGCAGTACGTCCGGTGTCTTGATTGCGGAGGGGATCAGGAGGCTCCGGGAGGGGAAAGTCATCCGTGTGCCCGGATTCGACGGGGAATATGGGACGATCCGGCTGTTTGAGCCTCATGAGATAGAAGATACAAGTGGGCAGATGGACTTTTTTGACCTGCTTGGCATGAGCAGGGACAGAGCAGATGCGGCTGGAAAGGCCGCGACAGAAAAAGAGGCTGTTCTGCATGAGATGGAATCAGAGGAAAAGGGGGATAAAGAACCGGCGGGGGTGGAAGGAAAGGCGCTCAATAAAGAGCAGGAATATGCCGTGACCTGTCCGGCACGTACCATTGCTGTCGTTGCCGGGCCGGGGACGGGCAAGACGAGGACGCTCGTCTCCCGCATTTTGTACCTTTTGGAGCATAGGAACGTAAAGCCGTATGAGATTACGGCAGTGACCTTTACGAACGAGGCGGCCCGTGAACTGAAAGAGAGGATACAGAAAGGAATTGGCAGCAGAGGGCGGATTGGCAGCCTTAAGGCAGGTACCTTCCATGCAATCTGCCTAGAATATCTAAAGGAGCAGGGACTTGAGTTTTCCGTCGCGGATGAGACGGAAGCGAGAGAGATTGCCGATGAAGCGGCGAAGGAGACGGGCATCCGTATCACGGGCAAGAGACTGGCAGAGCAGGCGTCCATGGAAAAGTCAAAAGGGCTGGCCGGAGAAGAGATGAGCCCAGAAGTACAGGTGTATAATCGTAGGCTGAAAGAGAGAGGTCTTTTAGACTTTGACGACCTGCTGCTTGAGACACTGCAGCTTCTCGAGGGCGGGGCGGCGCCGGACGGCTGGCAAAAGAGCTATACGTATCTGTTCGTAGATGAGTTCCAGGATATCAATCCGCTGCAGTACCGGCTCGTGAAGGCTTGGAATGAGAAGGGAAGAGAGCTGTTCGTCATCGGAGACCCGGATCAGTCTATCTACGGGTTCAGGGGAGCGGACGCAAAGTGCTTTGCAAGGCTGCAGGAGGACTTTCCCGGATTGAAGACGATCCGGCTCACAGAGAATTACCGGTCCACCCCGGAAATCGTGTCATCAGCGCTTCACATCATTTCCGGCAATCCCGGCGATGCGCGCACGCTGCATGCCAACCGGGTAGGCGGTGCAAAAGTACGGCTTGCCAGAGCAATGTCTCCGATGGGAGAGGCCATATTCGTGGCAAAGGAGATCAACCGTCTGGCAGGGGGCATCGGAATGCTGGAAGCGCACGAGGCGGCACATGACCAGGGGGAGCGGAAGATAAGGGCGTTCGACGATATCGCCGTCCTCTACCGGACGCACCAGGACGCGGAGCTGCTGGAGACATGCCTGAAGAGGGAAGGCATTCCCTATGTCGTCGCAGGGAGAGAGTCGTTCCTTCAGGAGGATATCGTCAGGGGGAGTCTCTTCTTTTTCCGGTATCTCGCAGACGAGCTTGACAGGCATGCCAAAGAGCAGAGCCTGAAGATACTGTGGAACCTGGACCGGAATCCGGTGTCGGAAGAGGTGTTCGGGCGTATGGCAGAGAAGTACCGGCCGCTCTATGCAAAGGAAAAGCCGCAGAAGTTTCTGAAGCTGTGGATGCAGGAGATTCAGGCTTTGGACAATCCGGCGATGAAGAAGCTGTCGCAGATGGCCGTATTCTACAAAGATATGGGAGAACTCTCCGATGCGCTGAGCCTTGGTGTGGAAAGCGACCTGAAGCGCTGTGGAGACAGGCAGTACGGTTCCGGAGCGGTCACACTTATGACGCTGCACGGCTCCAAGGGGCTGGAGTATCCGGTTACATTTATCTTCGGCGTCCGGAAAGGAAAGATGCCGCTTGAAAACGAACGGTACGCGGCTGACATGGAAGAAGAGCGGCGGCTGTTCTACGTCGGTATGACCAGAGCCGAAGAAGAGCTCATACTGACCTCGTCGGGAGAGGATTCCGTATTTGTAGAAGGCATGCCTGACCCAATATTTGCAAGGGAACAGGTTCAGAAAAAGAAGAAAGAGGTGACAGGTCATCAGATGAGCCTGTTCGATATTATCATGGAGAATATTTCTGGTGGAGGACAAAGGACAGATGATGTATAATGGAAACAGCACTATAATGACAGGAGGTACAAGTATGGGTGAATTATCCAGTCTGCCGAACATAGGTCCGGTGGTAGAGCAGCAGTTGAACGAAGTTGGTATCACGACGGCCAGACAGCTCAGAGAGACAGGCAGCAAGCAGGCCTGGCTTAAGATCAAGGCGATAGATGACTCGGCCTGCATCCAGAGGCTGCAGGGGCTTGAAGGGGCTGTCAGGGGCATCAAGAAGCGCGACCTGCCCCCGGAGGTCAAGGCGGAGCTGAAGGAATTCTATCATGCTGCAAAGTAAAGCAAGGATACAGATGATCCTGTCCATGATAATCTTCGGCACTATCGGAGCCTTCGTGAAGCATATCCATCTGCCGTCCGCAGAGATAGCCCTGTGGAGGGCAGTGGCGGCATTTCTCATGCTTACCGCGGCAGCAGCGGCCAGCGGGAAGCTAGAACATATCAGAAGTTTTAAAGGCCGGATACGGATGCTGTTCGGATCAGGAGCCGCGCTTGCGTTCAACTGGATACTTTTGTTTGAAGCGTACCGGTACACAAGCGTGGCGGTATCTACTCTGTGTTATTATTTTGCCCCTACACTGATTGTCATACTGAGCGTTGCCATCTTCCGTGAGAAACTTAAGGTAAAGCAGGCGGTCTGTTTCGCCGCGTCCACCGCGGGCCTTATTCTTGTCATCGGAGTCAGCGGCGGCGGAAGCAATGATACGGTCGGTGCGTTGTACGGCCTTGGCGCGGCTGTCTGCTATGCAGGGGTCGTTTTTTTTAACAAGCTGCTCGGTGATATTGACGGGCTTGTCCGGACATGGCTCCAGTTTGGAGCAGCCATGGTCATCATGGTGCCTTACGTCGTATTCACATGCGGATTTGCCATAGGGGGAATCGACCCGAAAGGGGCGGCGCTGCTGCTTGTCGTCGGAGTCGTCCACACAGGTATCACGTACTGCATGTATTTTGCCGCCCTTTCCGGCCTTCGTGGGCAGCAGGCGGCGATACTGAGCTATATCGACCCTATGGTGGCGATTCTCGTCTCTTTTTTCGTACTGGGAGAGAACATTACCGTGCCACAGATAGCAGGGGGAGCGATGATTATAGGCTTCGCCTTTCTGAATGAAGTGAATACGCAAGATAAGTTAGAAAGCAGGAAATGAAACATGAAGATAATCATATCACCGGCTAAGAAGATGAGGGTGGACAACGATGCATTTGCACCTTGCGGCCTGCCCTCTTACATAGACAAAACGGAATATCTGATGGAATATATGAAGTCTCTTACCTACGAGCAGTGCAAAGAGATATGGAAATGCAGCGATAGGATAGCCAAGCTGAACTACAGGCGGTTTCAGGATATGGATCTGTATAAGAACCTGACGCCCGCCCTCCTTTCTTATGAAGGAATCCAATATCAGTATATGGCGCCTGCTGTTATGGATGAAGGCGCATTTGCCTATCTCCAGGAGCACCTGAGGATACTGTCCGCATTTTACGGGATGCTGCGTCCCTTTGACGGCGTCGTCCCCTATCGGCTGGAGATGCAGGCCAGGATGGGAGGGCATAAAGGGTGTCCCGGACTAGATTCCCTGTATGACTACTGGGGAGGGACGATGGCAGAGGATATATTTGCGGAAGACCAGATGATTCTGAACCTGGCTTCAAAAGAATACAGCAGATGCATTTCAAAATATGTGCGTGAGGACGTTGCCTTTGTGACCTGCGTATTCGGTGAACTGTCCGGCGGGAAGGTGATAGAAAAAGGGACGCTGGCCAAGATGGCGAGGGGAGAGATGGTGCGCTTCCTTGCGGAGAGTAATGCCGGGTGCCCAGAGGATGTCAGGAAGTTCAATGGGCTGGGCTACCGTTTCCGGGAAGCGTATTCGGATGACAGCACCTTCGTGTTTTTAAAGGAGACGAGAGAAAAGGAAGAAGCACTCACATGATTACGAAAAGAACGGACCATTTTGATATAGGCCAGATCTGCGCATCCGGGCAGTGCTTCCGCATGGAGCGCACCGCAGGAGGGACATATTCTGTCATAGCCGGCGGCCGGTATGTGGAAGTGGCCCAAGAGGAGGATCTGTGTACGTTTTATTGCGGGGAGGAGGAGTTTGAGGCATTCTGGAGAGATTATTTTGATCTGGAGAATGACTATGGGGCATACATAGAGAGGATAGACACGAAGGACGAGTACCTGAGGAAAGCGGCTGAGGCTGGCAGTGGTATCCGGATATTGCGGCAGGATCTGTGGGAGATGACAGCCTCCTTTCTCATATCCCAACAGAATAATATTACCCGTATACGAAAGTGCATCTCCAATATCTGCGAGAAGTACGGAGAGAAAAAGGAGGCGCTTTCCGGGAGCACGTACTATGCCTTCCCACGCCCGGAAGCGCTCGCAGAGCTCGAAGAGGATGATTTGAAGGAATGCAACCTTGGATACAGGAGCAAGTATGTCGTGCGGACGGCCAGATCCATAGCATCCGGTGAGGTGGATTTGGATTACATCAGAAGCCTCCCTTATCCTGAGGCGAAAGCAGAACTGCTGAAATTATATGGAATCGGTGAGAAAGTGGCGGACTGTATCTGCCTGTTTGCGCTGCATGAGCTGGATGCGTTTCCGGTGGATACGCATATCAGCCAGGCACTGAAGCGGCACTACCGCAGAGGATTTCCGAAGAGGCGTTATAAAGGATATCGGGGCGTGATGCAGCAGTACATCTTTTACTACGAATTGAACAGAAAGCCTTGATATTGGGCGGATGCGGGGATAAGTCCACGCTGCGTAGACTCGGTGGAACGCTGCGTGTATTGCCAAGAAAGCGGCATCTGCTATCATGATATACAAGAGCTGGCGGGACATTATAGGCGTCAGCAGACTGGAGGCATGGCATGGATTATAATAAGACCGGGCAGCTGATTGCCAGAAGGCGCAAAGCGGTGGGGCTGACACAGAAAGAACTCGCGGCACGTCTGGGCGTAACGAATAAGGCGGTATCTAAATGGGAGACTGGGGGCGGTCTGCCCGATGTAGGCATGCTCAAGCAATTGTGCCAGATACTGGAGATAAGCGTGGACGAACTGCTGGACGGCGAGCAGCGCGGGACCGGAGGCGGCAGCAATGACAGAGGCATAGCCGATGAAGAAGAGGTGCGGCGCAGGAAGAAGAGGAAAACAGCGGGAATCGTATGTGCTATACCGTCCCTGCTTCTCCTTTGTATGCAGCTTGCGTATGTTACGGCCGGGAAGGCATATCAGATGGAATATATCTCGGACTTCCTGCCGTATCTTGTTAATATGCTGCTTATCGTCCTGCTGGCAGCGGCAGTAATCCTCTTCTTCTGGGAGAACCGGGCAGTGCGGATTGGAGCGGCGGCAGCGGGAGGCGCGGTCCTATTGGGGGTGCTCGCTGTGGGCGTCAGGGAGACGAAGGGACGAGGCGCGGTATGGAGCCTGTCGCCGGATTACCGGCATATGCTCGTGCTGAAGTATGAAGAAAAGTCTGGGCTTGTGACGACGTATCGCAATCAGTTGTTCTTATTTGCCCGGAAGTCCGATCAATTTCCGTATACGGCTCAGAAGGACATGAAGATACAGTGGCTGGCAGATGACGCATGTGTGGTTACATATGAGTCCCCGGATGACGGCAAGGTCCATCAGTATGTGATGACGTACGGCGACCGTGGTGATGGAATCACCACCCCTTATGTATCTAATATCATAACCGGAAGCTGGACGGGTGAAGGGAAGAATATTGCGGGCTGGAAGATAAAGACGACAGGAGACGGCATCGTCATATCCTCAGAAGGAGATGAGGAAGAGATATATGGGTTTGAAGACTGTGTACAGTTTGGAACGCTTGCCATTGCCCTGTGCCGGGACGGGCTCCCGCAGTGGACCATCGTGCTGGATGAAAACTGCGTAGTCGGGGAGGAGGGCTATCTGGAAGACGGAGGTACGATATCGCTGTGCAGAGTGTCCATGGACAAAACCGCCCCGATGCATTTTACGAGAACGGAGGCGCCGGAGACATTTGAAAGTGATACGGGTACCGTACCGGATGAAGAAGAATCCGGCAGGGCGCTGGCTGAGGAGATGAAGAATATACTGCAGAAGGACCCGGCCCTGGCGCAGCTGCAGTCCAGCCAGCTCGGGTATCTGAAGGTGGCGGCGGATACGGATGATATATTCTGGGCGGCAAGGTGCGCGCTTGAAGAAAACGACAAGCAGTATGCGGTAAACGGGATTGACGTCACAAGGAATATCACCCATATTGAGATGATGGCCGGAGATAGGTATGACTGTCTCGTGCAGATAGATTCGACGGATGTATATTCAGATCCTTACAGCAAGGAAGAGGAGGAGCTGGATATGACGGCCAACTATCGGATCATGCAGGGAGAAGGCGTATATCTTGCATATCAGGTGCCTTATGGAACCGATGGGGCGTACGGACTCGAAGCTCCACCGGTGAAGCAGGAGAGGGACACGGCAGGAAACCCTGATTATTCTTACTTTGTACCAGGTGAGAGGCAGGAGGGGCAATAGATGGAGAAGACAGATACTTTTATATATGATACCGTTCCCGCGAATTACAGAGAGCGTTATGAGAAGTGCCATAACAGCAGGATAGACTGCTTCGTGATTGTAATCGGGTATGGGGTGCTGCTCCTGATTATGCTGCTGCATGCAGCCGGTATACTGTCCGACTGGCGTCCGGTGCTTCAGATGGCCGTACTGGCGGCGGCGTTAGAAGCCGCCGTGCTCGTTACCGTACGGCTCTGCTACGGCATTTCCGGAAAAAAGCTGTCTGCATTGATGAAAAGCCGGGAACAGAACAGCCTGAAAGGGACCTTCTACCCGGACTACCTTTTTGTCGAATATAGCGACGGCCGGCAGCAGAGCATCAACTATTCGGATATATCCTCAGTCGTGGAAAGTGAGGAGGCTTTTGACATCTGCAGCACTGTGACAGGACTGTGGCTTGAGAAGAAATATATCGGCAGAGATGAGATGCTTTCTCTGAGAAACTGGCTGAAAAAGCATTGCAAGGACAAGTATACGGGCAACCTGCATCCGGAAGAGGAAGAGGTCCGCATAGAGTTTGGCTGGCGCGAAGGCGACAGGGAACAGGCGTCAAAATGGTCTGCGCTGTACGCGCTCTATCACCTGCGGTATTATTATTCAGAAAAGAGGGCAGGATTTATCAGCATCCTGGCAGCTGCCCTGTTGTATATGAACATTATGGGTCCCATGCTGGCAGTCACTGTCTGTATGTGCCTCATCGTGGGAACCTTCCTGTTGATTACACTGTTCCGGCAGCTGGTGTACTGGCTGTCTGTGAAGGCGATGAAAAAGAATTATGGCAACCGTCCGGAAGAGGCAAAGACCGTTGTGGAACTGTCTGGAGACGAGTTTGTCATCCACACGCATAACAACGTCACCGGACTGCCGCTGGGGAAGCTGGAACAGGTAAAAGAAGGAGAGCGCTTTTTTGCAGTCAACAACAATTTTATATTCAAAGGGGATATGCCAAAAGTCGAGCAGGCCGTATTACGGAACCGCCTGAAAAAATACTGTGGCAGCGGATTCCAGTACATTGATATCTCTGGTTCTGTCAAAGGCAGAAAGATACGGACAGCGGCTGCGCTTGCAGTGCAGATTCTGCTCATCGTCCTGATCCTATGGAACTATAATTCGGGAAGCTTGAAGCCCGGTGACATCCTAAGAGACAGACTGTATTCTACATCAAAGCTGGAGCAGGAGAAGAAAGAGACGAAGGCTGCCGGGGAGGCCCTCGTGCAATACGTGGACACGCCGGACAAAGATGGGCTGAATCTTGGGGCCCCTGAGCTTCGTATTGAAGAATGCTACAGTGACAACGCTGTCAACTATGACAGCAGATTTTATATAGAGAATGGGACGTTATATGGAATCTCTGCCAATGAACACGGTGAACTGGGCAGGGGGGACACAGAAGGGCATCTAAATGCCAAGGGGTTCTACCCGGCATATGAGATTGCGGAAGACGCAAGACATGTAGCGCTCGGAAAAAGCTTCATGGTATATATCAATGATAAGGATGAACTCTGGGGGACAGGTGACATTCCGGACACGGAAGGCACGATGAGGCTTACAAAGATGATGGATCATGTCCGCTTCGTAAGCTGCAGCGAGGAGGCGGTGGCTGTATTGAAGGAAGACGGTACCGTCTGGTGCAGCGGGACGCTTAAGGATATCGCAGGGACGGCCATTGCCTCCTATGACGGATGGGAACAGCAGCTGGCACATATGAAATATGTCACCGCCGGCAGGAACACGATGGCTGCGCTCAGTGATGACAACGTGCTCTGGACGTGGGGGGACAATACGTACGGACAATGTGGCATCCCCGTATCGGAAGGTACGATTCTGCCGGAGCCGGTACAGGCCAGGGAGAAGGTGAAGGCTGTCTGGATTGATGCGCTCCTGTACCGTTCGCCGGAACAGTACCCGCTCTATGACCGGGAAGAGCCGCTCCCTTATATCGGTTACCGGATGTACATCCAGCAGACGGACGGTGAGGTCCGTGCATGTGGAGAGAACCTTGTGCCGGAGGGAGACGAAGTATTCACCCGTGTCATGGTACAGCAGATAGATTAGGCAGGAAGGCCTCAAGCCCTGTGATACCGTACTCTTTTATAAAGCTTTCGATGCCGTCCCTGATCTCATCTCTGGAATAATCCGATTCCCGGAGGAAATCGTCATCAAAGTCGTTGACATGTGAGTAGAAGGACAGGCCCATCAGCAGATAGTCCTCGTTATCACGGTCCAGATTCTCATAGAGCAGGTTCTCGGCTTCGTTGATTCTGCCTGCGTCAGCCATGGCGATGATGCGGGTATAATCATCACCGCACGCCGAGGGCTGCTCTATGTCTGTCTCATACCGGAACTGGGGCTTTCCTGTGATGAGCTGCATGAGAAAGCGTACCAGGTCTTTGACCAGCCTCATAATATAATCTTGTTCAAAATCCATAGCGCTACCTCCTGAATCTAATCATCTCCATAAGTTTCATCCAGCTTTTTCTGCTTTCTTTTCGTGTATGCCCCCATAGCTGCCAGCACCCCGAACATAAGAAGAAAGATAAAGGCTGCAAAGGCCAGCGTAATACCGGCAAGATGCCTGGCATCCCGCAGAGCCATGGCGCCTGCGAACAGAAGCGTAAAGATAACAGTTCCTCCAAGGCTGTGTATAAGATAGTCTTTGACGCACGGTACAGAATAATTCGTCCACAGCCCTCTCTTTGCACATCCGATGATGATGGTTACGCATCCTGTAAGAAAGACGATATGTTCCCCGATCAGATTCCGCACCGGAACGTGAAAGAACAATACTTTAAGCAGGATATCTGCAGCCAGTGCGACAAATAGCACCCAGAATCCTGTGCGTTCTATCTTCATAATTTCCAGTTCCTGTCTTTCATCTACTACTTTCTTCATATATTTCATCCTCCTCCCAGAACAAGTCGTTTAAAGTGGCGCCGAGTGCCCGGCAGATTGCGATGCAAAGTTTGAGTGACGGATTAAATTTCCCGGCCTCTATCATACCTATCGTCTGGCGGGTGACTTCCACGCGTCTGGCAAGGTCCTCCTGAGACATATCCATATTGATTCTTGCAAGCTTCATCTTTTTGTTTTTCATCTCCCGCCTCCTTTAACTCAAGTATAGACTGTTAAATTATGTATGTCAACTATATATTACATTATGCAATATTTATATTGCAACAAAACGGATTGTCGTTTGACATTAGGACAGGCAGAGATTAAAATGAATAGAAACCACTTCACAGAAAAGGAGGATGACCATGATACATGTAATAAAAGGTGATATTACCAGACTTACAGATGTAGATGCGATAGTCAATGCCGCCAATTCTTCCCTTCTCGGAGGGGGAGGCGTAGACGGGGCTGTACACAGAGCAGCAGGCCCGGGACTTCTGGAAGAATGCAGAGCGCTTCATGGCTGTCCTGCAGGTGAAGCGAGGGTGACCGGAGGCTACCGGCTGCCGGGCAGATATATAATCCACACGGTAGGTCCTGTATGGCGCGGCGGCGAGAAGAAAGAGGCAGAGGTACTGGCGGCCTGCTACAGGAATTCACTGGAGGCTGCGGCGAGAAAGCGGGTTACGTCCATCGCGTTTCCCGCCATATCTACCGGCATCTACGGATATCCGAAGAAAGAGGCTGCCACTGTCGCAATACATACGGTACGGTCATATCTGGAAGAGCACCCCGGAAGGATAGAGAAGGTGGTGTTTGTCTTATTTGATGACGAAAGCCTCCAGATATACAAAGAATTGATGAAAAGAAGAGGAACAGTATGACGAAGAAGAACTTAGCACTAGAGATAATCGAACGTCTGAAAAAGGAGTACCCGGATGCCGGCTGTACGCTGGATTATGACCATGCGTGGAAGCTGCTGGTCAGCGTCCGCCTTGCGGCCCAGTGCACGGACGCAAGAGTCAACGTAGTCGTAGAAGACTTGTATAAGAGATACCCCGATGTGGACGCGCTGGCTGCCGCAGACGCAGAAGACATAGAAGAGATTGTAAGGCCGTGCGGCCTTGGCAGGAGCAAGGCGCGGGATATCAGCGCCTGTATGAAGATATTGAAAGAGGAATATGGCGGAAAGGTACCGGAAGACTTTGACGCGCTGCTGAAGCTTCCAGGCGTGGGGCGTAAGAGCGCCAACCTTATCATGGGCGATGTGTTCGGTCAGCCTGCTATCGTGACAGATACGCACTGCATCCGTCTTGTGAACCGTATGGGGCTTGTAGACGGTATCAAGGAACCGAAAAAGGTGGAGATGGCGCTCTGGAAGATAATCCCTCCGGAAGAAGGCAGCGATTTCTGCCACCGTCTCGTCTACCATGGCCGTGACGTGTGCACGGCGAGGACGAAGCCGCTCTGCGATAAGTGCTGTCTGGCAGATATCTGCAGGAAGAAAGGCGTGTAGGGCAACACTACAGCCTCCGTTTCCGGTACGAATAATAGAGGATGAACAGTATTGCCGAGATGATCCACGTCACCGGATAGCTGAAGATGACCGTATCAACGGCGGGATGTATCTTAAGCGCACCCGCGACCCATATGATTCTCAGCAGACAGGTGCCGAACATCGTTATGATAAGAGGGATGATGACATCTCCGATACCCCGCAGCGCCCCGGACAGCACTTCCAGGAATACATAGAAGATATAGCACGGCGTGATGAGGCCCATCATCCAGGAGCCAAGCCGCATGACTTCTGCGTCTGTCGTGAAGATGCCAAAAAGGGGCATGCGGAAAACGAGGAAAAAGATGACAAGGATTCCGGAAAAGAGCAAGTCGATGCCAAGGCAGACACGGACGCTCTTTTTTACCCGGTCTGTCTTTCCTGCCCCGTAATTCTGGCCGACAAATGTGGTGATGGCGATGCCGAAGGCGCCGCTCATCATCCAGAACAGCCCGTCCAGCTTGTTATATACCGACCATGCCGCCGACGTGTCGGTCCCGAACCCGTTCAGCGCCGCCTGGATCATCGTGTTGGAGATATTGTACATGACAGACTGGAAGCCCGCAGGCAGCCCGATGCGCAGCAGCAATCGGAGGATTGGACCGTGGATGCGGATCTGCGTCAGAGAAAGCTTAAGCATCGTCTCTCCCCGGATGAGCCTGAACGACACCAGCAGGGCGCTTACAGCCTGTGACACTAAGGTGGCTGCTGCCACGCCTGCCACACCCATGTGGAAGACGACGACAAATACCGTGTCCAGCACGATGTTCAGGATGCAGCACACGATCAGGTAGTACAGAGGATGCCTGCAAAGTAGATACGCAGGTACGTGGTGGAGTCTGCTACAAGCTCGGCAGGCGTATTCATCCATGCCAGCATCCTTGGTGCAAGTAAGAATCCAAGCATACCGATAACGATACTTCCCGCTGCAGAAAATGCATAGGCAGTATGCAGGCTCTGCCTCAGGGAGTGCCTGTCTTTTGCTCCGTAAAACTGAGCGATAATGACAGACGCGCCGGAAGAAAGGCCGGTAAAGAAGCCGACAATCAGATTGATGATCTGTGTGGAAGAACCTCCCACGCTTGCCAGCGCCTCTTTGCCGACGAAATGTCCGACGATGATTGTGTCTACCGTATTATAGAGCTGCTGAAAAAATGTTCCGAAAACAATCGGACTGCGTTCCCCGTGCCATTGTCCCATAACCTTTCTGTATATTATACCTTGCGATTGATGGCGCCGCTTCCGGCTGCGCCATCGATACTATATCATGAAAGGCAGGAGGATGTCGACAGATTTTGAAAGGATGTTAAGCGATATGAGATATACGATACCAGATTATTATCAACATTTCCGATGTGCCGCAGACAGATGTGAAGACACATGCTGTGCGGGATGGCAGATAGCCATAGATGGCAGATCGCTTAGAAGATATGCCCGTATCCGGGGCAGGATGGGACGTAAGCTGCGTAAATCCATCCATTGGAACCGGGCGGTATTCCGGCAGAAGGAAGGAAAGCGCTGTGCATTTCTGGATGAAGATAATCTGTGCCACATGTATGCAGAACTGGGGAAAAACAGCCTGTGCAGGACGTGCCGGCTCTACCCGAGACACATAGAAGAGTTTGAAGGCGTCCGGGAGATTACGCTGTCTCTGTCGTGCCCTGCCGTTGCAAAGATACTTATGAACCGAAGAGAGCCGGTGGCATATCTGTCGTATGAAAAGGAGGGGGAAGAGTCTTACGGGGACTTCGACCTGCTGTTATATTCTGTGCTGGCCGATGCCAGGGAAGTGGTGCTGAACCTGCTTAAGAACCGGGCGCTTCCGGTGGAGCAAAGAGAAGAGCAGATGCTCTCTCTTGCCGATGCCGTGCAGAAGAGGCATACGGATGGCATGCTGTTCTCCTGCCAGGAACTGTTCTGCGCATACGGGAACGGGGAAGGCACATTAGCAGCCGCATGGGAGGCGGACGGAAGAAGGATCCGCGCACGCCTTCCCTTTATGATGAAGCTTTTTTCCTGCCTTGATACGCTGGAACTGCTGCGTGAAGACTGGAAGAACTGTCTGGACGAGACGAGGGCGTTCCTCCATATGGGAACGGCGGACAGCTACGCCGGGATATGCCTGGAATTCGGCACATGGCTGAAAGAACGGATGCCGGAGTGGGAGATACAGGCGGAGCAGCTTCTTGTCTACTTTATCTTCACTTATTTCTGTGGGGCGGCATATGATGGCAGAATCAGCGCCAAAGCGAAACTGGCGGCAGTAAGCCGCATGGTAATAGAAGAGATGCTCATGGCGCGATGGATGAAGAATGAGAAGATGCTCGATTCGGAAGATGTCATAGAGACCGTCTACCGTTATTCGAGAGAGATTGAGCATTCGGACAAGAACTTGGAGCGGATGGAAAGGATCATGGAGATCGTACCGGCAAACCTTACATCTTATGTAAGTGGTTTCGTGCCGCCATATACGGTATAATTCCTGTAGATGGGAGGTACGATAATTATGAAGCAGAAAATATTACAGGTACAGGGCCTGCGCAAGCATTTTGGAAAGCATGGCAGCATGACAAAAGCACTTAACGGTATGACGTTCGACGTGTTGGAAGGTGAGTTTCTTGGCATCATGGGCAAGAGCGGTTCCGGCAAGACGACACTTCTGAACTGCATCGCCACCGCCTTAAAGCCTACGGAAGGCAAGATTCTACTCAACGGCGAGGACATCGGCGTATTCGATGACAGCCGCCTTGCTGCATACAGAGGCAGCCGCATCGGGTATCTCTATCAGGACTTTGAACTGCTTGACAATCTGACCGGGCGGGAGAATATTATGCTTCCGCTGGCGATACACGGAAAAGAAGAGGGGGTAGAAGCAGACCGGTTCCAGGAACTTGTGGACTATCTGGAAATCAGGGAAGTGCTGGATAAGTTTCCGTCCCAGATGTCGGGAGGCGAGAAGCAGAGAGTGGCGGCAGCCAGGGCGCTCATACCAGATCCTGGCATCGTGCTCGCCGATGAACCTACCGGCGCGCTTGACACGGAAAATGCAAGAGCGCTTATGCAGAAGCTTAACGGGCTGAACCGTGAGTTCGGCCGTACTATCCTGATGGTTACCCATGATGCAGGGGCAGCCAGCTACTGTTCCCGCATTCTGTTTATGCAGGACGGGTACATTTTCCACGAATTGAGAAGAGAATTTCCGCAGGAATCCCAGAAGAACTATTATGAAAGAATTCTTGCAGCTATGGCACAGTTGGGAGGGAGCGCGGATGTTTTTTGATATGATAAGGAGAAACAGCAAGAGGAACCGCAAGGAAAACAGCATATTTTTCGGTTCTCTCGTGGCTGCGGTCGTATTATTCTACATGATACTGTCACTGGAAGGCCAGAATGTGATACAGTTTTTGTACACGATGGAGAGCGATGCGGTGAACCGCCTACTCGGTCTGGTACCGGTATTGTATGCATTTTCGCTGTTCCTCATCTTCTTCCTCGTTTACTTTGCGGGCAAGTACCAGTTGGAATGCAGGAACCGGGAATTTGGAATCTATCTGATGCTTGGGATGAAGCGAAGAAGACTCTTCGGCATACTGATGGCGGAGGATATGTGGAACAGTATGCTGGCATTGCTGGCCGGCCTGCCCCTATCAATCTTTCTCTCTGAGATGGTCAGCCTCATAACTTCCAGATTAGTGGGTCTTGGGATTCTCGGACATCAGCCTTCCTTTTCCCTGGGGGCAGTGTTGTGGACTGCCGTGGGCTTCTTCGGCGTAAAGATTCTCGCCTTCCTCATGTTGAGCAGAAAGATAGCAGGACAGGAAATCAGCAGTCTGATGGAAGAGGGGCAGGAAGAAAAGCAGAGCGTGAAGACTGGCCGGTATGCGGCGCTTCGGCTCCTGGCTGGGCTTTTACTCCTTCTTGCCGCTTATGGCATGGCAATTGCCGGGCTTGCTTGGAAGAACATATTTATGATGGCGCCGACAGTAACCGCCGGAACAGTAGGGACATTCCTGCTCTTTTCCGGTCTGGGGAAGGGGCTTGAATCTTTTCTGAACAAGAGCCGCAGGAAAGGGCTCTCTACGTTTACGTACCGGCAGCTTCAGGAGAACGTATTCCTGAAGCACAGGTCCATGGCCGTATCTTCTCTTTTGATTCTGCTGGCCCTCGTATGCTTTGCTTACGGCATTGCAGTCGGATGGGTGACGAAAGGTGACGAAGGCCATGCCGTGGACTTTACATTTACAGGGGAAGAGAGGCATATCCGGAGTGAGCTGGCCACACCGGAACTGAAAGATAAGCTCACGGGGCTGTCTGGTGTGAAAGTAAGCCTGTTGTATACCGAAGAGGAAACCCAAGGGTCAGAGCGCAAGGAGCATGTATTTGAGACGGCACAGCTGTCAGAAGCGGTCGGCAGGCTGAAGGATACGGAGGAAAAGCAGAAGTTCAACAATAATCTGCAGTATTTTACCTCTCCGTATATAATCTCACTGTCGGGATATAACGATATTCGAAAGATGGCGGGTAAGGATGCGATTCATCTGAACGACAACGAGACAGCACTTTATTCTGACGCAGATTTTTCAGATGACAGATACAAAGAGACGGTAGAGGAAGTGTGCAGGATGGGTACGTATCTTGCGATAGACGGGGAACAGTACAGGGTATCAGGCACACTGTACACGGACAATTTTGTGGCGGACCGTCTCATGACGATTGACCTCGGGCTGATTGTCACGGACACAGTATTTGACCAGCTGTTTGATGAGGGGCAGACGAGCACATACTGGAATGCTTCTGTACAGAAAGAACTTGTGGAAGAAAAGGGCCTTCTCCAGGCGGTGATGCAGGTGAACAGCCTGCTGAAAAAGACGGACCTGGAATATGAGACGTATCTGCAGGGTCTTGGGAGGCAGATGTTCTATAATGTGGCGTCCGCTTATGTAAGCCTGTATCTTGCTGCTATATTTCTCGTCATAGCCAATACGGTCATAAGCGTACAATATCTGATGCAGCAGAAAAAGAGCAGGAGGAGATACCGGATGCTTATGATGCTGGGCAGTGGAAGCAAGGAGGTCTGCCGTTCCTCGGACACGCAGATCAGATGGTACTTTGCGCTGACCGTAGTGACGGCGGCCATAAGCAGTATATTTGGAATCAGCTCGCTGTTTGGCGGCATACTCCCGTCGGGGCTTGGAAGCAGGACCGGCCAGATGTTTTGGACCGCGCTTCTGATGGCAGGCCTTCTCGGCATCGTAGAGTATGTGTATATTACGGTAGTTATGCGGGCCGGAAGGCGCCATATTATTGAGATGATGCGCCCGCCAAATGAGCGGACGGATTGAGGGGAGCAGATGAAAAAGATAGCGGTTGTAGAAGATGAAACATTTATGAGAGAAGAGCTGGAATGTATATTTCAGAAGGCAGGATATGAGGTAGTCTGCATTACGGATTTCGGCAGGGCGTCTGAGCTCATTCGCAGGCATGCGCCCCACCTTGTGCTGCTGGACTTGAACCTTCCGGGGAAAAGCGGGTTTGACATATGTATGGAACTAAAGGAACACGGCAGCATTCCGGTGCTTGTACTGACATCCAGGAACCATCTGAACGATGAGGTGAGGGCGCTGCGCCTTGGAGCCGACGAGTATCTGACGAAGCCGTGCCGCAAGGAACGCCTTCTCGCCAGGGCAGAGAATCTGCTGCGCCGGTATGAGGGGAGGGAACATATCATTCATCTTGGGGACCTGTCTCTGGACACGCACACGTATACGCTGTATGCATCCGGCTCGTCCATCCTGCTGCCGGAGAATCAGGGGAAGATTATGGAACAGCTTATGAACAGCACAAAGGCGGCGGCCACGAAGGAGCAGCTGAGCGAGACGCTTTGGGGAACGACGGAATACATCGATGAAAATGCTCTGCAGGTCAACATGACGAGACTTAAGAAGTCGCTTGCCCGTCTTTCTCTGGAAGGAAGGATAGAGACGGTGAGAGGCATAGGCTATCGGCTGGCAGGAAGGGAACCAGATGGAGAAGATTAGAAACATATGGGAAAGATGCATGGATTATAAGATATGGCTCGGGCTGCTTCTCATCTCGGATGCTATTTTCGGTCTCTTCCTCTGGCTGGCGGATATCCGGGCGTTCTGGGAATTGGCTGGGCTTATTCTCTTATTTTCTGTCCTTCTTTTTGGGGCAGCGGCCGTATGGACGTGCCGCAGGGAGAGCCGGTTTGAAGATGCAGTAACTGAATATCTGAACCGCCCGGATAAGGAGCAGGAAGAAGAGGCGATTAGCGCCCTGAGCGCGAGGGAACGCCGGGAAATCCGGCTGGCGGCAGAACTGCTGCGGGGAAAAGAGGAACGCTTGCGGGAACAGGCGGGTCATCTTGAGGGATATGAAGAATTCATCGAGTCGTGGGCGCATGAGATTAAGACGCCGCTCGCGCTTATGACGCTTCTCCTCGACAACCGGAAGGGTGAGATAGAGCCGGATATTCATAAGCGGCTGGAGTATGCCAGGAACCAGATGCAGGGATATGTGGACCGGATATTGATATATGCAAGGCTGAAAGCGGTACACAAAGATTACCTGCTGGAAGAAGTGAGCGTCGCTGAGTGCATCGGCGAAGTGCTGTCAGAATATGAAATGCTCCTACATGAGGCCGGCTTCCGGGTTACGGCAGATGTCGCCGATGCGAAGGCGTATACGGACAGGAAAAGCTTCTGCTTTATTTTAAGCCAGATCGTAAGTAATTCCATCAAATATACAAGAAGGGATGTGGCATGTCCGGAGCTTGTCATAACAACCCGAAAGTCCGCTGCAGATAAGAAATTATTACTAATCTTGGAGGATAATGGAGCAGGGATAAGAGAAGGCGACCTGCCGTTTATCTTTGACAAAGGATTTTCCGGAGACGCCGGAGGCCAGAGGAAGAAGTCGAGCGGCATGGGGCTGTATCTTGCAGGACAGCTTGCAGACGAACTTAAGATTGGTATCGATGTGCAGTCATCCTATAAAAAAGGAACGCGATTTACATTGGCATTGTAACTTATATTACCAATATAACTCTCCTTTTTATGCAGATACTAAAAGTGCAGCAAACTTTTAGCTGGCAAGTATTTAGTATATACAGGAAAGGAGAAAATTATGTCAAAAGAACATTTAGCAATTGCCAATATACCGATGCAGGACTACGGTGAGATATATGATGATAAGAAAGCACTGTGCACCGGTACCATATTTGAAGCGCTGGATATGCCGTTTTTTGCGACGGACAGCGAGAAAGGCAATAAGAAAAGTGCCCTGTTCGGTACGGAAAAGAAGCTGCCGGAACAGGAAGAAAGAGAACAGCTCATGACACAGATAACGGAGGTCAGCTTCGTAATTGATGATCTGACACTATACCTTGACACCCATGGCGCTGAGGCTCAGGCGCTGAGCCTGTTTGAGCAGAAGCTTACGGAGAGGGAGACGCTGAAAAAACAGTTTGCAGAAAAGTTCTACCCGCTTACCCGTGAGTGCATTCCGTATTGTGGTAAGAAAGAGGACGGCAGATTCTGCTGGCAGACTGGGCCGATGCCCTGGGAAGGAGCGTGCGTATAATGTGGCAGTATGAGAAGAGATTACAGTTTCCGGTTAAGATTACAAAGACATGCCCGAAGACGGCGCAGATGATCATAAGCCAGTACGGTGGTCCGGACGGGGAGTTGTCCGCTTCCATGAGATATCTGGCTCAGAGGTATACGATGCCGGTCAAGGCGGTCGGCGGCCTGTTGACAGATATCGGGACAGAAGAGCTGGCCCACATGGAGATTATCTGTGCCATGGTATACCAGCTGACGAAAGACCTTACGATTGAAGAGGCCAAAACAGCAGGTTTTGACGCTTATTATATCGACCACACGACAGCGCTCTGGCCGCAGGCCGCAGCGTCTGTTCCATTTACGGCGCTGGAATTCCAGTCCAAGGGCGACGCAATAGCTGACCTGACCGAGGACCTGGCCGCAGAACAGAAAGCCAGGACCGTCTATGACAATCTGCTGCGCATGATAACGGACCCGGAAGTAAGAGAACCGCTTAAATTCCTGCGTACAAGGGAGATTGTCCACTTCCAGCGTTTCGGCGAGGCGCTGGAGAAGACGAAGGACGAGCTGGACAGCAATAATTTCTACTACTTCAACCCTGAATTTGACAAAGACAAATTCCACGGTAAGCTTTAGAAGGCCAGAACAGGTGTGAAGCGGTAAGTCTGCTCTTTTTCATGCATGTATATTGCGTGTATGGAGGAGGGCAGCCTTATCCTTTTGTCTTCAAGCCAGTGAAATTATTGCAAGAAAAGTAGATGGGCAGTGTCTGCCTGGATTCGGCGGAAGAGAAAAACGGGCAATTACCGGATGAAGGATAATAATACGAAGTGTTTGGAAGATTTCAGAAAGATATATGTAGGCAATAAGAACCGGAAGGAAAAGAGGTGTACATTCTGGTTCTTATTTTTTTGGGCTTTGATGCTATAGCAGCATCTCGTACAGCCCGAGTACGATCAGTATCATGCCGGAGACCGGTCCGGCCCACCGTTTCAAAGCGCCCGATACTCCTATCCGGCCTATTTTATTACCGGCGTGCAGGAATACCATACAGATGAGTAAAGTGGCGATGGAGGTGGGGATGAGCTTCATCCCTGAGATGCTGGCGCCTATGCCCATTCCCATATTATTTACGGTGAGCGCGCAGGCGATGAGGATTGCTTCTTTCAGAGATATCGTCTTATCCGGCGGTTCTGCCTCCGGATTATCCCAGTCATCCGGCGGCAGCTTGCCCTGACGGTACTCTATTATGGATTTTACCGTATAATACAGGCCAAGGATGATGAGGACGACACAGCCGATTCTCTGGGTGACGCTGGCCGGAATGAATAAGGTGAGCTGCAGTCCCATATAGATGGAGAATATCGTTCCGGCAAATGTAATCAGGCTGATGACAATATTTTCAGCAAAGGGTACGCGCTCCTTTTTGATACCATAGGATATTCCGACGATCAGGGTGTCTATGTTGGCGGACAATGCAAACAGTATAGATGATATAAGGTGCATGGACATTGCTCCTGACTTTAGGTGTATACTCTTTTTACTAATATATTCAAAAGGGCGGCATATGGAACTGTCCCATGTCATAGACTGTTAGGAATCCGTTATACAGGAGCATGTATGCGTAAGTTTGTTATATCACCGAAGGGCATTGCCGCCGAGCTGCTTCTGATTGTCCTTGCCGCCGCGCTTCTATTTGGAAGGGCAAACGCGGAGAAGACGGCCGCCGTGGCAAATGAGAAGGAAGATGACTATATCAAATGGGTGGAGTTTAATGTATGTTATGAGGCATTGGACAAAGCGTACCAGTATGATGTAGACACCTACGGTAAGGAACCACATCTGGACTGGGTAGAGCTGCTTTCATATCTCGGGGCAAAGTACGGGGGCGATTTTACAAGCTATAAGGCCAGTGACATGGATACGCTGGCAGAACAGCTGTCCCAGGACGGGACCGATATGGAAACACTCACGAAAGACATGCAGTATTATGAATATTACCATGAGGCTTATGAGTCCGTGCTCGGCGGCATGGTCGGAACGTTCAAGATCCAGGGGGAAGACGGGAAATATACAGAAACATACGGACTGAAAGCCTTCCATCCTATCGCCAAAGGCTTCCCTTACGGTGATTATGATGATTTTGGAGTATCCAGGACCTATGGCTATAAGAGAAACCACCTGGGGCATGATATGATGGGGCAGGTGGGTACGCCGGTAGTGGCTGTGGAGTCCGGCTATGTGATGGAGCTCGGGTGGAACCAGTACGGCGGATGGCGTATAGGCGTAAGCAGCTTCGACAACAGGCGGTACTATTACTATGCTCATCTGCGCCAGGACTTCCCTTTTGCCAAATCGTTGAAAGAAGGCTCGGTCGTGCAGGCCGGAGATGTCATCGGCTATATGGGACGTACAGGATACAGTACGAAAGAGAATGTCAATAACATCGACACGTATCATCTGCATTTTGGCCTGCAGCTTATCTTTGACGAATCCCAGAGGGAAGGGAACAATGAGATATGGATAGACCCTTATCCGCTCGTCCGGTTCCTGTACAGAAACCAGTCGACGGCAAAACGGGATGATGCCACGAAGGAGTGGCAGCGCATATATAATATCAAAGATCCGGCGGCAGAGAAATACATAAAAGACAGCCAAGACAAGTGAAAGATTACTTTTACAGCCAGCTGAAAGTAGAGTATAATAGCTATATCAGATTTGAAGGACAGGACAGGAGGCTGCAAATTGGAATACGATCAGATATCTTCTCTTATATTAGATGAAAGTGAAAACATGGTATATATATCAGATATGGAGAACTATGAGTTGGTGTATATGAACAAAGCGCTGATGGAAAAGTTTGACATCGACCGTAAGTGCATCGGGGACAAATGTTATAAAGTCCTTCAGGGGCTGGATAGTCCGTGTCCGTTCTGTACGAACGAGTATCTGAAGAAGAATGGCTGTCATGTATGGAAACATTACAATCCTATATTGAAACAACACTACGAACTGAAAGATAAGCTGATAGAGATTGACGGCAGGAGCATGCGGCTGGAAATCAGCATGGACATTACAGAATCTGAGGCAGAGCACCTGGAACTGGAGCGGCAGCTGTCTGTAGAAGAGACGCTGGTGGAATGTATTCATACGCTGTCGGAACATACGGAGATTGATACGGCTATCGAAAAGCTGCTGCGTATAATCGGCGAATTCTATCAGGCGGAGCGTGCATATATATTTGAGATAGATTACGATGCACGGACAGTGTCAAATTCTTATGAATGGTGCAGAGAGGGTGTTACGCCTCAGATTGACAATCTGCAGAAGCTTCCCATCTGCGTGGTGGATGTATGGCTTGAAACATTCAAGTCCAGGGGTGAATTTTATGTTGATTCCCTATGTGAATTTGTGGAGGAAGGTTCGGAGGATTATGAACTCCTTGCCTCCCAGGGGATTGAGAAGCTCATGGCAGCGCCCTTCTGGAAGGAGGGGGCGCTTATGGGATTCATCGGTGTGGATAATCCTACCTGTGGCACGGAACAGATAAAGCTGCTCCAGTCTGTGCCGTACTTTATAGAAAATGACATAACAAAGCGGCATATGCTCGATAACTTCCGGAAGCTGAGCTACAGAGATACCCTGACCGGACTTGGGAACCGCAACCTTTATATAGAGACGATTGAGAAGCTGCAGGATACGGAGCTTAATTCGCTGGGCGTCGTGTTTATCGACATCAATTCGCTGAAGGCATCTAACGACAAATACGGACATGAGTACGGAGACTGCATCATCCAGAATGTGGCATCCGGACTGTCTGAAATATTTCCGGAAAATGCATACCGTGTCGGGGGAGACGAGTTTGTCTGCCTGTTCATCAATGGCGGCCAGAGCGAGTTTGACAACCGCCTTATGCGTCTGCGGAGGTTTGAGCAGGAAGATTGTATGTGTGACTTTTCCATGGGAATCAATTATCGTGTGGGCAACGTGGACGTCAAAGAGCAGATTGGATACAGCGACAACATGATGTATGTCGAGAAGCAGGTCTATTATGGCAATGGCGTAGAAGGGAAAAACTCCTATCACGAGATGCTTGCCAAAAGGCTTGTAGAAGAAATTGCGTCAGGCGAATTTGAAGTGTACCTGCAGCCGAAGGTAAATATAGATACAGGAGAACTGTACGGCGCGGAGGCGCTTGTCAGAAGGCGGACGGGGGATGGGGAAGTTCTTATGCCGGGACAGTTCATCCCTTTGTATGAGGCTGAGGGGGTTATCCAGCAGCTGGATCTGTATGTGTTCGAAGAGGTGTGCAGGCTTCTGGATAACTGGAAGGAAAAAGGATACCGTATGATTCCGATTGCCGTCAATTTCTCCAGAATCAGCCTGATGGGGATAGACATCATAGAAAGCCTTGCCAGGATAAGAGGAAAGTATCAGGTCGCCCCCGGACTATTGACGATCGAGGTTACGGAGAGCATAAGCAGGATGGGAGCAGAGGCGCTGGGACAACTGATGGAGCGGTTTAAAGATCACGGATTTGCATTCTCTCTGGACGATTACGGGACGAAATATTCCAATCTGTCGCTTCTCGCCCGACTGGAATTCAAGGAGCTTAAGATTGATCAGAGCCTTATCAGGGATATCATGACGAACAGACGCTCGCGCATCGTGCTGGAACACACGATTCAGATGTGCCAGGAGCTGGGAATCATCACGGCGGTCGCCGAAGGGATAGAGACGGAGGAACAGCGAGAGCTTCTAAAGAGCTACCACTGTGATATCGGACAGGGATTTCTCTTTTCCGAGCCGATACCGATAGGAGAATTTCTGGACAAGTATGGAAGAGACTATCTATATTGACGTATAGGCCGGAAGGGCTTGCAGGAAAAATAAGACAAAATTCAGAAACTGTTTATAGAATTATAAGGTGTGCAGAGGTATAATTACCTTATGTTTCCCTGCGGTGCAAATTTGCGCGGTACGAAGTGTAAGCGCTGCCGGAGGGTCAGCTTAAGGAGGATATCATGTTTTTGAGGCGGAAGTCCGGATATGGGACAGAAACAGAAGAAGAGACATATGATTATGAGGAAGAGCGTGCTCCGGTCACACGCTGCGAGCCGGACTACAGAGAGGGCCTTTCAGCCAGGCAGGTGGAGGAATATGCCGCGGCGGGATACCGGAACGTCTCTGTGGATCCCCCGGCGCAGACAGTAAAAGAAATTGTACATGAAAATGTATTTACGTATTTCAACCTTATATTCGGAGTACTGGCCGTGCTGCTCTGTCTGGTCGGGTCCTTCCGTAACCTGACGTTTCTGCCGGTCATCATCGCCAATACGCTTATCGGCATCGTGCAGGAAATCCGGGCCAAGAACACCCTTGAAAAGCTGACGATGCTCCATGCGCCGCAGGCGTCTGTGGTGCGTGAAGGAAGGACGTCGACAGTCGATTCTGAGGAACTGGTGCTGGATGATATCGTCATCTTCAAAGCAGGAAATCAGATCTGCGCGGATGCGGTCGTGGCAGCAGGCGAGGTGCAGGTCAACGAATCTCTTCTGACCGGAGAGTCCGAAGAGATTACGAAGAAAAGGGGAGACCATCTGATGTCCGGAAGCTTTGTAGTCGCCGGACAGTGCCACGCGAGGCTGGAATATGTGGGAGCCGATTCCTATATATCCAAGCTGACGCTGGAAGCCAAGGCGATGCAGAAGGGCGAGCAGTCTGAGATGATGCGTTCTTTGAACAAGCTGGTGAAGTTCATCGGCATCGCTCTCATACCGATTGGAATCGCCCTTGTGGTACAGGGACTGTTCTTCAACCATGAGACGTTCCGCAGCAGCATCACCTCCATGGTAGCTGCTGTTATCGGAATGATACCGGAGGGCCTTTATCTTCTTGCCAGTGTCGCGCTGGCGGTCAGTTCCATGCGGCTCGCAAAGCAGAAGGTGCTGCTTCACGACATGAAGAGCATCGAGACGCTGGCGAGGGTGGACGTGCTCTGTGTGGACAAGACCGGGACGATTACAGAGAATACGATGAGCGTCAAGAAGCTTATTCCAGTCAGTACCAAAGGTGATGACAGCCTCTCCAGGCAGGTTGGAGATTTTGCGCTTGCCATGAGCAGCGACAACAGCACGATGGAAGCGCTCAAGTCTTACTTTAAGGAGCACTCGGACGAGAAGCCGGTCAAGGTTACGCCGTTTACGTCCAAGACGAAATACAGCGGAGTCACCTATGAGGACAAGGCCCACGTGCTCGGTGCCCCGGAATTCATCCTCCGGGACGATTATGAGACGTATAAAGAGGAGATTCAGCAGTATGCGGGGAAGGGATACCGGGTGCTTGTCTTTGCAGACTATGATGGTGAGGTTGACGGGAAAGCGCTGACAGGAAAGGCGATGCCCCTTGCCTATATACTTCTGGCCAACCCGGTCAGGAAGGAAGCGCCTGAGACATTTGCTTATTTTGCAGAGCAGGGAGTAGAAGTGAAAGTCATATCCGGCGATAACCCGCTGACGGTGTCGGAGGTGGCCAAGGAAGCCGGTATCAGAAATGCTGAGAGCTATGTGGACGCTGCCACGCTTCATACGGACGAGGACATTGCGGAAGCAATAGCAGATTATACCGTGTTCGGACGTGTGACGCCGGCACAGAAGCGCCAGTTCGTGCAGGCGCTCAAAAGTCAGGGAAGGACCGTTGCCATGACCGGTGACGGTGTCAACGATGTGCTCGCGCTTAAGGATGCGGACTGCAGCGTCGCCATGGCATCCGGGAGCGAGGCGGCAGTCCAGGCTTCCCAGGTGGTGCTGCTCGAGTCGGATTTTTCGTGCATGCCTTCTGTTGTCCTGGAAGGCCGCAGGGTTGTCAATAATATCCAGCGCTCGGCAAGCCTGTTTCTTGTCAAGAATATATTCTCCTTCCTGCTATCATTGTTTTCAGTGGCCTTTATGATTACCTATCCTCTGGAACCGTCACAGATATCGCTGATCAGTATGTTTACCATAGGGATACCGGCGTTCTTCCTGGCACTGCAGCCGAACAGGGAGGTGATCAGGGGACATTTCCTGACGAATGTATTCCTGAAGGCGCTGCCGGCAGGACTGACAGACGTGCTTGCGGTCGGCGCACTCGTCGTGTTCGGCAGAACCTTTGACGTGAGCCCGACGGATATCTCTACAGCGGCAACGATGCTGCTTGCAATTGTCGGATTTATGATTCTGTTCAAGATATGCCAGCCGCTCAATACGCTGCGGATCATCGTCTGGATCGGGAGCATTACCGGACTTCTGGCGTGTAGCATCTTCCTTCCTGATCTGTTCGCCATTACGGGAATGTCCGCGGAATGTATCATGCTTTTCGTCGTATTTTCAATCGCGACAGAGCCTGTGCTGCGCTACCTGACGCTGCTGGTCGGATGGCTGAGGCAGCTTTACCGGAAACGGATTAAGAAAGAGGCCGTGGAATGAGGCGGCTTAGATATCTAATGTGCCGCCATCCAGGTCTTTCCACTGAAAACGGCCGTCAAACAGCATATAGCCGCGTGAGGAGCCTTCCTTCGGGATAGAGACGGAGCCGGGATTCATATACGTATAACCATCCATGTCCTCATTGGCCGGTACGTGGGTGTGCCCGTTCAGCAGGACATCTCCTTTTTTTAGGGGAGGCGGCGTCTGGGGATTAAAGTGGTGGCCGTGGGTGGCGTATACAGTACGTCCGCCGAGTTCCAGCAGGCAGTAATCCGCCATGACCGGGAAATCAAGAACCATCTGGTCTACTTCTGTATCACAGTTGCCACGGACGCAGAGCAGTTCCCCCTTCATCGCGTTCAGCATGGAGGCGACCTCCTTCGGATGATATTCTTTCGGCAGGTCATTGCGGGGACCGTGGTACAGGATATCGCCGAGCAGCAGAAGGCGGTCTGCCTTCTCCTTGTGGTATGCGTCAATCATTTTTCTACAGTAATATGCTGATCCGTGGATATCAGATGCAATCATAATTTTCATAACATATATGTTCCTTTCCGTTTGTTTTTGCATATTTTATCATAACACAACTGCCATTCGTTTACTACCTGCTGACGGATGGAGAGAGGGAGGCTTTATGAGCAAGAGAATGAGTATTGAGCGGGCAGGGTATGGCGATGTTCCTGCGATTCGGAGAATCATGGTAGAGGCCCACCGGCTTATCCATGATTCGGGCTGGTATGTCATCGATGATACCTCTTTTCTGGAACGGCATATCGAAGAAGAGGGTATTACATTAAAAGCTGTTATGGACGATGCTATGGCGGGTTTCCTTGTTGTCCGTTATCCGGGAAATTCTGAAGATAATCTCGGGAGCTATATAAAGCTTACGGAAGAACAGGGGATGGCAGTGGCGCATATGGAGTCCGCGGCTGTCGTTCCTCATTTCCGCGGCCGCGGAATCCAGAAGCAGCTCATGGACAGCGGCGAGAAACTGCTGGCGGGTACGGAATATAAATATGTGATGGGAACGGCACACCCGGATAACATCTACAGTGTAAATAATTTCCTGAAGCTTGGATATGACATTGTAGCGGAAGAAGAGAAGTACGGAGGACTGCCCCGCTATGTATTCTTTAAAAACATATGAGGCACAATACATAATGCTGCCAAGGCACTGTTACTCGAGGTACAGTGCCTTTAATGTGTCCCTTTTAGCTTCGTCCAGTCCGACTTTATCTTCCAGGAACGCACGGATGCTGCCAGATGTCTGCTTCATAATGGTAAAGACCCTTTCAAGATAATCTTCCTTTACTCCCATACAGATCCGTATGCTTTCCAGTGCAGACGATTCTTTGATCCGGTGGGAGAGCTGGCTTATAATCTTGTCAACCTCTTTTTGCAGAAACGTGCCTGTCATCATATAGTCTTCCATAATCGTATCGTAATCCACGCCCAGTGTAAAGAGAAGCATAGCGGTACCGATACCGACCCGGTCCTTACCGGCGCTGCAGTGCCAGAGCGTGGCGCCGCCGGTCTGTGCCGCGAGGAAATCAAAAAAGCGGCGGTACTGCTTCAGCGAGTATTCGTTGGTGATGATTTCTTCATACATCTGCCGCATATAGGCGGCCGGGTCTATGCCCCGCTCTTTCATGCTTATGGTGGCCTCTCCGAGGGAGAGCTGCCTGTCGGATTCTTCATCGTGGGTAATTCCGGCTGTCATGGCTTCTAAAATGGGATTGCTTATGTGCTGCACCCCTGGAATATCCGGGTCCGGGCTTTCGGACTGTTCATGCGTGGTGCGGAAGTCTACTATGTTCTTTAAGCCGTATGTATAGACGAGGGTCTCCTTGTCCTGCCGGGTCATATCACGGAGCATGCCGCTTCTTATGAGTCTGCAGGGTCTGATGTGCCGGTTTCCTGCTGCGGGGAACCCGCCAAGGTCACGTGTGTTGAAGAGCCCTTCAAGTGGAATTCGTTTTATTTCTTTCATAATGGCCGACCTTTCTTATTATTGATACTTTTCAGTATACCTCATTGAGCTGCCTGCATTCAATACGTTGGTATGGAAATGGAGGAAGAATTTGTCACGCCACAGCAGAGTGTGATATACTGTCTTTATACAGATTGATCTGCCATAGGCTGCTGCCGGCAGATCGCAGCAGGACAGCAAAGGGGGATATCATCATGACAGAAGAATTGATAAAAGAAGTGAAGCATATTCAGAAATGTCTTGCAGGTAAAGACATGCGGGGCGACGAGTGGGAGGAGAAGCAGGAGATTATCAACAAGCTTGAAGAGGTATCGGATTATTTGAAGGATGCTCTTGGGAAAGGAATTGAGTTTTAGAAGATGATAGATGCACTTATATTTGACATGGACGGCCTGCTGTTTGATTCTGAGCGCATTGTCCAGCGCTCTTGGGAGGACTGCGGCAACGTACTTGGGATTCCGCAAATGGGCAGTCATATATATCATACGCTTGGGATGAACGCAGCCAGCCGGAGAGTATATTTTTCACAGGCTGTCGGAGCGGATTTTCCACATGAGGAGTTTGCGGCTCTAACGAGGGTGCGTTTCCGTGAGATAACAGATAGGGAGGGGCTTCCTATGAAACCCGGGGTCAAAGAGCTTCTTCGGTATGCGCGGGCGCACGGGCTTAAGACTGCTGTCGCCACTTCTTCAAGAGGCGAATATGCGCTGCGCAATCTGACGGATGCTGGAATCAAAGAATACTTTGACGGCTTCGCATTCGGTGATATGGTGAGCCGGGCCAAGCCGGATCCAGAGATATATCTGTCCGCGTGTGGCGCGATTGAAACAGAAGCCGGCCGCTGCATGGCCCTGGAGGATTCTCCAAACGGCATACGTTCTGCCCACGCTGCGGGTATGGTGCCTGTGATGGTGCCCGACCTGGTAAGTCCGGATGAAGAATTGACGAGGCTTACATATAAAGTAGTGGAAACGCTGCACGAGGTACCTGCGCTGCTGGAGGCCTTCAATGGGAGAGGAGAGTAAACTGGGGCGCCGGACGGAAGCCGGGTAGCATCTCCTTTACGAAACCAACTACTCTGCCTCCCATCGGCCGGAGGCCCCGCAGGGCAGTACCAGCCCCGAGTCTGTGACAGGCAGCCCGATTTCCTGGGAGTCTACATGGCCGTTATATTTCTTTAATTCCGTGCTGAGCATATAGGTCAGCACGGCAGGGGCAAGCCCTGTCGTATAAGAGTTGACAAGGAAGAACAGAGGCTGTTTGGACAATAGCTGGGCACATAATCTGATAAGCGGGTGTATGGCGTCTTCGATCTTCCAGATTTCCCCTTTTGGTCCTCGCCCGTATGACGGGGGATCCATAATGACGGCGTCGTATGTGTTACCCCGGCGTATTTCCCGCTCCACGAACTTGACGCAGTCATCCACAAGCCATCGTACTGGCCTGTCAGAAAGTCCCGAAGACGCTGCGTTTTCCTTTGCCCAGGCAACCATGCCCTTAGAGGCATCGACGTGGGTGACGCTTGCGCCTGCCGCTGCCGCCGCTAGAGTGGCGCCGCCGGTATAGGCGAACAGGTTCAGAACTTTTACGGGGCGTCCCGCTTTTTTTATCTTATCGGAAAACCAGTCCCAGTTTACGGCCTGTTCCGGGAAGAGTCCTGTATGCTTGAAGCTAAAAGGCTTCAAGTTAAAAGTCAGCTCCTTATAGTGAATCTGCCATTGCTCAGGCAGATGGAAGAACTCCCATTCTCCGCCGCCCTTCTTGCTGCGGTGGTAGTGGCCGTTTTTATCATGCCATCCTTTATGTTCCTTCGGGGTATCCCAGATGACCTGGGGGTCCGGGCGTACGAGGAGATAGCCGCCCCATCGTTCGAGCTTTTCGCCTCTGCTGCAATCTAATACTTCATAATCTTTCCACTGGTCTGCAATCCACATGTATATGAAATTCCTTTCTGTCCTTATTCTTCAATGTTGAAGCGGAACAAGGCAGATATGCCCTCTTCCGTGTATATCATGGGACAAGTATATCACAAAACATCTATAAAATCATCATATAGATAATCTCTATAATAGACGGCCATTATAAAAAAAGTCTATTTGATGGGCGGACGGAAGGTTTATATAATGTACATAGGTATTATTGCGGGGAACCGCTACATTTTATATTGCTTTAAGCAGACAGGAGTGGACGGCATGTTTATTGATATGCATATGCATGAGATGACTTATTCAAAAGACAGTTTCCTTACGCTGCGGGAAATCGTGGAGATAGGAAAAGAAAGGGGATTAGGAGGCATCTGCATTACAGACCATGACAGCATGGGACTGAGGGAGCATGCCAGAGAATATTCTGTAGAAGTGGATTTTCCCATTTTTACGGGGATTGAATATTATTCTCTGGAAGGAGATATCGTCGCATTCGGTATCAGGGAATATCCCAAAGAGCGTATACCGGCGCAAGAATTTATTGATATGGTCAAGTCCCAGGGCGGGGTCTGCTTTGCCGCGCATCCGTTCCGGAATAACAACAGGGGACTGGAAGAACATCTGCTGAAGGTGAAGGGGCTGGACGGCATAGAGGTGCTGAACGGAAGTACTTCACGCGAAGCATGCGGCAGGGCAGCGCTTTATGCCGACAGGCTTGATCTTGTCACTTTGGGCTCCAGCGACTGCCATGTACCGGAAAAGGTCGGCGTATGTGCCACTTATTTTCCGGAGGAAGTAAAGACGGAGGAGGAATTGCTTCGTGCCTTTAGGAAAGGCGGACTGAGACCGGCATATTACCACAATGGAAGGTATCATATCGTGGGGCTTGAAAGAAGCCTTGTCCCGCAATATTATACGAGATAAATGCTAATTTCCCATTTACCTTTTTCGGCATCAGTGATAGAATGTGTCTATAAGTGCCAGGTGTTGGGAACATCAAATTACTGGAAAGGTGGAAGTACGATGATTACAGTCAATGCAATGGGAGACAATTGTCCTGTCCCGGTTATCAAGACCAAAAAGGCAATACAGGCGCTTACAGGGCCGGAGACGATTGAAGTTCTGGTAGACAATGAGATTGCCGTGCAGAATGTGACAAAGATGGCAGAGAGCGAGGGAGGCAGGGTTGCTTCAGAGCAGACGGCTGAGGGAGCATATAAGATAACGATACAGATGGAGGACGCTCTGGCTGAAAAGGAAGAGGAGAACGAGCCCCTTGTAGTTGCCGTTTCCTCCGACCGGATGGGCACGGGCAACGACGAACTAGGGAAGGTGCTCATGAAGGGCTTTCTCTTTGCCGTAACGCAGCTCGATGTGCTTCCGAAGACGATGCTGTTCTATAATGGAGGCGCGACCCTTACGGCGGAAGGTTCGGATTCTCTGGAAGATCTGAGGCTTCTTGAGTCCCAGGGCGTCGAGATCATGACGTGCGGGACATGCCTTGACTATTATGGCCTGAAGGAGAAGCTTGCGGTCGGAACGGTGACCAATATGTACAGCATAGTTGAGACTATGGCGGGGGCGTCTAAGATAATCAAGCCGTAACGGGAGCAGAAACTGGCCAAAGACACGGGACAGTTCAGATACAGACAGGAGGATGACAGGCATATGAAGCCAGAAGTGAGGCTGACACAGCTGAGCAAGACTGCGGGGTGAGCGGCCAAGTTAGGTCCGGAGACCCTTGCCCAGGTTCTGGGTAAGCTGCCGCAGTTTGAGGATGAAAATTTAATAGTAGGCATTGAGACATCAGATGATGCGGCCATATATAAGGTGACAGACGATATTGCCATGATTCAGACCGTGGACTTCTTTACGCCTATCGTGGATGACCCGTATATGTTCGGGCAGATTGCAGCGGCAAATTCGCTGAGCGATGTATGGGCTATGGGAGGCGAACCGGCGGTGGCCCTGAACGTTGTCGGATTTCCGAACTGTCTGGATCCGTCCATACTCGGGGACATACTGGCGGGAGGTGCCGCGAAGGTCAAGGAAGCCGGCGCCGTGCTGGTGGGCGGCCATTCGGTACAGGACGACGAGCCGAAGTATGGGCTGTGCGTATCAGGCTTCGTGCATCCGGACAAGATATTTAAAAATTATGGATGCAGGCCGGGCGATATCCTCGTGCTGACAAAACAGATAGGAAGTGGCGTCGTCAATACAGCCATCAAAGCAGAGATGGCATCCCCGGGAGCTGTCCGTGAGGCGCAGACAGTCATGGCATCGCTGAATAAGAAGGCGAAGCAGGTCGTAGAGCGCTTCGACGTATCGGCCTGTACGGACATCACGGGCTTCGGCTTGCTGGGCCACTGCGTGGAGATGGCCTCTGCAAGCGGTGTCACTTTTGAACTGAACGTGCGCGACATCGCCTACTTTGATGACGCCGTCGACTACGCGAAGATGGGGCTGATACCGGCAGGGGCATATAAGAACAGAGGATATTCCATAGATAAAGTAGAGACCGGGTCTGTGGAAGAGCATTATCTGGATCTGCTGTATGACCCACAGACCTCGGGAGGACTTCTCATCAGCGTGGCAGAAGAAAACCTTGCAGAGATGATGGGCGATTTCCGACAGGCAGGAATGGATACAAAAGTGTCAGTCATCGGGAGAGTAGCCGAGAAAAGTGACAGATTAATCAGGTTATTTTAAAAGGGGTCAGACCCCTATGCATATAGGGGTCTGACCCCTTTGAAGATTTTCACACAATTCAAACTATTTTGAAAGGAACAGTATTATGGACAAGAATATGTTGTACCGCAGTATTCCTAAGGTGGATGTGCTCCTGGAGAGCAAGGCCGTCCAGGGGATGATTGAACATTACAGCAGGGATACGGTGATGGAAGCGATTCGTGTTGAGACGGACAAGCTGCGTGCGTTTATCGGCCGATGTGATGATGAGGAGATGGCGAAGGCTCAGATTGAGATGCTGACGGCCCATATCGAGATGACGGTGGCAGCCATGCACAGGCCGAATATGCGTATGGTCATCAATGGAACCGGGACGATTCTTCACACGAATCTGGGCAGAGCTCCAATCAGCGGGGAACATATGAGGAAGGTGGCAGCGATTGCAACCGGATATTCCAACCTTGAGTACAATCTGGAAGAGGGCCGGCGCGGCGAGCGTTATTCTCATTTCGAGAAGCTGCTGTGCAAGCTGACAGGGGCGGAAGCTGCCATGGCGGTTAATAACAATGCAGCTGCAGTCATGCTTATCCTGAGTTCCATAGCCAAGGGGGGAGAGGTGGTCGTCTCCCGGGGAGAGCTGGTGGAAATCGGAGGCAAATTCCGCATACCTGACGTGATGGAACAAAGTGGCGCCACACTTGTCGAGGTGGGAACGACGAACAAGACACATTATGATGATTACGAACATGCGGTGACAGAGGCGACGAAGGCGCTGCTTAAGGTGCACACGAGCAATTACCGTATCGTAGGATTCACAGATACGGTGCAAATTGACGAGCTCGTTCCCCTCGCAAGGGAACATGATCTTCCTGTGATAGAAGATCTCGGCAGCGGCGTGCTGATTGACCTGAGCAGATATGGCCTGACGTACGAACCTACCGTACAGAATTCGATTGCCAAAGGCGCGGATGTCGTCTGCTTCAGCGGAGACAAGCTGCTTGGGGGTCCGCAGGCAGGCATTATCATCGGCAAGAAGAAATACATCGATATGATGAAAAAGAACCAGCTGACGCGGGCACTGCGCATCGACAAATTTACGGCTGCCACGCTGGAACTTGTACTGCAGGAGTACCTTTCTGAAAAGAAGGCAGTGGAAAATATCCCGGTGCTGCGGATGATTACAAAACCGCTTGAAGAAGTGGAGAAGGAAGCCCGTGGGTTTGCGAGTATGCTGGAAGATGCACATCTGCCGGCAGAGATTAAGACGGAGCACTGCGAGTCACAGATAGGCGGCGGCTCGCTGCCGCTGGAAAGGATACCGAGCATGGCAGTATCCATCCATCCGGAGAAAATCAGCGTGCCGGAGTTTGAAGAGCGCCTCCGCCACCTGCCGGTGCCGGTAATTCCAAGGACGGTGAACGACACAATCCTCTTGGATGTCCGCACCCTTGGACAAAGAGATTATAAATTGATAACAGAGCAGATAAAAGAACTGGATGTACTGGAAGAGACAAGTCTTATCGCATCACGTTAAGGAGCATTTAATTATGAAGAACATTATTATAGGCACGGCGGGGCACATAGACCACGGAAAGACTACATTGATCAAGGCTTTGACAGGCCGCAATACAGACCGGTGGGAGGAAGAGCAGAGGAGAGGCATAACGATTGACCTCGGCTTCACCTATTTCGACCTTCCGAACGGGGACCGTGCCGGTATCATCGACGTGCCGGGCCATGAAAAGTTTATCAACAATATGGTCGCCGGCGTCGTCGGCATGGATCTGGTCCTGCTTGTTGTTGCCGCGGATGAAGGGATCATGCCCCAGACGAGGGAGCATATGGACATACTCCATCTGCTCGGCATTGAGAAGAGCATCATCGTTCTGAACAAATGTGACATCGTCGATGAAGAATGGCTGGAACTGGTAGAAGAAGAGGTCAGAGATGAGCTGGAAGGAACTTTTCTGGAACATGCACCTGTCGCTAAGGTGTCAGCGGCAACCGGAGATGGCCTGCCGGAATTGATAAGCATCATCGAACGGATGACACGGGATGAAGTGGTGCCCAAAGACATCCATACGATTCCAAGGCTTCCGATTGACCGTGTATTTACGCTTTCTGGCTTTGGCACGGTCATAACCGGGACTCTCGTAACGGGAACGATTGCGAAAGAAGATACGCTGCAGATGTATCCTGTCGGTAAGCCATGTAAGATTAGGAGCATTCAGGTACATGGGCAGGATGTAAAAGAGTGCTTTGCCGGACAGCGTGTGGCAATCAATCTGTCTAACGTGAAGAAGCGGGAAATAAAGCGAGGCTGCGTATTGGCTCCGCCCGATAGTATGAAAGAGACGGACCTTCTGGATGTGCGTCTGGACGTCCTTGAGTCGTCTATGCGGGTCCTGACCCATCATGCAAGACTGCATCTTTTTACAGGCACTAGTGAAGTGCTCTGCCGGGCAGTCCTTCTCGACGCGGACGAGATAGGTCCGGGAGAGAGCGGTTACGTACAGCTCCGTCTGGAGGAAAGCATCGCGGTACGCAGAGGAGACAAGTTCGTCGTACGGTTTTATTCCCCGATGGAGACGATTGGAGGCGGCGTCGTGCTGGAGCCGAATCCGGGAGTGAAGAAGCGTTTCCGGGAAGACGCGATTGAAGAACTTAGGCGGAAAGAATCCGGCTCTTCTGTCGACGTGATTGAACTTCACATAAAAGAGCACGGTCAGTCGATGATTACGCTGGCCGAACTGGCAAAGCTGACCGCGCTTTCCATGGAAGAGGTACAAGAAGATGTAAAAGAGCTGGAAGCCTGCGGGACCGTATATTCCTTTGCCATGAGAAAGGATACTTATGTATGGCATGCAGACGCTGCCCGTGAGGCTGCGAAAGTGATTGCGCGGGCGCTGGCGGCCTTCGAGGAAAAGCATCCGTACCGGTATGGCATGAAGAAGGCAGAAGTTCAGATGACTTACTTCCAGAAAATGAAGCCTAACGTATTTGACAGAGTGGTAGAGCTGCTGGAGGCGGACGGCCACGTTAAGCGGGTGGATGAATTCCTCTGTTCGCCTGAGTTTAAAGTATGTAAAGACAAGACTTATGATAAGGTGTCCGGCCTGATTACCGGGGCAGTCCAAAAAGCAGGGTATGATTTCGTACGCTATACGGACATAGACATGAAAGGGATGAGCCGGGAAATATCTGATGATATACTGAACATACTGCTTCAGGAAGAACTGCTTGTGAAGGTCACGGAAGATACGTATACGCTGAAATCTTATATGGATGAAGCCAGAGAGATCATCAGCGGAAGGCTCAGGGAGAATCCAGTCATAACGATAGCAGAGGTGCGCGATATATTCGGCACGAGCAGGAAAAGCGCGAAACCGATTCTGGAATATATGGACAGCATCAGGGTGACCAAGAAGACCGGGGCAGAGAGTGAGAGGGTAGCATACTAATGAATCTAAAACAGTTAGAAGCCTTTGTACAGGTGGCGGAGGGCGGAAGCTTTTCCAAAGCGGCAAAAGAATTATTCCTGACACAGCCTACGGTGAGTGCGCATATTTCTTCGCTGGAGAAAGAGCTGAATGTCCGTCTGTTCGTAAGGAATACGAAGGAAGTCAGCCTGTCGGACGACGGCAGGGAGCTATACAGATATGCGAGGCAGATGATAGATCTGGAGAGCCAGATAGAAGAAAAGTTCGGCTCGTCAAGGAAGGAGAAGAGACAGTGCATTACCATCGCGGCATCTACGATACCGTCTCAGTATCTTCTTCCAAAGGTGCTTATCAAATTCAGTGAGAAATATCCAGAGGAACAGCTGAAGATAATAGAGACGGACAGCACCAAGGTAATCGCACAGATTGTGGATCATCTTGCTGAGGTGGGCTTCACCGGCACCGTGCTGGAGAAGAAGCACTGCAAATATATACCGTTCTACAAGGATGAGCTTGTCATCATCACGCCCAATACAGATAAGTACAGGCAGATACAAGACGGGGGCGGAGAAGATATATCCTGGATTATGAAAGAACACGTCATCATGCGTGAGGAAGGATCCGGAACACGCAAGGAGGCAGGGAAGCAGCTCCGGCGTGCCGGCGTGGAGCTGACGGATCTGGATATCATAGCGAGTATCGAGAACCAGGAGACGATTAAAAAGTCTGTGCGTCGGGGGATGGGGGTATCGATACTGTCCAGGCTGGCTACTGCGGATGAGGCGGAAGACGGGCATCTGCTCGTATTTCCGATACCTTTTGCAGACGAAGGACGTAATATCAACCTCGTATATAATAAAAATTATCAGCTGTCGCGCTCCGCGGAACGTTTCATCAAGGTGGTAAGGTCTATATATCAGGATAAATAGAGCAGAAAACACCAATTATAGAATCTGTCTATAACTGGTGTTTTTTATCGGCCTTTTTGATTAGACGAAGGGAATAAATGGTAATATACTAAATGATAGAAGACAAATGTTAGAATTTGAAAGGACGTATGTACGGATGATATACATGGATAATGCAGCGACTACCATGCACAAGCCGAAGGAAGTGCTGGATGCGGTCATACAAGCTATGAGCTCGATGGGGAACGCGGGAAGAGGGGCCAACGAGGCCTCTCTGAGCGCATCCAGGATTATATATGATACGAGAGAAAAATTATGCACTCTGTTTCATGCAGAGAATCCGAGACAGATTGTATTTACGGCCAACTCTACGGAAAGCCTTAACATGGCAGTCAAAGGGCTTCTCGGGCCAGGGGACCATGTGGTGACGACGATGCTGGAACACAATTCCGTGCTCCGGCCGCTGTATGAGATGTCAGAACGCGGGACCGAGCTTACGGTTGTAAGGAGCAGCAGGCTTGGCACGGTAAAAACAGAAGACATTGAGGCCGCGATCAGGCCCGGAACAAAGATGATCGTTATAACGAACGGATCGAACCTGACCGGTAATTATGTCGACTTGAAACCTATAGGAGAAATTGCTAAAAAGCATGGCGTTCTTCTCGTCGTTGATGCCTCCCAGACAGCCGGCGTATTTCCAATCGACGTGCAGGAGATGAACATAGACGTGCTGTGTTTTACAGGACACAAGGGCCTGCTGGGCCCACAGGGGATCGGCGGCATGTATGTAAGAGAAGGCCTGGCTGTCCGCCCTCTGAAGAGCGGGGGGAGCGGGGTGCAGACATTCAGCAGGACGCATCCTTCGGAGATGCCGACTGCCCTGGAGGCAGGTACGCTGAACGGACATGGAATCGCGGGCTTGAATGCGGCGCTGTCTTATCTGGAAAAAGAGGGGATTGACAAGATACGCGGACGTGAACAGGAGCTTATGTGGAGGTTCTATAACGGGGTAAAGGATATCCCCGGTGTAAAAGTATATGGCGATTATAGCTTAAAAGAGCGCTGTGCAATCGTGGCGCTCAATATAGGTGATTATGATTCTTCAGAAGTGAGTGATGAACTTCTTACAGCATATGGGATATCTACAAGGCCGGGAGGACATTGTGCGCCACTTATGCATGAGGCGCTCGGTACTGTGGAACAGGGGGCTGTAAGGTTCAGCTTTTCCCACTATAACACCGATGAAGAAGTGGATACCGCAATAGCGGCTGTCCAGGAGTTGGCGTCAGACTGATCAGGGGTGACTAAGAAGGACTGAGCCAAATGAGAGTTACTAAAGGAGGAGAAACATGAATTTATCTGATTCAAAGAAGAAACTTGCACTTGCGGGTGTGATATGCGGACTTGTGGCAGCATGCCTGGCATACTTCGGCAATCCGGCGAACATGGCGTTCTGTATCGCATGCTTCATCAGAGATACGGCAGGGGCTCTGGGAATGCACCAGGCGGAAGTTGTACAGTATGCAAGACCGGAGATCATCGGACTTGTACTCGGTGCGTTTATAATTTCCGTGGTGACAAAAGAGTACCGTTCTACGGCAGGCTCTTCGCCGATGATACGGTTTGTGCTCGGACTTATCATTATGACGGGTTCTCTCGTATTTCTGGGATGCCCGCTTCGTATGGTAATCCGGATGTCCGCCGGGGACCTTAACGCGTGGGTAGCGCTGATTGGATTCGTTCTCGGCGTTGGTTCCGGCGTCGTGGCTTTAAAGAAGGGGTTCAGCCTCGGAAGGGCACATGTGACGAATAAGGTTGGTGGCACGGTGCTTCCTCTTCTCATGTTAGGGATACTTGTCCTTTCCATCGGGACGACCCTTTTGAAGGCGAGCGAAGCGGGACCTGGAAGCATGCATGCGCCGCTCATAGCATCACTGATAGGCGGTCTTGTCTTCGGCGCATTCGCACAGAAGTCCAGAATGTGTTTTGCAGGAAGCATCCGTGATATCATCCTGATGAAAAACTTCGACTTGTTCAGCGTGATTGGCGGACTGTTCGTAGTCATGCTCATATTCAACATAGCCACAGGCCGCTTCGTATTCGGATTCGACACGCCTGGAATTATCGCCCATTCCGAGCATCTGTGGAATATACTTGGTATGTATGCGGTTGGTTTTGCTGCCGTACTTGCAGGAGGATGCCCACTGCGCCAGCTCATCCTTGCGGGCCAGGGTTCTTCTGACTCAGCGGTTACGGTAATCGGAATGCTTGTCGGAGCAGCGCTCTGCCATAACCTTGGTCTTGCTGCAAGCGGTACGGCGGCCAATGCAGAGACCGGAGAGATTGTTGCCGGGGCAGTTCCGTTTAACGGTAAAGTCGCATGCGTTATCTGCATCGTGGCATGCTTTGTCATCGCGTTTACAAACAAGCGCAAAGAAGCCAAATAATTATGTTTTTGTATTGAAATACAGGTTTATAAGTAGTATTCTGAGAAAGAAGGTTAAATAATATGAAGGAAGTAGATGCGAGAGGTCTTTCCTGCCCGGAGCCGCTTATGCTGACGGCGGATGCGATGAAAGAGGTCAAAGAGGCGGTAAAGGTTCTTGTTACAGAACCACATCAGAAGATGAACGTAGAAAAGTATGCAAAAGAGCATGGAAAGTCTGCGGTATCGACGGAGAAGGAAGGCTATTTCGAAGTGGTAATCGAATAGGCATGAGAAAAAAAGAGTTAAAACTGGTCGTCACATTCCATACGACGGCTGATGCTATGGCAATGGAGAAGGCGTGTAAGAAACACGGTGCTCCAGGACGGATTATCCCGGTTCCCAGGGCAATATCCGCAGGCTGCGGCCTGTCCTGGTGTGCAGGGCTTGACGACAGGGAACAGATGAAAGAAATGATGGCAAAAGCCGGCATTGAAGAAGAGGACATGCACGAGTGCATGGTTTAGAATAAATGCCGCTGAGATGAACATGCCCCGGAATAAAGGATGGATTCCTGAATTCCGGGGCATGTTTGTGCTGCCGTCTGTTATTTATACACCGTCTACGAATGTGTCAAGCACATGCGGCAGAAGCTTGTCGCTGTACTGGGAAAGTGAGTATTTTCCCTTGAAAAGCGACCAATCATACAGCAGTGCACGTTCAAACATGGCATAGATGGCCATGAGCTCTTCGGCAGTGCTCGTGTTCTTAAATTCTCCTTTTTCCAGACCTTCTTCCAGAATCTCCGTAATCCACTTGAAATAAAAACGTTTGCTGTCAGAAAGAGACTTCTTATCTTTCGTGACAAGCTGTGAAGAATACAGCAGTGCAAGCAGCTTGATATCTACACTTGTCTCTATCATATAAAACAGCTCATGGTTTAAAAACAGGAGCTTGTCATAAGCAGACAGATTCGGGTCAATAACTGCGGCCAGTTCTTCGTATTTTTCATCAAACAGATATGACAGGGAATTAAGCAGTGCTTCTTTCCCTTTGAAATAGTGGTAGAAAGTGCCTTTAGAGGTCTTTGAAGCACAGATGATATCCTCTACGGTCGTCTGCTCATATCCGTTCTTGTAAAACAGATTCCAGGCAGCTTTTACGATGCGGCTCTTCGTTGACTGTCGCTTTCGTGGCATCGTCACCCATTCCCTTCTCTAGATTAACATATCGTGTACCGCGGACAGATGTGCGCTGCACAGCCTGCCTTGATATACCTTTATATAAAGAGAAGCGGATTATGAACTAATCCGCTTCTATAACTACCGCAGTACCAACTTTAATTCCGGCAGATATTAACCGACCTGGAACCCATATTTCAATGGATCTGTTGGGTCGATCAAGTATGTAGCAACACCGGTCAGGTAGCAGCTTCCTGTAATCATAGGAATTACTGCATCGTAGTCAGCGACCTTTGTCGTCTCTTTGATAACACCCTTGAATGTAGTGCCGATAAAGCTTTCGTAGATGAATTCCTCGCCTACGCCGATTTCTCCCCAGTGGTGAAGCGTAGCGAGCTTCGCGCTAGTTCCTGTACCGCATGGTGAGCGGTCAGCCATAGCATCTCCGAAGATTACTACGTTTCTCATGGTTGCTTTGTCCGGGTTAGGTGTCGGTCCATAGAACTCTACCAGATCAACCGTATCAATGTCAAGCAGAGGATGCTTAACCGGAACTTCTTTGTTGATGACATCGAGAAGCTTCATTCCTAATTTTGTGATATCAGGAACCGTCTTCGGGCTGATCTCTTCGATGCCGATCTTCGTCGTATCAACTAATGCGAAAAAGCTTCCGCCGAATGAGATTGTAAATGGAATCTCTTTTCCATCGATTGTAACGGAGAGGTTCTCTTTATAAACGAAAGCCGGTACGTTTGTCAGCGTGACATGCTCAACCTTGCCGTCTTTTACAACAGCTTCTGTACGGATGAGCCCTGCAGGTGCTTCCAGAACGACTTCGTTGACCCCTTCTTTGGACTCTACAAGTCCGGCTTCGACAGCGACGGTAACAGCACCGATCGTACAGTGGCCGCACATGTTAAGGTATCCGCCTGTATCCATGAACATTACGCCGAAGTCAGCTTCTTTGTTGACAGGCTCGCACAGGAATGCCCCAAACATATCATGATGTCCTCTTGGCTCGAACATCAATGCCGTACGAACGTGGTCGTAGTTGTTCTCCATCCATTTTTTCTTTTCAATCATTGTGCTGCCTTCCGGCTCCGGAAATCCTCCAATGACTACACGGCAGAACTCGCCGACGGTGTGAGCGTCCACTACCTGTAATGCCTGCTCAAACCGATCGAAGTTAACATTTGCTTTTAACTCCATAATTCATTACCTCCTTAAAATTTACTCATAGACAATACCTATAAGTTTTTATAAAAACACATCGGAGATTCCCTTGTCTCCTCAGTGCCTTTTACAGAAGAAACCGCATATCGCATATAATAACGATATAAAATTAACAATTAGACCGCATTCTAGTATCACGTTCAGTCTGCTACAATTATTATGTACGATAAACCTTGAAAAGTCAATGATTTTTTGGTAAGATAAAAAGTAAATAAAAACGGTTGAAATATGCATAAAATTGTGTTATAGTCAAGACGCATGAGGCAAGAACCATGGGGGTAGATGGGTGACTGGTGTGCCTCCTAGTCTTCAAAACTAGTGTGGGGCGTTAAGAGCGTCCTGGGTGGGTTCGATTCCCACATGCCTCCGCCAAAAAAGACACATATAGTGTTAAAAAAATAGCGATAACAATATATTGTAATTATAGACAAAATTTATAAATAACGTAAATGGTATGCTGCGGACATGTAATAAGTAAACGGGATGTATGTTTCGTTTTTTACTTATAAAAAAAGAAAATAAAGGAGAAAGATGTCATGGGAAATGTGCAGATTTTATTACGTCAACATGTTGGTGCACCCTGTGAAGCAATCGTAAAGGCTGGGGATGAAGTTAAAAAAGGTACCTTGATTGCAACACCTGCAGGCCTTGGCGCTAACATTTTTTCCAGCGTGTACGGTGTAGTGGAAGAAGTGACGGATGACCGTATTATCATCAAGCCTGATGAAGAGCAGAAAGACGAGTTTGTACCTATTAAAGAAGGCAGCAAGCTTGAGATGGTAAAGGAAGCTGGAATCGTTGGTATGGGCGGTGCCGGATTCCCGACAGGAGTCAAAATCGGGACAGACCTTAATGGCGGCTATGTGTTGGTGAATGCAGCAGAATGCGAGCCGGGACTTCGCCATAACATCCGGCAGCTTGAAGAGCAGACTGATATCACGATCCGCGGGCTGAAATACTGCATGGAAGTCTGTAACGCTGCAAAAGGTATCATTGCTATCAAGAAGAAAAATGAGAAAGCAATACAGATATTAAGAGAAGCCATCAAAGACGAAGATAATATTACGATTCATCTTCTTCCGGATATCTACCCGATGGGAGAGGAAAGAGCAGTCGTAAGAGAAGCGCTTGGAAAGCTTCTGGATCCTACACAGCTTCCTTCTGCGGCAGATGCGGTTGTAATCAACTGTGAGACGCTGCTTCGTATCGCAGAAGCTATAGAGCTTAAAAAGCCTTGCTACAGCAAGAATATGACAGTTATCGGCAAACTGAACGGCGGAAATGAACCACACGTATATATGGACGTTCCGGTTGGAACATGCGTGGGGGATATGATTGAAAAAGCCGGCGGCATCGACGGTACATATGGAGAGATTATCATGGGCGGACCATTTACAGGAAAGTCCACTACATTAGATGCGCCTGTGACAAAGACGACGGGCGGCATCATCGTAACAGTTGAATTTCCAGATTTACACGGCGCTAACGTGGGTCTGTTGGTATGTGCCTGCGGCGGAAGCGAAGACCGTATGCGTGAAATCTGTGAAAAGATGAATGGCAAGGTTGTATCTGTGGCAAGATGTAAGCAGGCAATCGAGCCAAAACCGGGAGCGGCGCTCAAGTGCGAAAATCCTGGAAACTGTCCTGGCCAGGCACAGAAGTGTCTCCAGTTCAAGAAGGATGGAGCTGAATTCATCATTATCGGCAACTGCTCTGACTGTTCAAATACAGTTATGGGTTCCGCGCCGAAACTGAAGCTGAAAACATTCCATCAGACAGACCATGTTATGAGAACAATCGGTCATCCTCTGTACAGGAGACTTACAGTTTCTAAAGAAGTAGACCAGCTTCCGGAAGGAAAATAAGTCTGCGGACAATGGTATTACTGCCGCACATGATGAACTGTAGAAGACCCCCGATTCTTTTACAGGCGGAAGTCGAGAGGTATTTCGTGTATCATATGTGGCTGTATATATAATTTTAATAAGTGCCCAGAATGGATACTTAAGCAAAACCAAACAAGGAGGGAAACAAATATGTCAATCACAGCTGAAACAGCTAAAGAACATGCTCATGATCCTGCCGTATTATGTTGTAGAGCCGAAGCAGGCGTTACAATCGAAGCTGCTAATCTTGAAGATCCAGCGATCTTTGATGATTTGGTAGACTCAGGATTACTGAACCTGGATGGTGCATTGACCATCGAACAAGTTTTAGGAGCAAAACTTACAAAGACTTGTGATTCACTTTGCCCGCTTACAGCAGATGTAGTAGAAGGTGCAAAGGCTCCAAGCGCTCCGGCGGCAGAGGAAGCTCCGGAAGAAGAAGCTCCGGCGGCTCCGGCACCGGTTGCACCACCTGTAGCAGGACCTGCAGCAGGCGGAACATTAAAAATCCACATTGGGGAAGGTAAAGATATCGATCTTGAAATCCCGGTTGGTGCTCTTGGCGGCGGCGCGGCAGCAGTTGCTCCATTGCCGGCAGGCGCGGAAGCGGCAGTAGCAGGAGCAGCAGCTCCGGAAGCAGCTGGCGAGGAAAAAGTAGTAAGAAGCTTAACAAGAAAACACTTCACTATCACAGAAGTTAAGAGAGGGCCTGAGACAAAGATCGAAGGAACAACTCTTTACATCCGTGAAGGAATTGAAGCAGATGTTATTGCTGATCAGGATCTGGTTAAAGATTTCAAACTGGAAGTTATCACACCTGATTTATATCACACATATTCTGAAACAGTTATGGACGTTCAGCCAATCGCTACAAAAGAAGGCGATGACGTAGTCGGCGAAGGTGTTACGAGAGTACTTGACGGCGTTGTTATGATGCTGACAGGTGTAGATGAAGGCGGAGTTCAGATTGGTGAGTTCGGTTCTTCAGAAGGATACCTTGACGAGAACATTATGTGGAATCGTCCAAGCTGCCCGGATAAAGGCGAAATCTTTATCAAAGGTAACATCGTTGTACAGGAAAAGACGAACATGGAGCGCCGTGGACCTATGGCTGCTCATACAGCATTTGACCTCATCACGCAGGAAATCCGTGAAGTTATGAAGAAGCTTGACGAGAGCCTTGTATCTGATACAGAAGAGCTGAAGCAGGTTCGCCGTCCTGGCAAGAAGAAAGTTGTTATCGTTAAGGAGATCATGGGACAGGGAGCTATGCATGACAACTTCATCCTTCCTGTAGAGCCTGTTGGTGTTCTTGGCGCAAGAGCTAACGTAGACTTAGGAAACGTGCCTGTATGCGTATCTCCGTTGGAAGTGCTTGACGGATGTATCCATGCACTGACATGTATCGGACCTGCATCTAAAGAGATGTCCAGACATTACTGGAGAGAGCCATTGGTTCTTGAGGCCCTGCATGATCCGGAAGTTGACCTTTGTGGCGTTGTATTCGTAGGAAGCCCGCAGATCAACGCAGAAAAATTCTATGTATCCAGACGTGTCGGCATGACAGTAGAAGCTATGGATGCAGACGGAGCTTTCGTAACAACAGAAGGTTTCGGTAACAACCATATCGACTTTGCAAGCCACATCGAGCAGATTGGTATGAGAGGAACTCCGGTTGTTGGTATGTCCTACTGTGCAGTACAGGGTGCGCTTGTTGTTGGTAACAAGTACATGAACTACATGGTTGACAATAACAAATCAGAAGCTGGTATCGAGAATGAAATTCTTGGTAACAATACGCTCTGCCAGGAAGATGCAGTCCGTGCATTAGCTATGCTGAAAGCTGCTATGGCAGGAGAAGATGTGAAAGCTGCTGAGAAGAAATGGAATCCAAACGTTAAATCTACAAACGTTGAATTGATTGAAGCTGCTGCAGGCGTTAAGGTTGACCTCGTTGAAAATGAGCAGTCACTTCCGATGAGCCAGAAGCGTAAAGAAAAATACAGTTAATTCAGGTAATGTTGAATGAACAATGAACGTTTGAATTATGGTGATAAGGTCATTTACATGGAAGGCGTTATCGTGGATATCGACGACTGCAGCATCAGCGTTGATTTGAAAGGACGCCTGGGCTTCTTCAAAGCCCCGAAGAGAATGTTTATCTGCGACTATGAGCTGAAAGTAGGCCAGGAAGTAGGGTGGAACATGAGCTTTCCGGAACAGCTTGGAGATGAGGTAAATGACAAGTATATCAGCAACATTGAAAAAGAAAGACGCAAACAAGAAGAGATGCGCCAACGTATGGATAATAAGGAGGCTTAAAAATGAGTTTAACGGTTGTTAAAGGTTTACAATCTGAAATATTCGTTCCTATTACTCCGCCATCAGTATGGACTCCTGTAACGAAAGAGCTGAAAGACATGTCTATCGCTCTCGCAACAGCTGCCGGTGTTCATACAAAGAGCCAGGAAAGATTCAATCTTGCCGGTGACTTTACATGGAGAAAAATAGAGAACACAACACCATCCAGCGAGCTGATGGTATCCCATGGTGGGTATGATAACAGTGATGTTAACAAAGACATCAACTGTATGTTCCCAATAGACAGAATTCATGAATTAGCTGCTGAAGGATTTATCAGAGCTTGCGCTCCGGTACATGCAGGATTCATGGGCGGCGGCGGAAACCAGGAGAAGTTCAAAGGTGAAACTGGTCCGGCTATCGCACAGATGTTCAAAGAAGAGGATGTTGATGCAGTAGTCCTCACTGCTGGCTGAGGTACCTGCCACCGCTCTGCAGTATTGGTGCAGAGAGCGATTGAAGAAGCTGGAATTCCTACAATTATTATTGCAGCTCTTCCACCGGTCGTACGTCAGACTGGTACTCCTCGTGCAGTTGCTCCGTTGGTACCTATGGGTGCTAATGCCGGAGGACCGCACAATGTTGAACAGCAGACACAGATCGTAAAGGCAACTCTGGAGCAGTTAGTTGAGATCCAGACACCAGGAAAGATTGTTCCGTTGCCATTCGAATATGTAGCTAAGATTTAGTGAACGCAGGTTCTAATCGAAGGGCAGATGTTTTGCATCTGCCCTTTTTTGAAAAATGATATAACGATATATCGGAAAAGAATCCGACATATCGTAAACTTAGTATGACAATAGTTGTCAAATATCGGAGGTGACTTAAATTGGCTGAAGAAGTAAAAGACCTGAGACGTCTTGTAATCAAAGCATTCCATATGAACGATGTAGAATGGGGAGAACACAATGACATAACGGTTGACGGTCATATGACAGTCAGTAAAGAAATGCTTGATAAGCTGGTGGCGGAAGAAGAGCATCTTGAGAAAATCGATATCCAGATCATCAAGCCCGGCGACCATGACCGCTGGACGAATACGATCATGGACATCATACCTGTATCGACGAAAGTGCTCGGAAAGCTCGGGGAAGGGATTACCCACACCGTAACCGGCGTATATGTTATGCTTACAGGCGTGGATGTCAACGGTAAACAGTGTCATGAGTTTGGGTCTTCAGAGGGGAATCTGAAAGACCAGCTTTATTTGAACCGTGCAGGTACTCCGGGGGATAACGATTACATAATCTCCTTCGATGTCACGCTTGCCGCCGGAATGGGGCAGGAAAGGCCCGGTCCGACCGCAGCGCATCGTGCATGCGATAAGTTCATCCAGTCATACCGCGAAAAGCTGAAAAAGTTCAAGGGTGAAAAGTGCACGGAACGCCATGAATATCACGACATCGTAAGACCCGGCAAGAAACGTGTCCTTATCGTAAGACAGGTTGCCGGACAGGGCGCTATGTATGACACACATTTATTCGCGAAGGAACCTTCAGGAGTCGAAGGCGGACGCTCGATCATCGATATGGGTAATATGCCGATACTTGTTACACCTAATGAGTACAGAGACGGCATTATCCGGTCCATGCAGTAGGAGGTGTAATCATGGGAATAGGACCATCAACAAAGGAAACATCATTACATCACTTCAGAGATCCATTGCTGGATGTCGTGTCAAGTGATACGGACTTGGATTTAATGGGAATCATCATCGTGGGAACGCCGGATGATAACGAGGATAAGATGCTCGTAGGTACAAGAACTGCCGTATGGGCGGAAGCCATGCGGGCGGACGGGGTTATCATATCATCTGACGGATGGGGCAACAGCGATGTAGATTACACGAATACATGCGAACAGCTTGGAACCCGTGGAATTGCAGTGACGGGGCTTAATTTCAATGGGACAGTGGCTCAGTTCGTCGTTGTGAACGACTATCTGGACGGCATCGTAGATATCAATAAGAGCGTGGACGGAACAGAGACGAATGTGGTCGGAGAGAACAACATGGTTGAACTGGACTGCAGGAAAGCGACAGCGCTGCTGAAGCTGAAGATGCGCAAGAAATAGGAGTTTACGTAAAGTGGGACGCCGCTGGGGAGGCAGGGAACATCTGCTCCGATGCGTCCGGGAACTGCGACTATCACACAGATTCCTAAGCCTGTGGGATGTTCGCCGATAGCGGCTCACACCCCACGGGCCAAGGAATCTGGTGAGGATTCTCCGTCCCTCCCGCTTATACCTGCGCATCTGTCCCCTGCCTCCCCAGCGGCTATCTACTTTACTGGCACGGCGGGGGTGGCTGTGTGACGTTACTGGCGGCCGGAAGGAATTTATCTGTGCCGGTATATTATTAAAAAGGCGGAATGAAATTATTATGAGGAAGAGCCGGAATCAGATATGGGGATGTTATATGAGATAACATTCCCGCCTGATTCCGGCTCTTCCTGTAGCAACGGCGTGCACGCCTCGCTGCAAGAGTTTGACTCGATAATATACAACGTTTTAAACTGTATGTGCTGTTTACGTTAAGCTTGCTATCATTTTCCATCTAGCTGACGCAGCCAGCGTTCATCCGCTGGCCAGTAATGTCACACAGCCACTCTCGCCCTTGTTAAGTGAAGTAGATAGCGGACGGGGAGCCGGGTGGGAGATGCGAAGGTATAAGCGGGAGAGGCGTAGAATCCTTTCCGTAGCCCTTATCCTGCGGGATGTAAGCCGCTATCGGCGCGCATTCCGCATGGTTAGGGATACGTGAATTAGTCGGAGCCTCGTACGCATCGGAGCATCTGCCACCCGGCTTCCCGCACGCCGCCACTTTACTTAAACCCCCATTTAATACCTCAGCTGAATCCCCTGTTCTTCGATCCAGTCCTCTAGGTCATCTTGAGCGTCGGCAGCCCAGGTACCGGACAGTTCCTTTTCCTTGTCTGTCAAAGCGTCCTCATTTTTGCCTGTGGCCTCTCTTTGTTTTCTTTTTTCGTCTTGCATAGTAGACCTCCTTCTCTTTTATGTGCTCATATAAATAATAATTCTAGCTTATGTATAGTTATGCAGATTAGCCGGTCCATCTGCGCCTTTGGATAAAGAAAAGGCACGACATACGATATGTCGTGCCCTTTCTTTTTGGTATGTCATTGAGAGGTTTTTCCTCGTTGCATTGCAGTTTTGTTTATATACAAAGCTGGGGAATGCTCCTACTAAAGAGGATGTATATATCAATTGGAGTCCACTGTCGCAGGACCATTCTTGGGGGAAATGGTCGGCGGCAGCTTAACTGCAATTACAACCATATTGGTTTTAACTTACCTGTACTTTTTTAAAAATAGGCAGTTCCCTTGCTCGAGGTAACCGCCATTGGTTTTCGTACATTTAAGTTGCTATTAATATAACATTTATAAATTTAAGTGTCAATACAAGTAAAATAAAAAATTAATTTTTATGCAATTTAACGATTAAATTTGAATTTTGATGTGTAATTTAATGCACTTTACCGTGGTAAAAGAGTAAAGACACAAGTTTTTACTGATTGTCTTACTTTGTCAAGTGACTCTTGTGGTTGTAAGATAAATATAATATAATGAGAGAGGAGAATAGTATACCGGAGGGAGAAAAAATATGACACCTATCTATAAAGTGGCAACGAAGCATACAGAAGAGGTACTGAAAGATTTTATTAAATTTACTTATAAAGTGAAAAATCCGAGAACAGGTCTTAAACTTAGTTTGTTTGCCGGCTGCTTTATCATACTGGCTGTGGCGTTTAGGGAGATTCCATCTGCAGCATGGCCTTGCGGCATAATCGGTGCATTGATTCTGATATTTATATTTACGAGGCGATATATTGCGTTCACGAAACTTGCAGCTGTAGATGATAACTACAAAAATCAATCGGATATTTTCTTTACATTCGGTCAAAGCGGGTTTGATGTCGAGAATACGGAATACCAGGAAGTGAACAATGCAAAATATGGCGAGGTATCAGGCTGCTATAAGGATGACAGGAACTATTTTATAGCTATGAACAATGAAGAATTATATGTACTCCCTTTTGGAGATTTTAATATGGGGGATGCCGGAGAATTTGAAAAGTTTATACGGGATAAGACGAAAAGAGATGTGATACCTTTAAAATTGCCTCTGAAAGAACGTATACGGCTGATGAACATGATGAGGAAGGCAGCTGAGGCAGAGCAGGACCGCAAGATACAGGAAAAGAAAAAGAATAAGTCAGGGAAAAAGAAATAAAGAAGTTAATAAAAATGCCACCCGGCCGGGTGGCATTTTATTTGTTATATTAATTAACCTTTGGAAGCATCTCTAAAGAACGTGATTGCCGTGTAAATCATTACAACGATTACAACCCATGTAAGCACGGTCATAGGCATAGATTTTACTAAGAAGTAAGCAATAAGTACACCGATTACACCGCCGACTGTAAGAAGTACAGAAGCTTTCCTGTCATACTTGCCTTCTTTGATGAATTTGATACCGCATGCTGGCATCAGGAATGCACAGGAACCCATCATAACTGGGAAAGCTGCCTGTATGTTCATACCTAAAGCACCAATCATAGCCATACAAGGAGCGTAGAGACCAACACCGATTGTCATGAAAGCTCCAAGGAAGAAGTTGACAACGATACCGATTACTAACTTAATGCCTGTAAGGCCTGTAGCCGTACCAACAGCGCCGAATGGACCGAATGATAATAATCTGCAGCCCATGATTATAGCGAGAGCAATAAGAGCGGCTCCCAAAGCGATACGAATCTGCTTAACAGGCATCTTGGAAACGATACCTGCTCCTATGTAAGAACCTATAACTGCTGAAATGATTAACAGTACAAGAGTTAATGTATCCATTTCAATTAATGTCAGGAAAAGAACAAATTCTGTTACGACCGGTATAGCATCACCGATATTCAGTGTACCAGGCATTGTCTCGTCAGGACTTGATTTTGTAAACTTGAAGCCAGCCTGTGTAGTTGCAAAACTTCCGATACCAAGCGTATCGAGGAAGTTTGTAATAGCACCAATGATGAACAACGGAATTACTTTTTTGCCCGTAAACTCTTCTTTGTGAGCTACACAGTCCTTAATCCAGTATACGGCGAAGATTGCTGTATACACAATGATAATAATACGTAAAATAGTTGTTGCGTTCATAGTTCATCCCTCCAGATTGTTTAAAAAGTAACTAAAACTTAAAATAAACAAACAATATGTCCTCTAAACTGGAATACAAGTACCCCGATTTACTATATTCCTTGTTAAAATATTGTCTGTTCTTGTTCCAATTGTATCAATTTCTATAGAAAAAGTCAATTGAATTTATAGATTATAGCCAAATAAAGACAAGCCTCCGACGGTTCGGCGGCGATTTATGTACATAGAAGAAGATATATGGTATAAATTGTCTGAAAGCGGATATCTGAATTGCTGTTTATAACTGATAATTTGAAGGACAAATATCGACCAGTTAAGGAAATCTGCTTTGATTTTACAGACTAAAATCATAAGATAGTAATATAATACGACAGGTCTCTTTGTTACTGGCTCGTCTTTGCCAGTTAAGAAAATGACAAAGAGTATGGAGAGGAGGGCGGCTGCTTGAGAAATAAGAAGGTCGGCCGTATGATTATATTGCCTGTAGCTGCACTTGTGTTGCTTGCGGCCGGTTTTATAGCTGGAAGGGTAAGTACGGCATATGTGGCAGATGCCGGGCGGGAAGAAGAGAGCAGCATAATTGCGGTGGTGAATCTGGACGAGGGCGTGAGAAGAGAAGACGGAGCGGTCAATTATGCTGCGAGCCTGATTCATTTCTCCGGCGGCAATTATGTATACGCAGGTCTGGAAGATGCCAGGAATGGAGTGCAGACAGGAGATTATGCGGCTTATATCGTCATACCGGCAGGCTTTTCAGCAGATATCGAAAGTCTGAATACGGTGATGTCTAAGTCAAATATAACATATGAGATCAATAAGCAGCTCGCCCAGGAGAAAAAGATAACGATTCTTAAACAGGTCGATTCTTTCATACAGTCGATGGCGGACAATGTAAGTCTGCTGTATGTGGAAGGGATTCTGGAGGAGTTCCATACTGCACAGGACAGTGCCATAAAGGTGATGGAAAATGATAAGAAAGATACATCGGTGCTGCTGGAAATCAAGGCCTATGACCTGCAGAAATATATAGAATTCCCACAGCTCCTACAGCCGGATATGAGCATAACGGAACTGGACATACAACAATATATCCTCGGAAACGTAACTGCTATCGAAGAGATACAGAGCCAGTATGAAACAGGTGTGGCCAGGGGAGAAGAGGGGAGGAGGCAGCTTGCGGAAGCAGGAAGCGAGGCAAAGGCATCGCTTGACGATACGAACCGGCAGATTGAAGGCCTGGATGTCACAAAGGATACGGAAGGAAACGATATATATGACCCGGGCCTGCCTGGGGTAAAGAGGCTGCTTGCAGATTATAATACGGCACTTGAAAGCAACAGAGACAATATTCAAGGCAAGCTGGATCTTGTGGAGGGGAATCTGGGTGTACTACAGAGATATTGGATGGGGATGCGCCACGGTATAGAAGAGCATAACAACGGTATCCAGACAGCGGCAGACGATATCGCCGATGTTCTGAGTACCGGTACATATGATACAGGCTCTTTACCGGCCTGGACGGTCCATGATGGGACCGTAACGATGAACGGAGCAGCATACACGCTGACGGCGGCAGATGGAACCTTAGACGTAGGAGAGCTGGAGCGGCTGCTTACGGATTACCGGCAGAACAGCAGTGGCACCTATAGGGTGGGAGTGGCTTCGACAGATATCCAGGACAAAGAAGAGATAAAAGCAATCGTTCTGAGCCTGTTGCCAGACTGCAGCATCGAACGGTTCGTAGAAGAGGAGGACGGAACCTTCACAGAAGGAGACGCGCAGGAGAATAGAAGAGAGGCGGACAGGCTGCTTGCGGACAGCCTCGCGGCATCAGGCGTTGACCTGGCGGCGGATGAAGATTATAAGATTGAGCCAATCAGCCAGACAAAACTGGATGATATTATGGGCAGCCTCAGAAGCGATGTCGTATCCCCTCTGCTTAACAGGGCCGATGAAGTGAAACATGCCTTCCAAAGCAGCTATGCCGATTCCGATGGAAAGCTGTCCACGTTCCAAAGCTCGCTGACAGCATATGATCCACTTGGGCATATCGACCGTAGCGCAATACAGGATTCATATGCAGACATGCACGACAATACGAGCTCCCTGCAGAAGGAGGTACTGGAAAAAGACACGGATCGTCTGGAGAGCATGGCAAAGACCTATGAGACATACACGGCGAATGAAGTGGCATTACAGCAGCATATACAAGAGGCGACAAAAGCTTCGGAAGAAGCAGTCGAACAAGGGCTTGCAGGGGCACAGAAAGTAAAGGAAGAGAGCAGCCGGGACAACCAGGAACGAATGGAGAGCTTTACGGGTAAATTACCGTACACAAGGATAGGAAAAGCACAGAATCAAGAAGCGGGCCGCTTTATTGTGGATCCTTTCTGGGTGACAGAGCAGAATACGGCAGGCAATACCGGTGGCGGCAATATGGAAGATGACGCTGCATCTGCGTCAGGAAGCGATGTAAAAGAGGCCTCGGAAACCGGCAGGGCCGTACTGGAAGTGCTCGGTGCATTTGCCATCCTCGGCGTCGTAGCCTCTATCACTATAAATGCGTCAATGCGTAGAAAGAAAAAGGATAATTAACATCCAGAGATGCTAATTATAAATCAAAAGAAGAGAGGAGGATACATATGAACATAGGAATTAAAAGCGATGACGTGAAGACTCAGGCACAGCAGATAACAGGACAGGCAATGCAGGAGTATACGGAGCTGCGCTCATTCCTGGATACGATTGTCAACAGCAAGCTGCCGGAGCTGTGGCAGGGAGCGGGAGCAGAAGCGTACATAACCCGCTATCAGGAACTGGCGCCAAGCTTCCAGGCAATCCAGGATCTGATTCAGGATATCGGGACAGGCCTGCAGCAGAATGCAACATACTATGAAGAGGCAGACCAGGCTGCAAGTGCGGCCAATTCAGGCAGATAGGGCGATGGGAGCCAAGGGCCGGGTGCTCCGGCTCCCCTTTTGATGATGCGTCTGGCAATATGAACGCAATGGGAGGCTATATGGAGACAGAAGAAGTTCAGGTTCAACAGGAAGATACAGATATAGAATGGGATACTTCTGTGATAACAGAACAGAAGAGCACCACCGGCATCTCGCTCTGTGACCTGTACGGCTTACCAGTATTTGAAGACAGGTCACAAGAAAAGATACAGTCCTTAGAGCTGGAAAATATGCATAACATAACGTATATCGGACAGCAGGTGTTTGTCACTACGAATGACGGAGAAGAGAAGCTGGATGTTATCCGCGGCCAGGTGTTTGCCGGGACTGTGGAAAATATCGGGAATAAAATAGAAAAAGAGGAAGCCGGTACCGGTTCGGACGTAATATTCTGGATAGAGATTATCGCCGCCGTCGTGCTGGCCGCCGCATACTTATATGCAGGAAAGCTTAGAAGGGAAAGGAAGCGCAGGATTGATAGTATTAACGATATGTACGGAGTACAATAATGGAAAGATAGATGTCAGCGTGAAGTCAGAGCAGAGGATCCGGGATGTGCTGGATATCCTGAACGATAACAGCGCGCTTACACTTGAAGTGCCCCCGGAGGGCATCTCAGTCAGGTCCTGGAGGCAGAAGACATATGTGAATCCATATCTGACATTCAAACAGGCGGGAATACGTCACGGAGATAGGTTGACCGTCATGTGAATGGGCAGGGATGAGCACTGTTACATAAGCAGGAAAGGAGAAAGGTATGGGCGTAAAGATGAATGTAGGAACGGTACTGTCGGAACTCGATTCCATGAACAGATACCTGTCGGATGTCTGGATGAAAAGCGGCACGCTTGGCAAGGCGTTCCGGTCTTTTGAAGGAGAGGCCGGCCTTCAAAGTGTGGCTTATGACAATCATAAGAGCTATATCGGGCAGGTGCATCAGCCCGTAGCAGAGGGAATCGCCGGCTTCTGTTCTGAGATGATGGAGGCAAACGATGCGTACGGAGGCTGCCTCCGCCAGTATTTTTCAGACGGAATGACCGTGGACGAAGATAAGTGGAAAAGCGAGCATGAGGCTTTGAAAGCGCATTATGACCAGCTTAATTCCACGCTGACCTATATCATAGAAACGATACGGAGCATGGTCTCTATGGGGGGACGCCCTGGGGCTGTCTATACGGATATGAGCGGCTATCAGCGTATCGCCAATTCCTATCGTGAGGAGCTGGAAACCCTTTATGAGATTATAGAGGAGTACAGGGAAAATATCGAGAAGATTGGCGAGATGCTGATAGCCACATCAGGCATATATGAGGGAGCACAGCGCATGCAGAAGGTGCTGGCATCCGCCATATCGGCCATGTCCTGCGTGGGCTACAATGGGGCAACGAACGAATATGTCATAGTGCCGGTGAACCTGCAGCTGTTTGCGAAGATTGAAAAGGAAAGGCAGGAGATCCTCATAGCGAAGGTGCTGAACAAGCAGCTCGGTGACGAGCTTCTGGGAGAAGAGGAGTTCATGGCGCTTGATGCAGAAGAACAGCTGGAGTATGTCGACAAGGTGGCAAAGTTGATTGGGAAATATATTCCGAACCTGTCGGTGCAGATGCTGGACGGTGAGATGAGGATACCGTTGGCAGATGGGCTTGTGCTGTATGGGGGAGTGGCAAAGAGCATAGGGACGGATTTGGAGAATCCCCATTCCGTGGATGTGGCCATATCAAAGAATAGGGAGATATTGGCGGATTGGGGCGTGAAGATTGGGAATCTGGAGGGAAAAGTGAGCGGATCAGGGACTGGCTTAAAGTGCACTTTCAACATGGACAGTAAGACTACAGCATATACAGAGGTCGCACATTCAAGAGAAGATGCCTATGCAAAAATTGAGTGGGGCGCAACAACAACTTATGAAGAAATAAACTCCGTCACCAGTAAAATCGGTCTGGAATATCATCCGACAAAACAGGACTGGCGGGAGAGCCTGATGGAAGCTTACGAACTGGAAATTACAGATGTGCCAAAAGAAGTCTTAGAATTACAGGGTATTCTACTGCCGTTTCCGGTGGGAGTACCTGTGCCGGCAATATAATCATAACGAGGGGAGAGGAAAGGGAGATGGAGAAGATTAAAAGGGCCCTTGGATATATCAGCATGGCAGTCATGATACTGGTGCTATTATATGTAAAGTATGCATATGAACGAGGACTAGAGCTGTGGCCGGTCAAAACGAAACTGCTGCATGATGAAGTGAGGGTGGAACGCAAGATAAAGATTCCAGTAGGAGAGACGATGGAGTTTATACAGCCCGCTTTTCTAGTCGGCATATCCCATTCATCAACAGAGACTCCCGAGGACGCAATAGAGGATTTGGAAGAAGGCAACTATGGGCATGAGTGGTATGAAGAGGTCAAATTAAATGAGGATGGAACGCTCTCGATGACCGTGACGGGAAAGCAGTTGGAACACTGGATAAGTACAAGGGAAGATGCCCTGAATAAGCGAATTGAAAATGGCTGGGATAAAGGTCTGGAGATAACAATAAATAAGGACTTTACAAAAGTAACATATACTTTAAAAGAGGGGTGTGAGATTACGTCATTAGAGTGGGGTATGTATGCTCAGGTCATCATAGGATGTTTATTTGAGATACAGTCCTTCACCGGTATAGCGCCGGAGGACTGTTATGTACGTGAAGTGGTGAAAAGAGAACTAGATGGAGAAACAATAACACTTATTGACACAAATACTGATAATAGATATTTTGAACTAACTGATTCACAGTGGTACGGGGAAGAGGAAATAGAATAAGTATAGCCAATTTTGTGAACGAGAAATTATTGATGTACCAAATAAATGCCAAGCTCTCCAGGGACATTTCTACGGTTATCAGCCAGAGCACCTGCGTCGATAATATAATCATAATGAGCGGAGGGGATAGAGAGATGGAGAAGATTAAAAGGGCCCTTGGATATATCAGCATGGCTATCATGATACTGGTGCTATTATATGTAAAATATGCATATGAACGAGGACTGGAGCTGTGGCCGGTCAATACAAAACTGCTGCATGATAAAGTGAGGGTGGAACGCAAGATAAAGATTCCGGAAGGAGAGACGATGGAGTTCATACAGCCCGCTTTTCTAATCGGCATATCCCATTCGTCGACAGAGACTCCCGAGGACGCAATAGAGGATTTGGAAGAGGGGAATTATGGGCATGAATGGTATGAAGAGGTCAAATTAAATGAGGATGGAACGCTCTCGATGACCGTGACGGGAAAGCAGCTGGAACATTGGATAAGTACAAGGGAAGACGCCCTGAATAAGCGAATTGAGGATAATAAAGATAAAGGTATGGAGATAAGGATTAATAAAGACTTTACAAAAGTAACGTATACTTTAAAGAAGGGGTGTGAGAAATCGTCACTTGAGTGGCTCATAGATGCTCAGGTCATCATGGGATGCTTGTTTGAGATACAGTCCTTTACCGGTATAGCGCCGGAAGACTGCCATGTACGTGAAGTGGTAAAAAGGGAGTCGGACGGAGTAGTGATTATTGATGCAGTCTCTCCGGGAGCGAATTATGAAGTGACAGATGCACAGTGGTATGGGGAAGAGAAAATAGAATAAGTATAATAAACGGCGCCTAAGCCGGATGCCAGGCAACAATGTACACAGAAGGAGAAGGTATGGGAAAGAGCGAAGAGATAACAAAGGGGAAAGAATACATATTGACAGAAACTGTACATAAAGCACAGATGAAGGCATCATCAGCCTATGATTATCACAGGCTGCAGGATAAGAGATGCTATTTTGTGCCCTGCAGGATAGAAGAAAATGAAGAAAGCCTTTGCTTTACCTATGAGCTGGAAGGCCTCACCCCGCTGAAGGAAGTGAAGAAAAATGACCGCGGGCTGATATACAGCCTTCTGATCCAGGTCGGAGAGCTGGAAGAAGCGGCTGGAGTGTATGACTTTTCGCTGGAGCCGGATAATTTATATTATGACGCGCAGAACCGTGTGCATGTGTTAAGGCGTGACATCATGAAAGAGGAAGCCGATAAAGATTATTTTAAAGAGTTTCAGGCACTCGCAGGTGCCCTGCTGCAGAAGAAGTATACTTACGATGATTATCTGCGCGGTGGGATGGATCTTCTGGACAGGCAGGAAGAGGCAAAAGGGGCAGCGTTTTGGAAGGGCATGGAAGATGCACTGACTGACTTAAGCCAGAAGCAGCACGAGTTGAGAAGTTATGAAAAGACGCATATGTGCAGGATAAAAAGAGGCAAGTACAGAGCAGTGATGACCGGTATGCTATTGTTTCTCATACTTACCGCCGCTGTATCGGCATACACATTTTACCAGCACTACAGCGTGATTGTTCCGCAGCGTGCGGCGCTTGCAGCACAGCGGGCCTACGTGGAATCAGACTATGTATCTGTTATCGACAGCCTCAGGGAGATTGAGCCGGATGCAATGGATATCCATGAAAAGTATATTCTGGCAGTGTCGTATATAAAGGGACAGGCGGTAGACAACTTCAGTAATGAAGCCAAGGACAATATCCTGTCCAGGCTTAACGTGAGGGGAGACTCTGCTGTAATGGACTACTGGATATATCTGGGACGACTTGAGACCAGAGAGGCAGAAGATATCGCCCTTAAGCTGTCGGACAACCAGCTGCTGCTCTATGCCTACCTGCAGGAGCGTGACCAGGTGTCCCGTGATTCGTCGTTAAATGGATCCGATAAAGCGCAAAGGGTTCAGGAACTGGATGGCGAGATTGATAAGCTTGCGGAAAAACTGGGAATCCAATACGACAAGAGTACAGAAGAGGAGTAGCGGTATGAATTATAATCTGGTGCAGAAGGAAGATTGGTATGAAGAGTATCCGCAGGGCGTCCAGCTTATGCATGAGGAGGAAGGCCGGACTGTCTCTCTGGTGTCAGAGAAGCATGTATATGCGAGAGAGGGCGAGCTGTACATAGGGAGCTGCGGGGACATCGTCATAGATAGATGCAGGCTGGAACTGTGCATCCGTGGCAGGGAGGTGCGCATAAAAGGCGATTTGGAGGGAGAGCGTATCTACCATAACAGGAAGCGCGTGAGGAGCTCCACTTTTCCGGTGGAAGAAGGGGATGTACTGCTGATACATCAAACGAAAATTATAATATTTAAGGAAAAGCTGGCTGTATTAGGTGATGGCAGACTTTATGCTTCTACTCTTCCCGAACTGATGGAAACGGAGGAGCCATTTGAAGGATTTCCATATTATAAACGTTCACCACGTATTATAAGACGTGTCGTGTCAGATGAGATCGAGATTCAGGCACCGCCTCAAAAGACGGGACTGAGCAGGTCGAACCTGCTTCAGACATTATTGCCGCCGCTGGGAATGATGGCTGTGACAGTTGGCATAGGCCTGCTGATGGGACGGGGGCTGTTTCTGCTTATGTCTGTAGGCGGCACCGGCATGACGGTTATCGTAGCTGTCATAAGATTTGCGAGTGACAGAAAAGAGAGGAAAGAGACGGACAAGAAACGCCGGAAACTGTATGAACAGTATCTTCTGCGAAAAAGAAAGCAAATATATGAACTGTACAGGAACGAAGAGGGGGCATATCGTTATAATTTTCCGTCGATGCTCGAAATCCAGAAGATGGTGCACCAGTACGACAGCAGGATATATGAACGAAGCAGTACGGATGAGGATTTTCTGACGATTTCAGTGGGTAAGCAGACGAAGAGGCCTGCGTTTAAGCTGAAAACAAAGGATAATGAACTGTCTTTGAATAAAGATGAACTGGATAAGGAAGCGGCAGAGATTGCGGACCTCTATGAATGGATGGAAAAGGAATGCGTTATAGACTTGAAGAAGGCACATCTTGGACTTGTAGGTACGAAACCCGCTATCCATGAGCAGCTGAAAATATATATCAGCCAGCTCACTGCGCTTCAGAGCTATCATGACCTGCAGATCATCGTTGTATGTGATGGGAAATATGAGGGGGAATTCAGCTGGATGCGCTGGCTTCCGCATAATAAGATACAGTCGTTGAATGTTCAGGGGCTCATTCAGACGGAGCGTGTAAGGGACCAGATTCTTAACAGCATGAACCAGATATTAAAAGAGAGGCAGGCCAAGCTGGATGAGAGCAAAAAGGAATCCAGATTTATTCCACATTTTCTGTTTATCATTGATGAACCGAAGCTGATTATCGACCATTCGATTATGGAATATCTGCAGAAAGAGGGGGAATATCTAGGCTTCTCTATCATATACACGAGCTATCTGCAGGCAAACCTTCCGGAAAATATCGGGACAGTGCTGCTTCTGGAGCATTCTGGCGAAGGCAGGCTTCTTCTTAAGGAAAAGGAATTAAAGAATGAGAAGATTACACTGCAGAGACTGGAAAACTGTAATCTGGAGGCAATGGCAAGAGATCTCGGCGTGCTGAGGCATGTCCAGGGTGTGACGAGCCATCTGCCGGACAGCATTACCTTTTTTCAGATGTATCATGTCCGTAATCCCGAAGAGCTGGACATCCGCTCGAGATGGAAAAAAGGCGGTTCACACAAATCGCTTGCGGTGCCGCTCGGCGTCCGGGCGGAAGATGACATCGTATATCTGAATCTGCACGAAAAGGCCCATGGCCCTCACGGGCTGATTGCAGGGACGACAGGCTCCGGAAAGTCTGAGGTCATACAGTCTTACATCTTGTCGCTTGCGGTTAATTTTCATCCTTATGAAGTAGGCTTTCTTCTTATCGACTACAAGGGCGGTGGCATGGCCAACCTGTTCCGTGACCTTCCGCATCTTCTTGGTACGATTACGAACCTGGACGGAGCGGAAAGCCTGAGAGCCATGGCTTCTATCCGGGCAGAGCTGAAGAGAAGGCAGCGGATTTTTAAGGATAACGATGTGAACAGCATCAATGCATACAACAGCCTGTTCAAAGAGGGAAAGGTCCGGGAACCGCTGCCCCATCTCTTCCTGATCAGTGACGAATTTGCTGAACTGAAAAAGGCACAGCCTGAATTCATGAAGGAGCTGGTATCCGTGGCAGCCATCGGAAGGAGCCTCGGCGTGCATCTTATACTGGCTACTCAGAAGCCAAGCGGGGTAGTAGACGATCAGATATGGGCAAATTCCAGATTCAAGCTGGCGCTTAAGGTGCAGAATGAGGCGGACAGCAAAGAGATTATCAAGACGCCCGATGCCGCCGGCATTACACAGGCTGGAAGGGCCTATCTGCAGGTGGGGAACAATGAGATATATGAACTGTTCCAGTCAGCCTGGAGCGGTGCGGACTATATTGAGGAACAGGAAGATGAAGTTACGATGGATGACCGTGTCTATCTGATGAACGAATTGGGGCAGGGCGTGCTGGTGAACCGGGATCTAAGCGGGACTCAGGCTGAAAAGAAAGCAAAAGACACACAGCTTGACGTAGTGGTACGCCATATCAAAAAGGTGTATGAAAGCGAAGCGCATACAGACGTCAAAAGGCCATGGCTCCCCTCTCTTGAGAAGAAGGTAATCAGTCCGCTCATGGAAGACAGCGGAGGCGGTAGTATCGAAGAGGGCAGTCTTGTGGTACCCATAGGCCTGATGGATGTTCCCGAAGAGCAGAGGCAGACCGTGTATAAGCTGCATCTGCCGGAAGACGGCAACATTATGTACATCGCCTCCAGCGGATATGGCAAATCCGTATTTCTGACGACCGCTGCACTTGGCCTCGCGTTATCTAACCGGGTTTCAGAAGTTAACCTGTACATACTCGACTTTGGCAATAACGCGCTCGTCTCACTCAGGAGCCTCCCGCACACGTCTGAATACATAAGTATAGAAGACACGGAGCGGTATGACAAATTCAAGGAACTGATGACCGAAGAAGTAAGGGACAGGAAGAGACGGCTGTCAGCGGCTATGGCACCGAACTTCCAGGTATACAATGAAATGGCCGAGGAAAAGATGAAGGCGGTTGTAGTGCTGGCGGATAATTTTGATGCCGTGAAGGAAATGGGCTTCGATGAAGAGGAGTATTTTACACGTTTGACAAGAGACGGCGCCGGAGTCGGAATCTATTTTATAATAACGGCCTCCAGGATCAATGCAGTGCGTGCCGCAACGTGTAACAATTTTAAAAACAAGATTGCAGGATATAATTTCGAGAACGGTGAAGTGACGAACATCGTGGGCCGCTGCAAGTATAAGCTTCCGGAAATTAGGGGAAGAGCTTTCGTAAAACAGGAAGACAATGTCAATATGCTCCAGATATACATGATGGCCGCATGTGACAGGGCAGCGGATTATACGAAGGACATCCGGGAACTCGTACAGAGTGTCAGAGAAAGGTACCCGGGAGAAGAGGCGGAACATATACCGGTGCTTCCCGATGAATTCAGTTCGGATATGATGAGAGATTATGAAAGGGAGGAGGCAGACCTGTATCTTGGACTCGAAAAGAAAAAAGTGATTTTGAGCGGGTTCTCGCGGCTTTGCAGCCCATTTCTCATGCTCGGCGAGGGCGGGAAGGGAAAGACGAACGCATTAAAGATACTGATAGATCAGGCGGCAGGCACGGGTACTGTCATAATATTCGATGCAGGCAATATGGGGCTGTTCGGCTATGCTTCAAGAGAAGGGATGCAATATATAAAAGGTCTTGATGGGTTCATCGCTTATATGGATGAACTGGAGCAGGAGGTAGAAAGCCGGGAGAAACTTAAGAGAGAAAAGCTGGAAGAGAATGTGGGGATAGCGCCGGTGGAAATGCTACGGGAACTGCCGCCGTATTACATATTCATCGATGATCTGGATGATTTTCCCGCATATGAGACAAATTCGATACCTGAAATCACAGCCATGTTCAGAAGGGCATGCAATGTGGGCATCACGATGATTGTCACCGGACATACAGGGAAATTAAAAGGAGCAGACGAGCTTACCCGGTTTGTAAAATCTTCTTCAGAGGGACTGATGGTGAGCTCCCAGGGATTTCTGGGAATCATGCCGGTTCCGGCGGGTGCGGATCATGTGCCGTTCACAGAAGGCCTGTTGTTTCATAACGGTAGTTATAAGGAACTTCTTCTGCCCAAGGCAGTGTAGAGGCCGGGCGGCTGATGGAAAAGGAGGCTGAATTATATGGATATCAAATCATCACTCGGAAGTGCAGTTGCTCTGCGGGGTAATATCGTCTCTGCAGGCAATAATATTACTTTACTGAATGTCGGCAGTGCCGTTGTTACGGGTGTACCTGCACAGTTGAACTGCGAGCAGACATATCAGGCGATGCAGGGATGCCTGAACACTTACAATTCGATTGTTAAAAGAGACGGTGAGCATGTGGCTCAGATAGCATATGCGCTGGATGCCGTTGACCAGAAGATACGAGGCCAGTATAAGTAGGAGAAGGAGCCAGGATGGGCGTAAAGATGAATGTAGGAACGGTACTGTCGGAACTCGATTCCATGAACAGATACCTGTCGGATGTCTGGATGAAAAGCGGCACGCTTGGCAAGGCGTTCCGGTCTTTTGAAAGCTGACGTTAGATAACGATACTTTTGAAAACACTGGAAAATCAAGGTTTTTCGAGCGACGGACAAGCAGGGTATTGTACTAAAAACTGAATACGACGCAGAAGCGGCGTTTCTTACTCTCTACATGGGAGAACAGGAACGCCGCTTTTTTCATGCCCTTTGTTACGCAGTAGGGGCAGAAAAAGCCTTGCTACAAGCGGTTTTCCGGGCGCGTATCTGGCGCGGAAAGGGATTTATACCTTATCCCCCGAAACCGCGCTTCTACTGCGTAACAAATCCAAAGCAAAGGAGCTATGAACTATGGCAGTTTTCAGAGTGGAACGAAACAAGGGCTATACCGTAATGAGCAACCACCACCTACGCAACAAGGAGCTTTCCCTAAAGGCAAAGGGGCTGTTGTCGCAAATGCTGTCACTCCCCGAAGATTGGGACTACACCTTGAAAGGCTTATCCCTTATCAACCGGGAGAAGATAGACGCTATCCGCGAAGCCATTAAGGAACTTGAACGCGCCGGGTATATCGTCCGTTCAAGGGAGCGCGACGAGAAAGGACGCTTGCGGGGCGCGGACTATGTGATATTCGAGCAGCCGCAGCCGCCTACGCCGGATTTACCTACATTGGAAAATCCAACATTGGATAATCCAATGCAGGAAAAACCAACATTGGAAAAACCTACGTTGGAAAATCCAACGCAATTAAATAAAGATATACAAAGAACTGACTTACCAAAAAAAGAAAAATCAAATACAGATTTATCAAGTACCCATTCCATTCCTATCCTTTCCCCTAACCCCTCTCCTTGCAGAGAAGCGGCTGCGCCGCCGGAACGGAAAGGAACGGAAGCGGCAGCACAGAGCGCAGTTGATATATACCGGGAAATCATCAAGGACAATATCGACTACCACATTCTCAAACAGGACATGAAGTTTGACAGTGACAGGCTGGACGAGATTGTAGACCTCATGCTTGAAACCGTATGCACCGCCAGAAAGCGGGTACGGATTGCGGGGGACGACTACCCGGCAGAGCTTGTGAAGTCAAAGTTTATGAAACTAGACGGCGAGCATATCCGCTTTGTGCTTGACTGTATGCGGGAGAACACAACCAAAATCCGCAACATCAAGCAATATCTGAAAGCCGCCCTTTTCAACGCCCCGTCCACAATCGGCAACTACTACACTTCCCTTGTCGCCCATGACATGGCAAGCGGCGCACTGTCACCGAAAAAGCCGCAGTACGGCGACCCGGACTATTATTCATGCAATGAGGGCGAAAGCCTGTAACCACCCACAACCACAAAAGGAGGATTTTATTATGGCACAGAAAATGACAGGAGCATTGGTATTTGACGAGCGCACCGACCGTTACGACATCCGCTTTGACTTAAACAGCTACTACGGGGGCTTGCATTGCGGCGAGTGCTTTGACGTATTCGTGCGGGGCAAGTGGAAGCCGACCCGGATTGAGTACGGCGACAACTGGTATCTTGTGGGTATCAGAGCCGAGGACTTGAACGGGCTGCGGGTGCGTATCTGACCGCCGCCCCATAAAGAAACGCGAAAGGAGGACGCGACAAATTGCAGGACGAAGTAAACGAAAAGACCATAGCCCTTTACATCAAGACCGGGAAGCTGACCGCGCAGACGCTCCAAAAGGCAATGAAAGCCATACTGTCAAAGGGCAAAAAGCAGCTTGCAAAACCGCCACAGGGCAAGCAGAGCTTAAAGCAGCTTATGAAGCAGAACGCGGGCGTTTCCAACATTGAGATTACCGAGGGCAATATCAAAGCCTTTGAGAGTACGGCGAAAAAGTACGGTATCGACTTTGCGCTGAAAAAGGACGCGACGGAAAGCCCGCCCCGCTATCTGGTTTTCTTCAAGGGGCGGGACGCGGACGTACTGACCGCAGCCTTTAAGGAATTTTCCGCAAAAAAGCTGACACAGGAGAAAAAGCCCTCAATCCGAAAGCTGCTCTCTACCCTCAAAGAAGCTGCACAGGGCAGAAACGCGGAACGGGCAAAGGTCAAGAACAAGGACAGGGAGGTATCGCTATGAAGCCGGAAATCAAGAAGCTGCTTATCCTAAATCTCCCGTATCTGCTCTTTGTCTGGCTCTTTGATAAAGTGGGCGCGGCTGTCCGGCTCTCCCCCGGCGCGGACGCAAGCGCAAAGCTGCTACATCTTGGGGACGGTTTTACCGCCGCCTTTTCCAGTATCGCGCCGAGCTTCCACCCGGCAGACTTAGCTTTAGGCATTGCGGGGGCGGTCATTGTCCGGCTGATTATCTACACCAAAGGCAAGAACGCGAAGAAATACCGCCGCGGGACAGAATACGGTTCGGCGCGTTGGGGCGGGGCTGACGACATAAAGCCGTACACCGACCCGGTATTTGAGAACAATATCCCCTTAACGCAGACGGAACGGCTCACCATGAACAGCCGCCCGAAGCAGCCGAAATACGCAAGAAACAAAAATATCCTTGTAATCGGCGGTTCCGGCAGCGGCAAGACCCGGTTCTTTGTGAAACCGTCGCTCATGCAATGTACGTCAAAGGATTTTCCAACGTCGTATATCGTCACTGACCCGAAAGGAACACTGATTTTGGAAACCGGGAAAATGTTACAGCGGTACAAATACCGTATCAAAGTGCTAAATACGATTAACTTCAAAAAATCCATGAAATACAATCCCTTTGCCTATCTGCGGAGCGAAAAGGACATTTTGAAGTTAGTCAATACCATTATCGCCAACACCAAAGGCGACGGGGAAAAATCCGGCGAGGATTTCTGGGTGAAAGCGGAAAAGCTCTACTACACCGCGCTAATCGGCTACATCTGGTATGAAGCCCCGGAGGACGAGAAGAACTTCACGACGCTGCTTGAGATGATAAATGCGTCGGAAGCCCGCGAGGACGACGAGGATTTCCAGAACCCGGTTGACCTCATGTTTGAACGTCTGGAAGAAAAAGACCCGGAACATTTTGCAGTCAAGCAGTACAAAAAATACAAACTTGCGGCGGGCAAGACCGCAAAAAGCATACTTATCTCATGCGGCGCGAGGTTAGCCCCATTCGACATTAAGGAGCTGCGGGAGCTTATGGAAACCGACGAAATGGAGCTTGACACCATAGGCGACAGAAAGACCGCCCTTTTCGTCATCATCAGCGACACCGACGACACTTTTAACTTTGTCGTTTCAATCCTTTACACACAGCTATTCAACTTGCTTTGTGACAAGGCAGATGATGAATACGGCGGGCGGCTTCCCGTCCATGTTAGGTGCTTACTTGATGAATTTGCGAATATCGGGCAGATACCAAAGTTTGAAAAGCTCATTGCAACGATACGGAGCCGGGAAATATCCGCGTCAATCATCTTGCAGAGCCAGTCACAGCTAAAAGCCATTTACAAAGACAACGCCGATACCATAGTCGGCAACTGCGACACCACGCTTTTCTTGGGCGGCAAGGAGAAAACCACCCTTAAAGAAATATCGGAAATTTTAGGAAAAGAAACGATAGACAGCTTTAACACGTCCGAAACAAGGGGGCGGGAGCTTTCGCATGGGCTGAACTATCAGAAATTGGGAAAGCAGCTTATGACGGAAGATGAAATTGCAGTCATGGACGGAGGGAAATGTATCTTGCAGCTACGCGGGGTGCGCCCGTTCTTTTCGGACAAATTCGACATAACGAAGCACCCGAAATACAAGTACCTGTCCGACGCAGACCCGAAGAACGCCTTTGACATGGAAAAGCACCTTAAACGCCGCCCCGCCATTGTCAAGCCCGACGAGGTTTTTGACTATTACGAGCTTGACGCGGCAGACTTACAGGAGGACGCAGACCATGAGGAAACGTAGCGCAGAGGAAAAACAAAAGCAGCTTGAACGGTTTTTAATGAATGTTGCGGAAGCCGCCGACGCTGCATTATGGGAGTATTGGCGGGAAAAGGAAGCGGAACACCGCCGTTTTGCAACGGAGTATGTCACGCGCCGGGGGCTTATCCCGCAACAGTGACAGCATGGCAGACCGCCGGGGGACAGGGGAAGCTACACTTCCCCTACGCTGCCTTGCGGCAGCTACCCCTTTGTGAACTTGCGGGAAGCGAACACCTTGCTACGCAAGCTATTCACTTCCCGCAAGTCTGAAAAAAACGTCCGGCAGCACAGCGGAACACAGAAAGGAGCGATTGAAGCAATCACATCTATCCATACCGGCTACATGATACGCGCCCCCACTTTCCGGCGCAGTACACAGCGGCAGGAGCCGCACCCCTTACAACTGAATACCGCCGCGCCGCAGAACTTACGCAGCGCGGGGACAGCCGCCTTTACCAGAGGGCGGTTTTTTTGTGCGGCGGCGACCATACGCTGACCGCCTTTTGTCCGCTTGCCGGACAGCCGCAGACGCGGCAGAAAGGATATATTTATGGCATTTTTCAATAGCGCAGTAGACGTTTTGCAGACCCTTGTTGTAGCACTTGGAGCCGGGCTTGGTATCTGGGGCGTAATCAATCTGATGGAGGGCTACGGCAATGACAATCCGGGCGCAAAGAGCCAGGGCATGAAGCAGCTTATGGCGGGCGGCGGCGTTGCCCTTATCGGCATGACCCTTGTACCGCTGCTTTCCGGCTTGTTCGGTTAAGAAGCGCGGGTAAAGGCTTATGCAGAGCATACTTGACGCGATTAACGAATGGATAAAGGAAATCCTCATAGGAGCCATAAACGGTAATCTGTCAACTATGTTCGGGGACGTAAACGAAAAAGTCGGCACTATCGCCGCAGAGGTAGGGCAGACCCCGCAAGGGTGGAACGCAAATATATTCTCCATGATACAGACCCTTAGTGAAAATGTAATCGTACCCATTGCGGGGCTTGTCATTACCTACGTCCTATGCTATGAGCTTATCAGCATGGTAACGGAAAAGAACAATATGCACGACGTTGACACTTCCATGTTCTTCAAGTGGGTGTTCAAGGCGTTTGTGGCAGTCTACCTTGTGACGCACACCTTTGACATTACTATGGCGGTGTTCGATATGGCGCAGCACGTTGTTTCCGGCGCGGCGGGGGTAATCGGCGGCAGCACAGAGATTGATGTTGCCGCCGCCCTTGCTTCCATGCAGGACGGGCTTGACGCTATGGAAATCCCCGAACTGCTCTTACTTGTCATGGAAACAAGCCTTGTGAGCTTGTGCATGAAAATCATGTCCGTACTGATAACCGTTATCCTCTACGGGCGCATGATAGAGATTTACCTTTACTGTTCGGTATCGCCTATCCCGTTTGCAACTATGACGAACCGGGAATGGGGGCAGATAGGAAACAACTACCTAAAATCCCTGTTCGCTATCGGTTTTCAAGGCTTCCTCATAATGATATGCGTCGGCATTTACGCCGTACTGGTGAACAACATGGTAATAGCGGACAATCTGCACAGCGCGATATTCTCCCTTGCAGCCTATACCGTTATCCTCTGTTTCTCCCTGTTCAAATCCGGCGCACTGGCGAAGTCGATATTCTCCGCGCATTAGCGGCGTGTCAAGGGCAGGGTGGAGATTTTCAGAGCGAAGCGGCGAAAATACGACCCGACCTTGACGCGGATAACCCCCATAAAATACGGGCGGGCAAAGGGCATAAATTGACATTTGCCTTGATTACCCTTATGGAAAATTACAGCAACACCAAACCCAGAGAAAGGAGGTTTTTTCTTGGCGTATGTACCCGTACCCAAAGACTTATCCAAAGTCAAGACAAAAGTAGCGTTCAACCTTACCAAACGGCAGATTGTATGTTTTGCGGCGGCTCTCCTGTTCGGCTTGCCGCTTTTCTTTCTGCTCAAAGACAGCACAGGCACAAGCCTTGCGTCTATGGCTATGATTGCCGTCATGCTGCCCTGTTTCCTGTTCGCCATGTATGAAAAGCATGGACAGCCCCTTGAAGTAGTGGTGAAGAACATCATTCAGACGAAATTCATAGCCCCCAAAGAACGACCATACAGGACAGACAACTTTTATTCCGTCTTAGAACGGCAGAGAAAACTTGAAAAGGAGGTATCAGCGATTGCAAAAGGAAACACGAAGAAACAGCGCGGCGGGAAGCGCAAAGCCTAACCCGCCCCGCAAGCTCACCCGCGCCGAGAAAAAGCAGATTGCGGAAATCATCAGACAGGCAAAGGGCGACGGGAAAGCGCACACCGCGCAGCAGACAATCCCTTATATCCAGATGTACCCGGACGGTATCTGCAAGGTTACGGGACGAAAATACTCAAAGACCGTCGCCTTTGAAGATATTAACTATCAGCTTGCACAGGCAGACGACAAGACTGCCATTTTTGAGAACTGGTGCGACTTCCTAAACTACTTTGACGCTTCCGTTTCGGTGCAGCTCTCTTTCATCAATCAGGGGACGCAGCGGGGCGAAGCGGAAAAAGCGGTCAATATCCCGTCACAGGAGGACGCTTTCAATTCTATCCGCACAGAATACCGGGATATGCTGAAAAACCAACTTGCAAAGGGCAACAACGGGCTTGTCAAGGCAAAATATATCACCTTTGCCATTGAAGCCGACAGTCTGGGCGCGGCGAAATCCCGCCTTGCCCGTATCGAAACGGACGTACTCAACAACTTTAAGCTCTTGGGCGTGTCTGCCCGCCCCATGACAGGCTATGAACGCCTTAAAATGCTGCATGGCATTTTCCACCCGGAGGGCGGGCAGTTTTCCTTTGATTTTTCATGGCTTGCCCCGTCCGGGCTTTCCACAAAGGACTTTATCGCCCCGTCCTCTTTCCGTTTTGGCGAGGGGCGTTATTTCCGCATGGGGCGCAAAATCGGCGCGGTTTCATTCCTTGAAATCCTTGCGCCGGAATTAAACGACCGTATCTTGTCGGACATTCTGGACTTGGAAACGGGCGTTATCGTCAATCTGCATATCCACAGTATCGACCAGACCGAAGCCATAAAGACAATCAAGCGGAAAATCACCGACCTTGACAAAATGAAAATCGAGGAACAGAAAAAAGCGGTACGCAGCGGCTACGACATGGATATAATCCCGTCCGACCTTGCCACGTTCGGCAGCGAAGCGAAGAACCTCTTACAGGACTTGCAGAGCCGGAATGAAAGAATGTTCCTCTTGACGTTCCTTGTGGTGAACATGGCGGACACGAAGCGGAAACTGGAAAATGACGTGTTCGCGGCGGCGGGCATAGCACAGAAGAACAACTGCGCCTTGACCCGCCTTGACTACCAACAGGAAGCGGGGCTTATGTCCTCTGTACCGCTTGGGGAGAACCTTATCCCCATTCAAAGAGGGCTTACCACGTCAAGCACCGCTATCTTTATCCCCTTTATCACGCAGGAGCTTTTCCAGACGGGCGCGGCGTTGTACTACGGCTTAAATGCCCTTAGTAACAACATGATACTCTGCGACCGCAAGCAGCTAAAGAACCCCAACGGCTTAATCTTGGGTACGCCGGGAAGCGGGAAATCCTTTGCAGCCAAACGGGAAATGACAAACGCTTTCCTCATTACCGACGACGACATAATTATCTGCGACCCGGAAGCAGAGTATTTTTCCCTTGTGCAGCGGCTTGACGGGCAAGTGATACGCTTGTCGCCTACGGGCAAGGGCATTGACGGGAAGCCCCAGTATGTGAACCCTATGGATATTAACCTCAACTATTCCGAGGACGACAGCCCCCTTGCGCTGAAATCCGATTTTATCCTCTCCCTCTGCGAGCTTGTCATAGGCGGCAAGGAGGGCTTGCAGCCCGTCGATAAGACCGTCATTGACCGCGCCGTTAGGAACGTGTACCGCCCTTTCCTTGCAGACCCCGCCCCGGAGAAAATGCCGATTTTGGGCGACCTCTACGACGAGCTTTTGAAGCAGCCGGAGCCGGAAGCGGCGCGTATTGCGGCGGCGTTGGAGCTGTATGTTTCCGGGAGCCTTAACGTCTTTAACCACAGGACGAATGTAGAGCTGTCAAACCGCCTTGTCTGCTTTGACATCAAGCAGCTTGGGAAGCAGCTCAAAAAGTTAGGTATGCTCATTGTGCAAGACCAGGTATGGAACCGCGTCACCGTCAACCGGGCAGAAAGGAAATCCACCCGGTATTTTATGGACGAATTTCATCTTCTCTTGAAAGAAGAACAGACCGCCGCCTATTCCGTTGAAATCTGGAAACGTTTCAGAAAATGGGGCGGCATACCCACAGCAATCACGCAGAATGTCAAGGATTTGCTTGCTTCCCGCGAAGTGGAAAATATCTTTGAAAACTCTGATTTTGTCCTCATGCTCAATCAGGCGGCGGGCGACCGGGCTATCCTTGCAAAGCAGCTCAACATCTCCCCGCAGCAGATGAAGTATGTCACCCACACCGAAGCGGGCGAGGGGCTTATCTTCTACGGGAACGTGGTGCTGCCCTTTGTAGACCGCTTCCCAAAAGACACCGAGCTTTACCGGGTAATGACGACGAAGCCGGAGGAAGTGGGCGAAGCATGAACGGGCTGAAAACTGACACCATCATCAACCGGGACGCGCTCTATGCCTTGCGGGAGCTTCCAGAGGAAAGCGTACACTGTTGCGTCACAAGCCCGCCCTACTATGCACTTAGGGATTATGGGCTTGATATGCAGATTGGGCGGGAGGACACGCCGGAGCAGTACATTGACAGGCTGACCGAGGTTTTCCGCGAGCTGCGCCGGGTACTGCGTTCTGACGGTACGCTCTGGCTGAATATTGCGGACACCTACTGCGGCACAGGAAATAAAGGCTACCATGCAGACCCGAAGAACCCGAAAGGCAGAAACGGACAGCAGATTGCAAGAAACAACCGCGTTTCCGGCTGCAAACAAAAGGACTTAATCGGTATCCCTTGGCTTTTAGCGTTTGCCCTACGCGCTGACGGGTGGTATTTAAGGAGCGACATTATCTGGCAGAAAGAAAACCCCATGCCGGAGAGCGTGAAAGACCGCCCTACCCGCTGCTATGAACATATCTTTCTGCTTACGAAGTCAAAGAAATATTTCTATGACGCAGCCGCCATAGCCGAGCCGTTAGCCCCCACAACGGCGGCGCGGTACCGCACCGGGCGCAGCGCGGGACAGAAATATGCGGACGAAATACCCGGACAGGGGAAAGTACAGGGGCTTAACCGGGCGCGAAGCGGCAGCTACTACGACGAAGCCCTCATGCCGACCATGCGGAACAGGCGGGACGTGTGGCTTATCAATACCGTTCCCTACAAGGGCGGGCATTTCGCCGCGTTCCCGCCAAAACTTGCCGAAACCTGTATCAAGGCGGGCTGTCCGAAAGGCGGCGTTGTGCTTGACCCCTTTTTCGGCAGCGGCACGACGGGGGCAGCCGCAAAGCAGCTTCACAGGCATTATATAGGCATTGAGATAAACGCCGAGTATTGCGCCCTTGCAAGGGCGCGGATTGGAGGGACAGAAAAATAAAACAGTATCGAGCGCGTGAGAAAGTCACGCAGAAAATGACCCGCGAGGGGGCTGTCGAGGTAAACGCCGCCACCGGGAAAAAGAAACGTATCAGCAAGCGGATAAGGGACGCGGACTTTGCAAAGACCGAAGCACCGCAGCAGCCGGAACAGGCAGCGCAGACCATACCGGGCGGCGCAGCTCCCACGCCCACAGCAGCCGCGCCGCCGCTTCCCCATGCGCCGGGGGCAGAACGGGAACAGGACACCGCCGCAGCCGAGCGCGTCTTAGAGCGTATCGACGGGGCGCGTACCAGAAAGGCGAGCAAAAAGGCGGCGAGGAAAGCACAGGCAGAAGCCAAAGCAAAAGAAAAATCTTCCCGCTTGCAGTTTACCGACGAGGAACGGGCAACGCCGGAGCTTGAAAAGTATATCCGAAAATCAGACAAAGCAGCCGACCGTCTGGACGCGGCAAAGGCGGCTATCCCCAAAGAAAAGAAACTTGTACGGGAGCGCACCTTTGATGAAGCCACCGGGAAAGGCAAGACCCGCCTACATTTTGAGGAACAGGAAAAGCCCATAGGAAGGAATAAGCCCCACAATAACCCGCTATCCCGCCCCGCACAGGAAGCGGGTATTTTCGTCCACAACAAGATACATTCCGTTGAAAAGGACAATTCCGGCGTTGAGGGGGCGCACAAATCCGAAGAACTGGCAGAGCGCGGCGCAAAGTACGGGACGCGGAAAGTCAAGGAGGGCTACCGCAGCCACAAGCTCAAACCCTACCGGGCGGCGGCAAAGGCAGAGAAAGCGGCGTTCAAGGCGAATGTGGATTTCCAGTACCATAAATCCCTACATGACAATCCGCAGATTGCGGGCAATCCCCTTTCCCGCTTCATGCAGAAGCAGCAAATCAAGCGGCAGTATGCAAAGTCGGCAAGGAAAGGCGGCGCAAAAACGGCGCAGAAAGCCGCAGAGAACACCCGCAAGGCGGCAAAAAAGACCGCCGAGGAAACAAAAAAGGCAATCGCTTTTGTAGGGCGGCACCCGGCGGGCGTATGTATCGCCGTTGCCGCGCTGCTCTTATTCATCATGGTATCGGCGGGGCTTTCCTCTTGCGGCTCCATGTTCTCCGGCTTGATGAACGGCATACTTGGGACTTCCTACACGTCGGAGGACAGCGACCTTGTGGCGACGGAAAATAATTACGCCGCAAAGGAAAACGAGCTTCAGCAGCAGATTGACAATATCGAAAGCACCCACCCCGGCTATGACGAATACCGCTATGACCTTGACAGTATCGGGCATAACCCCCATGAGTTAGCGTCCTACCTCACCGCCCTTTTACAGACCTACACCCCGCAGAGCGCACAGGCAGAACTAAACCGCGTCTTTGCCATGCAGTACACTTTGACGCTGACGGAAGAAACGGAAATCCGCTACCGCACAGAAACAAGCACAGACCCGGAAACAGGGGAAACGACCAGCGAGGAAGTACCCTACGAGTACCATATCCTCAACGTGAAGCTGACGAACAAGCCCATTTCCGAGATTGCGGAGGAACTTCTAACGCCACAGCAGCTTGAAATGTACCGCGTCTATCTGGAAACAAGCGGAAACAAGCCGCTGATTTTCGGCGGCGGCTCCCCCGATATGGGCGCGTCCGAGGATTTAAGCGGCGTACAGCTTGTAAACGGCACACGCCCCGGCAACACCGCCGTTGTAGACCTTGCGAAGCGGCAAGTCGGCAACGTAGGCGGGCGACCCTTTTGGAGCTGGTACGGATTTAACAGCCGCGTGGAATGGTGCGCCTGTTTTGTTTCATGGTGCTACAATCAAGCCGGGAAAAGCGAGCCGCGCTTTGCCGGGTGCCAGTCACAGGGCGTACCCTGGTTCCAGTCACGCGGGCAATGGGGCGCGAGGGGCTATGAGAATATCGCCCCCGGCGACGCTATCTTTTTCGACTGGGACGGGGACGGGAGCGCAGACCATGTGGGGCTTGTTATCGGGACGGACGGGGAGCGCGTCTATACCGTCGAGGGCAATTCCGGCGACGCCTGCAAGATAAAGAGCTACCCCGTCAATTACTCCTGTATCAAGGGCTACGGCTTAATGAATTGGAACTGACAACAAAAAAATGAAAATCTGAAAGGAGAAATTTATTGATGGCTATGAACAAAATTGAACGTATCGACAAGGAGATTGCAAAGACCCGCGAGAAAATCACCGAGTACCAGAATAAATTAAGGGGGCTTGAAGCGCAGAAAACCGAAGCGGAAAACCTGCAAATCGTACAGCTTGTGCGCTCCATGCGCCTTTCCCCGCATGAGCTTTCCGCTATGCTTTCCGGGGGCGGTATTCCGGGCATGGAAGCCGCGCCGGGCTACCCCGCAGAACCCGCAGACCACGACACCGAAGAAATGGAGGACACCGAGAATGAATAAGAAAATCCTTAGAACACTGACCGCACTTTGCGCCGCCCTTATGCTTTCGGGCGGCTTTTCCGTCACCGCTTTTGCACAGACCCCGGAGGGAGAGGACGACACCAACGACAGCGGCGTTGTCTACGAGGAACCCCAAAAGGAAGAACCCCTTACCCCGGACGGGAACGCGACCCTTGTAGACGATTTCGGCGGCAACAAGCAGCTTATCACCGTAACGACCAAAAACGGCAATTACTTTTATATCCTCATTGACCGGGACGACGAGGGCGAGAACACCGTACATTTCCTTAATCAAGTGGACGAAGCCGACCTCTTAGCACTTATGGAGGACGGAAGCACCGAAGCAGCCCCGCCCGCCGTTTGCAGTTGCACCGAAAAATGCGAAGCCGGAAAGGTAAATGTGAGCTGCCCCGTCTGCAAGGACAACATGACCGCTTGCAGCGGCAAGGAAGCAGAGCCGGAAACCGAGGAACCGCCGGAGCTGCCCAAAGAGAAAGGCAATGCGGGCGGGCTTGTGCTTTTCCTTGTCGTGGCACTTCTTGGCGGCGGGGGCGCGTTCTATTATTTTAAGTTTATGAAGCCGAAGCAAAACGTCAAGGGCGGCACCGACCTTGAAGATTTCGATTTTGACGACTACGACGAGGACGAGCCGGACGAGGGGGACGGGCTTTCTGATGAAGAACAGGAGGACGAGGAAGCATGACCCTGTTTACCGACAATCCCTTTGAAAAGATGATGATACAAAGACCGGGCGGGCGGCGTGACAATGCGCCGCCCGTTCCCCATTCCCCGGCTTGCGCTTCCTGTCCGTACAAAGGGCAGCTCCCTTGTGTGGGCTACTGTCTGAAACAGGTACAGGAGAAAAAGGCAAGTGAGCCGGAACGCTGAAAATGGACTTTTAATTTTCGTTTGCAACATCTATGAGATTTTCGTAATGCAAAAGTGTTATGTTATTTTCATTTTGCAGTTGGAGCTTTCTATCACGAATATTCTCAAAATCTTTACGGAGTCCGGCTATCACAGCATAGTAGATTTGATAAGGGCAATATTTGTATAATTGTCTGGGTAACTTTGTATTGGAGAATGAGTGCTTTTCCAATTCTGCTACAATTACATTCCAATTTGCAGCAATATACATTTGCCAATCCCTAACCTGTTCAATCCCTTTATTGATTACTTCCCCGAAACGAGTACCTTTTTCTTTTGTTATCCGCCCGTTGGGAGCTTCTAATTCCACAAAGACAAATTGATAACCGTCTGAACTATTACCTATGAGCAGATAATCAGCCACATAAGCCGACCCGATTTTGAACTCTGGAAAGATATAATTATCGTCATGGTGTCCTGTTCTGTAATAATGCCGTAATAAGCCAAACAAATAATTCCATGCACGATTAGAAGCTATCCAATTTAGTATAGCTCTTTCTGTTGTATCGGAAGAAGTAATCAGTTGATAAAACTCTTTTGTCGTATCATATATAGGTGTGAACCTTGAATAATGGTTGTTGGGAAATAGCGAAGTAGCACACTCAATAAAGTAATCCATTTCTTTGTTTTTACCGCGCCTGTAATGCCCGCCACGTTTTTTATTCATTGCTTCTTCCTGTTCATCAGTAGGAGCAAAAACATCGAAAGTATGTATTGATTTCATATTGTCACCTGTTTCTTATAGTAATGCTTAAAGTATAAACCAATTTCAAACCTAAAACAACCGAAAGGAGAACAGAAAATGAAACTGATTATTGCAGAAAAGCCGAGCGTGGCGCAGACTATCGCCGCCGCGCTTGGCGTTAAGGAAAAGAAAGACGGATATATCGAGGGCGGCGGCTGCCTCATTTCATGGTGCGTCGGGCATTTGGTACAGCTTGCGGAAGCTGCCGCCTACGGGGAGCAATATAAAAAATGGAGTTTTGAGAGCTTACCCATTCTGCCGGAGGAATGGCAGTACGCCGTTGACCCGGACAAGGGGAAGCAATTCAAAACCCTAAAAGAGCTTATGCACCGCGCCGACGTTTCCGAAGTGGTAAATGCGTGTGACGCGGGGCGCGAGGGAGAATTGATTTTCCGCTTTGTCTACGAAGCGGCGGGCTGCAAGAAGCCCATGCGCCGCTTGTGGATTTCCTCAATGGAGGACGGGGCAATCAAGGCGGGCTTTGCTTCCCTCAAAGACGGGCAGGAATACGACGCGCTCTTTGCGTCTGCCCTCTGCCGCGCAAAGGCTGACTGGCTTATCGGCATTAACGCCACCCGGCTTTTCTCCTGCCTGTATGGAAAGACCTTGAACGTGGGGCGCGTCCAGACCCCGACCTTAAAAATGCTCACCGACCGGGACGCGGCTATCTCCCATTTCCAGAAAGAAAAATATTATCATGTGCGCCTTGATTTATCCGGCGCGGAAGCGGCAAGCGGGAGGATTTCCGACAAGGCAGAAGCCGACGCGCTGAAAGGGGCTTGCGAAGCGGAAACGGCGGTATGCGTTTCCCTCACCAGAGAGAAGAAAACCGCAGCCCCGCCGAAGCTCTTTGACCTTACCTCTTTGCAGCGGGAAGCGAACCGCATTTTCGGCTACACCGCGAAGCAGACCCTTGACCTTGCACAATCCCTTTATGAAAAGCGGCTCCTTACTTATCCGAGGACGGACAGCAGCTTTCTTACTGACGACATGGGCGGCACCGCAGCGGGCATTATCGCGCTGCTTTGCGAAAAACTCCCCTTTATGGCGGGCGCGGACTTCACGCCGGAGGTTGTAAAGGTATTAGACAGTAAAAAAGTATCAGACCACCACGCAATCATTCCCACTATGGAGCTTGCAAAGGCTGACCCGGACGCGCTGCCGGAAAGCGAGAAGAATATCCTTACCCTTGCGGGGGCGCGTCTGCTTTTTGCCACCGCCGAGCCGCATATTTATGAAGCGGTTACGGCGGTTTTCTCATGCGCCGGGACAGACTTCACCGCAAGGGGAAAGACCGTACTTGCGGAGGGTTGGAAAGAGCTTCAACGCAGATACCGGGCGACGCTGAAAGATAAGCCCGAAGCGGAGGACGGGGAAAATGCAGACGTGACGCTGCCGAAGCTTTCCGAGGGACAGGGCTTTCCTAACCCCGCCGCAAAAGTAACGGAGCATACCACAACGCCGCCGAAGCCCCACAGCGAAGCAAGCCTTTTGTCGGCTATGGAACGCGCCGGGAACGGGGACACCGACCCGGACGCGGAACGCCGGGGGCTTGGCACTCCCGCCACCCGCGCCGCCGTCATTGAAAAACTGGTAAAGGGCGGCTTTGCGGAGCGCAAGGGGAAGCAGCTTATCCCTACCAAAAACGGGAACAGCCTTATCTGTATTCTGCCGGATATACTCACTTCCCCACAGCTTACCGCAGAATGGGAAAACAATCTGACGCAGATAGCAAAGGGAGCCGCAGACCCCGGCGAATTTCTGTCCGGCATTGAAGCTATGGCGCGGGAGCTTGTGCAGACACACGCCGCAGCACTGGACGGGAAAAAGGATTTGTTCCGGGAGGAAAAGCCCTCTGTCGGCAAATGCCCCCGTTGCGGTTCCCCCGTCCATGAGGGGAAGAAAAACTATTATTGCAGCAACAAAGAATGTGCCTTTGTCATGTGGAAGAATGACCGCTTTTTCGAGGAACGCAAGACCGCTTTTTCCGCGAAGATTGCCGCCGCGCTCCTTAAATCCGGCAAGGCGAATGTGAAGAAGCTCTACTCCCCGAAAACAGGCAAGACCTACGACGGAACTATCGTTCTGGCTGACACTGGCGGGAAATACGTCAACTACCGTATCGAAGTGCAGAAGAACTAAAAACTTGAATAGCAAGCATAGGAAGCGGGTACCCACTTCCGTAAATCCCCGTTGCGACGCTGACGCGCCGGACGGGGATTTTGCTTGTTGGGAAGTTTCCCAAACCCTCTTTTGCGGAGGGCTTCACCCTCTAAAAATTTTCAAAAATATTTGGCAGAAATGCGGGCGTACCCGTAGTAGACCATGCAGCCAAAAAATGCAGCTTATGACGCTGCCGCAGAGAAAGGAGGTTTTTCACTATGGCAAGTTTACGGGACACCGTAAAGGACTATCAAGACGAGCTTAGGGACGGTATCGCATGGGTGGCGTTCTGGAAACAGGGGCGTTCATGGAACGCGGAATATTTTCATCTTGATATGGACGATACGCTCTACCCGGAGGACAGGAGCCGGTTAGAGGAAATAAAAAGCATTGACCCCGCCGCCGTTATCTTAAACGGCTACTATTGCGGGCATTTAGGCGAGGACATGAGCCTTGACGAGCTGACCGCCGGAGTGCGTTACCACTACGAAAACAGCATGAACGACATTGACGGTTTTATCGGAGCGCATGACGACAGGCTTCCCCCGGAGGTTATCGAGGAAGCGAGGGCAGCCGCCCATGAAGCGGGGCTTCCCTTTTCCGAAAAGCCCTACCGGGACGGGGAGGATTTTAACCCCTATGTATTTGACGGGAGCATGAGCATTGAGGATTTTGAGCTTATGCACCGCATGATTGAAAAAGAAAGGAGCGAACAAATGGCAGAACCGATTTTAAGCGGCTATCTTTCCAATCTTGGGAAGTACACCGAGGGCAGACCCGCGGGCGAATGGGTGACATTCCCCACGACTGCCGAACATCTGAAAGAAGTCTTTGACCGTATCGGGATTGACTTCAAGCACTATGAGGAATGGCATTTCACAGAATTTCAATCCACTATCCCCGGCTTGGCGGAACATTTAAGCGAGTATTCCCACCCCGACGAGCTGAACTATTTAGGGAAGCTCTTGGAAATGCAGTTTGACGACGACCGGGAGAAATTCATTGCAGCCATTGAATACGGCGACCATGCCGACAGCTTACAGGACATCATCAACCTTGCACAAAACCTTGACTGCTACTGGATTTATCCGTCCGTCCACAATGAAGAAGAATACGGGCGTTATCTGGTTGATGAACTGGAAGAACCCGAACTGCCCGAAGAAGCGAAAAAGTATTTCATGTATGAGGAATACGGGCGCGACGCTTCCATTAACGACGACGGTATGTTTACCGAAAAGGGCTATATCTACAACAACCGCAACACCTTTACAGAATGGTACGACGGGCGCGACGTGCCGGAGGAATACCGGGTAACGCCGCAGCCCCCGCAGCCGGAAAGACCCGACCCGTCAAAGGTAGAAATGGACGCAGCCGCGCCGGGGCAGAGAACGGCGCAGACCGCAGAGCAGCCACAGGAGCCGCGCCCGGTTATCCCTATCGTGCTGACGAGCGAGAAGCCCGCCGAGAAATTAAAAGAGATTACCGACCGTCTGGAACAGGGTATTGCGGAACTCTTTGACAGCGAGCGTTACAAGGAATATCTGAAAGTCATGTCAAAATTCCATAATTACAGCTTCCGAAACACCGTCCTTATCGCCATGCAGAAGCCGGACGCTTCCCTTGTGGCGGGCTTTTCCGCTTGGAAGAATAACTTTGAGCGAAACGTGATGAAAGGGCAAAAGGGAATTAAAATCATTGCCCCGTCGCCCTATAAAATCAAACAGGAAATGCAGAAAATCGACCCGCACACGCAGAAGCCCATAATCGGCAAGGACGGGAAGCCCGTCACCGAGGAAAAGGAAGTCACCATACCCGCCTACAAGGTGGTATCCGTCTTTGACGTTTCCCAGACCGAGGGAAAGGAGCTGCCGGACATTGCCATTGACGAGCTGCCGGGCGACGTTGACCGCTACAAGGATTTTTTCGCAGCCCTTGAAAAGACTTCCCCCGTTCCTATCGCCTTTGAGAATATCGAGGGCGGCTCTCATGGCTACTACCACTTGGAGGACAAGCGCATTGCTATCAACGAGGGCATGAGCGAATTGCAGACCTTAAAGACCGCCATTCACGAAATCGCCCATGCGAAGCTGCACGACATTGACCTCAACGCGCCAAAGGACGAGCAGCAGCCCCACATTGACCGCCGCACCCGCGAAGTCGAAGCGGAAAGCGTCGCCTATACCGTCTGCCAACATTACGGGCTTGACACGTCGGACTACTCTTTCGGCTATGTCGCCGGGTGGAGTAGCGGGCGGGAATTGTCCGAGCTGAAAAGCTCCCTTGAAACGATACGCAGCGCAGCCGCCGAGATTATCAATTCAATAGACGAAAATCTTGCGGAGCTGCAAAAGGCACAGGACAAGGAGCAGACCGCCGGACAGGAGCAGCCCACCAGAGAGGAACAGGCAGCCCCGCCGGAGCAGCCGCAGCCGGAAGCCCCGGCAAAGGCAGATACAGCCGGGAAAGAGAAGCCGGAAGCAGCCGCACCGGGAAAATCCGGCGCACAGGAAAAGGCGGGTGCAGCCCCGAAAGAAGCCTTTACCCCGGAAACGATTTACAAGGTGCGCCGGAACCCTTACAGCGACAGCCGGGAAAACAGCTACCTCTTGCAAGCCTATGTGACACAGGAGAACGGGCGGGCGAAAATGGGCGACGTGCTTTATACGGGAACGCCGGAGAAATGCCGCGAGCTTATGGGGCAGCTCAAAAGCGGCGAGCTGACCGAGGGCGACGTGAAGCAGCTTTACGCAAAGGCACAGGAAACGGCGCAGACCGCCGGACAGGACAAAGACACCTTTTCCATTTACCAGATAAAAGGCGGGGACGAAACAAGGGATTTCCGCTTTGAGCCTTACGACCGCCTGCAGGCGGCGGGGAATGTGGTTGACAGGGCGAACTATGAGCTTGTCTATTCCGCGCCCCTTGCGCCGGAAACTTCCCTTGAAGATATTTACACCCGTTTCAATATCGACCACCCCAAAGATTTTAAGGGACACAGCCTTTCCGTTTCGGACGTGGTAGTGCTTCATCAGGACGGACAGGACGCGGCGCATTTCGTTGACAGTGTAGGTTTCCGGGAAGTGCCGGAGTTTTTACAGGAGCAGAAGCAGCTTACCCCGGACGACTTGGAAACGGGCGAAACTGTCAAAACACCGAGAGGGACTTTCCATGTAACCGCTATGAGCCGGGAGCAGATAGAAGCCGCCGGATATGGCTTTCACCACCAGTCGGACGACGGAAAGTATCTGATTATGGGGAATGGGACGCGGGCGTTTGCCGTTGCCGCAGAACAGGCGCAGCGGGACAATCCCTTGAAAACCGCCGAGCAGACCACAGAGCAGAACGGGAACATGATTGACGGTATCATCAACAACACCCCCACCGTTGACGAACTGGAAGCAAAGGTAAAGGCGGGCGAGCAGATTTCCCTTGTTGACCTGGCTAACGCTGTCAAAGCCGACAAGGAGCGCGGCAAGGAAGCGAAGCCGGAAAAGAAGCCCTCTATCCGGGCGCAGCTTAGAGCCGACAAGGAAAAGGCGCAGAAGAAAACCGCAAAGCAGAAGTCACAGGACTTGGAAAGGAGCTGACCCATGCCGGAACAGAGTAAATTTGAAAACGTGGATTTGTTTGCTTCCCTTGAAGCGATTATGAAGCAGAACACAGGCTTTTACCAGAGCGACTTAGACATTGACAAAGAGATTATCGCAAAGGCGGCGGCAAGCCCCCACAGGGAGGACAAGGCCCTTTTGTGGTTCTGCCGCCCGTCCGGGACGCACTGTTTCCGGGAGCGCGACGTTTTCCTCAAAGACACCGCGCCCCACAACACATGGCGTTTCTACATGGAGCAGACAAGCGACCGCGTCCTTGCCTATGCAATCGAGCTGACGGGAAAGGAGCGCGGGAAAATCAAGGGCAATCTGTACGAACTGGACTACTCTAAACATTATGAGCGCGTCAAGGAAAAGGAGCTGCCCGCCGATACGGTGAAGCTGATTTATGAGCGAGGGGAAAGGGAGATACCCGCCGGACGGTTCTTCAACGGCAACCCAGACCCGCAGCTTGGGAAGTTTGAACGCTTTGAAGCCCTACCCAACGACCCGGACGCGCTGCAATCGCTCTTACAGGAAGAACGGCGCAGCCGGGAGCAGCTTTCACCGGGGGACTTCAAGGCGCATATCACAGCCTTGCGGGACGGGCTGATTGAAACGGAAGCGCGGCGCATTGTGCGGGAAATGAAGCGGCATTACGAGCCGAACAGCCCGAACAAGACCCATTTCATGGCAGAGCTTTCCCCGGCGTTCATGCGGCTTGCAGCCACAAAGGACACTGACCGCCTTTTCTCCATGCTGCCCTACAAGACACTTTCCTTTTCCAAAATCGAGGGCAGACATGGGATGTATGCGCTGATTGACAAGGGGGAGAACCGGGACAGGGAGATAAGGAAGCCCCGCCCCTCTATCCGGGCGCAGATTAAAACGGACAAAGCAAAGACCGCCCCGAAAAAGGCGGCGGCGAAAACAAAAAATCACGATTTGGAGGTGTGAACATGACAAAACTGACCGTAGAGGAAACAAACCTTTTGAGCATTTACAAGACCGGGAGCCGACAGGGGCTTATCGTCGCCATGAACGCCGCGCTGCCCTTTATGGACGGGGAAATGCGGGACTTTGCAGCCCGTACCCTTGCCAAAGTGGAGCGCATGGGCGAAGCGGAGTTTGCGGTGCTTCCCATTTACGCCGCTGATGAAGCATGAGTGGGATTAAGCGGCTGACACCGCCCCAGAGCCGGAAAGTAAATGCGCTTGTGCGCCGGACGTGCTGCAACTGCGATAACGGGAACTGTATCTTACTGGACGACGGGGACGAGTGCGTATGTCCGCAGCTCATTTCCTATTCGCTTCTCTGCAAGTGGTTCCGGGTTGCGGTGCTTCCCGCCGACAAGCTGCTCTATGCGGAGCTTTACCAGACCGGGGACAGGAAGAAGTGTACCGAGTGCGGCGCGTTCTTTGCGTCAACCTCTAACAGTGTCAAATACTGCCCCGTCTGCCGGAAACGTATCACCCGCAGACAAGCCGCCGAGCGCATGAGGAAAAGACGCGCCCCTGTTACGCAGTAGGCGCGGAAAATCCCTTGATTTACAGGGCTTTCCGGGCGTGAAAATCGGATAGGCGATACTTTATACCTTTACCCCCAAAAATGGCGTTCTACTGCGTAACATTCACGAAAACAGCACCCATAAAAAGACAGGGCGCGGAAGTCATATACTGGCTTCCGCGCCCTGTTCTTTTTTTGCCTATCTGACATTTCCCTTTTCCATTTCTTCAAGCGGGAACTGCGGGAGGGCTTCTATCAGCTTCTTTGTGATGGACTGGCGCATATCTTCGTTGATTTCCTGTTTCGTGCTTCCGTCCGGCTGTCTGACCGCTACCGTCGATAGCCTGTCGATTTCGTCCTTGTAGCACTCCACGACTTTCTCCACCGCCCATTTTTCCCCGGCAACGGCGGCGCGTATGGTTTCATATTCCGGCATTTTCTGGTTTTCCATGCTCAACGCTCCTCTGCTTTTTGATAGCCCTATCATAGCACAGCGGCGGGGATTTTGCTATCCTTATCCGCGCTCTGTTCCCTTTTCCCGTTCCGGCTGCCTGTCTGCCTGTAAAATGCTGTCAATGTTCTGCTTGATAATATCGTATTCCCGGACTTTCTTTTTCAGCTTCCCATAGTCGGCATAAAGGGCTTCTTTCTGCGCTTGGAGGGCTTCATATTCCGATTGCAGCGCGGCAAGGTTCGGGAGCTTTGCAATGCCCGCCGCTTTCAGCGACCTTGCGGCGGCTTCATGTAGGATAATCGCCTGTTCCTGTCCGGCGCGGTACTTCTCCCTGTTCCTTGCCTTGCGGTATGCGTCATAGACGGGCTTTGTCTTTTGGTAGGTGGAAACATTCTTGATAAGCACCGCCATGTCCGCAAGCCGCTTTTCCGCGTCCTTCAATGCGTCTGCCGCCTGTCCGCTTTCCGCTGCCATTTCTTCAATCCGGCTGACTAAATCCGCGTACTGTTCAATCTTATGTTCCGTCAAGAAATTCATGGTCTTTGCTGCCTGTTTCAGATTGTGGATTTTCGCCCACTGTTCATAGCCCTTACTCTGCGCCGCCTTGATACTGTTCTCAATGTCGATAAGCAGCGAAACGCCGCGCTGCTCTCTGGGGGCTTTCGCCGCCTTTGCCCGTCTGCCCGCTATCCGTTCCCTTATGGCTTCCTCTGTATAATCCGCGCCGAGGGTTTTAAGACGGGTGAAGCGTTCCTGTCCGGGGGCGCGGCATGACACATATTTCCCCGGCTTTATCTCATAGCCCGCCGCCTGTAACCGCTGCAACAATTCCTCAAAACTGGAAACTTGGGGGATAAGCGCGTCAACGGCAATCTTTAGCTTGCCTTTCCAACTTGTACCCGTCTTTTCTGCCTGGTACTCCGCATAGCTCTTTCCCTTGCTGCCCTTGCCGGGAACGACGACGGACAAGCCATTTTCCCGACACAGCTTGTCGCTCATGTTCCGTATGCCGTAATAGCTCCTTTTGTTGGAATTATATTTGCGGTGGTCTACGAAATTTACGGCGCAGAAAATAATGTGATTGTGGACGTGTCCTTTGTCAATGTGCGTCGTGAGTACATATTCATGCTGCCCCTTTGTTACCGCGTCGGCAAGCTGCTTTCCGATTTCATGGGCTTTCTGATAATCGACTTCCCCCGGCTCAAAGGACTGTATCAGATGAAAGGCTAAATTGTTCCCCTTTTGGAGTGCTTGGGACAAGGTATATTCAAATTCAATATCTGCCGTTTCATAGGAGCAGCCGAAAGAGGACACAAGCATTTTTCCGTCCGTCTTGTCCGGGTTTTCGATATAGTCAAGGGCTTTGCTTAGAGTGCTTTTAATAGGCTTAATCTTTGTAACCGCCATATCTCCGCAAGCACCCCCTTTATTTCCTCTATGTCCTCTTGGTATGCGTTCCCCGTCGCGTTTACGCGGCGTGCTATCTGGTTGACGTTGACACCGATTTTCTGTATCTCTGCGGTCATTGCCTTTATATCGGCATGGTCTATCTGAATGATATACCCGTCAATGGCAATCTTCCGCAGATATGCCGCCATGTTCCGGGTGGGTACGAGCTTCATTTTTTCCAGTATTAAATCCCGTTCCGCTTCCGTCACTCTGAATTTGATTTGCACCGTTCTTTTGCGTCCGTTCATGTATTCGCTCCTTTCCTTTCCGTTCCGAGGGTTTGGGACACTTCCCAACAAGCAATTTTCAACCGACGCGCCGCAGCGCGGGAGGGGAAAATACGGAAGTGGGTACCCGCTTCCTATGCTTGCTACGAATGTTTTTATCCCTTATGCCTTACTACGGAGCTATGCCCGGTTTTGCCAAACTTCCGCAAAAGAAAAACGCTGCAATCCTCAAAAAAAGATTACAACGCTCTCTAAACCTTATTCAATTCTGACGGACACTTCTTATCTGCCCTCTGTTTCGACTTCCGCTATCTCCTTTGCCGTTGCGCTCACAATCCGTATGCCTGTATCGCTCATACCGTCAAGAAGCGCGTCAAGCTGCCGCCGCTGCGTGTTCTTCTCTGGCGGCGTTTCCAAGTTCTCAATGTTCGCAAGGTAGCGCGGCGAGATAAACATTTCGTCGCTCACTTTCTTGCGGCTCTCCTTGCGCCCTGTCCGCGCCGCCTTTATCGCTGCCCCAAAAGCCTTGAAATCGTATTTCGGTACTGGTCTTTTTGCCATAGTTATTCACCCTGTTACATTTTACTGTTCCCCTTTCTTCTTGGATATGTCTACACAATTCAATCAGTTAGCCAAAATAATTCATATGTATATGTTGACAATTAGCCGCTTTTTTTGTATAGTATTATTAAAAGGGGGAAATGTTTATGTTACATAGCATGCGTATTCGATAAGCATTGAAATCAAAAAAGATTTTTCCCATTTTCAATATGGGCTTTTTTGTCATGCTTATTTTGCGTATGCTATACAACAAAACTAACGATGTATAGACATAGTATAAAAACTATGCCTTAATTTTGTTGTAGTGTTATATGTATAAATGCAGGTCAATGCTCATGTTGAGAATTGACCTGTATTTTTTTGCACAAAAGGAGAAATATTATGCTTGAAAAATATTGGATAAAATGTCCAATTTGTAACGGAAAGACGAGGGTTCAAGTATTTTATAATACGGTATTAAGAAATTTTCCTCTTTTCTGCCCTAAATGTAAATTAACACATATCATTGATGTTGAAAAATTAGAAATCATAATCAAAAACTCTGAAAAACAAAAGGAAGGATATTAAATGAAACACTTACCTAAAAGTACACTTACGGAAATATTGAATGACCCATACGGATTTACTTACAAAGAAATGTCGGAAGTAATTGGAGAGGATAAAGCAAGAGCCTTATATGCGGAATTGTATAAACAGCCATTTCACAAAAAAAATCTATCAATATCAACAAAAAAAGTCTATAAAAGTAGCGATACTGAAAAGTATGTTTATGAATTGAAAGACAACAGGTATATCGAAACGGTTTTTATTAAACGGCGAGATGGTGGGACTGTTTGCGTAAGTACGCAAGTTGGTTGTTCTGTTGGCTGTATTTTTTGTGAGTCCGGACGCAATGGTTTCGTTCGTAATCTAACACCATCTGAAATTGTGCAACAGGTCATATTGATACGTCAAAAAGTAAATCGTATCGTTTTTATGGGAATGGGAGAACCTTTATTCAATTACGACAACTTGATTGCAGCAATCCATATTCTTCGAGATAGAAATGGACTTAACTTTCCAACCGACGGCATTACCGTATCAACAGTTGGTCCAGTTAATCAATTAAAAAAATTGCGCGAAGAACATCTAAAAATTCAGTTGACAATATCTTTACATGCAGCAACACAGGCTGCGAGAAACTGCATCATTCCTCATATGCACATGTACGCTATTGAAGATGTTGTTAAGCAAGCATTGTCCTATTCACAAAGGCATAATCGAAAAGTGGTATTTGCGTATTTGCTTTTACCAGGTATAAATGACCGTTCCTCAGATATAAGGCAACTTGCAAAATGGTTTAAGGGCAAAAATGTTATGATTAACGTGCTGCAATACAACCCGACGAGTAATTCAAAAATTAGAGCACCACAAAAACAAGAAATGGTTGCGTTCAAACATCAATTAGAGCAAACAGGACTTGAAGTTACCATGAGAGTTTCTCATGGTAGAGAGATTAAAGCAGCTTGTGGACAGTTAGCTAATACATATAATAAAGCCAAAAAACAACAAAAATAATTTAATTAAAAGAGCCAGACGCACAGACGCAGAGCCGATAATATGCAGTTTGAAATACTGCTGTTATCGGCTCTTTTTTGATTTAATTTGTGCCCCCAATAACCATATTGGAGCAAAATCAGAACTGTTGCTTGTCGTTCTTTGATTTCCGCAGCAGCTTTGAAAAACCAAAGCCGCCGTTTCTTTTTATCTTCTAATGAAATGACGCGGTATCACTGTTAAAAGCGGCGGCTAAAAGGAGGTAGCCGCCATGAAGCACATACCATATCGACAAAATCCGACGGTCATTGACACATCAAAAAAAGCCCGACCACCGCCGGGGAAAACTACGTCTATCAATATGAACTGTCTAATCATCTGAATACCGCTTACAATACCTATACGTCTGTCCGGGCTTTTCGGACAGGCGTATTTTGCTGCTCAAAAAATTTTTTGAAAAAAATCCGAAAATCTTCGGCGTTTTTTTCAAAAGGCAGTATTGCCCCGCGAAAAGGGGGAAGCACCACCAACTTTCCAACGAGAAAGGGGGTGAGAATGTGGAACCTAATCGCAGGGAGTTTATAAAACAGTGCGCTTTCCAGAAGTTTTGTAATACGGTACTGCACAATGAAGCGTGTGACGCTCACAAAGAGCTGCACAGGCATAAGGCAAGGGAGATTACCTTTTCCGACTTGACCTTAGAAGAAGCGCGGCAGCTTCATACCTTTGATGAATATTTCAAAGGGGAAATCGCCTTTGAAAGAGCCGGGAAGAAAATCACGCCGAAGCTGCTTCTTGAAGCAATCCGTACTTTGCCGGAAGAAAAGCGCAAAGCCGTACTCCTGTACTATTTCGAGGGAATGAACGACACCGAGATTGCGGAGCTGTTCGATACGTCGAGAAGCACGATACAGTACAGGCGGACAAGCTCTTTTGAGCTGCTAAAAAAATATCTGGAGGAAAATGCTGATGAATGGGACGAATGGTAACGAACCCGGCTACCCGGAAAAAGCCCTTGTTCCCTATCCTGTCATTTTGGCAGCGACAAAGGGCGACCCGGACGCTATGAAGATTGTCTTGCAGCATTTCAGCGGCTACATAGCCCGCCTCTCCATGCGGAAGCTGTACGACGAGCGCGGGAACGTCTATTTTGGCGTAGACCACGACATTCGGGAACGGCTGCAAGCAAAACTGATGATGGCTGTCCTCACCTTTAAGGCAGAGGAATAAACCGCAGCGGCGGGACGCTTTCTCTCTCCCCCTTTTCCGTTCCGCTGCTGACGCGGCAGCAAAGCCATTCTGAACCTTGACAAAGAAAGCGGCGCAAGATAACGGCGGCGCAGCATAGGGCAAATCGGATACGTTCCTTTTGCGCCGAGCCATACGGTGGGTGCGCCATGACGCTATCCGGGTGAGGTTATCCCCGCCCGGACAGCCGAGCGACCAACACCGCGCCGGAAAGCAAGTGTAGCGGCTTGCGGGCGACGACACGCAAAATATACAATGATACTTCCTTACAGCCACAGTCCGAGCGTTAAGAGCGTCGCAGGCAATGGGTAGGGCTGCATGAGAACCATGCCGGGGTGAAATTCCCATGAGGTTATGCTAATAACCGTCCGATTAAAGCCTTTGTTTTCTTGAATAGTGGACTTGCTGCTATTCATAGACTGTATTATATGTTTGCGAAAGAAAGGGGGATTTTCTTTGACGCAAAACCAGACGCCCGTTACCACAACGGAGCATAAAATCGGAAAAGTTACTTACCTTGTATGTTCGTCCGCAAGTGAACGCGCAACGGACACACTGGATAAAAAGATAAAGAAGCTCATTCGCAAGGACATGGAGCTGAACCCCGCAAACGCCCGGAAATAGGGCGTTTCTTCACATTTTATACATGACACAGGCAGCGGTATGTGGTATAATATAGACAGTACAAATACCATGCTTGTCTGTCGTCGGAAAGGAGGACAAAATGTTACAGACAGACAAGATTACCGCTTTATATTGCAGATTGAGCCAGGAAGATATGCAAGCCGGGGAAAGCGAAAGCATACAGAACCAAAAACTGATTTTACAAAAGTATGCTGACGAACACCACTTTTTCAACACACGCTTTTTTGTAGACGACGGATTTTCCGGCGTGAGCTTTGAGCGTGAGGGGCTTCAAGCCATGCTGCATGAGGTTGAAGCCGGGAACGTGGCGACCGTCATAACAAAAGACCTTTCCCGTCTGGGACGTAATTATCTGAAAACCGGCGAACTGATAGAGATTGTTTTCCCCGAATACGAAGTGCGCTACATTGCCATTAACGACGGTGTAGACACAGCGAGGGAAGATAACGAGTTTACCCCTCTGCGGAACTGGTTCAACGAGTTTTACGCCCGCGACACCTCAAAGAAAATCCGGGCTGTCAAACAGGCAAAGGCACAGAAAGGCGAGCGCGTCAACGGCGAAGCTCCTTACGGCTACCTTATCGACCCGGATAACCGCAATCATCTGATACCCGACCCGGAAACGGCACACGTCGTAAAACAGATTTTTGCAATGTATGTACGGGGCGACCGTATGTGTGAAATCCAGAACTGGCTGCGGGACAATGAGATATTGACCGTCGGGGAACTGCGCTACCGCAGGACAGGGAGCAAACGCCACCCCCGCCCACAGCTCAACGCATGGTACAACTGGCCGGATAAGACACTGTACGACATTCTGACAAGGAAAGAGTATTTAGGGCATACCATAACCGGGAAAACCTACAAGGTATCTTATAAGTCGAAAAAGACGAAAAAGAACCCGGAGGAAAAAAGGTATTTCTTCCCCAACACTCACGAACCTTTGATTGATGAAGAAACCTTTGAACTTGCACAGAAGCGGATTGCCACCCGGCAACGCCCGACAAAGGTTGATGAAATTGACCTGTTTTCCGGGCTGCTCTTTTGTGGGGACTGCGGCTACAAAATGTATGCAGTACGCGGAGCCGGGACGCTTGAACGGAAACACGCCTACACTTGCGGCAACTACCGCAACCGGGCAAGAAATGATATGCTCTGCACTACGCATTATATCCGCAAAAGCGTATTGAAAGAACTTGTCCTTGCAGACTTGCAGCGAGTAACGTCTTATGTGAAAGAGCATGAACAGGAGTTTATCGAAACCGCCAACGAGTGCAGCGCAAAGGCAGTACAAAAGACGCTGACACAGCAGCGGAAAGAACTTGACAAGGCGCAGAACCGTATTAACGAGCTGAACATCTTATTCCGCAAGCTCTACGAGGACAACGCTTTAGGGAAACTTTCAGATGAACAATTTGCTTTTCTGACTTCCGGCTATGATGAAGAAAAAAAGACGCTGACCCGGAGGATTGCGGAGCTGTCACAGGAAATCGACAACGCCACCGAGCGCAGCGCGGACGTAAAAAGGTTTGTCGCACTGGTACGCAGATACACAGCGATTGAAGAACTGACCTACGAAAACGTCCATGAATTTATTGACCGTATTCTTATTCACGAACTGGATAAGGAAACGAACACCCGCAAAATCGAAATCTTTTATAGCTTTGTCGGCAGAGTTGATACAGGCGACAAGCCTACTGAAAGTATCTCCTATTTCAGACAGATAGGAGCCGACGTAAAGAGTTATGCTATCTAACATACATCAAAAAGAGGTAAGATAACACCCTCTGCAAAAAAGGTATCGTTATCTTACCTCAACAAAGGAGAGGCCAGCCTTCAAAGCGCGGCCTATGACAACCATAAGAGCTATATCGGGCAGGTGCATCAGCCCGTAGCAGAGGGAATCGCCGGCTTCTGTTCTGAGATGATGGAGGCAAACGATGCGTACGGAGGCTGCCTCCGCCAGTATTTTTCAGACGGAATGACCGTGGACGAAGATAAGTGGAAAAGCGAGCATGAGGCTTTGAAAGCGCATTATGACCAGCTTAATTCCACGCTGACCTATATCATAGAAACGATACGGAGCATGGTCTCTATGGGGGACGCCCTGGGGCTGTCTATACGGATATGAGCGGCTATCAGCGTATCGCCAATTCCTATCGTGAGGAGCTGGAAACCCTTTATGAGATCATAGAGGAGTACAGGGAAAATATCGAGAAGATTGGCGAGATGCTGATAGCCACATCAGGCATATATGAGGGAGCACAGCGCATGCAGAAGGTGCTGGCATCCGCCATATCGGCCATGTCCTGCGTGGGCTACAATGGGGCAACGAACGAATATGTCATAGTGCCGGTGAACCTGCAGCTGTTTGCGAAGATTGAAAAGGAAAGGCAGGAGATCCTCATAGCGAAGGTGCTGAACAAGCAGCTCGGTGACGAGCTTCTGGGGGAAGAGGAGTTCATGGCGCTTGATGCAGAAGAACAGCTGGAGTATGTCGACAAGGTGGCGAAGTTGATCGGGAAATATATCCCGAACCTGTCGGTGCAGATGCTGGACGGGGAGATGAGGATACCGTTGGCAGATGGGCTTGTGCTGTATGGGGGAGTGGCAAAGCGCATAGGGACGGATCTGGAGAATCCCCATTCCGTAGATGTGGCCATATCAAAGAACAGGGAGATATTGGCCGATTGGGGAGTGAAGATTGGGAATCTGGAGGCGAAAAAGAGCGGTACAGAAACTGGTATTAAGTATTCTTTCGATTTGAACAGCAATTCGACTGCATATACAGAAATATTTTATTCTGCGAAAGAAGAATCGACAAAAATTGAGTGGGGAGCCACGACGGCTTATAGAGATAGATGTTTTGTTACCAGTAAAATCGGTCTGGAATTTCGACAGACCAAAACGGACTGGGAGGAGAGCCTAATGGAAGCTTACGAACTGGAAATTACAGATGTGCCAAAGGAAGTCTTGGAATTACAGGGTATTCTACTACCGATTCCAGTGGGAGTACCTGTACCAGTAATATAATTGTAGGAGAGGATAAGGAAAGGGATGGACAGGGAAAAAAGAGTCTTTGGATATATCGGTTTAACGGTTACGATACTGCTATTGCTATATATTATATACGCGTATGAACAAGGAAGCAAGTTGCTGCCGGTCAAAACAAATTTGTGGAACGATGAAGTGAAAATAGAACGCAAAATAAAAATTCCTGAAGGAAAAACGAAAGAGTTTATATTGCCAGCATTTTTGGTTGGTTTATATCATTCTTCAACTGGGACGATAGATGATTCAATCGAGGGATTAGAAGATGGAAATGAAGACCATTCGTGGTTTGAAAAGCTTGAAGACAATGGGGATGGAACCCTTACCATGACTGTGACCGGGAAACAATTGGAGCGCTGGATAAGCACAAGAGAACATGCCATAAACACAAGAATAGAAAATAATAGAGAAAAAAACATGGAGATAAAAATAAAAAAAGACTATACAAAAGTAACATACATAATGAAAGAAGGATACGAGACATCCTTCATGGGATGGGGGATGGATGCACAGGTTATTCTAGGAAGTTTATTTGAGGCACAAGTTTTTACGGGAGTGGCTCAGGAAGACTGTTATGTGCGTGAAGTGGTAAAGAGAGAAACAGATGGAAAAGTAATTATTGATACAGATTCCCAAAATAGATATTTTGAAATCACTGATGCAGAGTGGTACGGGTCAGGAGAAACAGAATAAGTATGGTAAGAATTGTGCACTTAAAATTACAGAATCACAAAAGAAAATCTATGAATCTCCAGGGGTTTTACTACAGTTATCGGTCAAAGTACCCGTGTCGGCAATATAATCATAATGGGCGGAGGGGGATAGAGAGATGGAGAAGATTAAAAGGGCCCTTGGATATATCAGCATGGCAGTCATGATACTGGTGTTATTATATGTAAAATATGCATATGAACGGGGACTGGAGCTTTGGCCGATTAAAACGAAACTGCAGCATGATGAAGTGAAGGTGGAACGCAAGATAAAGATTCCGGAAGGAGAGACGATGGAGTTTATACAGCCCGCTTTTCTGATCGGCCTATGCCAATCGTCCACAGAGACTCCCGAAGATGTAATGGAGGAACTGGAAGAAGGAAACTATGGACATGAGTTGTATGAAGAGGCCAAATTAAATGAGGATGGAACGCGCTCCATGACCGTGACGGGTAAGCAGTTGGAGAACTGGATAAGTACGAGCGAAGAGGCCATAAATAGGAGAATAGAGGCTAATAAAGATAAAGGCATGGAGATAAAAATCAATAAAGACTTTACAAAAGTAACGTATACATTAAAGAAGGGGTGTAAGAAATCCTCACTTGAGTGGCTCATAGATGCTCAGGTCATCATGGGATGCTTGTTTGAGATACAGTCCTTCACTGGTATAGCGCCGGAAGACTGCCATGTACGTGAAGTGGTAAAAAGGGAGTCGGACGGAGTGGTGATTATTGATGCAGTGTCTCCGGGAGCGTATTATGAGGTAACAGATGCACAGTGGTATGGGGAAGAAGAAATAGAGTAGGCATAGGTGGCTCAATAATCTTTAATTTACAGAATAACAAAGGCATTTATAGCTCTCCAGGGGCATTTCTACGGTTATCAGCCAGAGCACCTACGTCGATAATATAATCATAACGAGCGGAGGGGAAAGGGAGATGGAGAAGATAAAAAGGGCCCTTGGATATATCAGCATGGCAGTCATGATACTGGTGCTATTATATGTAAAATATGCATATGAACGAGGACTGGAGCTATGGCCGGTTAAAACGAACCAGCAGCATGATGAAGTGAAGGTGGAACGCAAGATAAAGATTCCGGAAGGAGAGACGATGGAGTTCATACAGCCCGCTTTTCTAGTCGGTTTATCCCAATCATCAACTGAGACTCCCGAAGATGTGATGCAGGAACTGGAAGAAGGAAACTATGGACATGAGTTATACGAAGAGGCCAAATTAAATGAGGATGGAACGCTCTCGATGACCGTGACGGGTAAGCAATTGGAGAACTGGATAAGTACGAGTGAAGATGCCCTGAATAAGCGAATAGAAGATGGATGGGATAGAGGGCTGGAGATAACAATAAATAAGGATTTTACAAAAGTAACATATATTTTAAAAGAGGGGTGCGAGATTACGTCGTTAGAGTGGGGAATGTACGCTCAGGTCATCATAGGATGCTTGTTTGAGATACAGCCCGTTACCGGTATAGCGCCGGAGGACTGTTATGTGCGTGAAGTGGTAAAAAGAGAATTAGATGGAGAAAAAATAACACTTATTGATACAAATACTGATAATAGATATTTTGAACTAACTGATGCACAGTGGTATGGGGAAGAACAGATAGAATAAGCTTAGCCGGATTTAATAAACGGTTATTCAAACGAAAAGGAGCAATCAGCCATATGAATATTAAAAATAAGGTAAAATTATGCGGTGATACACTTGATGCGGCGCTTCCGCCGGACTTTATACAAAGCGTCACAGGGAGGATGCCCGAAGGAGTGGAAGAGATATATCCGGATGTCGTGTTTGTCAATGATATGGAAGTTTATGCTGCCTTTAAGATGAGGCCGTCAGAGCCAAAAGGGATAAAGCAGTGCCTGAAGGAACTGTACTGGGTATTGAGCAAGAAAGAGTGCGGTTTTAGCAAGATTGGCATATGGGAAAAAGAGGTGCATGATATACATATGGGAAAATTATGTTACAGTTCTTTGTCTGGAGATGCCGGGTGGTTCCACATGCTTGTCACATTTGAAGCGTTCGGCAGGCAGTATCTTTTTGCAGGGTACTGTAATATAGAAGAAAGACACATTTGGGAGGCTGTATTTAACGATATCGTCGATACGATGGAGGTGAAGAGCGGACGAAATGGATAAGCATTGTGTAGAATACGAAGAGGGACGTAGGAAACTGGAGATTCAGCTGGCAGAGACGGAAGAAGAGCTCAAGAAGATAGAATACTGCCGTGAAGAGGCGCAGCAGCGGCACAGGGACATCTTTGCGCTGCTGGGACGTATTGTTAGCGAGGGGAACGGGGATGAATTCTCAGGAAGGATAGAAGGCCGTGCGGAAAGGATGCGTCGCTGTGCCGCCGCCGCAGAAGCGCAGATGGACGAGCACGTCAAGACGCTTCAAAAGGAATGCTGCAGGTTAAGAGAAACGATAGAGATATATGAGTTAGAATATGCAAAGGATGAAAGTGATGGAGAAAATAAAGAAAACCTTTAGTATTTAGAAGCAGCGTATGAAGGAGATGTATGCTGCCGTGCAATCGGAGGAGCAGGGTTTTGAAGGGATTGGAATTTGGGAAAACCGGATACATGATATCGATATGGTTAAACTATGCTACAGTTCAGAAACGGAAGGGAAGAGCTGGTTCCATATGATGGTTACGTTTGAATGTTTTGGCCGGCAGTATCTCTATGCATGTTACTGTAATTTGGAGGAAAGAGATATGTGGGAACCTGTATTTGATGACATAATCGAATCGACGGAAGTGAAAAAGGAATTATGATATTAAGGTTTGGGCCGTATGCGATAGGAGGTATTGTATCAAAAAAAATACAATATCTGCACAAAAAACCTTGCAAAAAGCGTTTGTTTCATATATACTAAAAAAGCTGTGACATTGATAGCGTAGAAGCGTGAGGTTGCTGCCCATAGACGGCAGGTTTTCCGTGGAGCGAATGTCAAGTTAGGAAACTGGCGACAAGTCACTGTACGAACTATAACGGCCACTGGAATGTGGTAACAACGTGTGAGTTTCTCACGACACACACGGGAGAGTGTACAGTCACCGCTTGTCGTACTGAAGTTATAAGTACGAAAAGGAGGCGACTTTTTTTATGGCAAGTCAAGTAATGAGAATCACATTGAAGGCGTATGATCATCAGCTCGTTGATGCATCCGCAAAGAAAATCATCGAAACTGTAAAGAAAAATGGATCACAGGTGAGCGGACCGGTGCCACTTCCTACAAAGAAGGAAGTAGTCACAATCTTAAGAGCGGTTCACAAGTACAAAGATTCCAGAGAGCAGTTCGAGCAGAGGACTCATAAGAGACTTATCGATATCATCACACCTACACAGAAGACTGTAGATGCATTATCCAGACTGGAGATGCCGGCAGGCGTGTACATTGATATCAAAATGAAAAACAAATAAGACGCAGTAATTCCTAAAATTTAGGATGAACGTCCATAGCGGCGTTCCGCTGTAAATCACAGGAGGTAATTATAATGAAGAAAGCTATTTTAGCTACGAAAGTCGGAATGACTCAGATCTTCAACGAAGACGGTTCACTTACACCTGTAACGGTACTTCAGGCCGGACCTTGTGTCGTAACACAGGTTAAGACGGCTGAGAATGACGGTTACGATGCAGTGCAGGTCGGCTTCGTTGACAAGAAAGACAAAACTGTCAACAAAGACAAGAGCGGGAAGAAAGAGATCGTTCACCGCCATGGAGTTACAAAAGCAGAGCAGGGACATTTTGCAAAAGCAGGAGTAACCGGCAAGAGATTTGTAAGAGAGTTCAAATTTGAAAATGCATCTGAATATGAGCTTGCACAGGAAATCAAAGCTGACATCTTTGCAGCTGGCGATAAGATCGACGCGACAGCGATATCAAAGGGTAAAGGTTTCCAGGGTGCAATCAAGAGACATAACCAGCACAGAGGACCGATGACACATGGTTCCAAGTTCCATCGCCACGCAGGTTCCAACGGTGCTGCTTCTGACCCGAGTAAGGTATTCAAAGGCAAGAAGATGCCTGGACATATGGGAAGCAAGAGAATCACGATTCAGAATCTTGAAGTTGTACGCGTAGATGCTGAGAACAATCTGCTCTTAGTAAAAGGTTCCGTACCGGGACCAAAGAAATCTTTAGTAACAATTAAAGAAGCAGTCAAAGCAGTCTAAGCTTGGACTCAGGAAGGAGGAAACTAGAGATGGCAAACGTATCTGTTTATAATATCGAAGGTAAAGAAGTTGGCACTATCGACTTGAACGATGCGGTATTTGGTGTGGAAGTAAACGAGCACCTCGTACACATGGCAGTTGTAAGTCAGCTTGCAAATAAACGTCAGGGAACGCAGAAGGCTAAGACACGTTCTGAAGTTTCCGGCGGCGGAAGAAAACCATGGAGGCAGAAAGGGACCGGTCATGCAAGACAGGGATCTACCAGAGCTCCTCAATGGACAGGCGGTGGAGTTGTATTCGCCCCGACACCGAGAGATTATTCATTCAAGATGAATAAGAAAGAGAAGAGGGCTGCTCTTAAATCTGCCCTTACTTCTAAAGTAGAAGAGAAGAAATTCATCGTTGTCGATGAAATCGCATTTGACGAGATCAAGACAAAGAATTTTGTAAATGTATTGAAGAACCTGGATGTATCTAAAGCATTAGTAGTATTAGAAGACGGCAATAGAAATGTTGAGCTGTCAGCAAGAAACGTAGCGGACATCAAGACGACAAAGACTAATACGATTAATGTGTATGATATCTTAAAATACAACACGGTAATTGCAACGAAAGCTGCTGTTGCCGGAATCGAGGAGGTGTACGCATAATGGCTGATATTAAATATTATGATGTAATCCTTAAGCCGGTAGTTACAGAGAAGAGCATGGAGCTTATGGGTGAGAAGAAATATACATTCCTTGTACACCCACAGGCTACAAAGTCTCAGGTAAAAGAAGCTGTTGAGAAGATGTTCGACGGTGCCAAGGTAAAGAGTGTCAACACGATGAACCGGGCAGGAAAGAAGAAAAGAGTGCGCGGTACGATGAAGTTCGGTATGACTGCAAAGACAAAGAAAGCAGTTGTCCAGCTTACGGAGGACAGCAAAGATATCGAGATTTTCGAGGGGCTGTAGGCACTGGACACTTGACGAAAGTCAAGCGTCGGCGCCAACTTGAGTCTAGTGAGAAGGCCGTTCCCAAGCATTAGTGAAGCCGGGCCGGAGGCGTAAGCTGAACTTAGGCGCACGGAACTGGAGATTCATTAGAGGTACCCTGACCATACGGATAGCAACCGTGACATTAAACAAGTATTGAAAGGAGAAGTAATCATGGGAATCAAAACATATAACCCATATACGCCTTCCAGAAGACAGATGACTGGGTCTGATTTCGCGGAAATCACGAAGACAACTCCAGAGAAATCTCTGTTAGCTCCAAAGAGCAGACAGGCAGGACGTAATAATCAAGGTAAGATAACAGTTAGGCACCGCGGAGGCGGAGCTAAGAAAAAATATAGAATCATCGACTTCAAGAGAAAGAAAGACGGTATTCCGGCAACTGTAGTAGGAATCGAGTATGATCCGAACAGAACAGCCAACATCGCACTGATCTGCTACGCAGACGGCGAGAAAGCCTATATCCTTGCACCAGAAGGATTGAAAGCGGGCATGAAGGTCATGAACGGTCCTGAAGCAGAGGTGAAAGCCGGCAACTGCCTTCCTCTTTCTGAGATTCCGGTAGGTACGCAGGTCCACAACGTGGAGATGTATCCGGGAAAAGGCGGACAGCTTGTCCGTTCCGCAGGCAACAGCGCTCAGCTGATGGCCAAAGAAGGAAAATATGCAACTCTGAGACTTCCGTCAGGGGAGATGAGAATGGTCCCAATCATCTGCAGAGCATCTGTAGGCGTCGTAGGAAACGGAGACCACAACCTGATCAACATCGGTAAAGCAGGACGTAAGCGCCATATGGGCTTCAGACCTACCGTACGTGGTTCTGTCATGAACCCGAATGACCATCCACACGGTGGTGGTGAAGGTAAGACGGGAATCGGACGTCCGGGTCCATGTACACCTTGGGGCAAGCCAGCACTTGGTCTTAAGACGAGAAAGAAAAACAAAGCTTCTAACAAGATGATTGTAAGAAGAAGAGATGGTAAAGCGATTAAATAATTCAGTTTTCAAGGAGGTTAGAACTTATGTCACGTTCTATTAAAAAAGGACCATTCGCAGACGCAAGCCTGCTCAAGAAGGTTGATGCAATGAACGCAGCCGGAGATAAGTCTGTCATCAAGACTTGGTCTCGCCGTTCTACAATCTTCCCAAGCATGGTTGGACATACAATAGCCGTTCATGACGGAAGAAAACATGTACCTGTATATGTGACAGAGGATATGGTCGGACACAAGCTCGGTGAGTTTGTTGCGACAAGGACATACAGAGGACATGGAAAAGACGAAAAGAAATCTAAAGTAAGATAGTAACCATATATTCGAAAGGAGGGTTCATCCATGGCAAAAGGACACAGATCCCAAATCAAGAGAGAGAGAAATGCTAACAAAGACACAAGACCTTCTGCAAAGTTATCTTATGCAAGAGTTTCTGTCCAGAAAGCATGTTTCGTATTAGATGCCATCAGAGGCAAGGATGTAACAACAGCGCTTGGTATTTTAACTTATAATCCAAGATATGCTTCCAGCTTAATAAAGAAATTATTAGAATCTGCAATCGCGAATGCTGAGAACAACAACGGCATGAACGCTGAGAACCTTTACATTGCAGAAGCTTATGCAAACAAAGGACCAACAATGAAGAGAATCAGACCTAGAGCGCAGGGAAGGGCTTACAGAATTGAGAAACGAATGAGCCACATCACACTTGTGCTTGATGAAAGATAAGGAGGGCAGACATGGGACAGAAAGTTAATCCTCATGGTTTAAGAGTCGGCATTATTAAAGATTGGGATTCTAAGTGGTATGCAGAGAAAGAATTCGCCGATTACCTTGTGGAAGACCATGAAATCAGAACGTATCTTAAGAAAAGATTATACAGCGCAGGTATCTCCGGTATTGAAATCGAGAGAGCATCCGACCGCGTGAAGATTATCATCTATACAGCTAAGCCAGGTGTCGTGATCGGTAAAGGCGGATCTGAGATTGAGAAAGTAAAAGGTGAGCTTAGGCAGTTCACAGATAAGAAATTGGTTGTAGACATCAAAGAAATCAAGAGACCGGACAAAGATGCTCAGCTCGTGGCTGAGAACATTGCGCAGCAGCTGGAGAACCGTATATCTTTCAGACGTGCGATGAAGTCCTGCATGTCCAGAACTATGAAATCAGGAGCGCTCGGTGTTAAGACTTCCGTATCAGGAAGACTCGGCGGAGCAGATATGGCCCGTACGGAGTTCTACAGCGAGGGTACGATTCCTCTTCAGACACTGAGAGCAGACATTGACTACGGATTCGCTGAGGCTAACACTACCTACGGCAAAGTTGGTGTGAAGGTATGGATTTACAAAGGCGAAGTTCTTCCGGAAAAAGCAGCAAAGGAAGGGAGCGATAAATAATGTTAATGCCAAAAAGAGTTAAACGTCGTAAACAATTCCGTGGTTCCATGAAGGGAAAAGCGCTTCGTGGAAACAAGATTACAAACGGTGAATATGGTATCGTTGCCATGGAGCCCTGCTGGATTCGTTCCAACCAGATAGAGGCTGCCCGTATCGCTATGACACGTTATATCAAGCGTGGCGGTAAAGTATGGATTAAAATATTCCCTGATAAACCTGTAACTACGAAACCAGCTGAAACACGTATGGGTTCTGGTAAAGGAACCTTAGAGTACTGGGTAGCAGTTGTCAAGCCAGGCCGCGTCATGTTTGAAATCGCGGGCGTATCCGAAGAAGTTGCAAGAGAAGCGCTTCGTCTGGCTACTCACAAGCTGCCATGTAAATGTAAAGTAGTTTCTCGCGCAGACTTAGAAGGCGGTGATAACAGTGAAAATTAATGCATTTGTAGAAGATTTAAAAACAAAATCAGCTGCAGAGCTGAATGAAGAATTAGTAGCTGCTAAGAAGGAACTTTTTAACTTAAGATTCCAGAACGCAACAAACCAGTTAGACAATACAAGCAGAATTAAAGAAGTAAGAAGAAACATTGCCAGAATTCAGACAGTAATTACCGAGAAGGCAAATGCTGCGGAATAATCCGGAAAGGAGCTTAAACTGTGGAAAGAAATCTTAGAAAAACCCGCGTGGGCAAGGTTGTCAGCAATAAAATGGATAAGACCATAGTAGTTGCAGTAGAAGATCATGTAAAACATCCGCTTTACAAGAAGATCGTAAAGAGAACATACAAGCTGAAAGCACATGATGAAGCAAATGAATGCAACATTGGCGACAAAGTAAAAGTTATGGAAACAAGACCTCTGTCTAAAGACAAGAGATGGAGACTTGTAGAAGTTATGGAAAAAGTGAAATAGTATAAGGAGGGAAACCTGCATGATACAGCAAGAAAGCAGACTTAAAGTAGCAGACAATACAGGTGCCAAAGAGTTACTGTGCATCCGTGTGCTTGGCGGCTCGACAAGAAGATATGCAAGCATCGGCGACATAATCGTTGCGACTGTTAAAGATGCAACACCAGGCGGCGTTGTTAAAAAAGGCGATGTAGTAAAAGCTGTAGTTGTTCGTACTGTATACAGTACACGCCGTAAAGACGGTTCTTATATCCGTTTCGACGAAAATGCTGCTGTTATTATAAAAGATGACAAGACACCAAGAGGAACCCGTATCTTCGGGCCAGTAGCAAGAGAGCTCCGTGAGAAGCAGTTCATGAGAATTGTATCTCTGGCTCCGGAAGTACTATAAGGAGGTGCGCGTAAGATGTCAATGTTAAAAATTAAAAAAGGCGACACGGTAAAAGTGATTGCCGGTAAAGATAAAGACAAAGAAGGCAAAGTAGTAGCCGTTAACCAGAAAGACGGTAAGGTTGTCGTTGAAGGAGTCAACATGCTGACAAAGCACACGAAACCCAGTGCTTCTAATCAGAATGGCGGCATCGTCCATCAGGAAGGGCCTATCGATGTTTCTAATGTAATGTATGTCCACAAGGGTCAGGCCACGAGAGTCGGATTCAAGATGGAAGGCGACAAGAAAGTACGTTACGCTAAATCAACAGGCGAAGTGATTGATTAATTTGAGGAAGGAGGTCCATGACTTTGAGTAGACTGAAAGAACATTACCAGAACGAAATCGTCGAGGCGATGAATAAAAAGTTCGGTTATAAAAATATTATGGAAGTGCCAAAACTTGAAAAAGTTGTTATCAACATGGGTGTTGGCGAGGCAAAAGACAATGCTAAGATCTTAGAGTCGGCAGTAGCTGACCTGGAGAAGATCACAGGACAGAAAGCAGTTATCTGTAAAGCAAAGAAATCTGTAGCGAACTTCAAGTTAAGAGAAGGAATGCCAATCGGATGTAAAGTTACTTTAAGAGGAGAAAAGATGTATGAATTTGTTGACCGTCTGATCAACCTTGCATTACCTCGTGTACGTGACTTCAGAGGGGTCAACCCGAACGCGTTCGACGGCAGAGGAAACTATGCCCTTGGAATCAAGGAGCAGCTCATCTTCCCTGAGATTGAATACGATAAGATAGATAAGGTGAGAGGGATGGATATCATCTTTGTTACAACTGCAAAGACAGACGAAGAGGCGCGTGAATTGTTAACACAGTTCAACATGCCATTTACAAAATAAGGAGGTAAATTATGGCTAAGACAGCAATGAAAGTAAAACAGCAGCGTAAGCAGAAGTTCTCCACAAGAGAATACAATCGTTGCAGAATCTGCGGACGACCGCACGCATATTTAAGAAAATATGGAATCTGCCGTGTTTGCTTCCGCGAGTTGGCATATAAAGGACAGATCCCAGGCGTTAAGAAAGCAAGCTGGTAGGCCGAAAGCGACTTAGTGAAAGCGAGCCGTCAGGCGAAGCTCGAACTTAGTGCAAGGCCGTTCTTGGAGCTTAGCGACACATCTATGTGAGCTTAGCGAGAAGAACTTCCACAAAAAAGGAGGTATAGGATAAATGACTATGAGTGATCCAATCGCAGATATGCTTACGAGAATCCGTAATGCTAATACTGCCAAACATGATACAGTAGATGTACCTGCATCAAAGATGAAGACCGCTATTGCGAACATCCTGTTAGATGAGGGTTATATCCAGAAATACGATATCGTAGAAGACGGCGTGTTCAAGACAATCCACATCACGTTAAAATACGGTGCAGACAAGAATGAGAAAGTTATCACAGGGCTTAAGAGAATCTCTAAACCAGGTCTTCGTGTGTACGCTAACAGTGCCGAGCTTCCTAAAGTATTAGGCGGACTCGGAACGGCAATCATATCGACAAACCAGGGCGTCATCACAGATAAAGAAGCAAGAAAGCTCGGCGTAGGCGGAGAAGTATTGGCTTTCATCTGGTAGCATGCAATGGGTGAAAGAGGTAATGCAACTGAAAACAGAGCGGGCTAAGCTCCCGTTCCGAGAATTTAAGTTAAGGAGGAACAGGTATGTCACGTATAGGAAGACTGCCAATTGCAGTTCCGGCAGGTGTAACTGTTGAGATTGCAGAGAATAATAAAGTGACTGTTAAAGGTCCGAAGGGAACCCTTGAAAAAGAGCTTCCTGTAGAGATGGAAATCAAGCAGGAAGGCGATACAATCGTTGTTACAAGACCGAACGACTTGAAGAAGATGAAATCTTTACATGGTCTTACAAGAACACTCGTCAACAACATGGTTGTAGGCGTAACGGACGGATACCAGAAGGTTCTGGAAGTGAACGGTGTTGGATACAGGGCGGCAAAATCAGGAAACAAGCTGACATTGAATCTTGGATACTCCCATCCGGTAGAAATGACGGATCCGGAAGGTGTTGAGACGGTCATGGAAGGCCAGAACAAGATCATCGTCAAAGGTATCGATAAAGAAAAAGTAGGCCAATACGCAGCTGAGATCAGAGACAAGAGAAGACCGGAGCCATACAAGGGCAAGGGTATCAAGTATGCTGATGAAGTTATCAGACGTAAAGTTGGTAAGACTGGTAAGAAATAAATAAGGAGAGTGTGAAAATGGTTAGCAAAAAGTCAAGAAGCAAAGTTCGTGTTAATAAACACAGAAAATTACGTAACCGTTTCAGCGGTACGTCTGAATGCCCGCGTTTAGCCGTATTCAGAAGCAATAATCATATGTATGCACAGATTATTGACGATACAGTTGGCAGCACTCTGGTTGCAGCTTCCACTCTTCAGAAAGATGTGAAAGCAAACCTGGAAAAAACCAACGACGTTGCAGCGGCAGCATATTTAGGTAAAGTGATTGCTGAAAAAGCAATCGAAAAAGGTATTAAAGATGTTGTCTTTGACCGAGGCGGCTTCATATACCAGGGAAAAGTTCAGGCATTAGCAGACGCAGCTAGAGAAGCTGGTTTGAATTTCTAGAAGGAGGAGCACACATGAAACAAGTACGAATTGATGCTGGTCAATTAGAATTAAATGAAAAAGTGGTATCAATTAAACGTGTTACCAAGGTTGTTAAGGGTGGTCGTAACTTCAGATTCACAGCTTTAGTAGTTGTAGGCGACGGAAACGGCCATGTTGGTGCAGGTTTAGGAAAAGCTACTGAAATCCCTGAGGCAATCCGCAAGGGAAAAGAAGATGCAGCTAAAAATCTTATTACTGTAGCATTAGATGAAAACGATAGTATTACACATGATTTTATCGGTAAATTCGGAGGAGCTTCCGTATTGCTTAAGAAGGCTCCGGATGGTACCGGAGTTATCGCCGGAGGACCGGCGCGTGCTGTAATCGAGATGGCGGGAATCAAGAACATCCGTACAAAATCTCTTGGTTCAAACAACAAGCAGAACGTAGTTCTTGCTACAATCGACGGATTACGCCAGTTGAAGACTCCGGAAGAAGTAGCTAAGCTTCGCGGTAAATCTGTAGAAGAGATCTTAGGCTAAGGAGGTAGATCATAATGGCAAATTTAAAAGTCACATTAGTTAAATCTACAATTGGTGCTGTACCAAAGCATAAGAAGACTGTTGAAGCTTTAGGACTTAAGAAGTTGAACAAGACAGTTGAACTGCCGGATAACGCAGCAACAAGAGGTATGATCAAACAGGTTTGTCACCTGGTAAAAGTTGAAGAAGCATAAAATAACAATCAGATAGGAGGTGTCACAATGGACTTATCTAACTTAAGACCTGCTGACGGCGCAAAACAGAGTGATAATTTCAGAAGAGGACGTGGACACGGCTCTGGAAATGGTAAGACGGCCGGCAAGGGACATAAAGGCCAGAAAGCTCGTTCAGGAGCTACAAGACCTGGTTTTGAAGGTGGCCAGATGCCGTTATATAGAAGAATACCAAAGAGAGGTTTCACGAACAGAAACTCTAAAGATATCGTTGGTATCAATGTAAGCGCTCTTGAAGTGTTCGATAACGATGCGGTTGTTTCAGTTGAGACTTTACTGGAGCAGGGAATCGTCAAGAACCCGAAAGACGGCGTCAAGATCCTTGGCAACGGGGAGCTGACGAAGAAGCTTACAGTACAGGCAAATGCGTTCAGTGCAGGCGCTGCTGCTAAGATTGAGGCTTTAGGTGGAAAAGCAGAGGTGATCTAATGTTAGAAACTTTCCGAAAGGCATTTCAAATAAAGGATATTCGCAAAAAAATCGGATATACGTTTTTGATGTTAATCGTGATAAGAATTGGATCTGAACTGCCAACACCTGGTGTGGATCCAAGTTACATCAAAGATTTCTTTGCACAGAATACGGGGGAAGCGTTTAACTTGTTTAACGCTTTCACCGGTGGATCCTTTGAGCAGATGTCTGTGTTCGCTCTAAGTATTACACCATACATTACTTCTTCCATCATCATGCAGCTCCTTACGATAGCGATTCCGAAGCTGGAGGAAATGCAGAAAGAAGGAGAGGATGGAAGAAAGAAGATTGTAGCGATTACACGTTACCTCACGGTTGCCCTTGCCCTCATTGAATCTACGGCGATGGCGGTAGGTTTTGGACGGAGAGGACTGCTTGTCGAGTACAACTTTGTAAATGCGGCAATCGTAGTCCTGACGCTGACTGCCGGAAGTGCGCTTCTGATGTGGATTGGTGAAAGGATTACAGAAAAAGGAGTCGGAAATGGTATCTCTATCGTACTTGTGATAAATATTATTTCTCGTATTCCAAACGACATGACAACGCTGTTTGAACAGTTCGTCAAAGGAAAAAGCCTTGCCTCTGGAGGGCTGGCCGTCGTCATCATCCTGGCAATCATCATAGCTCTCGTCGTATTTGTCATTGTACTTCAGGACGGTGAGAGAAGAATTGCGGTACAGTATTCGCAAAAGGTGGTCGGGAGAAAAACGTTCGGTGGACAGTCCACGCACATTCCGCTGAAGATTAATACCGCGGGCGTCATTCCGATTATATTTGCATCATCTCTGATGCAGTTTCCAATCGTAATCGCATCTTTCCTCGGAAAGGACGGCGGAACGGGTATCGGAAGTGAAATCCTGCGGGGCATGAATCAGGGGAACTGGTGTAACCCGGAAAACCTGAAGTATTCCTGGGGATTGCTCGTATATATCATCCTCACCGTGTTTTTTGCCTATTTCTACACATCCATTACATTCAATCCTTTGGAGATAGCAAACAACATGAAGAAGAGCGGAGGATTTATACCGGGTATCCGCCCTGGAAAACCGACAGTTGAATATTTGACAAGAATATTGAATTATATTATTTTTGTCGGAGCATGCGGCCTTGTACTTATACAGATCGTTCCAATATTTTTTAACGGCTGGCTTGGGGCGAAAGTATCGTTCGGCGGTACGTCGCTTATCATCATCGTCAGTGTTGTGTTGGAGACTCTGAAGCAGATAGAATCACAGATGCTTGTACGTAATTACAAGGGATTTTTAAATAATTAACACCATTTTGAACTCGCAGAATTTTTTTCTGCGGGTTAAAATGCTATAAGGAGGAACACATATTATGAAAATTATTATGTTAGGCGCGCCGGGGGCGGGCAAAGGAACTCAGGCAAAGAAAATTGCCGCGAAATTCAGTATTCCTCACATTTCAACTGGTGATATCTTCAGAGCGAATATTAAGAATGGTACAGAGCTCGGCAAAAAAGCCAAGACGTATATGGATCAGGGGCTGCTCGTGCCGGACGACCTGGTAGTGGATCTGGTCGTAGACCGGGTGAATCAGGACGACTGCCGCGACGGCTATGTGCTTGACGGCTTCCCGAGGACGATACCACAGGCAGAGGCTTTGGATAAAGCGCTCGCGGAGCTCGGGCAGAAGGTGGACTTTGCCATAGACGTAGACGTGCCGGACGAGAATATCGTACGCCGGATGGGTGGGCGCCGTGCCTGCGTGACATGTGGAGCCACATATCATCTGGAGTATGCGCCGACAAAGAAGGACGGCATCTGCGACACGTGCGGGGGCGGCCTGATCCTCCGTGATGACGACAAGCCGGAAACGGTGGAGAAGCGTCTTGGCGTATACCATGAACAGACGCAGCCGCTGATAGACTACTATACAAATGCCGGCATATTAAAGACGGTTGACGGGACTGTGGATATCGAAGATGTCTTCCGGGCAATTGTAGAAATCTTAGGAGCGTAGGTTATGCCGATCAGTATAAAATCGGGCAGGGAAATTGAATTGATGACAGAAGCCGGACGGATTCTGGAAATCGTCCACGATGAACTTGCCAAAGCGTTACATCCAGGTATGAGTACCAAGGACATAGACGTACTCGGGGAGGAAGTGATAAGGAGCTATGGCTGTATCCCTTCCTTCCTCGATTACAACGGCTATCCCGCATCTATCTGCGTATCCGCCAATGAAGAAGTCGTGCATGGCATACCAGATAAGCACCGCATTCTAAAGGAGGGCGATATCGTCAGCCTCGACGCGGGGGTCATATATAAGGGATATCACTCCGATGCCGCACGGACGCACGGCATCGGAGAAATAAGCAGAGAAGCCGCTAAACTGGCAGAAGTTACCAGAGAAAGCTTCTTTGAAGGTATAAAATACGCAAAAGAAGGCAATTATCTATTTGAAATTTCGGCAGCTATTGGCAGATATGCAGAAAGCTTCGGTTATGGGGTGGTACGTGACCTGTGCGGCCACGGAATCGGAACAAATCTGCATGAAGCACCGGAGATACCGAATTATGAGATGAACAGAAAAGGCGTGAAGCTCAAGGCAGGAATGACACTTGCGATAGAACCGATGATCAATGCCGGTACCTGGGAAGTAGACTGGCTTGACGACGACTGGACCGTGGTCACGAGGGATGGCGCTTTATCTGCCCATTACGAAAATACGGTATTGATAACAGACGATGAACCGAAACTTTTGACCTTATCGAAATGATTTAAGTAAAGAGGACATCAGATATGGAAGAAGTAAAGACAGGAATGCTAGCAAAATCAAAGGCGGGTCATGATAAGGGTCAGGTTTATGTTATAATGGACACCGATGATGCATATGTATATTTAGCAGACGGCAGGATTAGAACTCTCGAAAGGCTGAAAAAGAAGAAAAAAAAGCATATACAGCCTATCAGGAGGGAGTTCGATGTGACAGCAGCAGATGATGCAGCTATAAAACAGATACTTAAAAATTTTAATAAGGATAGAGAGAATCAGGAGGATTTATAATATGTCAAAAGCTGACGTAATTGAGATTGAAGGAAAAGTAGTGGAGAAACTGCCTAATGCCATGTTTCAGGTAGAGCTTGAGAACGGGCACCAGGTGCTCGCGCATATCAGCGGAAAGCTGCGTATGAACTTTATAAAGATACTGCCCGGAGACAAAGTGACATTGGAATTATCTCCGTATGACCTTTCAAAAGGAAGGATTATCTGGAGAGATAAATAATATTCAAATATCTATTGACTTTGTTTGACGGCAGGTGCTATAATATATAAGCGTGTTTCTGGGCAAAACTGGAAACGCGCCGAAAACGTAGGCAGAGCAATGGATGAAAGGAGGATTTGACGTGAAGGTTAGATCATCAGTAAAACCAATTTGCGAAAAATGCAAAGTAATTAAGAGAAAAGGAAGCGTTCGCATTATCTGCGAGAATCCAAAGCATAAGCAGAGACAAGGCTAGGTACCGAGCACTTAGTGAAAGCGAAGCTTAAACTTAGTGGGAAGACCGTTCCCAAGCCTTAGCGAAGTATTTTCGAGCTTAGGCGCACGGAACTTTCTATCCATGTTATCAAATTATGCACACAAAATAGGCGGCTGATAGTAGACACACCAGGAGGTGTGTAGACTATTTAAAATATACAAGGACGCACCATTAGCCGGTGAATATCCTCGTATATTGCTTATAATACCGGCCCGTCATCACGGAGACATCCGGTGGCCGGAAAGGGCGTGCATACCGACACGCCTGGGAGCAGACAAAGCTCCCCAGTTAGAGACGATATGCAACTAAATGAGACGTGCACAGATTTCACAATTGGCTTTTGCAGGCTTGCCTGCATAAAGACAAATTGGGAAAGATGTATAGGGCGAAAGCCCGCATCGAGATGTAGCGAAGCGGAATCGAGATGGCACGGAAGAATTCAATCAAAAAGAAAATGGAGGAAATTCACATGGCTCGTATAGCAGGTGTAGACTTACCAAGAGACAAACGTGTAGAAATCGGACTTACTTATATTTATGGTATCGGAAGGACGAGTGCGACACGTATCCTAAGCGAGGCAGGAGTCAATCCTGACATTCGCTGCAGAGACCTTACAGACGAAGACGTTAAGAAGATCAGTGCTGTAATTGAAGAGACCCAGACAGTAGAAGGTGACCTCAGAAGAGAGATTGCCCTGAACATCAAGAGATTGCAGGAAATCGGATGCTACAGAGGTATCCGCCACAGAAAAGGCCTTCCGGTTCGTGGACAGAAGACGAAGACAAACGCAAGAACGAGAAAAGGTCCTAAGAGAACAGTAGCGAATAAGAAGAAATAAGCAACACATTAATGAATAAAAAGGAAAGCGTAGGTTAGTTTTATTATGGCAAAAAAAGTTACAAAGAAAGTGACAAAGAAACGTGTCAAGAAAAACGTTGAACGCGGACAAGCACACATCCAGTCATCATTTAACAATACGATTGTTACATTGACAGATGCTCAGGGTAATGCTCTTTCATGGGCAAGTGCAGGCGGTCTGGGATTTAGAGGTTCAAGGAAATCTACTCCTTATGCAGCTCAGATGGCAGCTGAGACAGCAGCTAAAGCGGCATTGGTACATGGCTTGAAATCAGTAGACGTTATGGTTAAGGGACCAGGTTCAGGGAGAGAAGCAGCAATCCGTGCACTTCAGGCATGCGGAATTGATGTTACAAGCATCAAGGATGTAACTCCGGTACCACACAATGGTTGCCGCCCACCGAAACGCAGAAGAGTCTAGTGAGCAGCCGAAGATCGGATGCTTACTTTAAGCAAGTAGTGAAGCGGATTGCTGATATCCGCTGTTATAAATAGGAGGAAATCGTAGATATGGCAGTAAACAGAGTTCCGGTTCTTAAAAGATGTCGTTCACTTGGTATGGATCCAATCTTTTTAGGAATTGATAAAAAATCCAACAGACAGTTAAAAAGGTCTAACAGAAAAATGAGCGAGTATGGTCTCCAGTTACGTGAGAAGCAGAAAGCAAAATTTATCTATGGCGTATTAGAGAAACCTTTCAGAAACTATTACAAGAAAGCAAAGCAGATGAACGGGATGACCGGCGAGAACCTGATGATTCTCCTTGAGTCAAGACTCGACAATGTCGTATTCCGTATGGGGCTTGCCAGAACAAGACGTGAGGCAAGACAGATTGTCGACCACAAGCATGTAATGGTGAACGGAAAACAGATTAACATCCCTTCTTACATTGTGAAAGTCGGTGATGTTGTTGAAATCAAAGAAAAACACAAAAGCTCTCCGAGATACAAAGGAATCCTGGAGGTTACAGGAGGACGTCTGGTTCCGGGCTGGTTAGAAGTAGATACCGAAAACCTGAAAGGGACTGTAAAGGAACTTCCCGCACGAGATGCAATCGATGTTCCTGTAGACGAGATGTTAATCGTCGAATTATATTCTAAATAATAACCCGTAACACCACAGGAGGTGGACTTAGTGTTTGATTTTAATAAACCGAATATTGAAATAACTGAGATTTCAGAAGATAAAAAGTATGGAAGATTTGTTGTGGAACCTCTGGAAAGAGGTTATGGTACAACATTGGGTAACTCTCTTCGCAGAATCATGCTTTCTTCTCTTCCGGGGTCAGCAATCAGCCAGGTGAAAATCGATGGCGTGCTGCACGAATTCAGTTCAATCCCGGGCGTGAAAGAAGATGTTACCGAAATCGTCATGAATTTGAAATCGCTGGCTATCAAGAACACATCTGAGACAGATGAGCCGAAGACAGCCTATATCGAATTTGAAGGCGAGGGTGTTGTAACAGCGGCAGATATCCAGGTGGATCAGGATATTGAGATCATGAATCCTGAAACAGTTATTGCGACACTGAATGGCGGGGCAGACAGCAAGTTATACATGGAGCTTACCATCACAAAAGGCAGGGGATATGTAAGTGCTGACAAGAATAAAAACGACGAGTTACCAATCGCAGTAATTCCGATTGATTCAATTTACACCCCGGTGGAGCGTGTGAACCTTACAGTTGAAAATACACGTGTTGGTCAGATTACAGACTTTGATAAATTGACATTAGACGTATATACCAACGGAACTTTGCTTCCGGACGAAGCAGTCAGTCTGGCTGCCAAGGTACTTAGCGAACACCTTAAACTCTTCATCGACCTTTCAGAAGTTGCCCAGGCGGCAGAAGTCATGATTGAAAAGGAAGACGACGAGAAGGAAAAAGTGCTGGAGATGAGTATTGATGAACTGGAGCTATCTGTACGCTCATACAACTGCCTGAAGAGAGCAGGAATCAATACCGTTGAAGAACTGACGAACAGAACACCGGAAGATATGATGAAAGTTCGAAACCTGGGACGCAAGTCCCTGGAAGAAGTGTTAGCAAAGTTAGACGAACTTGGCCTGTGCCTGAGCAGAGGCGAAGAATAGAGCAAATCACGAAGTGATTTGCGATGCCGATTGAACTACTAACGTTCAAGCGGCTTCCACAACAATAATAACGCTGTCAGTAAGACCGAAAGAGCATGGCAGGGCATTTGGCTAGTAAGTCCGAAGAAGCATAACCAGATGTTGGATAATGGAGGATTAGAAAGATGGCAAAATATAGAAAGCTTGACAGAACATCAAGCCAGAGGAAAGCATTAATCAGAAACCAGGTAACAGCATTGCTCAACCATGGCAAGATTGTTACGACAGAATCTAAAGCGAAAGAAATCCGTAAAGTGGCAGAAGGCCTTATCGCTATGGCTGTAAAGGAAAAGGATAACTTCGAAGAAGTAACTGTCAAAGCCAAAGTTGCCCGCAAGGACAAGGACGGCAAGAGAGTGAAAGAAGTAGTAGACGGAAAGAAAGTTACTGTTTACGACGAAGTTGAAAAGAAGATTAAGAAGGATATGCCAAGCAGGCTTCACGCAAGACGTGAAATGCTGAAGGTCCTGTATCCTGTAAAAGAAGTTCCGGCCGCACAGGCAGGAAGAAAGAAGAATACGAAAGAAGTCGACCTTGTCGCTAAGATGTTTGATGAGATTGCACCGAAATATGTTGGACGTAACGGCGGTTACACGAGAATCGTCAAGATTGGACAGCGTAAAGGTGATGCGGCTATGGAAGTTCTTCTTGAGCTTGTATAATAGAATAGCTTAATAGATGTACGAAAACGGGGTCAGGCCCCTATGGATATTCCATAGGGGCCTGACCCCGTTTTCAATATCTGGCATAACGTGGCGAATGACAGAAGATAGACAAAGTAATTTGGGGCATATATCTTGACTTCATGAATGTGTAAGCCTATAATGGAGCCAACATAATTGATTGCGGAGCGGGTATGAAAGAGAATATTTCCAGAGAACAGTTTATTAAGGCTACATATGAGGTTCTTTCGAAGGAAGGGATCCAGGCATTGAGCATCCGGCGTCTGGGAAAGATGATGGACTGCAATCCTGCCAACATCTATCGGTATTTTACGGGGCTTGACGAGCTTGTGCTGTATGCGTCACTTCAGTTCTTAAGCGGATACCTCAGGGAAGTTGCAGGGTGCTTTGACCGGATAGAAGACAGCCTGAAGCTGCATTTTGCGGTGTGGAGGTGCTTTGCCGAATCTTCCTTTGAAAAGCCTGAGATATTTGACAATCTGTTTTTTGGTAAATACAGCGGCAGGCTGGATCAGATAATGAGGGAATATTATGAGATATTCCCAGAAGAGATAGGCATGATTGAAAAGGGGAAGGAGGCTATATTTGTTAATGGTGATTTCAGCCACCGGGATTACCTGATGATTGAGAACTGCGTCAGGGATCATAGGTTGAGTGCCGAAGACGCCAGGCTGTTGAACAGCGCGAGCATCCATCTGTATAAAGGTTATCTGAAGGATTTGCTGGACGCCAGACAGCAGGGGCAGGAACCAGATGCCGCAGGAAAGGCTGAGGAGTTTATGAAATGTCTGGAAGAGATTGTTTTCCGGTTTGTAAAGTAATCATTCTGCCCAAAATTAATCGCGATTAATAATTGGTATGACACTGTTCACTGAAAACTTGTAAAGGAGGAACTACTATGAACCTGGATGAAATGCTGAAGAAGGAAAAGGACAAAATCGAATCGAAAATCAAGATAGGAAGCGAGATTCTCTATCTGACGAAGGACCAGTGCATCGAGGCAGGCCCGGATGTGAAGCAGACGCTCGAAATTATAGAAAAGACGCTGGATGCCCACGGCAGGAAAGAGTATGAGATGCCGGCAAAGATTGGAATCCACCCGTATGATGACGTGTTCTATCATGCAATGCCTGCCTATGTACCGGGACAGATGGCGTGTGGAGAGAAATGGATAGAGTGTTATCCTAGGAATCCGAAAGAATATGGGCTCCCACAGACATCAGGGCTTATGATTCTCAATGAAATACTGACAGGGTTCCCGATGGTCATCATGGACGGGGCATGGCTCACAGCGATGCGTACTCCGGCAGTTACTTCGATTGCTGCTGCGGCACTCCACCCCGATGCTGAGACGTTCGGCATGTTCGGGTGTGGCGTTCAGGGAATCGGACATGTGAGATATATCGTCCATAAGCTGAAAAACTTGAAAAAAATATATGTCTATGACGTGAGACGAGAGACTATGGAGCGGCTCGTAGAACAGGTAAAGGATGAAGTAGACGGAATCGAGCTGATCATGGCAGCATCACCCAAGGATGTGGCAGAAAACTGTGATGTCATGAGTTCTGCGACTATCATCACAAGAGAGAATATGGCCGTCGTGAAGAAGGAGTGGGTACATGCAGGACAGACAATCCTGCCGTGTGACCTGAATACGTTCTGGGAGGCGGATATCCAGAGGAATGCCGACAAGTATATCGTTGACAGCCGGGATGAGCATGTGCTGTTTGACAGCATGGGATATTTTCCGGACGGGCTGCCTGAGATATATGCGGAGACAGGAGAGATTGTGGCTGGTATCAAAGAAGGCAGAGAACGGAAGGATGAACTGATCGTATGCTCTAACATAGGCATGTCTGTCTGTGACGTGGCCATGGCGAAGTATATCTTTGACTCAGCACTGGAGAGGAACCTGGGCACGGTATTGAAGCTGTAGAAACAGTTAACTGTCCTGCCGCAATAGTCAAGATTACAATGTAATATACGTATGGTACGGAGAACCGGGTGGATGGCTTAGCCGGGCTTATATGCCCACACTCGGTTCTTCTGTCGCGACCGGCGCTGGCACGACATACTTTCACTTGTGGTCGTGCAGCTTTTTTTTGGCCGACGGGGTTACAAAAAATATTGTTAAAAAAATATCAAAAAAGTATTGACAAATATTTAACGAGGTACTATACTAAGCCCTGAAGAAAGATAAACACTATTACGGGAGGAACATAAAAAATGGCGAAGAAAAAGGAAGCAATACCAGCAGTTGTCGACAGCGTAGAGACTCTCGAAGCTAAAATGAAAGCGATGAGAGATGCTCAGAAAGTATTTGCTACATACACACAAGAACAGGTTGATAAGATATTCTATGAGGCAGCACTTGCGGCCAACAAGATGCGAATTCCGCTGGCCAAGCAGGCAGTCGAAGAGACAGGGCGCGGTATCGTGGAGGATAAGGTCATCAAGAACCATTATGCTGCAGAGTATATCTATAATGCATATAAGAACACGAAGACATGCGGGGTAATCGAAGAAGATGCCGCTTTTGGAATCAAGAAGATTGCAGAACCGATTGGCCTTGTAGCAGCGGTCATCCCGACGACGAACCCTACGTCTACGGCGATATTTAAGACGCTTATCTGCCTGAAGACGAGAAATGCAATCATCATCAGCCCTCATCCATCTGCCAAGTCTTGTACAATTGCGGCGGCCAAGGTCGTGCTGGACGCGGCAGTAAAGGCAGGTGCTCCGGAAGGTATTATCGGCTGGATTGATGTTCCGTCTCTTGAACTTACGAATATGGTTATGAAAGATGCAGATATTACGCTTGCTACAGGGGGCCCGGGCATGGTAAAGGCGGCCTACTCTTCCGGAAAACCGGCGCTTGGCGTGGGTGCCGGCAATACTCCTGTTATAATAGATGACACGGCGGATATCAAGATGGCAGTAAGTTCTATTATCCATTCCAAGACATTTGACAATGGTATGATATGTGCTTCGGAACAGACCGTTACGGTTCTTGACAGCATATATGATGAGGTGAAGAAAGAGTTCGCCTATAGAGGGTGCTATTTCCTGAAGAAGGGCGAGGAGCTCGACAAGGTGCGTAAGACGATTATTATAAACGGCGCCCTCAACAACAAGATTCCCGGAAAGTCTGCCTATGAGATTGCTAAGCTCGCCGGTGTTGAAGTTCCGGAGGATACGAAGATTCTGATAGGCGAAGTCGAATCTGTGGATATCTCAGAAGAATTTGCCCATGAAAAGCTCTCACCGGTACTGGGAATGTACAGGGCGAAGACATATGATGAAGCGCTTGCAAAGGCAGAGCAGCTCGTAGCTGACGGCGGATACGGACATACGGCATCCCTGTACGTACATCCGGCGGAGCAGGAAAAGATTGCAAAACACGCGGCAGCTATGAAGACATGCCGAATACTTATCAACACACCTTCATCCCATGGCGGAATCGGTGACTTATATAACTTCAAGCTTGCTCCGTCTCTGACTCTTGGATGCGGTTCCTGGGGAGGCAACTCCGTATCAGAAAACGTTGGAGTAAAGCATTTGATTAACATCAAGACGGTTGCTGAGAGGAGAGAAAACATGCTTTGGTTTAGAACGCCTGAGAAGGTATACTTTAAGAAAGGCTGCATGCCTGTAGCACTTGATGAACTTGGAACAGTTATGAAGAAGAAAAAAGCATTTATCGTAACGGATTCCTTCTTATATAAGAACGGCTATGTTGCCCCGATTGAAGAGAAGTTAGACGAGATGGGCATCCAGCATACATGCTTCTATGAAGTGGCGCCAGACCCGACGCTGCAGTGTGCACAGAAGGGTACCGATCAGATGAAGCAGTTTGAGCCTGACACGATTATCGCTCTTGGCGGAGGTTCTGCCATGGACGCAGCCAAGATCATGTGGGTGATGTACGAGCATCCGGAAGCTGACTTTGAAGACATGGCAATGGACTTCATGGATATACGCAAGAGGGTGTACACTTTCCCGAAAATGGGTGAAAAGGCATACTTTGTGGCGATTCCGACCTCTTCAGGAACAGGTTCCGAGGTGACGCCGTTTGCAATCATCACAGATGCAGACACAGGCGTCAAATGGCCGATAGCTGATTACGAGCTGCTTCCGAATATGGCTATCGTCGATGTAGACAATATGATGACACAGCCAAAAGGACTTACAAGCGCTTCTGGCATCGATGTCATGACTCATGCGATAGAAGCATATGTATCAATCATGGCTACAGACTATACAGACGGGCTTGCGATGAAAGCAGTGAAGAATGTATTTGAGTATCTGCCTTCTGCATACGAAAATGGGGCAAATGATCCGAAAGCGCGTGAGATGATGGCTAACGCCTCCTGTATGGCAGGCATGGCATTCGCCAATGCGTTCCTCGGGCTCAACCACTCCATGGCACACAAACTGGGCGCGTTCCATCATCTGCCGCACGGTGTAGCCAATGCAGTCGTCCTCACAGAGGTTATCAGATATAATGCGGCAGAAGTGCCGACTAAGATGGGGACATTCTCACAGTATGAGTATCCACATGCGCTTGCAAGATACGCAGAACTGGGACGCTTCGCAGGTTGCCAGGGCAAGGATGATCAGGAAGTGCTCGACAGCTTCATAGCTAAGCTGGAAGATCTGAAAGAAAAGATAGGTATCAAAAAGACGATCAAAGATTACGGCATCGACGAGAAATACTTCTTAGATACGTTGGATGACATGGTAGAGCAGGCCTTCAACGACCAGTGCACAGGAGCTAACCCGAGATATCCGCTCATGAAAGAAATCAAAGAAATATACCTGAAATGCTTCTACGGTAAATAATATAATTTGTAATTAGGGACGTAACCTTTTTGAATTTTGTTACGTCCCTAATTGCATTTTGTGGTGTACCTATATGAAGACAACCGTGTACCTTTAGAGAATGGTTAAAATATTAACAATAAAATATAGTGAAAATAAAAAGTTAAAAATATATCAAATTCTCTTTCCAAATGAATCTTGGGGGTGTATAATGGCAGTATCTAATAAATGAACGGCTGTATATACTAAAAGGAGGCAGGGTTATGAATATGGAAAATGCTGTATTGATTGTTGAGAGACCACATAAGAAGGTGTATAAATGTGAAAAGGACATTGTCAAAGTCTTTCATCCGGGGCATCCGAAGGCAGACGTGTTCAACGAGGCGCTGAATACTGCAAGGGTGGAGGCTGCGGGTCTTGATATACCGAAGGTTAAGGAAGTGACGGAGATTGACGGCAGGTGGTCTCTTGTCATCGAATATAAAGATGGCAAGACGCTGGAAGAGATGATGGCTGTCGATGCAGATAATATGGAGAAGTATATGGAAGATTTTGTGGACCTCCAGCTCCAGATGCACGGCAGGAAGTCCCCCCTGCTCAACAAGCTTCATGATAAGCTGGCCCGGCAGATTAACGGATTGAAGGAACTGGACGCCACGACGAGGTATGATCTGCTGACGAGGCTTGACAGCATGCCGAAGCATGATAAAGTCTGCCATGGGGACTTCAACCCGAGCAACGTGATTGTAGGAAAGAACGGTAAGATGACAATCGTCGACTGGGCACATGCCACGCAGGGCAATGCCAGTGCGGACGCAGCCATGACGTATCTGCTGTTCGCGTTGAAGAACAAGGAGACAGCGGACCTGTATCTGAAGATATTCTGTAAGAAATCTGACACTGCAAGGCAGTATGTACAGCAATGGCTTCCAATCGTGGCAGCAGCTCAGCTTACGAAGGATAACGAACTGGAAAAGGAATTCCTCATGAAATGGATAGATGTAATGGACTATCAATAAAAGCCGCAGCATTCCGACAGGGGTAATTAGATAACAAAAATCCGGAGAAGAATACGTAAGTTCTTCTCCGGATTACTTTTTCATACCGGATGTGCGGCAGACCTTGCGTCTACCAGAAGACGTTGCCGCCTACGTTGACGCCTGAAGCGCCTGTCCATGCAGCGTTGAACGAATAGCAGTTAAGAACTGCAGAATGCCTCGCTCCGCCAAGCGCCGCCTGGGCGGCTGAATAGGCTGATTGTGACGGCCCTCTCGCCAGAACCCGGTTCAGGCTGCCGTCCCATGTAGGCGCGAACTGGCCTGACTGGTAGATGACTCCGCTGATAGTATTCGGATAACTCGGGCTGGCTACCCGATTCATGATAACCGTGGCAACAGCCAGCATCCCATCGTAGCTGCCACCGGCCTCGCACTCAAGTATAGCGGCAAATAACGCTGTATCAGATACATTGGCATCTATAGAACCTCCGTTGTTGACAGTCCCTCCATTATTGCCGTTCGTATTGTTATTATTACCATTGTCAGTCTTGCCTGGCGCTGTAGTAGGGCCGGCAACAGAATTATCCTGGGCGGTTCTGCTTGCCGCCGCCGCGGCTTTCGCACGTTCCAGCTGTGCACTGTACTCGGATAATTCACCTGAAGTAGAAGATATCTTCGCATTTAATGCTTCCTGCTTTGCTTCCAGGTCGCTTTGCAATCCCGCTAATTCTTCTTGTTGTGTTTCTAAGGTTCCCTGTTTCTTCTCAATGTCGGCACGGGCTGTTTGAAGTTCGTCCAACATCTGTCTGTCGTATGTACTTATATTAGTTACAAATTCTGCCTTGTTTAGAAAATCAGCCATGTTTTCGGATGAAAAAAGAATCTCAAGCAATGAGGCGCTGCCGCCTTCATACATGAACTTGATCCTGTCCTTCATGGCATCATACTGGGCATCCTCGTTAAGCTTAGCGGCGGCTACATCCAGCTTGGACTTTTCGACCGCGGCAGACAGCTCCTCTATCTTAGAGGATGTTGCATCCAGTTCGTCACATAAAGCGGACAGCTGACTGTTGAGGTCATTGAGCTCCCCCTGCAGATCAGAAGTCTTTCCTTCTAACTCGTTTGTTGAAGGTTCTGCATATACCGACGTATTAACAGAAGCAATTGTTACGGCGCAAGTAAGACACATAGCAGCACGCAATATACGTTTCTTTTTCGTACTCTTCATATACATTTCCTTTCCCTTTTTAGCGAGTGCTTTTCTATTATACAACAAATTGCTTTATAAAGCAAATTTTGTTAAAATAGTACATAGAATGTATGGACGTGGAGGAAAGGACCTTATGAGAAAATACGAGGAAGAACACTATAAGTATGATAATATCAAAGACGCGGTGTATCCGTGGGTTAAGGAGGCGCTTACCGATAATCATGCGCTTAACGGAAAGCATATATCCGAGAAAGATGCTCCGGTCGTATCTTTTGTCGGCGAGTTGAAAATAATCTTTGTAATTAAACGCGGCGATGATACGTTCGAGGTGTTGAAGGATAATATGCTGCCGCCTGGCTGCGATATAGAAGAATTATATCATCTGTCCTGTGAGAATCTGATAAGAGATGTGGAATTTGTAATAGGCAATACGTGGTATGGCGCCTTTGCCATCATCGCAGACGGGCATCACGAGTGCAGTTCACTCTGTTTTAAGCATATATGGCAGGTATGCGTAGATAAGCTGAAAGACGATATAGTAGTCATGGCACCGACGAAAGACATGGTCTTATTTGCGGCAGCGGGACAGGAGGAAGTGGTCAGAAAGATGGTTGACCACGGAAGACAGGCGTATGATAGTTCATCAGATAAGATCAGCCAGTCGCTGCTTCTGTTTTCTAAGGACAGAAAGGAACTGACGGTATATGATAAACGATATTAAGATGGTGGCATTTGACCTGGACGGCACGCTGCTGACGACGAAAAAGGAATTCACAGAACGGGCGAAGGACGCTATAACGAGAGCTGCCGCCCGTGGTGTCGTAATGCTTCCCGCTACGGGAAGGCCGCTGACAGCTATCCCGGAAGAGATTCTGTATTTTCCGGGAATCAGGTATGCGATAACAGCCAATGGCGGAAGAGTTATGGATACTGTCCGTAATAAAGTGATATTTGAAGAACTTGTCCCTCCGGAGATTGCGCGAAAAGTATTGGATATTTACGAACATTATGATACACTACGAGAAGTATATTATGACGGAGCGGGATTTGCAGAAGAAAAGATGCTCGTACGGATTAAAGATTTCTTCGGAATATCAGCAATGGCGGACTATATTCTGTCCACAAGGACGCCGGTTGATGATATCAGAAGAAAATTTGAAACCGAAGGCAGAGCGGTAGATAAAGTACAGGCTGTATTTGCTGATCTGGCAGATAAGCAAAAAGCGCTCGATGAGCTGAAGGCAGTGGAAGGAATCGAAGTGACCGGAGCGCTTGTCAATAATATCGAAGTAAGTGTTAAGGGAGTCAATAAGGGCAACGCGCTCTTGCGGCTCGGTGAGATGCTTCATATTAAAAGGGAAGAGATTCTGGCGCTTGGTGACGGCGCTAACGATATAGAGATGCTGAAGAAAGCAGGCTTCGGCGTTGCTATGGAGAATAGTTCTGTCGAAGTGAAAAGTGCGGCGGACTTCGTGACAGTATCAAATGATGAGTACGGCGTTGCCAGGGTAATCGAAGAGTATGTGTTGTAGCCTTATGGCAGGATAGCTGTATAAGATGTGGCGCAGGGTGCAGAAAGCGACTGCAGATACACTGTGGATTAAGAAGGGAGAAAAGGATGTTAGATATTATTAAAGTTATTATTCTGGGGATTGTAGAAGGAATCACGGAATGGCTGCCGGTCAGCAGTACGGGGCATTTGATACTTGTAGGGGATGTGCTGAAGCCGGGCATGTCGGACGGGTTTATGGAGATGTTCAACGTGGTTATCCAGCTCGGGGCTATCATGGCGGTTGTCGTACTTTATTTTCACAAGCTGAATCCATTTTCTCCACGCAAGTCGAGGAAGCAGAAGATGCTCACATGGCAGATGTGGATTAAAGTGGTAATCGCTTCTGTTCCGGCCGGGATTATCGGCATACTGTTTAATGATATTCTTGACGAACTGTTCTATAAACCATTGCCGGTAGCGGTCATGCTCATCCTGTACGGCGTGCTGTTTATCATAATCGAGAACCGTAATGCCCACAGGAAACCGAGCATAAGCCGGATATCCGACCTCACGGTACCGATGCTGCTGTGGATAGGGTTCTTCCAGATGCTTGCGCTGATTCCGGGGACGTCCAGATCGGGCGCGACCATCGTCGGCGCGCTGATTATCGGAGTTTCAAGAGAGATTGCGGCGGAATTCACCTTCTTCCTCGCGATACCTGCGATGTTTGGGGCAAGCCTCATAAAGCTCATCAAGTTCGGCTTCCACTTTACAGGTGCGGAATTCGGCCTGCTCATGCTAGGCTGCATCGTATCATTCGGCCTGTCCATCGTGGCGATTCGTTTCCTGATGGGCTACATCAAGAAACACGACTTCAAAATATTCGGATGGTACCGGATCGTGCTGGGCGGGATAATAGTCATATCGGCTGCGGTGCAGATTTTCCTCAAATAAATGGGAGTTTAGTGAAGTGGACGCCGCTGGGGAGGTATGGGGCAGATGCTCCGATGCGTCCGGGAACTGCGACTATCACACAGATTCCTAAGCCTGTGGAATGTTCGCCGATGGCGGCTCTCACCCCACAAGCCAAGGAATCTGGTGAGGATTCTTAAGTCCCTCCCGCTTAGACCTGCGCATCTGTCCCATACCTCCCCCTCGGCTATCTACTTTACTGGCACGGGCGAGGGCGGCTGTGTGACACTACTGGCTGATGGAAGTGCTTTGTTTGTGTAAGTATAGAGATAGAGGGCTAAGCAAGCTAAGCCCTTTGCCGAAGAGAAATCCTAATATAAGAAGAGCCGGAATCAGGTACGGGGATGTGTATGAGATGACATCCCCTGCCTGGTTCCGGCTCTTCTTGCAGTAATGGCGTGTACGCCTCGCTGCAAATGCTTGACAACGAACATATTCGCCAGCCTGATTCATCTGGACTAGCAAAACTCTTATCATTCATCTGCTCTATGTGTTATTCACATTAAGCTTGCGATGTTTTATCACTCAACTGTCGCAGCCAGCGGCCATCCGCTGGCCAGTAACGTCACACATCCGCACTCGCCCTTGTTAAATGAAGTAGATAGCGGGCGGGGAGCCGGGTGGGAGATGCGCAGGTGTAAGCGGAAGAGGCGGAGAATCCTTTCCGTAGCCCTTATCCTGCGGGATGTAAGCCGCTGTCGGCGCGCATTCCGGAGGGGTAGGGATACGTGAAATAGTCAGAGCCTCGTACGCATCGGAGCAGATGCCACCCGGCTCCCAGTCCGCAGCCACTTCACTAAACTCACAATTCATTGCAGATTCTACTTGTTTTTCCCGGAAAACATGATAAAATATGTACTAGACTTGTATTTTTATGCAGAATAATTTATCAATTAGATTTGGAGGAATACTATTATGAAAATCAAGAAATTAATGAGCGTACTGCTGGTTGGAGCTTGTGTCGTCTCCCTGGCCGCATGTGGTTCCAAGAAGGATGAGAAAAGTGACGATGGTGATAAGGAATCCAAAGACACGCTGGTAATGGCAACGAACGCGGAGTTCCCGCCATATGAGTTCCGCGACGGAGACAAAATCGTCGGAATCGATGCAGAGGTCGCACAGGCTATCGCTGATAAGCTTGGAATGGAGCTGAAGATTGAAGATATGGCGTTTGACTCTATCATTCCAGCCGTTACAAGCGGAAAAGCTGACTTTGGCGCAGCCGGGCTTACCGTGACAGAGGACCGTAAAAAGAATGTCGACTTTACAGATACTTATGCAAAGGCAACCCAGGTAATCATGGTAAAGGAAGACAGCGACGTGGCAGGGCCGGACGATTTGGAAGGCAAGAAGATAGGTGTACAGCTTGGAACGACAGGCGATATGTATGCCGGCGACATCAAAGATGCAGAAGTGGAACGTTACAATAAAGGATTCGAGGCGGTCCAGGCCGTACAGCAGGGCAAGATTGACGCGGTAGTCATCGATGGCGAGCCAGCCAAAGAATTTGTAAAACAGGCGGAAGGGATTAAGATTCTGGACGAAGCGTTTACAGAGGAAGAGTATGCGCTTGCAGTAGATAAAGGAAATGACGATCTGCTCAAGAAGATCAATGACGCGCTGAATGAGCTGAAAGAAAATGGCAAGCTGGACGAAATCGTAGATAAATACATCAATGCAGATGATGCAGAATAAAGAGATAAGGATGTAGGGTATGTTACAGACATGGCAGGATAAATTCGTTGCAAATTTTATAGAAGAGAACCGCTGGAAATATCTGCTGGACGGTCTGAAGGTCACGCTTCAGATCACGTTTTTTGCTGTGCTCATCGGTATTGCGCTAGGGTTCCTTGTGGCAATCGTGCGCTCCACTTACGACAGGACAGGAAAGCTCAAGATTCTGAATCTGCTGTGCAAGCTGTACCTGACGGTTATACGTGGGACTCCTGTCGTCGTTCAGCTGCTTATCATATACTTTGTCATATTCGGAAGCACGGATGTCGACAAAGTGTTCGTGGCGGTTCTGGCGTTCGGCATCAATTCGGGAGCTTACGTGGCGGAAATATTCCGCTCTGGTATCATGTCCATCGACAACGGGCAGTTTGAAGCGGGGCGGAGCCTGGGATTCAATTACGTCCAGACGATGATACATATTATAATGCCGCAGGCATTCAAGAATGTACTGCCTGCGCTTGGAAATGAATTTATCGTGCTCCTGAAAGAGACATCCGTATCCGGCTATATTGCCATGCAGGATTTGACGAAGGGCGGAGATATCATAAGGAGCCAGACATTTGATGCTTTTATGCCCCTCATCGGCGTCGCCCTTATCTACCTGGCCATGGTATTGATATTTACAAAGCTTGTAAATATGCTGGAAAGGAGGTTGAGGAGCAGTGACCATTAACGGAGAGACATTAATCAAAGTAGAAGAACTGCATAAAATATTTGGGGAGCTGCATGCACTTGACGGAGTATCCGAAGAAATACGCAAAGGGGAAGTGGTCGTTGTCGTAGGACCGTCAGGATCCGGCAAGTCTACCTTCCTGCGTTCCCTCAACCTGCTGGAAGTGCCGTCCAGAGGACATGTATACTTTGAAGGTACCGATATTACCGGCAGGAATGTGGATATCAACAAGCACCGCCAGAAGATGGGGATGGTATTCCAGCATTTTAACCTGTTCCCCCACAAGACGATACTGCAGAATATTACGCTTGCGCCTGTCAAGCTGCTGAAGAAGAGCAAGGAAGAGGCAGAAGAGAAAGCCATGGATCTGCTCAGGCTTGTAGGGCTGGAGGAGAAAGCGAACGCGTATCCTTCGCAGCTGTCAGGAGGACAGAAGCAGAGGATTGCTATCATACGTTCTCTGGCGATGGATCCTGAAGTGATGCTTTTTGATGAACCGACATCTGCCCTTGACCCTGAGATGGTAGGGGAAGTGCTGGAACTTATGAAGCAGCTTGCCCAGGATGGCATGACAATGGTCGTGGTGACCCATGAGATGGGATTCGCCAAGGAAGTGGCGACCCGGGTCATCTTTATGGATGAAGGACAGATAAAGGAACAGGCAAGTCCGGCAGAGTTCTTCGGAAACCCGAAAGAACCAAGGCTTCAGGAGTTCCTATCGAAGATATTATAAAATCAGATGAATAACTAAAGTAATGAAGTCAAATATACCACCTGTGAAAGAGATTTGATATGGCACTATGATAAATATGGAAAACCGTAGGTATATGCAATTCACTTTTCGTGATGCATAAAATCTACGGTTTTTCACTGCTAGATTTGTAGGCCTCCAGACGTCAAACTCTGAGGATTGTTATTTTTCCTCCTGTTTTTTAAACGCTATAAAATTGATTCCAAATTTTATTCCAGCAAGTAGTAAAGATGTTCCTAATCCTGTGTAAAATACAGCTATAGCTACTTCTGGCATTAAACCATAAGATCTTATAACAATTCCGAATGTTATCATCATAGCCATAATAAAGAATGACCTAATATCAAAAAAATTCCAAAAATATTGTTTTTCATTTAAGTACTCTGTTATTCGCTTTGTATGTTTTGTTACCAGTTTGTTAAATACGAAAAACCAAAACATAAAGAATATGATACTGGTGAGTGCTATATTCATAATCGAGAAATAGCTTATATATGCAAGAAAGCCAATTTTAGAAATATTAAAACCAGCAGCCATCCAAACCAGACTTGCAATAAGTAGTAACGTTTTTCTTTTTACTTTAATATTTACACCTCCCTGTCTGTTATGAACAAAGTTCATTTTGTTGTTTAATTTTTCCCACTTTAAAACAGTCGTTTTTATTTATCTCAAGAATTTTATCTTTTTATACTACCGTACTATTTATACATCACTTCTGCAATATGAACATTGTTCATGTTTAGATGTTATATCTTTTAATCCAATTTGTCAATAGTTACTTCAGAAACTGAATATTAAGATCTCTCCATTACCTGTGTACGCTTAACTCGAGCATATATCATTTTTAAACACGATAGTAACTGTACACCAATGACAACTACTGCCTATTAACCAGTTCCAATGAGGTCGCACTGAACCGGTCCGGGGTCAATGTCAAGAAATATAAGGTTCTGGTACTTACCTTGTGTGGCCTGCGCGCGCGGATAGCAGGCATGATTGTAACAGCAAGACTCAATTGTATCAGCGATGAAAAGCTGATGTGGATATGGCCCCATGACGATGCCGCGATTGTCTTCCATATACTTCGGGAGATAAATTAAGAGAGTCTTTTGCCTGGATTCATAGAAAGCCTCTATAAAGACATTAGGATTATCAATTAGGACGTGAAAATTATCTGTGTTATCATATAAGCAGTAACGTATATAGTGATGCTGCGGCATTGAAAAGGGAATCTGGTGTGAATCCAGGACAGCCCGCTGAGATTCTTTTTGGTGGGGAAAGGACAGCGGCTGTGCTGTCCTTTCTCTGCCGTTTTTTTGCATAGGATATTCCTTCGGCCGCTTATGCACGTGTTCTATATTCTAATTTGCGAAACAGGAGGAACGAGATGGAGACGAAAGAAGCATTGCTGAAAAAGCTGTCGGACTGTGTGTTTGACATGGAAGATGAAGAAGTGGTGGATGTAGTAAAGGAGTATATCGCGTGCGGCTATGACCCTGAGGAGGGGATGCTAAGAGGCCTTGTGGATGGGATGAAACGGGCCAGCGGGCTGTACGAAGAGGGCGAGTATTTCGTTCCGGAGCTCATCGTATGCTCTGACGCCATGTATGCAGGAATTGAGGAATTCCAGAAATATCTGCTAGATTCTGAGCATACGAGTATCGGAAAGGTGGCCATCGGAGTGGTGGAAGGGGACACCCACGATATCGGGAAAAATCTTGTGAAGATTATGATGGAGACTGGCGGATTTGATGTCTGTGACCTCGGACGTGACGTGCCTCTCGACAAATTTGTCGACTATGTAAAAGAAAATGACGTGGACATACTGTGCATGTCCTCCCTCATGACCACTACGATGCCGGGAATGGGGATTGTCATTGATAAGCTGAAAGAAGCCGGACTGCGCGGCAAAGTAAAGATAATGGTAGGAGGCGCCCCGGTATCCCCTGCATTTGCTAAGAAGATAGGCGCAGACGGCTACACCGGCAGCGCCATAGAAGCGGCAGAATATGCAAAAAGCCTGGTTGATGCATAAGGGGGGAGCAGCCATGATGGCTGAGATAAAAGATTTTCATTGTACGTACGACAACTCCGCTGGCATCAATGAAGAGGTGACGAGCAATCTTAACTTACAGTTTCCCGACGCATATATGCACTGGGAGACGATGGCCGCCCTTTCAAAGGCGCTGAAGGTGCACGACGGGTCATCCTTCTGCGGGCTGCCCTTCTGCCATACGGTTGAGGCCGAAGCGATGGGCGGCATCATCAATTATGGGAATGAAAAGACGGGCCCAAGGGCCAAAGCATATATCTGTACGGCTCCGGAAGAGCTGCTAGAGCTGCCGGAGATGGACTTCCGGAAAGGAAGGATTCATGAAGTGCTCCTTGCCTGTCAGGCGCTTAGAAGGGAAGGCGAACATGTAGTGCTCCAGGTGTCCGGGCCATTTACCATTCTGAATGTACTGATCGATGCGAAATATGTATTCAAGGCTATGCGCAAAAAGCCAGATCTGATGAAAGACGTATTCTGGAAGTTTGGGGAAGAGATTCTGCGTTTTATGGAAGAAGCCAGGAAGTATGGGGTGGATATGATCAGCTATGCAGATTCTTCCGGAGGGCTTAGTATCCTTGGCCCGAAGATGGCAGAGCAGGTAGTGGAAGACTTTACCTATGAATTTCTGAAAAGAGTCGAGGAGAGGATGGAAGGCGAGACGCTCGTACTTCTATGTCCAAAGACTACATTTGCTCTTCTCGGGACAAAGAAGGCAGAGCTTTTGGATGCACGATTGTCCGGACCGTCAGATTATGGCGACGCCTGTATCGAGATGGTCGGCAAAACAGCATTTGTAGGGCAGATGTGTATCAAAAATATACACTATAAGCTGGAGAATGCAGTCATAAAGACGGTGAAGCTAATGTAAAGGAGAGGACAGATGGGTGAAAAGGAAGAATTGTTGAAAAGCTGTCGGACGGCGTAGTTGATATGGAAGAAGATGATGTGGAGGAGGCGGCCAGAGTGTCAGAAGGAGGATGTGTAAGATGGCTTCGGTGACGATAAGGGAAAGCGGGGAGAAGATTTCCTGCAGGACGGGGGAGAATCTGCTGAACGTGCTGTTGGAATCCGGCATATTCATAGATAATCCGTGTAACGGAACTGGAGTATGCGGAAAATGCAAGATTAAGGTATCAAGCGGAATACTGTCAGAGCCGACCGGCACGGAAAGCAGCCGGTTAAGCCCCATGGAGCAGGAGGCCGGAATCCGGCTGGCCTGTATGGCGGATGTCCAGGGCGATGTGGAAGTGGAACTGCTGAACAGGGACCAAATACACAAGGTGCTGACAAATGGATATGTGCCGGAGTTCGAGATGGATTCTTTTGAGGATGGATACGGCATTGTCATAGACATCGGTACGACCACAGTCGTAACGGCCCTGGTCGAGCTCCGAACAGGAAAGGAGCTGGCGGATGCATCTATGCTCAATGCCCAGAAGCGATACGGACAGGATGTGCTGACGAGGATTACTTATGAGTATGAGAATCCGGACCAGGGAGCAGAGGAGCTGAAGGACGCAATCGTCCGCTCCATCAACGCCATGATAGAAGAGGTGTGCCGGGAGGCGGCTGTGGACAAGGAAGGAATCTGTGCAATCCATGTGGCTGCCAACTGCACGATGATGCATATGCTTCTTGGCGTGGATGCCCGGCCGATTGGAAGGGCGCCTTATGAACCGGTATTTAAAGAGGCCCGTGAACTGGCGGCCAAGGAGATCGGGCTAGAGGCCGGAGAGGGTACGAAGCTCTACTGTCTGCCACAAGTGTCCGGATATAACGGTGCAGATATCGTGGCGGGTGCTTACGTGTGCCGCCTCCAGGAAGAAAAAGAGAACGTGCTGTTCATCGATATCGGGACAAATGGCGAGATTGTGCTTGCAAGCGGCGGAAGGCTGCTGTGCTGTTCCTGTGCCGCGGGCCCGGCATTGGAGGGGATGAACATCAGCTCCGGGATGCGTGCCGCGGAAGGAGCGGTAGAGTACGCCGTGATTACGGAACAGGGAGTGAAGCTTTCAACGATAGATAACAAAGAGCCGGCGGGAATCTGCGGCAGTGGAATCCTGGCAGTGGTGAAGGAGCTTCTGCGCACTGGGATTGTCAGAAAGACCGGGGCATTTATCAAGAAAGATAAGCTGCCGGAAACAGATTACCGGTATCCGATGATACAGATGAACGGTTCCAAACGGGAGTTTATCCTGCATGAAGAGCCGAGGCTGCTCGTCACCCAGGGGGATGTCCGGCAGGTACAGCTCGCCAAAGGGGCGATACTTTCCGGGTTTACGGCTCTGCTTGCCAAGGCCGGAATCTCTATGCATGACCTTGATAAAGTGATGATAGCCGGCCAGTTCGGTGCCCATCTGTCGGCAGATTCGCTGACAGGAACCGGAATCCTGCCGATAGAAGTGGAAGATAAGCTGATATATGTAGGAAATTCTTCTAAGACCGGAGCCTATATGACACTGATGTCAAAAAGGGCGAGGCAGGAAGTGGAAGAACTGGCCCGGAAGATGGAGTATATGGAGCTGGCGGAGACGGAGAGCTATGAGCGGATATTTACGGAGAGCATGATATTTCCCGAATATCCGTGACAGAGGCGATACGGCAGCATTCGGGAGAAAACTGAGGAATGGACGGCCTATACGATTCTGGTCGTCCATTTGCTGCAGTCCCACACTTCATTGACGATGTCCTGATAGAATTCAGGTTCATGGCAGATGAGAAGCATGGTTCCCCTGTATTCCTCTAAAGCAGACTTTAGAGCGTCCTTGGCGTCTGTATCGAGATGGTTGGTAGGCTCGTCCAGGAGCAAGACGTTGGTATCACGGTTCACAAGCTTGCACAGGCGTACCTTCGCCTGCTCCCCGCCACTGAGCACCCGCACCTGGCTCTCGATATGCTTTGTCGTGAGCCCGCACTTTGCAAGGGCAGAGCGCACTTCATACTGGCTTAAGGAAGGGAATTCCTGCCAGATCTCTTCGATGCAGGTCGTCTTGTTGTTATAATCCCCTTCCTGCTCGAAATAGCCGGGCAGTATATTTTCCCCTGTTTCGCACGTGCCGGAAAGCGGAGGGACAAGACCCAGGAGGCTCTTAATCAATGTCGTCTTACCGATGCCATTGGCCCCGGTCAGGGCAATTTTCTGCCCCCTCTCAAGCACGAAGTCCAGCGGTTGGGAAAGGGGTTCGTCATATCCGATTACGAAATCCCGGACTTCAAAGATATATTTGCCAGGCGTACGCCCGGTGCGGAAATGGAACTCCGGCCTGGGCCGTTCTGCCGCCAGCTCGATAACGTCCATCTTGTCCAGCTTTTTCTGTCTTGACATGGCCATGTTGCGGGTGGAGACCCGGGCCTTGTTTCTGGCGACGAAGTCCTTAAGCTGGCTGATTTCCTGCTGCTGGCGTTTGTAGGCGGCCTCCAGCTGTGCTTTCTTGACCTCGTATACTTTCAGGAACTCGTCATAATCTCCTACATACCGGTTCAGTTCCTGATGTTCCATATGGTAGATGATATTGACCACGTCATTTAAGAACGGGATATCATGGGATATGAGGACAAAAGCATTCTCGTATTCATCAAGGTAGCGTTTCAGCCAGCTGATATGCTCTTCATCGAGATAATTGGTAGGCTCGTCGAGCAGCAGGATATCCGGCTTCTGAAGGAGCAGCTTGCCGAGCAGGACCCGTGTCCTCTGGCCTCCGCTTAAGTCGGTGACATCCTTATCCAGCCCGATGTCCATAAGTCCGAGCGCACGTGCTACTTCTTCTGCCTTGGCATCTATCATATAAAAATCGTGCAGGGTCAGCGTATCCTGTATCGTGCCCAGCTCTTCCATCAGGAGGTTCATGCGGTCTTCGTCCGCCGAGCCAAGTTCGGTGCAGATGTCGTTCATCCTTGCCTCCAGATCAAAGAGATGGGAGAAGGCAGATTTTAGGACATCACGTATGGCCATCCCTTTTTCCAGAACGGTATGCTGGTCCAGATAGCCGATGTGGATGCCTTTGGCCCATTCTACTCTGCCGGAATCCGGTATCAGCCTGCCGGTCACGATATTAAAAAAAGTTGACTTACCTTCCCCGTTCGCGCCTACCAGACCGATGTGCTCGCCCTTCTGCATACGGAAGGAGACATCATGGAAGATGGCACGGTCGCCAAAGCCATGGGATAGATGATCTACAGTTAAAATACTCATGGTTCGATAACTCCTTTGCTGCTGCCATAGGTGGACAGCAGTATCAATATAACATAAAATAACAAGTATTGTCTATGTGAGAAAGTAGAGGATTCATATGTCAGAGAGAAGAATAGTCAAGACCGTTCGGAGCTGCGGCAGGGATGGAACTTCTCGTCCGTCCCGTCCTGCATCACATGACCGGAGACAGGCGGTTTAAAACGGTACGCATGCCGGGCATCACAGAACGTGAGCTTGTACAGGCATTTCCGGAGACGGACGTAATATTGCTGGAAGGATTGAAAGACAGCCCGTATCCGAAATATATATGCCGTTATCCGGAAATCGTTCCGGACATCGATACAATCGCACATATGATTGAGAGAAATATTATGAAGAAAAGGAGCGGGAGGTGGAAGGAGTTATTCTACAAGGATACGGAACGATTTCTGCGGGAGGCCGGGAGAGAGGAACAGAAGGAACAGCTCCTTTTGTACCTGTACGTGTCTTTTGCGGCGGAACTGCATGAAGAATATAAGAGACAGGGGATAGAAGAGTCTTCGGGACAGCTCCCAAGAACTGGTTCCTCACGACACTTCCTCTGATGATGCTTATAATCGTGTATACGCTCTGGGCGGATATCGGTTATAATGTCGTGCTGTTTACCGCCGGCATAGAAGGGGTGCCGAAGGAATTTGACGAAGCCGCGGCTATCGACGGCGCAGGTCCCATACGACGGTTCCTATCGATCAAGCTGCCTCTGATGGGCCGTACGTTCGCGTTTGTCGCCATTATGACGATGGCGAACTATTTTCAGATGTTTGCCCAGTTCCGCATCTTTGCCCCGAAGGGCGGCATGAACAACTCGGCCATGGTGCTGACGAACTATATATACAGGACAAGCTTCATAAGCTTTGATATGGGGTATGCCTCTGCCATTGCGGCAGGACTGTTTCTGATCGTATTTGTGGTGGCGATGATACAGAACAAGATGATGCGTGCAGATTGGAGTTATGAATGATGAAGAAGAAATACCATTATGTAATCGTTACATTCCTGAGCCTGTTTTCCGCTGCCATGATGTATCCCATGGCATGGATGCTGATGATATCCTTTAAGACGAATGCGGACATCCGTACGAACAAGACAAAGTTCTTTCCGGAGGAATGGACGCTGGAAGGGTATAAGACTGCCTTTGCCAAAGCCCCTATCGGGCACTGGTTTGCGAACAGCATGTTTATCACCGTTTGTATCACGGCAGCAGTCATACTCACAAGTACGCTGATTGGGTATGTATTTGCCAAGTATCAGTTCCGGGCGAAGAAGATGCTGTTCGTCTTGCTGCTTGCGACGATGATGGTGCCGCCGCAGGTGACGATGATTCCACGGTATCTGATGATACAGAAGCTGCATCTGTTCAACACGAAGTGGGCGCTGATCGTTCCGGCGCTTGTGAGCGCGTTTTCCATCTATCTGGCGAAGCAGTTCATCGCGGACGTGCCGGACAGCCTCTGTGAGGCGGCAAAGATGGATGGAGCCGGGCCGTTGCGGATATACTGGAGCGTGATACTGCCCAATATAAAGCCGGCCATCGGCTCCATCGGCATCTTTACAGCCATGGCAAACTGGAACGATTATCTGAATCCGCTGCTGATGCTCAATGATATCGACAAGATGACGCTGCCCCTCGGACTTGTCATCTTCGACAGCCAGAGGACGGTAGACTTATCCGCCACGATGGCGGCGGCAGCGATGATCATGATGCCCATGATCGTCATATTCATTCTGTTCCAGAAGCAGTTCATCAAAGGCATGACCTTAAGCGGTATGAAGTGAAGTCCTTGCGGCAATCTCTTTGTTGATCCGGTTGCGGAGCCAGATCATGTACATGTCTGATTTCGGGAACCGCTTGAACGTCAGAGGCTCCGCCAGATTTTCTTCGATAAGCTCCATGACATATTCCCTGCTTGTGAGGGATTCCAGCAGACGGCAGGCCCGAAGATCGCAGAGCGCCTCGTAGTGGACCATCATGCGTAAGGACTCTTCCGGCTGTCCGCCGGCTCCCGGATATACGAGGAATGCATCACCAGCGGGGAAGCCTCCCCCTGCGTCCGTGACTTCATACGGATTGATATGCTCAAGGGAGAACTGGCTGTTATAGAAATTGTATCCCCAGTGCAGGATGCCGATGATGTTGTACTTATATAACTGGATGCCATAGATTCGGTTGCGCAGCGACGGCATGGACATGAACCGGTTGCTCACTTCGAGGTACTGTCCGACGCAGTAATAGGTCCACATATCGGTAAGCCCGTGCCCGAGGAACTCGTCGATCTCATTATTGCCGGGAATCGGTTTGTCTACAAGGCCGTGCCGGTAGAATTCGTAGCTGGAGAGGGCGTCGAAGGTATGGAAGCCTTCCAGCAGGCCTGCCACAGATTCTTTCGCCTGCCGGTACGTATCCAGGTCGTCCGGGCGGGGCTCATCCGACAGATGGAAGTAGGTAACCTTATCTATGCCCCATTCTTTGAGCTTACCGGTAAGCTCGGGAAGGAAGGCGTGGAGAAAGCGGGTATATTCTCCGACGGCGGGCGTGTGCCAGCCGAATATCTTTTCCTGCCGGCCTTCCACGTCGGCCATGATCTTCGGCGGATATTTGGCGCCCCACTGGGAGAAGAGATGGGACATCTCAAAGTATTCTATGCCGCATGCACGGCAGAGGTCCACCCAGCGCTTCAGCCGGCTGAAGCCAAAGGTATAAGTACCGCCTTCTACGGTGACGTCTATAAGCTGTACCGTGGTCCTGTCCCCTCCGAAAGCCGTGTCAAGAGCAGGAGTGAATAACGGGGTCAGCATCATGTTGCATCCTCTGTCCGTATATTCCAGGAAGAAGTTCTTTAAGATCGCCCAGTGCTCCTCAGAAAATACAGGGACATGATAGTAGTCTGCAAGGCAGTCGGCATGCATCCATTCGGTGTGCATGATCTCCTGCTTCGGCAGCACGGCATCATATATGGTGACGGAGCTTTCAGAGCTGCAGAGCGTTCGCCCCTCATCCACCAATGATATTTTTATCGGATATACGCCAGGAACCATATCTTCCGGGACTCTGATATCAATCCAGAGGCTGCGCCACATTCCGGGATAGATGTATGTAGTGTCATCGGTCAGGTCCCGCAGCAGATCGGGGTACATTCCTGAGGTGGTCCTCAGATAGTTGTCGTCTGTCTCCGGATTGCATGCGCGGCCTACGGGAACGTTCTGCACATTGCGCACCCGGATCAAGTCCTTTAGCGGAGACTGGATGGCTACTTTCGCCTCTGTCTTGAAAAAGGTGTTGGAAACGGTGCAGGCGGCCTGGAAGGATACGGTCTCCCCTTTGAGCGAGCTTAAGGGAAGGCACTCCGGCCGATAGACAGGAGCCTCGTCCGGGAAGACCTTCACAAGTGAGCTGAGCAGCTTTATTTCATATATGGGTGTCTGTAAATCCATTACACGTAAACCTCTCTTTCTTCATTTTTATAGCTGTAGGAATATTGTACGTTGTTATGGCGGCATTGTATAGGACAAACGATACATTTGCCTATAGAAAATACTGATATGGCTATAGAAGATGACTATGCAAATTCAGGAAGAATATGATTCTGTATTGGCGGGAAGCCGCAGACTGTGCTAGAATGGCTTTTGTAAACGTAAGGGAAAGGTCAGGAGAGAAGAACGATGAAGTACGAACGAATCAGGAAAGGGACGTTTCTGGAGCGTCCGAACCGGTTTATCGCATATATCGAGTTAGACGGAAGGAAGGAGACGGTCCATGTCAAGAACACGGGCCGCTGCGCAGAGCTTCTCCTTACGGGGGCGGAGGTATACGTGCAGGAGTCAAAGAACCCTAAGAGGAAGACGGCATGGGATCTGATCAGCGTCAGAAAAGGGGACCGCATGATCAACATGGATTCCCAGATACCGAACCGGGTGGTGCAGGAGTGGATGGAGGAGGGGCATTTTACAGAAGGCATCCGTCTCATCCGTCCGGAGTATACGTACCGTAATTCCAGGATCGACCTGTATGTGGAGGCCGGGGACAGGAAGATTCTTGTGGAGGTGAAGGGCGTGACGCTGGAAGAAGACGGCGTCGTGCGGTTCCCGGATGCCCCCAGCGAGAGGGCCGTCAAACATGTGCAGGAGCTTACCGAAGCGGTGAAGGAAGGATATGAGGCATATGTGTTCTTTGTCATACAGATGCAGGATGTGCGCTGCTTTACCCCGAATATGGACACGCATCCGGCCTTTGGCGAGGCGCTTAGAAAGGCTGCCGGAGCCGGCGTCCATGTGGTGGCCTATGACTGTGAAGTGGATCCCGGCAGCATCACGCTCGACAAAGAGGTTCCCGTAATCCTTCATGAGCCGCTTCTGTATGAGCTGGCAGAACCTCTCACCCGCTGGTACCGCAGCAATAAGAGGGATCTGCCATGGAGAGAGCAGCCGGATGCCTATCATGTATGGGTGTCGGAAATCATGCTCCAGCAGACGAGGGTAGAAGCGGTGAAGCCCTATTACGAACGGTTCCTGAAAGCGCTTCCGACGGTAAAGGATCTGGCGCAGGCCGATGAGGATACGCTGCTAAAGCTCTGGGAAGGGCTTGGATACTATAACAGGGTGCGCAATATGCAGAAGGCGGCACAGCAGATCATGGCAGACTACGGCGGCGAATTCCCGGGAACCTATGAGGAGATACTATCGCTGAAAGGGATCGGGAGCTATACGGCCGGTGCAGTCAGCGCGTTTGCCTACGGTATCCCGAGGCCTGCCGTGGACGGTAACGTGCTGAGGGTCGTCTCGCGGATACTGGCCAGCACGGAGGACATTATGAAGCAGAGTGTCCGCAAAGACATCGAGAGGAAGCTTCAAGAGGTCATTCCCGCGGACGCGGCCAGCGACTTCAACCAGGGATTGATTGAGCTTGGAGCTATCGTCTGTCTGCCGAACGGAGAGCCAAAATGCGGGGAATGTCCGGCCCGGAAGCTGTGCAGGGCGCACCAGATGGGGATAGAGCCGGACCTCCCGGTAAAGAAAAAGCAGCGTGCGCGAAGAGTCGAGGAGCGGACGGTGTTCATCTTCCGGGACGGGGAGACTGCGGCGGTCAGAAAGCGTCCCAGGAAGGGATTGCTTGCCGGAATGTATGAGCTGCCCAATGTAAAGGGCAGGCTGACAGAAGAGGAGGCGCTTGACTATAGCAGGCGTATCGGGCTGGCCCCGATCCACATAAGGTGCCTTGGGGATGCAAAGCATATTTTCAGCCATGTCGAGTGGCACATGACGGGATATCTCATCCGGGTGGACGAGCTCGAGAATTCCTGTTCCGAAGATTTCCTGTTCGTCCGCCCGGAAGAGGTCCAGGAGAAGTATCCGGTACCCGCAGCATTTGAACATTATACAGACTTCATCGACATCCGGCTTGGACAGGAGAAGTACAGGCAGTAACACTGGTGCAGGACGAGGGACATGCGTACGGCAGTGCAGGAACATGAAAGTCCAACGGACAGAAAAAAGAAGGGGCCAGGCCCCTTCTTTTTATGTTGTCAGATTTTACAGTCTCTCGTTGTTGCCGCGCATGAACTTGTACTCTGCTACAGAGCGGTCAAATCCTTCGATGTGGACGTAGAACCATTTTACGATGTTTTCTTCTACCTTCTCCACGAAAGCCTCTGACGGGCCTTCTTCTTCCTGCAGCATCTCCTGAAGTTCATTGATCGTCTGCTTGAATACTTCATGCTGTGCCTTGTGCTTCTCGTATCCCGGATATTCGATGTCCTTCTGGAGCTGTTCTTCTGCCTTGAAATGGTAATCTGTATAATCGGACAGATAGTCAAGGGTCTTGATAGCGGTGAGCTTCTCATTGCCGCCTTCACAGCTCTCGAGCAGGCCGTTCATCCTTTCGATCAATTCTTTGTGCTGAGCGTCAATCATCTCATTTCCTGTCACGAGGTTTTCACTGAATTCTGCATACATAGTTATCGTCTCCTTTATTATTGTAGTAAGCCAGCCTTTCAGATTGGCTGATGGGAAAGCTTCGGCGCTTTCTTTTCCTGAGTTACATATACGAGCGGGTAGAGGACACATGCCATTGCCGCGGCGGCAATAACGTCTGTCACGGAATGCTGTTTCAGGAACATGGTAGATAGAATAATCAAAAATGCCATCATATAGGTGCCGTACTGGATGGTCTTATGCTTCTTAAGCGCACTGCTGTGGGACACGGCTATCGTAACACCGATGGAATTGAACACGTGGATGCTTGGCAGGACGTTCGTAGGCGTATCGGTAGTATAGAGCCTCTGTACCATATCTACAAACATGTTATCCCTTTCAAACACGACCGGACGGAGATTCAAACCATTCGGGAACACCGAGCAGATGATGAGGAATATGGTCATCCCTGTAAACAAAAACGCGGTGAGCTGGTAAAATCCCTTCCTGTCGGTAAAGAAGAAATAACCGATGGCAAGCGCGATAAAGAAGAACCAGAGCAGATAGGGCACTATAAAGTATTCCACAAATGGAATGTAGTCGTCCAGCGGTGAATGTATCAGGTAAAAATGACTGGTGACATGCTTTTCCAGATAGACGAACCATGGCATATAGATGAATACGTATAAGAACACCCATGCGTGCCTGTATTTTTTAATAAAATGCGTTACCTTATTCCAGGCTTTCATTCATATTACCCCTTTTTCTTTTTCGGCCAATAAAATCATATTCTTGGTTCAACACGGATTATAACATGAAAAAAAAGAATCAACAACAATGTTCATTATTTGTTAATAATTTTCATTTTGTTTTTCAAATATCTGCATATCGTAGCAGCGGATCCCTTCCGCAAGGGCGGCTTCTGTACGCAGCGTCCACACGGCTACAGGGGTATGGGCCAGAGAGCGGAGGGCGGATACGCTGAGGTTCGGGAGATCTGCCAGCTTGTAGGAGATGAAGTCCGGCCTTCCGAGAAAATTGGTGAGGAGATAGCGCACCATAAACCGCAGAATCCACGGTTCCCTGCTCTTCTTTTTCGTCAGGTTATCAGACAGCTGCCCTCGCAGCACGCCTGGCGCGTGCTGCTTGAACCAGCGTATCCCCATCGTGTTGAAGGACTGGACCAGAAAAGGCCCGCGATAGCTTTGCAGCGTCTCATATAAGACGCTGCAGATATCGGTGGCAGAAGAGGGAATCTTCATCTCTATGAGCAGCGGCACCTGGCCGTTGACGAGAGAGAGCACGTCTGTGAACAGGGGAATATGCTCTTTCGTGCCAGACAGGCGGTAGCGCCCCAGTTCTTCGTATGTGAGATTCTCTATGGATTCCTTGCTGCCGCACACGCGCAGCAGGTCGTCATCGTGGAACACGGCCAGCCTCCGGTCCCGGGTCAGATGGACATCCAGTTCAATTCCATATCCCTTCTTAACAGCAGCCCGAAAGGCAGACAGAGAGTTCTCCGGGATGCCCCGTGATATACAGTGGTATCCCCGGTGGGCAAAAAGCGTGTGCTCATAGCGCCGCATCTGCTCTTTCCTCGAGGTACGTGGCCAGACGGCAAAGAAATAGAGCGGGAGGATAAGAAGGAAGATAACAAGTATCATATACATAACGGCGGAATCCCTTTCCTTAATCTAAGATAATATGAGTTTCATTTTCTGGGGCTCGAGGGAGGCGCAAATATGCCTCTGGAGGAAGATCGGTTCGCCGTCCGTGTGGACCGGAAGCGGTGTCCTGCTCACGATATCCGCCTTCCTGCAAGTAAAGATATGAATCCCTTTGAAACGGACGTGCCAGCCCTTAAAGGCAGTGGGAAGGAGGGCGAGCGCCTTCAGCTTGGACATGTTGGCGATCACGATGACATCGAGAAGGCCGTCCGAGGGGTCGGCATCCGGGCAGAATTTGAAGCCTCCTCCTTCGTAACGCGTGTTCATGGCAGCAGTAAAATAGACAGATTCAAACTCCATCTTCCGGCTGTCATCGAGCGTGACGGTCATTTTGCCCGGTTTCAGGGACATCATGAGACTCAGCGCGACTCCGGCATAAGACAGCTTGCCGAGCCCGATCTTGTTCAACAGGACTTTGAGACGGGAGACCACGACCTGGTGGCAGACGCCCGCATCGAAGCCGATACCGGTGCTTACCGCGAAACGCCGCCTCTTACCTTGATAGGACATGACCCCTACATTAATATATGTATATTTGGACGGTGCCAGAATATGACCAAGTGCCGTCAGGGGATCCGTAGACAGTCCGAGGCCGCGGGCGAAGTCATTGCTCGAGCCGATGGGGATGTAGCCGAATGTCACCTGGCTCAGATCCGTGATACCATTCACGACCTCATTGACGGTACCGTCGCCGCCGAGCACGATAAGCGTACATGGCTGCCCGCCGCAGGTGAGTTCTCTTGCAATACTGGTGGCATGACGCTGGTACTTTGTCAGATATGCCCGATAATCCGTTCCGCGTTCCTTTAACGAGCATTCGATATCTTTCCAGACCTTGTGCCCAAGTCCGGAGCGGGCATTTGGGTTGACGATGAAAGTATACATGTATGGCCTCCTGACTGGTAAGAAAGTTTACAGCGCCCCGTCCAGATATGTCTCCAGCGAGCGGCGCATGTTGCCCTCGAAGTCTGCTTTGCCGCTTTTGAGACACCATTCAAATACGTTGCCGATGACGATCATCCGGATGTCTGTGGTGATATCGTCAAGGCTCGTGCGGGGGGTGACGATGCCCGCCTTGATTGCCTTGTCCAGGTAGTTGCGCACCGTTACGATTGGATAAGGGCGTTCCGTACGTATGAGCGGGTTCAGCGATTGGTTCTTGGGCGTATAGTAGTTGGAGATGAACTCCACGCCGAGCTCTCTGCAGTAGGTTACGTAATTCAGATACACATGGACGATGGTCGTCTTGGCTTCCTCTGTATTACCCGGAAGGTCTAGGTAGTCGGGATTGATGCTCGGCTGCTCTTCGATATAGTAGGAGAGAAGATCGTCTTTTGTCTTAAAGTGGTGGTAGAAGCTGCCGTTAGAGACGCCGGCTTCCTCGCAGATGTTTTTGATAGACAGCGCCTCATATCCCTGCTTCTTCAAGATAGACTTGGCGGCGCGGAATATCCTGGCCTTCGTTTCCTTTGACTTTAGCTGCTGCCTGGATAGTTCCTGTGTTTCATTTATTTCAGTCATAGTATAGAATAATCCCTTCTTGATATGTACGTTTTTGTTTAGCGTCAGTTTACAAGGGCGTGTGTGCCCTTGTAAACTGACGCTAATCCAAGTATAGCATATGGAACTTTGTTTTTCAACGAAACAGAGTGAACTCTGTATTGCAAATAAAACTGTTCTTGCAGTTGAAAAAATAACGTGATATGATGATAAGACAACGAGTTGTTTTATAAAAAAACTCGGGAGGATAATATGGAAAAAACATTTAGACAGATAAAACGAAAATTAGAGGAAGATATCGATGTGATCTTAGTCACGATTATTGCCGGAAAGGGTTCTGTCCCCCGAGGGGCAGGCGCAAGGATGTGGCTGTCCAGGGACGGGGAGATGTCAGGAACTATCGGCGGCGGCAATGTAGAATACCAGGCAGCAATTAAGGCGAGAGAGCTGCTGGAGCGAAAGAGGTCCTTTATGACCGGATATAACCTGGGACAATCGGATATCGCGGATATGGGTATGGTATGCGGAGGCCAGGTACAAGTCTTGTTCCAGTACTTATGCAAGAAGGATATTCCGTGCATGGAGGCGGTCATCGCACAGTGCGGGAAGGCACAGGATGCATGGCTATTGCTTCATGTGACAGACGCAGACACCTGGGATATGCGTGTAATGACCAAAGAGGAAGCGGCAGGCTACAAGGAGTATGAAGAGATAATAAAATTGATGAAAAACAAGCCGGCTTATCTGGAAACCGGCTCTGGTAATTATTATATAGAATCATTGGTAGAAACCGGGATCGTCTATGTCTTTGGCGGTGGACATGTGGCACAGGAACTGGTGCCTCTTTTATCACATCTGGGCTTTCCGTGCTTCGTCACAGATGACCGAAGGGAATTCGCCAGCAAAGAGCGGTTCCCGGATGCTGTGGAGACGCTGGTCTGCGACTATAATGAAATAGAGGAACATATCCATATTAAAAGTTGTGACTATGTGGTAATTATGACGAGAGGGCATCAGCATGACTATGAGGTGCAGACGCGGCTTCTAAAGTATCATCCATTCTACATGGGAATTATGGGAAGCCGTAATAAGATCGCTTATGTATCCGGGCGTCTGTTGAATGACGGGTATACGAAAGAGGAGATCGGCAAGTGCCACATGCCGATTGGTACAGCCATCAAGGCAGAGACACCGGCAGAGATTGCGGTCAGCATTGCAGGAGAGCTGATATGTAAGCGGGCAGCAGGAAAACTTTCAGGATAGAGGAGCAGAAAAATGGAGGAAAAGTCAGGAAATAAGACGCGGTACCGTCCCGTAATTACTGTAAGAATAGCTGGGGACAATGTGTTTTTCGGACCGGGAGTTGCCATGCTTTTAAAAGAGCTGATATCAACGGGAACCATGAAGGATGCATGCAGAATATCAAAGCTTTCTTATTCTAAAGCATGGAAAATTCTGAACACGGCGGAAAAGGAACTTGGCTTTCCGCTGGTACAAAGACTTCACGGCGGGAAAAATGGCGGCGGCTGTATCGTGACGGAACAGGGGAAAGAATTGATGAGCGTATACTCGAAAGTGGACAGGCAGATTAAAGAATATGCACAGAAGTTATTTGAAAATATGAATAGTCAGGAGTAAAATACGTTGAGCGAATTTACACATTTTGACAAGGCAGGAAATGCGATAATGGTAGATGTATCTGAAAAGAAGGTGACGGACAGAACGGCAGCGGCGGCCGGAATTATTAAGACGAGCCCCGAAGTTATACGCGCTGTCGTACAGCAGTCTGCTGCAAAAGGGGATGTGCTTGGGGTAGCCAGAGTGGCAGGAATCATGGCAGTGAAACAAACGGCGGCAATCATCCCAATGTGTCACGTACTTCTTATCCGGAAATGCACCATTGATTTTGACATCAATGAGGAAGACAGTGAAATACGGGTTGTCTGCTCCGTCAAAACAGACGGGAAGACAGGCGTGGAGATGGAGGCGCTGACAGGGGTAAGTGTGGCGCTGCTGACCATATATGATATGTGTAAGGCCATGGATAAAAGCATGGTAATGACAGATATCCATCTGCTGGAGAAAACCGGCGGTAAGAGCGGGGATTATAAAAGCGTAGACGGCCGATGACGGAGGGGGATGAAAGTTATGAAAATGGTGAGGACAGAAGATGCAGTCGGACATATGCTATGTCACGATATTACACAGATTATTCCAGGTGTGACGAAGGATGCGGTGTTTCGGAAAGGACACATCGTGCGGGAAGAGGATATCCCGCTTCTGTTAAGCGTCGGCAAGGAGCATCTGTATATCTGGGAGAACAGCGAACATATGATACATGAAAATGATGCGGCGGCTGTCTTATATCATATCTGCAAAGGCAATCACATGCATGGCAGCGAGGTGAAAGAAGGGAAGATCGAACTGATTGCCGACCGTGATGGCTTATTGAAGATAGACCGTCCAAAACTTCGCAAGATCAATGCATTGGGCGAGATGATGATTGCTTCAAGGCATGGTGACTTTCCGGTAAAAAAGGGAGATAAGATTGCAGGTACGAGGATTATTCCGCTGATGATAGAGAAAGAAAAATTAGAAAAGGCGGAAGAAGCAGGGCAGGGAGGGCCTGTTTTTCAAATACTGCCGATTGAGCCTAAAAAAGTGGGTGTAGTTACAACAGGCAGCGAAGTGTATAAAGGAAGAATAAAAGATGCATTTACCCCTGTCCTGGAAGAAAAATTAAAAGAATACGGAAGCCGGATGGCTATGCACGATATTTGTGATGATAATCATGAGATGATTACCGCGGCGATTTTAAAGATGCAGGAAAATGGAATGGATATGATTATTTGTACCGGAGGGATGAGCGTAGACCCGGACGACCGCACCCCGCTTGCAATTAAGAATACAGGCGCTCACATTATCACCTATGGTGCACCGGTGCTTCCGGGAGCGATGTTCCTCTTGTCCTACGGTAAGAATGGAGTGCCGGTCATGGGACTGCCGGGCTGTGTGATGTATGCGAAAAGAACCATTTTTGACTTGATACTGCCGAGGGTGCTGGCGGGGGAGAGGCTTGCGGCATCGGATTTTATCGGCATGGGAGAAGGCGGCCTGTGTCTATCCTGCGATGTATGTACATATCCCAATTGTGGTTTTGGTAAAGGGGCCGGATTATGAAAGATACCTATGAACGAGAAATAGATTATATGCGCCTGTCCATTACTGACCGCTGTAATCTAAGATGCAGGTATTGTATGCCTGACGGTATAGAGCTATTGCCAAGAGATGAGATTCTTACGTTAGATGAGATTGAACTGATCTGTAAAGAGGCCGCAGCGCTCGGCATCCATAAGCTTAAGATAACAGGGGGAGAGCCGCTTGTAAGAAAAGACTGCGTGTCTTTGGTACACAGCCTGAAGAGGATCACCGGAATTACACAGGTGACTCTTACCACCAATGGAGTCCTGCTCCCGGATTATGCCGGGGACTTAAGAAAGGCCGGAATCGATGGGATTAACGTTAGCCTGGATACGTTAGACCAGGAGAAATATCGGGAGATTACCGGATTTGATGCTCTTCCCGCTGTTCTAAACGGAATAATTCAAAGCCTGGAGCTTGGTATCCGTGTAAAGGTGAACGCTGTTCTGCAGCGTGATATGAATGAGGAAGAGTGGAAGCCTATTGCCAGGTTAGCTGCCACCTATCCGTTGGATGTGCGGTTTATAGAGATGATGCCTATAGGGCATGGGAAATCCTATGAGACGATAGCCAATACGGTTGTTTTAGAAAAGATACAAGAGGAATTCGGGGCGGTCATACGAGACGAAAGCCTGCATGGGAACGGCCCGGCTATTTATTATAAGATAGCCGGGTTTCGAGGCAGTATCGGATTCATCAGTGCAATACATGGGAAATTCTGCAGCCAGTGCAACCGTATCCGCCTGACGTCAACAGGACAATTGAAGCCATGCCTCTGTTTTGGAGAGAGTATTTCTGTAAAGGAGGCAGTTCGGTCAGGGGACCTGGCAAAGGTTCGCCGGCTGCTTGAAAAGGCGATTAGAAATAAACCCGGGATGCATCAGTTTGAGCAGGAAGCTGCGATTACAGAAAAGAAAGACATGAGCCAGATAGGAGGATAGACATGGGCGTAATTAAAGGGATATGTGTCAGTGAAAAAAAGGGGACACGAAAACAAGAAGTATATCAGGCAGAGCTCCGGGAAGATTGGGGGATTGCGGGAGATGCCCATGCGGGGAAATGGCACAGGCAGGTCAGTCTGTTATCCTTTGAGAAGATAGAAGAATTTCGGAAAAAAGGTGCGGAAGTAGAATTCGGTGCATTCGGTGAAAACCTTATCGTGGAAGGATATGATTTAAGCAGACTCCCCATAGGAACCCGGTTTCAGGCTGGAGATGCAGTGCTCCGGCTGACGCAGATCGGAAAGCAGTGCCATGCACATTGTGAGATATATAAAGTGATGGGGGACTGTATTATGCCCAGAGAGGGCATATTTACCGAGGTGTTGAAAGGCGGACATATCAAGCCTGGAGACGAGATTCACATTATTGAATAAGCCAGAAAGTAAAACAGAATTAAAGGAGAAAAACGATGAAAAAAAAGGTATGTTCCGTATTACTGGTATTATGTATGGCAGCAGGCATTACAGGCTGCGCTTCTAAAAGTGACAGTGGCAAAACAGAAGCTAAGGCAGACACAAAGAAGGAAGCAGAGGAAACGGAAATTCAGGTATTTATTGCAGCAAGCCTGAATACGGTCATGCAGGAACTGGCAGAGGCTTATCATAAAGAACATCCGGAAGTGAAGATTACATTTAATGCAGACAGCTCAGGCACCCTGCTGACCCAGATTGAAGAAGGTTACGAATGCGATATCTTCTTTTCGGCAGCCCAAAAGCAGATGGATCAATTGGAAACAGACGGACTTGTGAAGGCAGGCACAAGGGCGAATGTAGTAAACAATCAAGTAGTCCTGATATCATTAAAAGACAGTGACACAAAAGTAGCCGGATTAGAAGATCTGCAGGATGCATCCAGTATTGCGCTGGCAGGCGGGAGTGTGCCGGTAGGAAAATATACGAGAGAAGCTTTGGTGAAACTTGGATTATTAAGCGGTAAGGAAGACGCATCTGAATATACATCTGCAGAGGTATCTGATGCGCTTGGCGGTGTGGAGATCAGTGAACAGGATAATGTGAACAAAGTATTGATTGCAGTAGCAGAAGGTGCTTGCGAGGTCGGTACGACCTATTATTCCGATACATATGGATATGAAGATAAGCTGGACATCCTGCAGACAGTAAGTTATGATTTGACAGGTAATGTCATCTATCCGGTATGCCTTGTGGATAATAAAGAAGCAGATGGTACGCAGATGAAGGCGGCAGAGGATTTTTACGAATTCATCCTCTCCGATGATGCAAAAGCAGTGTTTGACAACTACTACTTCGATACCGATGTGGAACGGTAGAAATATGTGCAGAATAGGTAATAAAAAGGAGGGAGAGATCGGTGGATGAGATTTGGGAAATTATAATGGGGCTGGATTTCAGTCCGTTATGGATATCGTTGAAAACAGGAATTATCGCAACGTTCCTCTCCTTTTTTCTTGGCATTTTTGCAGCGAGAAAAGTGATAAAAGCGAGGCCCGCAGTGAAAGCGGCGGCTGATGGCCTGTTGACGCTGCCCATGGTGCTTCCGCCTACGGTTGCGGGTTTTTTCCTGCTGCTTATCTTTAGTACGAGGCGTCCATTTGGAGCGTATTTATTTGAGGCGTTTGATATAAAAGTGGTGCAGAGCTTTCTCGGGTGCATACTGGCGGCTACCGTGATAGCATTTCCGTTGATGTACCGCAATGCAAGAGCCGCTTTTGAGCAGATTGATGTGAATCTTGTCTATGCGGGACGTACCCTCGGCATGTCTGATGTACGGATATTCTGGCAGGTGGTGATACCGACGGCGGGGCCGGGGGTCTTTGCCGGAACAATATTGACCTTTGCCAGAGCCTTGGGAGAGTACGGGGCGACATCCATGCTGGCGGGAAACATTGCCGGAAAGACCGGAACCATATCCCAGAAGATCGCAATGGTCATTCAGGATGGGGACTTTCTGACGGCCGGTGTGTGGGTGGCGATTATTATGGTCATCGCATTCGTTATCATTGTGCTGATGAATGCCGCAATTGGAAAGCAAATGAACCATATAGAACCATGGTAGAAGAAAAGAGAATGGATAAATGGCGGTACAGATCTGTGTGAAAAAAGACTTCGGCGGTTTTAAGCTGGATGTAGATATTAAAAGTGACAGTAAGAGAATAGGGATACTTGGAGCGTCGGGATGCGGAAAAAGCATGACGCTTCGCTGCATCTCCGGGATTGTAAAGCCGGATGCCGGTATAGTCAAGGTGGAGCAGAATGTCTACTTTGATGCAAAAGCTAAAATAAATTTAAGACCCCGGGAAAGAAGCGTCGGTTATCTCTTTCAGAATTATGCGCTTTTTCCCACGATGTCAGTAGAAAAAAATATTGGAATCGGTATCCGGGGTACAAAAGCGGAACGAAAAGAAAAAGTAGAACAGATGATGGAACGGTTTCAGATAGAAAATCTGCGAAATCGTCTGCCACGGCAGTTGTCCGGGGGGCAGCAGCAGCGTGCGGCACTGGCAAGGATACTCGTCTGTAATCCGAAAATCCTGCTTTTAGATGAACCCTTTTCTGCACTGGATGTACATCTGAGAGATAAGATGCAGCAGGAATTGTTAGAGCTCCTGGAAGACTACGGGGGAACGGTTATGATGGTGTCCCATAACCGGGATGAAATCTACCGGTTCAGTGAAGAGCTGTTCATACTGGATGAAGGTGCGGTAAAAGGAAAAGGGGGTACAAAACAACTATTTAAGAATCCGGGCAGCTTTGCGGCGGCGAAATTAACCGGTTGCAAGAATATTGCACGAGCAAGGCAGGAGGGGGACCAGACAGCGGATGTCAAAGCGTGGGATATGAAGTTCCAGATGCGGCGGAAACTTCCGGATAACCTTAGCGGGGTGGCAATCCGTGCCCATGAATTCCAGATAGATAAGCCGCAGGAAGAGCCATATCTTGTGTTTCCAGTCTGCAGGCCAAGAGTGACAGAAGACCTGTTTGAATACAGCATAGCATTTTATGCCAGTGAAAACGCGAAAGAACCGATACAGTGGAAGATTGGAAAAGACCGGTTTGAGGCAGAGAGACAGAACATTCCCGATGAAGTATATCTTAAGGAAGGTAAGCTGCTGCTGCTAGAGGGGGAGAGACCAGATTAAAAAACTCCTGGGGAATCGCACAAAGAGATGATACAAAGAGGCTGTGGGGAAAGGAATCCCCTCAGCCTTTTAATAGCCTTATATTCAATCGGCTGACTCCAATCGGGAATGGAGCCCCGAAAATCAGCTTAAGTCGACAATCAATTCTACTTCGCAAAGTACGCTCTTAGGGAGCTGCTTTACAGCAACACAGGAACGGGCAGGCTTTCCTGTAAAGTATTTTGCGTATACTTCGTTGAACACTGCAAAGTCGCTCATATCTGCAAGGAAACAGGTTGTCTTCACCACGTTTGCGAATGTCACATTCTGATTTTCCAGTAATGCGGCAATATTTTTCATTACCTGTTCGGCAATGATCTAAAGATGGATGCACCGGATATGTTTTTGAAAAACCTGGCGGAGCCATTTGAAGTAGCCTGTTGTGACGGAGAATCATTCGGCAATTTCCGGCTGAAAGACTGTATGAAAAAGGGAAAACGGCACCATTGTATTTACTGCCGGCACCTCAAATATGGGTAATGGTCCGGTAACAACACAATGCATGATGATTTCCGAAGTACTTGGTTTCCCGCTGGATAGCATTGCCTATATTAAGACAGATACAGATGCCGCGATGGCTGATCTAGGTGCATATGCATCAGCCAAAAGAACGGATGGGGAAACAGAGGATTGCATAACAATGAATGCATAGCCAATGCGGTATCCAATGCAGTCGGGACACAGTTTTATAAATTGCCGATACGACCGGAGAATGTTTTGGAAGCATTAAAGGAAATCCAGGTCAAACGCATGAAACAAAGTGAACTCTGTATTACAAATAAAGCAAGGGTGCGGGTTGAAAAGCGCTTTCTTTTCGATTACAATATAGCTTAGCGTCTATATAAAATAAAGGGGAATACATTTACATGGATATTAATCAGAAAATAACTGAAGAATTAAGCGTCAAGAGATGGCAGGTGGATGCCGCGGTCAATCTGATCGATGAGGGCAATACGATTCCGTTTATTGCCAGATACAGGAAAGAGGCAACGGGTACGCTGGATGATGAGCAGCTTCGCAAGCTCTTTGAACGGCTTACGTATCTGCGCAGCCTGGAAGAGAAGAAGGAGCAGGTGCTGTCAAGCATCGAGGAGCAGGGCAAGATGACGGAAGAGCTGAAGCGGCAGATTCTGGCGGCAGAGACGCTCGTCGTCGTGGAAGACCTGTACCGCCCATACCGGCCCAAGAGAAGGACGCGGGCAACGATTGCCAAAGAGAAGGGGCTGGAACCGTTGGCAGACCTCATTACCTTGCAGAAGCTCACACGTCCTCTGGAAGAAGAGGCGCAGCCTTATGTGGATGAAGAAAAAGGAGTCGGCACGGTCAAGGAGGCTGTGGACGGGGCGAAAGACATCATAGCCGAACGCATATCTGATGAGGCGGATTACCGCATATGGATACGGAAGATCACATCTCAGAAAGGCCGCGTCGTGTCTCAGGCAAAGGACGAAAAAGCAGAATCTGTCTATGAAATGTATTATGATTTTGAAGAGCCTGTCAGCAGGCTGGCGGGACATCGCGTGCTGGCACTGAACAGAGGAGAGAAGGAGAAGTTCCTGACGGTCAAGGTAGAAGCGCCGGAGGAAGACATCATCCGGTATCTGGTGAAGAAGACGATTGTCTTGGACAACCCGTACACGACTCCTGTTCTGAAAGAGGTGGCAGAAGACAGCTACAAGAGGCTGATAGCACCTGCCATCGAGCGGGAAATCAGGAATGACCTGACGGAACGGGCGGAAGACGGTGCAATCGAAGTGTTTGGAAAGAATCTGGAGCAGCTCCTTATGCAGCCTCCAATCGTGGGGCAGACGGTGCTTGGATGGGACCCGGCGTTCCGTACGGGCTGCAAGCTGGCAGTCGTAGACCCGACAGGCAAGGTCATCGGTACGACGGTCATCTACCCGACCGCACCGACGACGCCGCAGAAGATGGAGGCAGCCAGGAACCTGCTCAAGAAGATTATCAAAAAATACAATATTACACTTATATCGCTCGGCAATGGCACCGCGTCCAGAGAATCCGAGCAGTTCATCGTGGAGCTTCTAAAAGAGATACCTGAGAAGGTACAGTATGTCATCGTGAGCGAGGCCGGTGCGTCGGTCTACTCTGCGAGCAAGCTGGCTTCTGAAGAGTTTCCGAAGTTTGATGTGGGGCAGCGCAGTGCCACGTCCATCGCGAGAAGGCTTCAAGATCCCCTTGCGGAACTCGTCAAGATAGATCCGAAGTCCATCGGCGTGGGACAGTACCAGCATGATATGAACCAGAAGAAGCTGAGCGAGACGCTCTCCGGTGTTGTGGAAGGCTGTGTCAATAAGGTCGGTGTGGACCTGAATACGGCATCTGCACCGTTGCTTTCCTATATCTCAGGCATTACAGGGACGATAGCCAAAAATATCGTCACATACCGTGAGGAGAATGGAACATTCCTGAACCGGAGGCAGCTGCTGAAAGTGGCGAAGCTCGGACCGAAGGCTTATGAACAGTGTGCCGGGTTCATGCGGATTCAGAATGGGGACAATCCGCTGGACGCAACGAGCGTACATCCGGAATCCTATGAGGCGGCTGAAAAGCTGCTTAAGAAGCAGGGGTTCTCTATAGAGGATATCAGGGGCGGCAAGCTGACCGGCCTGTCGCTTACAATCAAGGACTACGGCCGGCTTGCAGAAGAGCTCGGCGTCGGAGAGATTACACTCAGGGATATGGTGAAAGAGCTCGAGAAGCCGGCCAGGGATCCCCGTGATGAGATGCCGAGACCGATTCTTAGGACGGACGTGCTGGAGATGAAGGACTTGACGGAAGGGATGGTCTTAAAGGGTACGGTGCGCAATGTCATCGACTTCGGCGTATTCGTGGACATCGGTGTACACCAGGACGGCCTTGTCCATATCTCTGAGATAACGGACAAGAAGTTTATCAAACACCCGCTGGAAGCGGTGAGCGTCGGAGATATCGTGGACGTGAAAGTAATGAGCGTTGACCTTAAGAAGAAACGGATTCAGCTGACGATGAAGGGAATATCTTAACGGGACGCGGTAGTGTCATTGGGGGAATTATAAAATGAAGAAAAATATGAAAATTGTACTTGGGGTGCTGGCGGGAAATGCGATTCTGGCTCTGGCGGTGGCAGCATTTGTCGTACCACACGGAATCATCATGGGAGGCGCGACCGGTATCGGTCTGGCAATCACGCACTATGTACCCGTCAACCTGTCTGTCGTCATCTTTATTGTCAATGCCATACTCTTTGTGCTTGGGGCATTTACGCTCGGCAGGAAGTTTGCGCTTACTACGATTATCAGTACCTTCGTATATCCGGTATTCCTTGAGGCTGCAAGGCAGGTTCCGGGAGTGGGCAGCCTGACGGATAATATACTGCTTGCCACCGTATACGCCGGCCTCCTGCTCGGCCTTGGCATCGGGCTTGTCGTGCGACAGGGAGCCTCTACAGGCGGTACGGACATTCTGGCCCTTGTGCTGAACAAGTTCCTGCACGGACCGGTGGCGGTGTTCATGTATATCGTTGATTTCATCGTACTCGGATGCCAGATATTCTTTTCAGGAGCAGAACAGATTCTGTATGGTATCCTGGCACTTATGCTCATGACGATGGTGATGAACAGGGTGGTGCTTTTCGGACAGACACAGATACAGCTCTTTATCATTTCCGATAAGCATGAGGAGATCCGGCAGAGGATGCTGAAAGATATGAACGTAGGCGCGACGATGGTGCACATCGAGACCGGCTACGGAAAAGAGCAGCAAAAAGGCGTGCTCTGCATCATCCCGCACCGGAAGCTGTATGCAGTAAATGATACGATCAGCAGAATCGATGACAAGGCATTTACAACCATCACTCAGATAAAAGAAGTGAAAGGACGCGGCTTTACCATGGAGCGCGTCAGCTATAAGGAGGAGCTGTAAGTTTAAGTAAACTGAGACGCCGCTGGGGAGGTATGGGGCAGATGCTGCGATGCGTCCGGGAACTGCGACTATCACACAGATTCCTAAGCCTGTAGGATGTTCGCCGATGGCGGCTCTCACCCCACAAGCCAAGGAATCTGGTGAGGATTCTCCGTCCCTTCCGCTTATACCTGCGCATCTGTCCCATACCTCCCCAGCGGCTATCTACTTTACTGGCATGGGCGGGGGTGGCGATGTGACGCTGCCGGCAGATGGAAGGGCTTTGGCTGTGTCAGCATAGTGATAAGGGCTAAGCAGGCAAATAACCTTAGTTGAAAGTAATCGTAATGAAGAAGAGCCGGAATCAGGTACGGGGATGTGTATGAGATGACATCCCCGTGCCTGGTTCCGGCTCTTCTTGCAGCAACGGCGTGTACGCCTCGCTGCAAATGCTTAACAACGAACAAATTCGCCAGCCTGATTCATCTGGACGAACAAAACTCTTATCATTCATCTGCTCTTTGTGTTATTCACATTAAGCTCGCAATATTTTATCACTCAACTGACGCAGCCAGCGGCCACCCGCTGACCAGCAACGTCACACAGCCGCACTCGCCCTTGTTAAGTGAAGTAGATAGCGGGCGGGGAGCCGGGTGGGAGATGCGCAGGTGCAAGCGGAAGAGGCGGAGAATCCGTCCCGGAATCCTTGGTTTGCGGGAGAGGAGCTGCTATCAGCGACTCTGCCGCAAAGTTAGGATTCCGTGGGCTAGTCGGAGCCTCGTACGCATCGGAGCAGATGCCACCCGGCTCCCAGTCCGCAGCCACTTTACTTAAACCCACATTTAATTTACGGGAGTCAGATTCTTCAGTGAGATATCCATAATAGGTGCAGAGTGGGTCAGAGCGCCTGAAGATACGTAATCTACACCGATTTCACGGATTTCTTTCAGCCTCTCCAGCGTTACATTGCCGGAGCATTCGGTCTCTGCACGGCCTGCCACGGCCGCTACCGCTTTTTTCATCGTCTCATTATCCATGTTATCGAGCATGATGATATCTGCACCGGCGTCCAAAGCCTCGGAAAGCATGTCCAGATTTTCTACTTCCACTTCTATCTTCCGCACGAAAGGAGCATATTCCTTTGCCATACGGATTGCTTTGGCGACACCTCCGGCAGCTCCGATATGGTTATCCTTGATAAGAATTCCGTCGGAAAGATTATATCTGTGGTTATATCCCCCGCCTATCCTGACGGCATATTTTTCAAAAGTCCTGTTGTTTGGGGTCGTTTTCCTCGTGTCGAGAAGTTTGGTACCGGAACCTTCCAGTTCTTTCGCCAGCCTGTTCGTGTAGGTGGCTATGCCGCTCATGCGCTGCAGATAATTGAGGGCAGTGCGCTCTCCTGACAGGATGGCCCTGATGTCGCCGGAGATTGTTCCAAGGAGCTGGCCTTTTTTTACATGGTCGCCATCTGTGGCTTCTGTCTCAAACAGGGAGGTCTCATCCAGCAGTTCAAAGACGCGTGCAAATACAGGAAGGCCGCATATGATGCCGTCTTCTTTGCAGATTAGTTCGGCTCTTCCGGGGCATGGCGTCCTCATCACCGCGTTCGTGGTGACATCTTCGCTCGTGATGTCCTCTTTTAAAGCATTCCATATGTATTCATCTGTATTAGTTTTCATCGTTACACCATTTATCATAAAATTCTCGGTCCCTTCTTTTGATTTCATTCAGTATCAGTGATTTATCTTCCCGGCTGCGCGCCTGGGAATCTGCATAGGCAAAGACGTCTATGGCTGCCGGTATGGGCGGAGGGCTTATGTTTTCGATGGCAGAGGCGAGAAGCCCGGCGCCACGTCTTGCGAAGACGAGGCTTTCGAGCAGGGAATTGCTCGCCAGGCGGTTGGCCCCGTGTACTCCGTTGCATCCGGCTTCACCGACGGCAAACAGATTGCAAAGCGACGTACGCGCAAAGGAATCCGTACGGATTCCGCCCATGAGATAATGCTGTGCCGGGATGATGGGAATTCTGTCTTCTGACAGGTCATAGCCTTCCTCGAGACAGCGTTCGTATATGTTCGGAAAACGGTATAGTATTTTATCTTTCTGCATATGTGCCAGCGATAGATATACAAAGGGAGAGTGGAACCTGTCCATCTCCTGCCGGATAGCTTCCGTTACTACGTCTCTTGGCTGCAGCTCGTCTACAAAACGCTGTCCATCAGGGTTCAGCAGGACGGCGCCTTCACCCCTTACAGATTCCGAGATGAGAAAGCGGCGGCCTTCTCTGTGGGAATAAAGGGTGGTGGGGTGAATCTGTATATAGTGGATGTTCTCCAGTTCGATTCCGTGTCTCAGCGCCAGCGCCAGGCTGTCCCCGGTTATATGCCGGAAGTTGGTAGAATTGGCAAAAAGCCCTCCGATTCCTCCGGTTGCCAGATATACCGCCCTGGAGGACACCGGCATTATTCCGCCATCTGATTCGCGCACTATGATGCCGGTGCATCGATTATCCTGTATGACGAGGTCAGTCATTGCTGTGTGGGAGGCTATCGTTATGTTGGGCCGCTTCCTGGCACAGGCAATCAGCTTTCTTGTAATCTCTTTACCGGTGACATCTTTGTGGTACAAGATCCGGCTTGCCGAATGTGCTCCTTCCTTCGTGTAGGCAAGTTCCTCCCCGTCATGTTCAAATTCCACGCCATAGGAGATCAGGCTGGCGATGATGCCGGGAGACTCCTGTATCATAATACGTACCGATTCCTTGTTATTTTCATAGTGTCCTGCCCGCATCGTATCCTCGAAGTAGCTGTCGTAATCCTCCTCAGACTTCAGGACACAGATGCCTCCCTGAGCCAGATAGGAGTCGCTGCTTTCCACCTTGTCTTTCGTTATCATGAGAATGCGCAGATGCCCGGGCAGGGACAGGCCGGTGAACAGCCCTGCCGCACCGGTTCCGACTATGACAACGTCATAATATGCTTCCATCATAATACACTTCCTTATCACTGTGCCAGTTCCAGCATGCGTTCCAGCGGCCGTGCCGCTTTTCGCCTTGTCGCTTCATCCAGTTCTACGGGATGTTCCATACGTTCCAGCGCGCGGGCAACTTTCTCAAGCGTAATCAGCTTCATATCTGTGCAGCACTGGTGTCCGTGTACAGGATAGAAGCTCTTCTCTGGATTCTTGTCTTTCAGCTCTTTGAATACGCCGGCCTCGGTACAGATGATAAACTCGCTGCAGCTGCTGGCGGTTGCAAATTTGATGATGCCGGTCGTGCTTCCTGCATAGTCTGCCAGAGCGACAGCGTCAGGCGTACATTCAGGATGGATGAGCACGAGGGCGTCCGGATGGGCTTTTTTTGCATTTTGGATAGCTGCCGCAGTGATATCCCTATGTACATGACAGTAGCCGTCATTGAAGATAAAGTGCTTGTCCGGCAGCTTTGAGGCGATAAAATGCCCAAGGTTGGCGTCCGGTATAAAATAGATATGCCTGTTCGGCAGTGCACATACGACATCCATCGCATTGGCAGAAGTGACGCACACATCGGAATAAGTCTTGAGAAGCGCAGTGGAATTAATGTAGCAGACAACAGCAAGGTCATCGTATTCTTCTTTGCATTTTTTAATTGTTTCGATGTCCGCCATATGCGCCATAGGACAGTCGGCCGCAGCATCCGGCAAGAGCACGGTCTTGCCGGGATTGAGTATCTTGGCGCTCTCGCCCATGAATGAGACGCCGCAGAAGACGATGACATCAGCCTCTGCCGAAGCCGCGGCCTTGCTCAGATAATAGGAGTCGCCCACATAATCGGCCGCTTCCTGTACGTCATCGTCCACATAGTAATGTGCTAGTATGACAGCATTTTTTTCTTTTTTTAATTGCTTGATTCGTTCTAAAGTAGTCATGATCCGCTCCTTCTTATATGCCCGGAACGGCTGTCCGGGCAGGTTCATGACTTACTATTGCATAAAAAGATATACATGTCAAGTCAACTGACAAGACAGTTAAGAATCGGCGTTAAGATATGGAGGATTTGATGAAAAGACTTGTATATTGTAAGGCTATGAGCTATAATAATATCGAATTGAATAGAAATTCTTCAGGGGTCGGGTGCAAGTCCCAACCGGCGGTATAGTCCGCGACCCGTGCCAGTGACGGTACGGTTGATTTGGTGCAATTCCAAAACCGACAGTAAAGTCTGGATGAGATGAAGAAGTGTACAGCAGCAATTGTTGGATGGATTTCAGGGCCCCGGTTTTTACCGAGGTCTTTTTTATATCACGGGAAACTTCGTTCCCTTGATATAAAAGCCCCTTCGGGGGATGCGCACTCGCTTTCGCGGAAGAAATCATCCCAAAGGCCGGATGCGCTCGGCGCAAAGAGTCCGCTAGCGGGACTCTTTGTTCTTACACTGATATGTCCACTTTATGTAATGCTGTATAGTTCCATGAAGATTTTCTTTCTTTGACAACTATAATGAATAACGAAAAGGAGAGAAAGAAAATGAGTACAGATGTAATGACGAACGCAAATGCAAGGACAAAGACAAGAACAAAGGTAAGGATGATGGCCCAGACGGGCATGCTTGGGGCAATTGCGACAGTATTGATGCTGTTCGAAATTCCGCTTCCTTTCGCCCCGGCCTTTTACCAGATTGATTTCAGCGAAGTGCCGGTACTTGTAGGATGCTTTGCCATGGGCCCTCTGGCAGGTGCGGCCATCGAATTCATCAAGATATTGCTGAACTTTGCCATTAACGGTACGATTACTGCAGGAGTAGGCGAGGCGGCGAATTTTCTTATCGGGTGTGCGCTTGTAGTTCCGGCGGGACTGATCTACAAGAGGAAACGTTCCAGAACACGGGCTATTGCCGGGATGGTATCCGGGACGGTAATCATGACGGCAATCGGCTGTTTCCTGAACGCATATATCCTGCTCCCGGCTTACGCCAAGGCTTTTGAGATGCCGATAGATGCACTTGTAGGGATGGGCAATGCGATAAATGCTAGTATCACGGACCTGTTAACGTTCGTGATGTTTGCGGTCGCACCGTTCAATCTCTTGAAAGGTGTGCTTGTATCCATGATTGTGTTGCTCATATATAAGAAAATCAGCCCTGTATTTAAGATGAATGAAGGATAGGATAATCAATATGTAAGGGCAGCCTGATATGCAGGCTGCCCTTGGCATTGTCAATCTAAGCTTCATGTTGTATCGCGATTAGTGGTGCCCATGGCCTCCGCAGCCATGGCTGCCACATGTGTGGCCCGCTTCTCCATGGTGGTGGCTGCACATCGTATCCGGATCATAGGACAGTGTACCGTCCAGGAACGATGCTACCTGGTCGTCGGCTTCGCCTACGGCTCCAGGGTACAGGTCTATGCCCGCTTCCGACAGTGCATTCCTTGCACCTGCGCCGATTCCTCCGCAGATGAGCACATCCACGCCAAAGTCCAAGAGCAGAGATGCAAGTGCCCCGTGTCCTTGACCGTCCGTGCCCTTCACTTCGGAGGAGAGGATGGTTCTATCCTTCACTTCATAGATTTTGAACTGTTTCGTGTGGCCGAAATGCTGGAATATCTGTCCGTTTTCATAAGTGACTGCAATTTTCATAATATGGCCTCCTTTTTCCTCTTTTATTTTCATATGCCGGCTGCGGGAGTATCTGCCACAGATAGTATAGTCGCCTCCGCTGATATCGAGGTATGTCCCTTCGACGAGAAAGCGGGCAACCTTTTTGCGTGCCTGCGTATAGAGAGACTGGACGGTAGCACGGCTTACCTGCATCTGGGCCGCACACTCTGCCTGCGTCATGCCGCTGTAATCCATAAGCCGGATTGTCTCAAATTCCTCGACAGTGAGGTTGATTCCATTTCTTGGGCTGCCTGATGCCGTGAAACGAACGCAGCGGGGCATGCTGCCGACGCAGCGTGTCTTGCCTGGACGTGCCATGAGATACTCCTTTCGCCGTCCATCCTATAATTCTTAGATGGTGTTATCAGTATATTACAATAGTTGTTGGCATATGTCAATAAATGTGTGGGAGAATATCATTTTATTCTTTACAAGGGCAGATTTCTATCCAATAGCCGTCAGGATCCTCGATAAAATATATGCCCATCTCAGCATTCTCAAAGCATACGCAGTCCATTGCCCTGTGGTGCGCCAGCGCTTTGTCAAAGTCGTCTACACGGAAGGCGAGATGTGATTCGTTGTCGCCAAGCTCATACGGGCGGTCCATATCACGCAGCCATGTGAGCTCCAGCAGATGGGGCGTCGTATCATCACCGAGAAAGACGAGCCGGAAGCTGCCATCATCAGCCTCCTTTTCACGTGTCACCGTAAGTCCAAGCGCTTTTTTATAGAAATCCAAGGATTTCTCAAGATCTCGCACATTGATATTGTTGTGGTAAAATGTAAACTTCATACTAGTAACCCTCCTGTTATCCATTGATATACAAATAAGTATATCATTAGTGGCAGAAGAAAAAAAGATGTGTTATACTGTTTCAAAAGGACAGGAGGTACGAAAGATGTCTGTAAAAGTGGAAGTAAAGCTGGATGTCGAATCTATGGCAGATTTTATGATTTATCATATTTATACAAGTGGCGCGGGGATGACCGCTCTTATACTCGGTATGCTCAATGTAGGGTTGACGATCGCTTTTGTCATGAGACGGCAGTTCCTGCTTGCGGCAGTATTTCTTCTGTTCGTATGCTTGGTATTCATAGTATTTCCTGTATTTATCAGGAAGAAGGTCGTCAGGCAGATGCAGAACTCCAGGCGTCTTGAAGAGACGGTGACTTATGAGTTCATGGAAGACGGCATCCTGACAACCACGTCGGAAGACAGCGGGAAAGCTTCTTGGAGCAAGTTCAAAAGAGCGATATCCAGAAAGCAGATCATCTTCCTGTATGATGCCCAGAAGCGTGCGATTATTCTTCCGGTCAGCCAGTTAGGAGACAAGTATACGGAGATTGTCGACATGATATTCGCACACATGCCGGCGCCTGCGGTCAGAATCCGCCGACTGGACGGCAAGAAGGGAAAAGTGGCCGGGCCCCGGAAGGAAGAAGACAGGAAAGAATCGGATAGGAAAGCAGATGTAGACGAGAAAGCGACGCGGGAACCGGAAGAGGAGAAAGGGCCGGCAGAATAGAAAGGGTATGCAATGGTTATAGAGAGTTACAGCGAGAAGGAGACATATGAACTTGGGCGGGGCATGGGGGAAAAAGCCTGTCCCGGCCAGGTCTACACACTAATCGGGGACCTGGGCACTGGCAAGACCATATTCACGAAAGGGCTTGCGGCCGGGCTGGGCATTCTGGAACCTGTGAGCAGCCCGACTTTTACGATTGTGCAGGTATATGAAGAAGGGCGTCTGCCCTTCTATCATTTTGATGTCTACAGAATCGGCTCCATAGAAGAGATGGATGAAATCGGTTATGAAGACTATGTGTACGGGGAAGGGGTGAGCCTGATTGAGTGGGCGGACCTCATAGAAGAGATTCTCCCGGAACATTATACGGAAGTCAGGATAGAAAAGGACCCGGAAAAGGGATTTGATTATCGGAGGATTGGCATATGCGCATATTAGCACTGGACAGCTCGGGACTGGTTGCCAGCGTCGCTGTCGTCGAGGAAGAACAGACGGTTGCGGAATACACGGTAAATTATAAAAAGACGCATTCTCAGACACTTCTGCCTATGCTCGATGAAGTGGTGAAGATGATCGAGCTGGACATGGATACAATTGATGCTATCGCAGTTGCGGGGGGGCCGGGCTCCTTTACCGGGCTGCGGATTGGTTCGGCGACCGCAAAGGGACTGGGACTGGCGCTTGATAAGCCGCTTATACATGTCCCTACGCTGGAAGGCATGGCATACAACCTGTATGGAACGCCGGGCATCATATGTCCGGTCATGGATGCCAGGAGAAATCAGGTATATACAGGGCTGTACAGAATGGAGCACAAGCTTGAAGTGCTGGAAGACCAGATGGCCGTCCCGGTTGGAGAGCTTGCCGACCGGCTTAACGAAGCCGGGGAGAAGGTTACATTCCTGGGAGACGGGGTTCCTGTATACAGAGGGATACTGGAAGAGATGCTGGCAGTCGAGCACTACTATGCGCCGGCGCATATGAACCGCCAGCGTGCAGCCGCACTTGGAACGCTTGGTTTGAAGTATCTGACAGAAGGCAGGAGCGAGACCGCGGCACAACACCGTCCGGATTACCTTAGAGTATCACAGGCAGAACGGGAGAGGAAAGAGAGGTTGAAAGAATCATGATTATATTTGAATGCGACTATACGGAAGGGGCTCATCCAGAGATTCTGAAGAAGTTGGAAGAGACGAATTATACGCAGACGCCGGGATATGGCATGGATGTCTACTGCGAAAGTGCAAGGGAGAAGATTCTGGAAGCGTGCGGATCCCCGTCCGCGGACGTACACTTTCTGGTCGGAGGGACACAGGCCAACTTTACAGTCATCAGTTCTGTCCTCCGCCCGTTCCAGGGGGTGATAGCAGCTGAGAGCGGGCATATCAATGTACATGAGACAGGCGCGGTGGAAGGTACCGGACACAAAGTGCTGACCCTTCCGAGTGAAGACGGAAAGATAACGGCAGACCAGGTACGCCGGATGTATGAGTCCCATTGGGACGATGTCACTCATGAGCATATGGTGCAGCCGGGCATGGTATACATCTCCCATCCGACAGAGAATGGGACCTTGTACAGCAAGGAAGAGCTGGAAGAACTATACGATACGTGCAGGGAGAGGAATCTGCCGCTCTTTCTGGACGGGGCCCGTCTCGGTTATGGAATCATGTCGGAAGCGTCTACGCTGACACTGAAGGATATTGCCGCGCTGACCGATGTATTCTATATAGGTGGTACGAAGGTAGGCGCCTTATTCGGGGAGGCCGTAGTGATTGTCAACCCTGCGCTTAAAAAAGACTTCCGGTATATGATCAAGCATAATGGAGGGATGCTGGCAAAAGGCAGGCTGCTCGGCATCCAGTTTGACACGCTGTTTACGGATGGTTTATATTATAAGGTGGCAGAACACGCAGATCGTCTCGCTATGCGTCTTAAAGCCGCATTTCAGAAGAAAGGATACGGACTGCGCTATGACTCCTATACGAACCAGCAGTTTCCTATCCTTCCGAACGCTCATATGGAGAAGCTGGCCGAGAAGTATTCGTTCAGCTTCTGGGAGGCGGTCGATGAAGGCCATACGGCTGTAAGATTCTGTACAAGCTGGGCAACGCAGGATGAAGCGGTCCGGCAGCTGATTGAAGACATACAGGATCTGTAGGGCAGACAGGAGGCGGTTGATATGTTTGAAGTACGCCAGATAGAGGAAACAGACATTGACAGGATAGCCTGTCTGGAACAGCAGATATTTCCGGACAGCTGGAGCTATGAAGCGGTCCGTGACACATACCGGCAGGACAATTCGGTACTGTTCGGGGCTTTCGACGGAGGGAGGCTGATTGGCTATCTTATCGTATATTATGTACTGGATGAAGGGGAGATTGCCAGGATTGCCGTGGAGGAGGGCAGCAGGCGGCAAGGGGCTGCCGGACACATGCTGCTTAAGCTTGAGGATTTCTGTGAGGAAAAAGGGATTGCAAGACTCATGCTGGAAGTAAGAGAAAGCAATGAAGCGGCGGCTGCCTTCTATAAAGATTACGGTTTTGAAGAGGACGGCGTACGAAAGGGGTACTATGCTAATCCTTTGGAGGATGCGGTGCTCATGAGCCGCAGGCTTGGCAGGTAATTGACAGTTTTAACAGCAGTTCCCACTAGGAACTGCGGCGGCAGTCCGTTATAATGTAGGCGTAGCACAGAGAAGTCGAAGTGAGATGCACACAGGAGGAATCGTATGCGCCAGTATAGTGTTAAGATAAAAGAGACAAAAGATATTGAAAAAATTATTTGCAATAAATGTGGGAAAGAGATTATCATTTCCAGAGGGGTTCCCCAGGAGGACTATCTTGAAGTGGAAAAACGATGGGGATATCAGTCCGGCAAAGACAATCAGGTAGACTGCTTTGATCTATGTGAAGACTGTTATGACGAAATGGTAAAAGGATTTAAAATCAAGATTTAGAATAGAGGTATGATATGTTAGATGTATGTTTGTTGGGAACCGGCGGCATGATGCCGCTGCCTTACCGCTGGCTGACAGCGCTTATGGTGCGGTATAACGGCAGCAGCGTGCTGATTGATTGTGGAGAGGGCACGCAGATTGCTATCAAGGAGAAGGGGTGGAGCTTTAAGCCGATTGATGTAATCTGCTTTACCCACTATCACGGCGACCATATCAGCGGGCTTCCCGGCCTGCTTCTGACGATGGGCAATGCAGACCGTACAGAGCCGCTGACGCTGATTGGGCCGAAGGGACTTGAGAGAGTAGTAAACGCGCTCAGGGTAATCGCGCCGGAACTGCCGTTTCCTGTCAAATATATCGAGATTACAGAGCCGGAACAGGTATTTGAGATGAACGGATACCGTCTGAAGGCGTTCCGGGTAAATCATAATGTCATCTGCTATGGATATACGATGGAGGTGGACCGGGCCGGCAAGTTTGATGTAGACCGGGCGAGCGCGGCCGGCATTCCCAAGAAGTACTGGGGTATCCTGCAGAACGGGGAGAAAGTAGAAGAAGGCGGTAGGGTGTATACGCCGGATATGGTGCTTGGACCCCCGAGAAAAGGTATTAAGCTGGCCTACTGTACAGATACGAGGCCGACCGATTCTATCCGGGAGAATGCAGCCGGTTCCGACTTGTTTATCTGCGAGGGAATGTATGGAGAGAAGGACAAGCTGAAGAAGGCGAAAGAATATAAGCACATGACGTTCCATGAGGCAGCCCGTCTTGCCAAAGACGCAGAAGTCAGGGAAATGTGGCTGACCCACTACAGCCCGTCGCTTACGCGTCCGGAGGATTACATGGATGATGTGCGGGCCATATTCCCTAATGCGGTGGCGGCCAAGGACAAGCGCACGGTCGAACTGACATTTTCACAGGGATAGGAGATATTATGAGCGAAGAGAAAGAGATACTGATTCTTGCAATTGAGAGTTCGTGCGATGAGACAGCGGCAGCCGTAGTGAAAAATGGACGGGATGTGCTGTCTAATGTCATTTCTTCCCAGATTGATCTTCACACGTTATATGGCGGCGTCGTACCTGAAATTGCATCCAGAAAGCATATCGAGAAGATCAATCAGGTGATACAGGCGGCGCTTGACGAGGCGGAGGTGACACTGTCCGACATCGATGCCATAGGAGTCACATATGGTCCGGGCCTCGTAGGAGCGCTGCTTGTGGGCACAGCTTCGGCCAAGGCGATTGCTTACGCTTCGAAAAAGCCGCTCGTAGGGGTCCATCATATTGAAGGTCATATCGCTGCTAACTTCATCGAACACAAGGAACTGGAGCCACCATTTTTCTCCTTGGTAGTGTCCGGGGGACATACCCATCTTGTCAGAGTTAACGATTACGGCAGATTCGATATCATCGGACGCACAAGGGACGATGCGGCAGGGGAAGCGTTCGACAAGGTTGCCAGGGCCATCGGGCTTGGGTATCCGGGCGGCCCTAAGATTGACAAAGTGTCTAAGCAAGGGAATCCTGACGCGATTGCATTTCCAAGGGCGCATATGGAAGATGCCCCTTTTGACTTCAGCTTCAGCGGCCTTAAGTCGGCCGTGCTGAATTATATCAACGGCTGCCGGATGAAGGGAGAGGCATACAGCCAGGCTGACGTGGCCGCCTCTTTTCAAAAAGCGGTTACGGATGTGCTTGTGGAACATGCGATGCATGCCGTGGAGGAATACCATATGGACAAGTTCGCCATAGCAGGCGGAGTGGCTTCCAACAGCGCGCTGCGCGAAGCCATGGCAAAAGCCTGTGCGGAGAGGAAAATCAAATTCTACTATCCATCGCCTGTCTACTGTACAGACAATGCGGCTATGATAGGCGTGGCGGCATATTATGAATATAGGAACGGCACAAGGCACGGATGGAATCTGAATGCGGTGCCTAATCTAAAGCTCGGGGAGAGATAGACTCGGGCATGTCGGGGGAATGTGAAGGTATGGAAGTAAAGAAGAGGTGTACGGCTGTCGTGCTGGCGGCAGGACAGGGAACGCGTATGGGGACGTCTGTCCAGAAGCAGTATCTTGAGCTGGGAGGGAAGCCGTTAATCTGCTATGCATTAGAGACATTTGAAACGTCTTCGGTTATCGATGATGTCGTACTCGTGGTGGGAGCGGGACAGGAGACATATGTCCGTAATCAGATCATAGAGCCGTACGAATTTGCAAAGGTTACAGCCATCGTGGAAGGCGGCAGAGAAAGATATGATTCCGTCTATGAGGGGCTGAAAGCGGCAGTCCGTGATGAAAATGGACAGGTCCGCGACGGCTATGTCTTCATACATGACGGAGCAAGGCCATTCGTCGATGAAGAGATACTGCACAGGCAGTATGAAGCAGTCGGAACATACAGAGCCTGCGTTGCAGGAATGCCAAGCAAGGATACGGTAAAGCTTATTGATGATGACAACTATGCCGTAAAGACTCCAAAGAGAAAATATGTGTGGACGGTTCAGACACCGCAGGTATTTGAAAATTCTTTGATTATGGATGCATATTCTAAGATGATGGGGGAAGACTGTGAAGGGATAACTGATGACGCCATGGCAGTAGAACGGTACATGGATGTGCCGGTGAAGCTTGTAGAAGGCTCGTACCGGAACATCAAGATTACAACGCCGGAAGACCTGGCAGTCGCCCGCGCTTTCGTTAATGGAAAAATTTGAAAATCTTAATAATTATATATTGACGCTGTAATATATGTATGATAAAATGCATATTGTCGCTGAGAAAGTGCGGCCTGATTGAATATGTGGAGAGGTATCGAAGTGGTCATAACGAGGCGGTCTTGAAAACCGTTTGTCCGAGAGGGCGCGTGGGTTCGAATCCCACCCTCTCCGCTCTTAAAAGAGGAGCCGGAAATTCCGTAGAGGAGTTTCCGGCTCTTTGCTTTATAATTCCGTAAAAAATGTATCAAAAGAGTAGAGTATATAGACGCACTGCCTTAATTGTATTAAATATTAATATATGATATGAAGGTGAAAATGCCTTTTGCTACCAGTATCATATTATACAAAAGGGGTGTTAGATATATGTTTGAAAAGGGGAAAATAATTGGCGCGTGTCTGCTGGCTGCAGTGTTGAGCTTCGTATGCGCAGCGACGCTGCGTGCCGATGGGCCTGCTACGGCGTCAGAGTCAGTACAGACGGATTTTTTTACGGGGATTAAAGTTGTAGACAAGGACAGGAATGACATTGCCACGTTAAAAGATGTAAAACGGGGCACAGAGGTGTACCTCGTCTATCATTATATAATCCCGGCAGGAGGATATGAGACTGGGAAAGAATATACTTTTTCTATTCCAAAGGAAATACATATGGAAGACGGAACCACATTCCCTGTTACTATGGAGGGGAGTGAGGTGGCGCGGGGAACGGTACATTATGACAGTGCCCAGAGTCTGAATGTAGTTAAACTCGTTTTTTCTGATGCAGACGCGGTACAGGCAGGTGTGGAAGGAGATATCTGGATGGACGGGGAACTGTCAGAAGATGAGATACCAAACGAAGGGAAGCAGGACATCGATTTTGGCCTCGGGCTGCCTGACGGATCGGACAAGATAACCATTGACTTTGCCATTGACAAGCAGAGTGCGGAGGTATCTATCGTGAAGCAGGCAGGCAACCCGGATCTTGGCAGCCTGACGATACCATGGAGGATTACGCTTAAAGTGGAAAATGCGGCCCCAGCTGACCTTCCGGTCACGGGACTTTTGATAACGGATACGCTTCCCGAAGGGCTGAACTTCGATGAGACGGATCCTGATGCCTACAGTTGTGAAGAGGCAGACGGCACACCGGTCACGGGCGGTTCCATAGCAAAGAGTGCAGCCGGGGAAATTACTTATGAGTTCCCAGGCGGTTTTTCTGCCGGGCTTGGCGACTCTTATACATTGACGCTGCAGACGTCTTTTGAATTGGGGATATTCAGCGGTGGCAAGGATTCTGTGAAATTTACCAACAAAGCGGAGGCGGCATATGAGTTCGTGGAGGAACCATACAAGAAAGATGATGCCGGTAACAGTATAGTAAACGCTGAGACAAAGAAGGCTGCAACAGGAGCTGCTGCTGCAGATGTGACAATCAACGGAAGGCTGCTGGATAAAGCAGGCGTGCTTGCAGGTGGTGGAGCAAGGGAGATTGACTGGACGGTGACGGTCAACAGCAACCGCCTGGGCATCCAAAATGCGAAGATAAGTGATACGATGCCGACAGGCCTTACAGTAAAGGGCGGGGCAGGAGGTGTAGTAATTCGAAATACAGCCGGAGACGACGTGACTTCTACCTTTTCCGGCGCTGTCACCGTGTCCGGACAGAATATAGCCGTCAGTCTTGGAGATATAGATGAAACTTATACGATACATTATACGACGACAGTGGCTGACGAATACTACGATGAAAATAAGACGAAAGAGTTCAAAAACCATGTTGAGTTTACCGGAGGGCCGGGGCCTGACCCTTCTGTTTCCGTCACAAAAGATGCGTCGGTCAAGGTAAACAATGCTCTGATAGCCAAGACAGGCAGCTATAACCGGAAGAATCATACGATTACATGGACCATTACATTGAATCAATATGAAAGTACTCTGGGAAATCCTCTCCAGGTGGAAGATACGATACCAGAGGGGCTTACCTTTGTGAAAAAGGGCAGTGATTTCGTGGGGGCAGATGATATCCATATCACAAAAGGCAGTGATTCGGGTATTACGTTCCAATATGACGAGGACAGCCGCAAGCTGACGGGGAAGATAACAAAGGATATATCAGAAGTGGTAGAATTCCAGTTTCAGACAACGGTAGATGACGCGAATATATGGGCGGTAAACGGTTATAAGAGCAGACCGTTTAAAAATGAAGCGGTCATCCTAACCGGCGGTGCAGAATATGCCGTCACATCTGAGCCTGAGATTATAAGTGAGATGTTTGCCAAGACAGCCGGCTCCTACGACAGTGCAACCGGTGAAATTGAGTGGCAGCTTACTTGCAACCAGAATGGAATGCCCTTCCATAACGCTTACATAGAAGACGTGATACCGGACGGCCAGGGGTATGTGGCGGGAAGCCTGAGCCTTAAGTCGCCGTCAGGGCAACTGGTGACAGAGTCCTATGAGGCATCTTCAAGAACCCTTCGGATTGACCTGCCGTCGTACCTGGATAAGCAATATACCATGACGTTCAGGACGAAGATAACGGACAGAGAATTCCTGGCGGCCAATACGACAAAGACATTCAGCAATACAGCTGTGCTTCATGGAGACGAACTGCCTGCGGCTATTACGTGCAAGGCGGAAAAAGAAGTGACAGGTTCCGTACTATCTAAAAAGGGTGAGGCTAAAAGGGACTCTGCCGGAATAAGCTACCTGGAATGGTCGGTGACGATAAACAAGAAC